>NZ_SOFP01000027.1 GCF_004402785.1 Cryobacterium algoritolerans
ACGGGCACCGGGACGGTAGGTTTCCGGGTCGCCGTGGCCCGGGCGACGCCGACGAGTTCGGCCGCGTCACGGGTCGGCCAGCCCGCAGCTGTGATCTGCCGGTAGGCGCGCATTACGGCTTCGTGTGCGGTCGTTCGTCCCGCGAGCTCCTGGAAAGATCTTCCAACAGCTCTTGTGTTTTTCCCACAATTGTTAAGACGACCTCCGTTCTCGCCAGGCGCCGTTCCGTCGTCTCCAACTTGCGCCGCAACCGTGCGATCTCGGCCTGCTCCGGCGTCAACCGGCCAATCCTCTCCCCGGGCTTCTTCCCCGCCAACACACCGGCATCGCGGAGTTTTCGCCACTCTGTGATCTGCGAGGAATAGATCCCCTGCTCCCGCAGGTAGGCACCACCTCCGCTGTTCTGGATGGCGGCCTCATACGCGGCCAAATGATCAAGTTTCTGCGCCGGGGTAAACGACCTCCTNCTATGGCACTGTCATCAGTGGATTGAGCGGCGATTGGACGGTGACGGAGCTCTTCCCGGAGGCGGTGTGTCAGCGAGAGCTGCCGCACGCTGTGTCGCCGGTGAGCGGCCAGAACACGATGAGCGATCCCGTAGCTCCACGCTCTCCGCTCACGGTGTTCGATGGGGAGACGCTCGCGCCGCCGCCACAGGACCAAGAGGGTTTCGGAGAGGCAGTCGGCTGCGTCCTCGTGAGGTGACACGCGACGCGCAAAGTATCTGAGAAGCTCATCCGCAACCGTACGGATGAAAGCTTCAATGCACGCAGCGTCGGCCTGAGTGGTCACTTCCGCCGTGGACTCGTGACTCACCGATTTCCCCCGCGGAGGCGCGAGTCGCAACCTAGCTCACCGGATGAATCTTGCATGGTCTCCACATCGCCGTCGACTGCTGCGGCAGCGACAACCGTCAGCCGATCCTTGACGCCGCCACCGTCGTTGGCTACGAACGTCCGGAAATTGTCAAAGTTACCAAGCCAGGACGTGGCGAGGGCTTCATCTGCTTTGGCGGAGGACTTGTGCGCGGTCAGCCATTTTTCGGTCCACGCACACATCGCGAAGGTTTCGTACGTTTGTGTCATCAGACCTTCCTGCGCCCGGGCCTGGCCGCCAGCCTCAGCACTCATCCTCGCAAAGATGCGAGAGACATCCGCGATGGCCATTTCCTTTGGCGTTCCCTGCGGCAGCGTCAGATAATCAGGGTAGGCATCGACGACGACTTGGGGGGCATCCGCAGCCCCGAGAGCAATCCATTCCGTGTCGTCCACCTCAGTGCTCGTCGACGGATCACCGAACTCCCCGGTGCGAGCGAGCAACGAGGAAGTGATGACGACGGCCGGTACAGCCACGCCCACGCCGGCCAACGCGACGAGGCTGCCGATCACGACGCGGTGCCTCCGGGACAAGGCGCTGAAGCGCCGTCGACGTGTTGGCTCGACCAGGGCGCGCACTTCTGGGTCTTCAAACATCACGCTCAGTGCGTCTGTCGCGTCGTGGGCTTCCTCGGAGAGCCGAATCTGCCCTAACGCCCGGATGCGGGCCTCTACCGTGTCCATTGGATCGTCCATACCTATTCATGTCTGGTTCAGGCCCAAACGTGACAAATTCGTTTGCGCGTCCACCGGATCATGCCCGGTATCACCGGCCGCCCACGTGTCCTCTCTCCAAAAAAGTATGGGCGCATCCAGAATTGAACACGGCCACGGCACACGAGACCATCCCCGCAACTAGTTTCATACCCGTTCTAATCAATTCGCACCGGCCCCGGACACCACGACCCCGCCCGACCTGCTCTTCGCGGTCGGGATCGACGCCGGCGGGGCACCCGTGCAGGGGTACGTCCTCACCACGGACACGGCCGGCCCGAGCGGCCTGACCGGCGATGCGTTCATGTCTTGGCTGGCCGACTTCCATGCGGAGTATCCCAGCGGACAGCCCCTCCCGCTTTACAGCAGCAACGGCACCACCATTCTCGGCACGTTCCCCTTCTACCGCTAAGCCAGGAGATACGTCCATGAACCAACGTTTCACCGTTACCGGTCTGGCACTGGCCGTGATCCTTCTGAGCGGAGGTGCGCAGTCGCCTGCAACGCCTTCCCCAGCGACCACCGCGACAGTCGATACTGCCATCCCGCTTCCGCTGCCGACGGCGGATGTCGCCTCAGCGATCCAGTTGAAAATCATCGCGGATCAGCAACAGGCACAGCTGAGAGAGAATCTTCTGGACGCGGTTCCGGGCTTCACCTTTCCGGACGTCGCATTCGTCAGGTACACAACCCTCGAGAACTGGGCCGAAGTGACAGCCGAATGCATGAACGCGCTGGGCGTTGAGGCGGTGGCCTCCGCAGACGGCGGCCTGGGGGGCCACGTCAGCCCAGAGAACGCCGACGCGACCGCCCTGGCCACCTACACCTGCGGCACGCAGTACCCGAACGACCCCAAGTTCATGGTGCCGCTCAACGAATCCCAGGTCCGCTACATCTACGCCTACGACACAACCGAGCTTACGACCTGCCTCGAGGCGGCCGGCATCGAAGTCGACCCACCCGAAACACTCGAGAATTTCCTAGCCGAATACCCGCACGGCCCGGCATGGAGGGTCTCCGCCCACGTCGGTTCCAGTCCACTTGCCGCCAGGCAATGCCCACAAACACCGCCCCACCTCTACGACTAACGGCGCTCTTCGACAGGCACGGCAACGACGTGAAAGAGAACGCGGGGTCACCCTGAGACGAAATGCGAGCGGTGCGGATTGAAGATCCTCGATACCAACCGACGCCGCCACCGGGGGCACGGGCATAGATGAAGGGAACTGGCTCACCGTGGGCGGAATCTGGACGAACCTTCAAGCTCACAGCTGAAATCGTCCGCTTGCGGTCGCACATGACCTGAGTGGGTAACCCACGTTCCGCAGCGTCTCCGCTCCGATGATCACTTTCGGTGCCAGATCCCGGCTCGCCGCCGACATCAATGGGTAATCCTTCAACCGGTCACGCGTCATCCGAACGGGGTCAAGACCACACCGGCCCAAGGCGGAGCCGTGTTGGGCCGGCGGTAGGAGGCTTACAACCCCGAGGTAATGATGTGGCTGGGCGACCTTTGCGTGGGCCGCCCAGCCACAGGAGCTACGCGAGGATCAGTGAGACGTTGTCGAGCGCGAGCCGTTGTCCTCCCGCGGCCACACCGTGGGAGCAAACACGGATTACCGCACTTTCCGGGTGAACGATAAAACGAGTTCTTCGGATGAGGCGCCAAGGCTGATCGTTCGGTCACCCGATCCAATTACCCACTTCTGACCGACAGTGTCCCAGGCGGATACCTGCTGCCGGTCGACGTGGAGGGTTTGCGTCTTCGACTGACCGGCGGCCAGTTGGATGTGGTCGAACTGCACCAACTTCTGTGCGGACTGTTGGAACCCGCCAGTCACGATGCCATTGGCGTCATAAGTCGGCACGGCAAGATCTGGGGAAGCTCCGATGTACACCTGAGGTGAGTCTGCTCCGTCCTTCTTGCCTGTGTTCTTGACGTTGAACGTGACGTCAAGCCCGCCGTCCTCCGCGTTCTTCACGTGAAGACCGGAGTACCGGAACGTCGTGTAGGAGAGCCCGAAACCGAACGGGTAAAGCGGCTTATAGCCATTTACGTTCGCCGTCGGGTCGGTGTACCACCGGTAGCCCACATCGACTCCGTCTGTCCATTTGATTGAAGGTCTGGTCTCCGTTCCGGTCTGCGTCCCGGTGGTGCGCTCGAGGTTGCTGGAAAAGGGCGTGGAGTCGTCGTTCTTGGGGAACGTCATCGGGAGTTTGCCGGATGGGTTCACCAGCCCGTAGAGGAGGTTGGATGTTGCCTCGCCGCCCCGTTCGCCCGGGTACCACATCTCGAGGACAGCATCGACGTTATTGACCCAGGGCATCGCCACGGCGGTTCCGGAGTTGAGGACGACAACGGCTTTGTGGCCGGCCGCATGGGCTGCGCCACTCACGGTGTTGATGAGTTCCACCTGCGTCTTGTTGAGGTTCCGAAGGGCGGCCGACGTAGACGAGTTCGGTCCGGCACCCTGGTTGATCCCCGGGGTGGAGTCATCGACGAAAATGACAGTTTCATCGTTCGTCTTCGCCGCCAAGACTGCTTTGGCTGTGTTCTGTGCCAGGGGGGCCCAGGCGAAGCGGACCGTTGGTGCCGTGGGTGTTGTGACGGTCGGTTTGTAGGTGAAGCTGACCTTGTGCAGTCCGACCGATAGTTCCAGGCTCACACCCAGGTTCTGCTTGCCGAGGTACTGGCCATTGGACGCTCGCTCCCCGCCTGGGAATGCGTTCTGCAGGATGTTTCCTCCGGGGTTCACGATCGTCTGCACAGCATCATCAACGCTGAGGCTGAGCGGCTCCGGCGGAGCGTTGAACCTGGCCTCCTGCTGGATGCCGCCGTTATACGCCGACTTGTTGCCTGTGTCGATCCCGTATGGCCGCTGAAGAAGCAGCCCGTAGGTGTCGGCTGTGGTGACGTTCAGGTAACCGGTCCAGGTGTACTTGACGCCCTTGGCAAGGGTCGTCTGCTGGCCGTCAATGGTGCTATCCACGGTCGTGGAGCCGACGGTGCTCGTGCGGGTAAGGCCGGGCAGGGCGTTTGCGTCGTTCGTCGTTCTCAGGTTGGCGGTGGGGACGGTGTCCCCGATCCAGTCCACGCCCGGTGCGGAGGTGACGTTTGCCGAACCCACCTGCGCAGTGATGGCCTTGAGCGGGGTGTATTGGACCTGGTCGCCAAAGCCGCGAGCTCGTTCGCCGCCAGGGCTTGCGGGCAGGAGCGTCGAGGTGGGGCCGACGACAGCGACGGTTTTGTTCGTCGACAGGGGAAGAGCATCCTTGTCATTCTTCAGGAGAACGCCGCTTTCCTCGGCCAGCGCCAGAGCGACATTACCGCCACTCTGCTTGTCAACGCTCGTGCCGTTGTAGGTGGATGTGACATCGCCGTGCTGTGATACTCCCGATTGGTAGGCAGCGGGAATCTTGCTGTTGTCAAGCAGGCCGAAGCGCTCGTACTGGTACAGCATGCGCGCGACCGCATTGGCCGTCGCAGCGGCATATGGCGCACTGAACGATGATGAAGTCACGTCGATGAGTGGGACCAGCTTGGACGCCGACAGGAAGCTGGAGCGGAACTCATTGTCCATCCCAGCGAGGACGTCCGACGTAGCCTTGCTGGCGTTGTAGTCGGACGTGATGAAACCCTTGAGTTGGAACTGGTTCTTGACGATGTTGTTGAGAAGATTGGAGTTCGAGCAGGCGTACTGTGGTGCGCTTTGCTCGCCGACAATCTGGAAGATCGCGTAGGAGCACATCAGCGAGCTGACGCCGCCCTGCTGGATTGCGGACTGTGCTGGTGCGAGGTAAAGCTCGTGGGCTGCCTGTGATCCGACCAGCGACGGCGTGTCTCGATCTTGGCCGTTGTAGAACGACACGTGTTTGACCTGTGACATGAGACCGGTGCTCTGAATGCCGTTGATCTCGGCCGCGGAGAATTGGGAGGAGACGTACGCGTCTTCGCCGTTCGTGGTCAAATTCCTAGACCAGGAAGGGTAGCGCGCCATATCGACCTGGGGACCGTAAACGAGATCTACGCCCAGAGCCCTCCCCTGTTTTCCGACTTCTTCACCGAGGACGTTGTACGCATCGCGGTCGAAGGAAGAGGCGAGACCAAGTCGGGTGGGGAACGCTGTTCCGTCGGCGTAGACGTTGATGCCCAGGGCGTCAGCGTGCCGGATCGCGGGGACGCCAAGTCGGGGAACCCCGGCCAGGTAGCCAGCTTGGCCGTGGTTATCTGGATCGTCGCCATGCTCGATAACGGCAACCTCTTCGCCCGGGGTCATCTGGGAAAGAAGATATGAGACAGTCTTCGTGAATGGGGCATCCGAGGCGGTAGCCGGTGAGAGCCCGGGGGTGGTCGCCGGGGTTGGCTGCGCGGCGGCCGCGACCAGTGTTCCTGAGGCCATACTCAACACCAGTGCAATGCCGATACCCCCTGCGCACATGGACAGCGCGGTCTTTTCGACCCTCCTGTCACGTCGCCCTTTATTGCTGATCTGATTCACGGTTGTCCTCTCTGACACCATTACAGGATTGATCCAGCTCTCCCGAGTCGTCTCCGACCCGGAAGCAAGCATCCTCGGCGTCTTTTTGCTGCTTTGCGCAGAAGAATCACGAAAACCGAGGTTGGCGAAAGTCAAGCGCGAATCTTCATGTCAGTCAATGCCTGAAAGACTGTATTTCTACCTTTTTTTGGCCATTTATCGCAAAAAAGATTTTTTTAGTACCGCCATACTGCCTATGCTGATCAGGTGATCGATGTCAGAGCTGTCGCCCCGCGAGATAGGGCCCTTGAAGACCTCTACGACCGTATTCGGCTTGCCCCCGAGGGACTTTCTCGTTCAGAACTAGCCTCATCGGCGTCGATGTCCCCAAGCGGTGTCACGTTCCTGGTGCGTAGGCTTTTACGCGAAGGCCGTGTGGTGGAGGTCGACCCTCTCGCGAAAGGTAAGGGATCGGGGAGCGGTCGACCAGCTCTACGTCTGCTCCCGACTCCATTGTCGGGATGGGTAGCGGGTATCGATTTTGGACACAAGCACATTTCCGTGGCACTGGCTGATGGTTCTGGCGCGGAGATTGGGAGCGCCATGACGTTGCTGAATGTCGACATAAACGCGCAGGAGGCAATGAATGCGGCCTGCGAGCTTCTCGACCGGTTATGTAAAAAATACGAAGTCGGCGATCTTGTCACGATTGTCGCGGGTATCCCGGGCCCCGTGGACGCGCAACGCGGAGTGGTCCGATCCCCCACGGTTTTGTCGGGCTGGGTCGGGCTTGATCCGGCTGCGGAGCTGCAGCGGCGCTTGGGGCACAGCGTGAGGGTCGAAAATGATGCAGTCCTCGGCGCGATCGGAGAACATCGTCGCGGTGTGGCATCCGGGCATGATGACGTTCTTTACGTGAAAATTTCCGACGGCATCGGAGCGGCACTCATTCTGGGAGGCCGAATCTACAAAGGCTCAGCAGGATTAGCTGGTGAGATAGGACACAATCGTCTCGAAAACAACGCGGAGCTGTGTCGCTGCGGTAGCCGAGGGTGTCTTGAGGCAGTGGTTTCAGTCGACAGTGTCGTCGCGCAGCTAGCCCACAGTCATGAAGGCGTCACCATCGACCGAATCGACAGCCTCCCCTTCGCAGACGAAATCACGGACCGCATCTTCAGCGACGCCGGTCGAACTGTGGGTCAAGCCTTGTCCTCGCTGTGCAACCTGCTCAACCCCAGTCTCCTAGTGGTCGGCGGCACACTCGGAACGGCCAATCCTGCGCTTCTCACCGGCATCAGACTGGGTATCGATCAGTATGCGCAACCTGCAACAGCTCAAGGAATGACCGTTGCAGCGGCAGAACACGGAAGCCGAGCCGAACTCGTTGGAGCGCTTTATCTCGCTGCCCGCGCAACTTTTTGACGACCGGAAAAGCCGACCACGCGGCGCTTGTTTCGGCCGCGACTGCGAGGCGGACGACGGAAGAAGCCAGGGATGTGGACTATCTGCGCTTCGCACGGCCAGCGGGAAGTCATTCGGCAGTCTTCCTGGGGCAAACGACAACCCTTTCAGCGGCTATAGCGGGGGGACGTGATTATGCCGAGTTGGGGTGCGGACCGGCATGTTTGTGCAGCGGCAGCGTATTTGCTCAGCTCACCATCCACTCGACGGCGTCGCTGCTCAGGGCGGTGCCGTGGCGGCTCCGGTTTGAACGGCAAGGCTCAGCAACGTGTGGTCGCGACGACCAAGCCAGGTGTCGCGGTCGGGGACGGCGAGGATCGCCTCCACTTCTTCTTTGCTGAGGAACTCCACAATCCCGTGATCGAAGCGTTTCGGCGGGATCGCCAAAACCCGTGAGATCGAATCGGCGTGTTCGGGATGCTGCAAGGCGGCGAATCGAAACAGGGAATGGATCGCGGCCAGGCGCGCATTTCGGCGGCGTGTACTGTTGCCCCGCTCCGCTTCCAGATAACTCAAAACCGCCCCGATGGTTGGGGCGTCGAGGTCGGCAAAGTCCATGGCGCCAGTCGATGTCATCAACGCGCAACCCGGCTACTTCACTGCGGCGCAGCCTCAACCGCCAGAGGATCGCCAGGATCGCGCTGTCACGCAACCCGACGTCTCGGCTGCAGTCGCAGCCGGCCAGCATTCGGGCAAAATCCGATTCGGTCAGTTCACAACGCACCACGTGGCGGTGCCCGGCAACCCGGGGTAGTGCCTCGGCCAGCGACCGGGAAGTGACGCCGGTGATGTGGAGGAACCGCAGAAACGATGCCATCGCGGTCACCGCCTTCTTTGACCACCCCACACTGGAGCGTGCGCAGAACTGCGCAATATAAATGGTGACTTCCTTCGCCGACAAGTCCTCCAGCGGGGTGCCGCACGTGCGGCAGAAACTCTCCGCGATACGAACGTTGGCCGTTATCGAACTTTCCACCAGGCCACGCTCGGTGGCCAGATAGCGGCGAACCCCTCAAGGAGCTCCCTAACAGGATCCGGGCTGCTGCGGCGGATGGAATCCCTCGGCTTCCAACCAGTCCTCACCCCACTACCCACAAGCACGGAACGAGTGTTTACCTAGGAGGAGTGGCTAGTGGCCGAGGTCGACCGTAACGACGACACAATCTGGCGATGGGTGCTCCATCACTACCGGTTCGACCTCGCACGGCGCGAGCGTCGTAACGTCGTCGTCGCTGCCTACGACAGCGAGAGCGAGTTCCAGACCGAATTCGAACGGTACACGCAGATAATCCGCGACGAGATCGCCCGTGGGACGCGAAGCTCTCGCGAAAACCTCAGTGGGGTCACTCTGGAACCAGGTCATCTTTCGGCAGCTGCGCGGGGGCACAATGCCCGCCGCGCGATCGAGCACGGCGTGAGTCCGGAACGAGTGCTGACCACCGGGGCTCTGCCGCACAACATGGCCGTGCTCACTTTCACGAAAGATGATATGGCCCGGTCAGCCCGATGACGGCGAACGCCGAGGTAGGCATCGACGCCGAATCGCCGGTGAGAAGCGCGATCAGGTCCCACATACTCCGAGCTCGGGTGGCCGGCGAAACAACGGCGAGGTCGATGCCCGTGCGGGCCGGAAGCCCCACGCTAAACGCCGTGACGCAGGGGGTCGCCGTCGAGCCGATACGTGGTCCAGCCATCGAGCGGGCTAGCCCCGAGCGACTGGTAGAAGCCGATTGCCGGCTCGTTCCAGTCCAGGACGTCCCACTCGAGCCGGGCATAGCCGCGCTCTACACAGATCGCGGCCAGGCGGGCCAGCAATGCCTTGCCGTACCCACTTCCCCGGTACGCGGGCCGCACATAGAGGTCCTCGAGGTGAATTCCATGCACGCCCTCCCAGGTTGAGAACGTGAGATACCAGATCGCCACCCCGGCCAAGGTGCCCTCTTCCGCGCCATCGACGACGAGCGCAAAGACGGCCGGGCTCTCTCCGAAAAGTGCCGCCCGGAATCCGTCTTCGGTCGCCTCGACCACGTCTGGTTCCTTCTCGTACACGGCGAGTTCGAGAACGAGCCGAAGGATTTCGAGGATATCTGACGGTTCGGCGGGGCGCAGCAGGCTCATACACTGAGCGTACGTTCTTGCTGCCGTGTCACCGACCTTCGGCCAGGCAGGCGAGGCCCGGGCGACCGGAGGAGAGATATGACGGTACTCATTGCGGGATGCGGTGACCTCGGCACCGAGGTCGGTCTGCGCTTCGTGGAACTCGGGCACGACGTGGTGGGCCTGCGCCGCGACGCTTCCCGGCTACCCTCGGCCATCTCGGGGAGGTCGATCGACCTCAGCTTGGAGAAGCCGGTCGTGCCACTGGGCACCGAGATCGTCATCGTGGCGCTTGCCGCCGACAGCCTCACGCCGGAGTCGTACACGACGGCCTATGTCAACGGGCTGCGCAACCTCCTCGATGCCCTCGACGAGGCCCCGGTCACGCCGCGACGCGTGCTGCTGGTGTCATCAACGGCCGTCTACGACGTGAACGACGGCAGCTGGGTCGACGAGCTGACGCCGACGAATCCCCGACCGGGTACCGCGGCCGTCCTGCTGGCGTCAGAACGGATGCTGCACACACGCATTCCAGAGGCCGTCGTGCTCCGATTGGCCGGCATCTACGGACCAGGCAGAGAACGACTGATCACTCAGGTGCGCGCGGGACGCGCCACGGTGTCGGCGCTGTCACGTCACACGAACCGCATCCATCGTGACGATGCGTCAGCCGCGATCGTGCACCTGATGACGCGTGTGGAACCGCCGGCTCAGCTCTACATCGGTGTGGACAGCGCCCCGGTCGTCGGCATTGATGTGCTGAACTTTCTCGCCGGCGAGCTTGGTCTGCCGGTGCCGATCGTCGTGGAGACCAACAGTCGGCGCGGCGGCGACAAACGCCTCCGCAATCAGCGTCTGCTCGACACGGGATTCGGCTTCACCTACCCGAGCTATCGCGAGGGCTACCGCGCCATCCTCGAGAGCAGAGGGACACGCCATGAGTGATGAAACTCAGAGCCTGCTTGTGGGCGCCCGTCTTTTGACGGTTCCGTTCTGACGACGAACAGCCTAAAAAATAGGTGGATCTACCTATCTAGGAGTCACGCGGCGACGCCGGATTCAGATCCGCACGGACGGCGAGGCTCAGCGCGTGGGTGCCTCCTGGACGCAGCGGCTCGCCGTTTCTCCGCGGACGGGATCGCTGCGACCGGTATTGACACCATCACCGTGGACGCCGGTGTTGCCAAGATGAGCCTCTACAACAACTTCGATTCTAAAGCGGATCTCGTCGAGGCATATCTTCAAGCTCGCCAAGAAGACTGGTTAGGACTCTACGCCGATCGCGCGAAAGCGGTATCGGGGAGCAGAGCACTTATTGGCGCTGTTGTCGATGCGCACCTGGACCATACAGAACTGGCGTACGAGAACGGGTTCCGCGGCTGCGGCCAACTCAATGCGGCCGCCGAGCTTCCCGCCGGGCATGCTGGCCGGGCACTTGTTCGTTGCCACAAGGACGTGGTCGAGAACACCCTTCGCTCACATCTGGCTGCTCTTGACGCTGGCGACCGTATCAACAAGCTCACCCGACATCTCTCGTTTCTTCTGGAAGGCTCTATGGCGGGTCTCGCCGGCGATGGCCGCAAACTCAAGGTCGCCAAACAGCTCGCTCTCGAGCTGGGCGACGGATTGTGAAGCAGTCGTTCGGTTACCCCGAGTCGGTGACTCCCGCAGCAAGGCGCGCCTTCGATTCTGAGCTGGGTACCTGTCTTGGCCTGTTCGCTGGGCTCACCTACGCCCTGTATTCATGGGCCGCGCACCGCGTCATCGAGACCGGCGTTCCGGCACGTCCCGCGATGGGCTTGATTTTTGGCGTCGCCGGGGTGCTTCTAATGCCCGTCGCTTTAGCCACGGGTTTCCCCATTCTTTCCTCGTGGTCTACTGCATCCGTGGGGATTTACCTGGCCGTCATACCGATGTTCGCCGGCTACGTCCTCTTCGGAATGGGCCTCGCCCGGGTGCGCGCCAGCACAGCGATCGTCCTCACCCTCGTCGAGCCCGTCGTCGCGGCCCTGCTCGCCGTCGTAATCGTGGGGGAACGGCTCCCAACCCTGGGATGGGCGGGGGTAGGCCTTATCGTCAGCAGCTTGATAGTGCTCACTTTCCGATGGCCGCTGCGCAACGATCGGATCATTCGCTCCCGCCGGAACGATGACCGGCCCATCACGTATCTCGTGCATGAACGATAGGCATTCATGCCGACACCGCCGGTCGAAGGCGGGCCTGCATATCGCACTCCCGCCTTCTTGATCGTCGAGAAGGAGTTCACGGATCGCGCGTGCGTCAGCGGCTCGCGCGCTCCAGTCCGACGCGCGCGGAACGTATTGACTGGTAGTGCCGTGCCGCGCGGGCGCGGTTGCCGCAGGCAACAGAGCACCATTCCCGTCGTGGGTGTGTTTTCAAGAAGTAGAGCACGCAGCCTGGCGCGTAGCAAGCTCGCAGCTGGGAGCCGTTCGCGCCAAGTAGATGCTGGGCTTCATAGGCCACTTCGGCCAGGCCGGCACCCACCGGTGACGCTACGGAATCGGCCGCAAGTTCGAGACGACCGTCATTGAGCCGCAGCAGCGGGATCGTACGCTCGCTGGCCGTCGCGTTTACAATTCGGGCAGCATCATCCACGTGTGCCACGGTCGATGCTGCCTCGGAACGCTGATCGTCGGTGACGTGGGCTGCCAGTCTGCGCACCGCGTCTCGCAGATCCAGTGCACTCTGGAATTCCTCCTGCGTGGCCGTGACACCCTCAAGGTCGACGCCGACAGCATCCAGCCATGAGTCCACGTCCGACGGGGCCGCGAAGTCATCGTGCAGACCCTCCGTGTCCGCCCAGATAGTCGCCATCAATCGCACCGGTGTCGGTTCTTCCGCAAGGACCCAAGTGCGCTGTGACCCTCTCTTTTCCATAAAGCCAATCTATCACGGAAGAATCTACTTGCATGCGTTAGAACAATCGTGTTATAACTTCTAACGGAAGTACACAAGTTCATCCGTGAGACAAAATAGGAGACAGAAGCACATGACCGCCGCCGCCGCCACCACCACCCGCGCCACCCTTGCCCCCATCCAGCCTGAGACCGCCACAGGTGTGGCCAAGGAGTTGCTCGACCAGGTCCAGAAGGGACTGGGACTCGTTCCGAACATGACGAAGGTCATGGCCAACAGCCCCGCGCTGCTCAAGGGCTACCTCGCGCTTTCCTCTGCGGTCGCATCTGGCAGCCTTCCCGCGGCGGTGCGTGAGCGCCTTGCGATCTCCACCGCGCAGCTGAACGGATGTGAGTATTGCCTCTCCGCCCACACCTATATCGGCCGCAATATCGCCAAGGTGGATTCCACCGAGCTGGATTCCGCGCGCCGCGCCGAGTCGAGCGACCCTCATGTGGCCGCGCTGCTGAAGCTCTCCAACACGATCGCCGAGAACGCGGGCGACGTGGACGACGATGCGATCGCAGCGGCCCGCACCGCCGGCGTGACCGACCCCGAGATCGGCGAGCTGGTCGCCAACCTCGCGCTGAATATCCTGACCAACTACTTCAACGTGCTCGCCAATGTAGAGAACGACTGGCCCGTCGTCGGGCTGTAGGCCTCCACTGGAGCTTCACCGAGATGATGACGATTACAGGGACGCAGCAGCTCGCCGACGTGGGCTTCCATGCCGGCGAGCTTGCCGTGCAGCGCAAAGCCGGGGTCGAACAAGATGCGGCCCGGCTGTCCCGAATGCTCGAACCCGTCGCCCTGACGGGAGGCATCTCAAGATTCCTCAGCGACCGAACGTTCCTCGTCATCTCCGGGAGGGACGCCGCAGGACAGCTCTGGACGTCCCCTCTGGTCGGCCAACGCGGGTTCCTTGAGGTGCAGTCCGACACCACCGTCGCGATCCATGCCGTGATCCCCGCTGGAGACCCACTCCACGGGCTGCCCGCAGGCCAGAAGGTGGGAATGACAACGGTAGAATTCGCCACCCGGCGCCGGGTGCGCATCAACGGCATGCTCATCCTGAGTAGCGGCAATCTTTTTCTCATTGAGGTCGAGCAGGCCTACGGCAACTGCCCGAAGTACATTCATCAACGCCTTCTTGCAACCGCCAACTTCAACCGGGCCAACCGCGATCACATCCGACACGGGACCACACTCGGGCCGGAAGATCGCGAGCTCATCCGAGGCGCCGATACGTTCTTCCTCGGCACCGCGAACCCCGATCGGGGAGCCGACGCGTCCCACCGCGGCGGCCCACCCGGGGTCGTACGCGTCGACGAGCACGGGCTGTGGTGGCCCGACTACCCGGGCAACAATCTCTTCAACAGCTTCGGCAACCTCGCCCTGAATCCCGAAGCCGCCCTGTTGTTCTTCGATTTTGCCACCGGACGGACCCTGCACCTGTCCGGCACGACCGAGATTGAATGGGGAGAACCCGACCGGCCCGGAGACGACGGACACACCGGCCGAATTGCACGGTTCACCCTGCAGCGCCTCGTGGCTGGACATTTGTTCCCTGCTCGGGAGACTGCCCACAAGCCCTATCCGAGCAACCCCGCACTGACCGATTGACAAGGACACGTTTCGATGACCGAATCCCGCCCTCCGTTCCCGCCTTTCGACCTGAACACTGCGCTCCAGAAGGTACAGGCAGCCGAAGACGGTTGGAACAGCCGCGACCCCAAGAAGGTCGCCCTCGCATATACACCGGACTCGGTGTGGCGCAACCGCGACGTGCACGTCATCGGCCGTCCGGCCGTCATCGAGCTCCTCACCGCGAAATGGCAACGCGAGCACGACTATGCACTCCGCAAGGGACTGTGGGGCTTCCGCGAGAACCGCATCGCCGTCCGCTTCCAGTACGAATGGCACGATGACCGCGGCCAGTGGTGGCGCAGCTACGGCAACGAACTGTGGGAGTTCGAGTCCAACGGCCTGATGAGCCGCCGCGAGGCATCCATCAACGACCACCGGATCGCCGAGACCGAGCGTCGTATCTTCGGACCCCGTCCGCCATCCGAACTCGGTGTCGACTTCCCCGTCTGGTGACCGCCATGAACGGGGAGAAATCGTACGCCTCACTCACGCAAACGGACCTGGCGCTCGACTACGTAAAAGTCCGGCAGTGAGTCCGCGGGCGTCCAGGGCCCCGAGTATGTCGAGTGAACATGCGATGCTGGCCGTCGAGAAACGTGCTTACTCGGACTTCTCCAGTTGACCGTGCATCGTGGCCCACCAGCGGGCCAGGGCGTCGCGTTCGAGCAGCGACGCGACAATCCCCGACTCAACCATGTCCCGAGCAAGGGGAAGGTCGATGCAGGCCATCGAGGAGGTTCTTGAAACTGCCAGGCAAGGTGCCGGCGTATTCGGGCGTGCTGAACAACATGGCATCGGCGTGACTGATCTGCTCCCGCAGCTCGGCAACCGCGGCCGGGACAGGGTCGCGGTCGTCGTCCGGGTTGAATGAGGGCAATGCAGACAGGCCTTGATACAGAATTGCGGCAGAGCCCACCGGCGCTAGTTGGCGCACGGTTGCCAACGCGGCGTTGTTGGTCGATGATTTCCGAGTACTGCCCGAAACAAGCACGAGTCTCATGATTCATCCAATCTTCAGCACCGAGGACACAGCCTCGATTGCGCGACGGAGACGGATGCCAGCACAGTCACGAGTTGACTGATCCGGTGATCTCGAGCACGTTGAGCACCCACACCTTCGTCCCGGTGCGGGGGCGAGCCCCGCCGAAGGCCGAATCAACGGCCTTGTGGATGCGGTCGGCGAAAGCCCGGCTATAGTTCTGTTCGGAGTCCCAGACATCGATGTACCGCAATCCGCCGTCCTCCCATCGCTTGCAGAGGTGGAGCAATTTGCCCGCGAGCGGAACAGGGCCGAGGTGCTCCCTCACCCTTCGGTACTCATGCTGCGCGAGGTGGTCGAGTCGGCAATCTCGGGAAGGGACAACACCGTGGTTGCGGAGGCGCGGGATTATGTGCGGCGCATGCTCGCCGCCGCCGGGGCAGACGCCAAGATTCGCATCTATGCCGATGCCGTCGCGGCGCTGAGCCCCCGCACCGCACCTAGTTTGAAAGCCCTACGCGACACGGACCGATCCAGAGTGCGCGAGCCTCGACACCGAGATCTGTTCCAGCCGAGCTGCGAACATGCTCGAGCTCGCGGCAGACCTCAGAAATACTGGAGAGCTGCGACCCGAGCTCACGAACCAGTACGTGGCCGACATCGTCTGGGCCAACGCCGGATTCGAGCACTTCACGCTACTCGTCTCGGGACGTCACTGGACTCCCGAGCACTTCGGCGACTACCTGCAGCAACTGCGGACGCGAATGTTCCTGATCCGGACTGGTGACGCTGCATATTCCGCCGTGTCGACCGGTTTGTCACACAGTGCGAACGCATCCAGGTGGTCAATCAGCTCGACACGCTGAGACCCGAGGTCGTCGACGCCGCCCGAGGAACGCTCTTCCGAAACAATCTCCACTATTCCATTTCGAAATAGCGTCGCTGGCATTTCCGCGTTCAGCTGCCAGATGAGTTACGGCCCTCACCCTGAGGCATCCTGGGTTTCAAACGGCTGGTTTCGCCGAAGGAAGCTGTGGAGGCGGGCGTTGTTGTACCAGCTGACCAAATCGAAGACGATCCGTCCGACGTTCGGCAGCCCCCTTCAGTGCCGTTGCGCAAGGCAAGTCCTTGCCGATTGCTTCGTTCTCGGATAGCCCCACGACGGTCTCCGCGGCAGCGTTGGTTCACCCTTCGCTGACGAATCCGATCGCCGCGGTGAGGCTTTCGACGGCGACGGTCTGGGTGGCGCGGATGGAGTGGCTGTCAAGTCCGCGGGGTGTCTCCCAGAGCCTTGAGCTCGGCCAGGATCTCAAGCTGTTGGCGGTTGATCGTCATAAGCGCCTGAATTTCCTTCTCGGCTTTCAGATTCGTGTCGTAGTCGTGTTGCGCCATCACGCCGGCGATGGCATCCTGGCGCTTTGCGGCGATGAGCAGAATGGCGCCCTGTAGCCCGGCCAGCATCGAGAGGAAGAGGTTGAGCAGGATGTACGGATAGGGATCCCAGGCCTTGGACGCAAGAACCAAGGTATTGATGGCGGCCCAGATGATCATGAAGCCAATAAAGCCTCCGACGAAGGGCCAGCTTCCCATCCCGTTCCGCATGAGGTCGGCGGCCCGTTGGCCCCTGGTCAGCGAGTCCTTGTGCTTTTGGTGCCAGGTCTTGTTTTCATCAGTCATGGTTCAACCTAACCGACAGCAGTCCCGTGCGTCGTCACCCGAGGGTTATAAGACGTCTCGCTGGCCGATCCCGGCTATTGATATTTGCTGGGCTGGGGGCGTCTCGAAGCTATGTCGACCATCGGGAAAAGGAACGGGTTAGGGACTCGGTATCGAAGCGGCGCGCGGCTGGACTCGATCTCGGCGGGCGGCGCCGGTCGTTCACGGAACGTCAGATCAAGAGCGCCACGCAGTTGTTCGAAACTGGCCAACCTGCCACCCACGTCGCTCGGGATTTAGGGATGTCGCGGGCGACGTTGTATCCGTGGATCCGGGAGTTACTGCGTCCCGAAACTGCTGCTCCTCCCGGTGGTTTCAGATGATCACTCTCAAGCAGACGGTTTTAGGCGTACTCGGCGACTCGTCGGAAGGTTCCCGGCGGAAACGGGAAGAGATTGTGCCCACCGATCAATATCATGAGCCGCCTCAGGAACTTTCTCCTGAGGTACGCACCTTCTGAGGATGTGCGCGAGCCTCTCCGAAGAAGCCGAAGCGATCGGCTGGTATGAGCAACGCATAGCGGTTGCGGGTGGGCCCCTGCCGCGCCACGAGGACCCCAAGCCGGCGCCCGGTGAGCCATCCGAGCGCGGCCCCGACCGTCGCGACGCTCAGCAGCGTTCGCATGGTTCCGCCGACGCAGAGACAGCGGCCGCCACGAGAGAGCGCCCGCCGGTAGGCGAACACGGATCCGTTCGCGACGAGATCGAGAACGAGGTCGTATGGTCCGAGCCGGGTGAAGTCCGAGGTGTGATAGTCGACCACTTCGTCAGCGCCGAGCTGTCGCATGAAATCGCGCTTGCCCGTGTTATCGACCTCGGTCACGTGCGCCCCGGAGAGCGTGGCGAACTGGATGGCGAACGAGCCGGCACCGCCATCGGCCCCGTTGATCAGCACGCGCTGCCCGCGGATCACTCCGGCGGTTCCCTGAAGCGCGATCGAGCCCGACTAGGGCAGCGTCGAGGCCTGGGCGAACGTCGACTCCGCAGGCGTGTGCGCGAGAGCCGTTTCGGGCGCCACCGCGTACTCGGCGAAACCGCCCTTGAGCCCCAGATTGTCGCCATACACCTCATCGCCCAGGCGGAACCTAGTGGTGCCGGAGCCGACGGCTGCGACACGTCGGGCGATGTCGGAGCCGCGCACTCGTCGCGCCGGGGCGCGTAGCCCTCCGATCCGCGCATACATCGGAGATCCCCGGAGCCCCTCCAAGTCCGAGAGATTAACGGATGTGGCCGCGACTTCGACGAGCACCTGGTTCGCGCCCGGCGACGGCAACGGAACCTCCTCGACCCTCAGTACGTCGGGAGGGCCGTACCGGTCGTAGACGACGGCCCTCATGTTGATCGGCGGTCAAACGCTGGACGTGGAAAGCTGGACATGCGCGTCAGCGTAGGGCAGCACGGTGTTCTTCGACGTCGACGCGCCGGTGTCCGAACTGCTCTGGCGTGTGACATCGTCGCGGCAAAGCGAATGGAGTGATGTGATGCCGAGGCGCTCGGCGGGCCAGCCAATCCATGAGGTCCCCAGCCTGCTTTTTGCACCGGCCGGAAAAGGATTCCGTTACGTTGCGTGAGTTCGTCGACGACCACGGAATCGGCGGGCTGGGACTGAATACCTTGCGGTTGGACACGCGCTTCGATCTCCGGGAGACGCGGGGCCTGTCTGCGTCGCCTGGCCTCATTGACTGGCAGCACACAATGCAGGCCCGCACGCGAACCGGTGGTTTCGAAAGGAACTGCTGGGGGGGACATCTTCGTGACTGCCCCTGTAAAACTGGTTCCGAAGCGCAACCTTCCGGCAAAAGTCCCTCGATGAACATCGTCGGCAGGATTGCGCCGTGTCCTCGAACAGGGCCGTTTCTTCTCGACTATCGGAGGGAACCGTCCGCTCATGTTGACCACTGGCTTTCAAAAGCTCGAGATCACCTCAGGAGTACGCTCTTTGACAACCAGAGTTGACGAGAACATCGTCGTCGGCGCCACGCAAGAGAATAGGTGAAAGCCAGATTCTTGCATGGTCAACGTCTGCCAATCAGGTCGGGCAAGTAACCATTGCGGGGAAATTTCTCTCTGGGGACCAGTAAGAGACTAGGGGTGAGGATTGTTGACTAATCCCGCAGCAGGGCCTGGAGAGCGCCGACGCAGATACCGGAATGTCCTCTTCGCGGTCGTCGTCATCGGAGCGCTCCTAGGGTTCATCACTCCGAGCCCGATCCTCTACGCCATCACTCTAATCGGCACGATTGGGTACGTCGGGCTTCTTGAGCGACCTTCGACTCAAAGGTCAACTCCGAACCTGTTCGAGACGAAAGACGACGAGCGCGAATAGTCCTGGCTACGCGACCAGCACACACAGCCTGCCAGTAGGCTCCACCGGCCTGCGATCCGCTGGCTGGCCAGTGCTCCTCACCTATCAACACGATGAGCAAGCAGCTGTCAAATTTGTCGAGACGATTCAAACCGTAGGCGGTCTCGCGTCCTTCATCCGCGTAGACATGGCGAAAGAGCACTGCATAGCGGCGATATTCGAGGCCGCAGACAAACTCGGCACGTTAACGCCGTTCGTCGCTAACGCCGGAGTCGCAGCCTCACAGTCGAGAGTCGATGAGCTCACCGATTCACGCATCGTGGAAATGGACCGGCTACTCAGTCGGAAAGCACCGCACCGGTGTACGTCCGGCTGATCACGACGCTGTGCTCATCTGCCGTCCCCGTGACTGTCCCACGGCCTCGCAAGGTCTTGTAGGCGCCCGTCCCGTCGATGACCGCCCACGTCCCGCTGTCAACGAGTACCAGCGGGTCCTGCGTCAGGGTCACTTTGATGTCGGCGCGGAGCGTGAAGCTTCCCTGGGTCCCGTGGAAGACCTGGGTAACGTGAATGCTCACGAGCGTGGGTGCTCCCAGAGCGCCAAAGGCGAACCTTGTGTTCGCGAACGTCCCGGAGTCCGTGAACGCGCCTGTGGCCTCGAAGGTCCCGGGCACCGGCCCGGATGGTTTCGCCGTCGTAATCGTCACGGCCTGAGCCGTGGTCGCGGTCGCGGCCGCCACGGGTATGCCGGTGAGCGAGAGCGCGATCAGGTGACCAGTGCTGTGGCAATCGCCGCCACCCACGATGTCCTGCCGCGGAGCAGGGATCTGTCCATGATGCCTCCTTGGGCCTGCCCGGCCGTGGTGGATCATCGGTCACGCCATCATGCGCCCGTGGCGTTCTCAGGCAAATGGTTCGATCGGGGCTGCGCATGCGGGTGGGGCCCAGGAGCATTCAATTCGCGGGCAGGCCCGCCGCAGTTCTTCGACTTACCCCTGTCCTCTCGGTGGGTGGCTACCTCACGTCGGCCGGACTGGTTGTTCCTGTCGCAGGTGATCTAGCGAGCGTCCGTGAAGGCTAGGACCCGGACCAGGCTTACTGGCTCGAAGACGCTACACAAATCGCATCAACTAAACAGGCATGGGCCTACAACCGGGGAAGCGAGAACAGGGAGCGACCCACAAAGGACACAGCCCAATCATGCTCAACCGAAGCCTGTGGGCGATTACGCGGCAGAATCCCCGCCGCCTCACCGTGGTGTCACGCGTGGCCGCAAATGCCCTCCAAGCGCGCGTCGCCAGCATCCTCGGTGCCGCCGGGTCACCCTGAGGGCTGCGGTCCGGAGGGCAGCGACGGCCCTGACCCGATGACGCTCTACCACAACCGCCCGTGGCCTGATGGGATTCACACGCCCCGGAGGAGCCAGTCATTGTCGGGGTTCCTGCCGCCCTGCGGGTTCGACGCGTCCGAAGCTGGCGAGGACGTACTCTGGTCTTCCACTCTCACCCGAGCCGGCAAGGCTCGCCAGCGATCCAACGGGACTGCGACAATTGGCCCACGCTCGTTCACCTGAACGCTCTCGACCGAGTCCCCGATCATCTTGCCCATTTTCCGCGTGTCAACCCTCAAACGTCCAGCCAGGTCCATCATCTCTACCGCAGAGCGTACGCCCGCTGCGCAGCGGGCCTTCATGGTCAATAGGGTTCCCTTGAGGGCACCCGATCGGGTCGAAAAGTGCTTTCGATCGCGCTCTCGATGCTGCGGGAAGTACCGCCCGCTGATCGTCCGGTTTGCGGGCAGGAATTTCGACTGTGCAGATGATCGACGGCGACGGCGATGGGACCTTCGCCGAGAGTCAGCCAAGTGGATCCGGGGCGCTGATCTGCATCACCACTGTTCCGGATGTGCAGCCTCACCTTCGCGCCCAGAATTGACGATTCGAAGTCGGAAAAATCGTAGAGCCTCCAAAAAAGATTGATCATTCGCCCTACTCGGCTTTCGAGATCGAAATGCCAGAGCCACGCGGTCTTTGCATCTCGGGACAGACGAAGACCATACTGTTAGCGTTGGCGGCCGTGGGCCCGCATCTGGGTAATGATCTTTCTACCAAGGGCAGCCAAGCCCAGGAGGTCCTATGCCGCACCCACGGGGGAGTTCCCCCCTTTCCCGGGCGTACGCCGCGGCGTTTCGCCGCCACTTCTGGCAGCCGCCAAGAGCCCACGGCGATGTCATCGAGGGGCGCGAGGTCAGCTTCCTTGAACTCTTCTACGACCTGGTCTATGTCGTCGTCATAGCCCAGGCCGCCCACCATCTTGCGGGGCACATGACGTGGGCCGGGGTGGGCCAGTTCGCTGTCGTGTTCGGGCTGATTTGGTTCGCCTGGATCAACGGGGCCGTCTACCACGACCTGCACGGACGGGCCGATGCGCGGACACGGTTCTACGTCTTCGCCCAGATGGGCGTGCTCGTTCTGCTCGCGGTGTTCACTGGCCAAGCGACTTCGGGCGACGGCCCGGCGTTCGCCATCGTCTACAGCGCGTACCTGTTCCTCCTCGGCTGGCTCTGGTACTCGGTGCGGCGTCGTGACGACCCCGCATTGCGTCCTGTTACGACCCCTTACCTCGTCGGCGTCCTGGGCTCTGCCGCGATCGTCGGGGTTAGCGCCCTGGTGCCGAACGAGGCGCGCCTCGCGGTCTGGGCAATCCTCGTCGTCTTCTGGCTCGCCGGAATGTCGTTTCTCCAACGGCGGAACGGGACCTCCGGGGCCCCTCGCCTCAATCCGAGCGAGTCGATGATCGAGCGGTTCGACCTGTTCACCATAATCGTTCTGGGGGAGGTGGTCGTCGGTGTCGTCAACGGTATCGCGGATGCCAACCGCACGCCGATCGCTGTCGTCACCGGCATGTTGGGGCTAGGGATCGGGTTCGCATACTGGTGGACCTATTTCGACCTCGTGGGAGGTCGACGGGTAGCCGCCGATCGCGGAGCCCTGGCGCGGTGGCTCGTCGGCCACCTCCTGGTGACGATGACGATCGCCGCGACCGGCGGAGTGATGGTCAGCATGATCGAGCAGGCTTCGGGAGGCCACGCCCCGGGCCCCGGGGCCATGTCGCTGTCGCTGTCGGTGGCGGTCGGAGTTCTGGCCCTCATCCTGATCGCGACCTCACTCGCCGACTGGCGGGACCTCGCGCCGGTCTACCGCCCCGTGTCGGTAGCCCTCGGGGCCGCGGCCGTCGTCGCCCTCCTCATCGGCTGGCTTGCCCCGCAGCCGTGGCTGCATATCCTGCTGCTGACGCTTGTGCTCGGCGCCGTCTGGCTCTACAGCATCCTCACCTGGTTCTCCTTCACCCACCGAGAAGATTGACCGGTCGCGGATCCGCGTGCGGACCCTGCCCCGCGAGGGGTTCCCTATCGGGCGCGAGACCATGATGTCGCTGACGGTTGATCTCCAGTCGGTCGATGAGCTCCGCGACGCAGCCCGCCGTAGGTCCTTCAATTCCGGATGTTATCCGCCCTTATCGCCGGCCCGCCAATTCAGAACACATTCGGAATACAACGAGATCATGGCTTCAATAACATTCAACCCGGCGCAGCGACGCGTCGTACAATCATCGGATTTGTCCCGTCGTTCTGCTGCAGTTTTCGCTGCCGCTGAAGAAGCGGCCGTCCAAGTCACCCGTCGCGACGGCGAAACGCTGGTTCTCACCACGAAGCGTGAAGCGGCGGTCCATGAACAAATCCTCGAGGTTGCCGCGCAGCTAATCGCCGTATCGCTGGATGACCGTGGCACACTGGGGGATCGCCTCGCGCGACCGTTTCCCTGGATCATGCTGCTCAGCGTTCAGGATCAGAGAACCTGAGCCCAAGACATCATCGACACGGCCCTCGGCGCATTCGTCGTCAATCCGCCGGGTCGGATCCTCACGGAGATCAAAGCGTGGCAGTCACCGCAGAGGCCATTGATCTGGCTGGGACCAGGAAGCCCCGATTGGCTTCGTGAACCGGTGACTGTCAGGAAGCCCCGCATCAAGTGCCGTCGAAAAAGGGGCCCGTTCGACGGTCTCCCAGGCGAGTCCGGTGCGGCCAATGTTCGGCTTAGGTCATGCTGTCATTACGACCGCAATGTGCGCCGCGGTTCGGCCTGGTGAATTTCGAATACCGGGAATGCGGCCGCAACGGCTTCGAAGTCCGCGAGCGGGGCGTCTTTGTCGACCGGGATATGCGGCCGCCCTCCTGGTGCGCGCTGAAGGTAGTTTTTGATGATGGGCGCCCGGAGATTCACGTCGACCACGGTCAGAACGACGTCTCGACTTCTGCCCGCACTGATGACGACGTGACCGTCTGCGGCGAGCACGTTGCGCACCCAGCGGGCGCCCTGGCCGAGCATTGAGACGACGTAGCGTCGACCGTCGACTTTGGCAGTCACCAGGGGAAGGGAGAGTACGGTCCCGGACTTGGGGTTGACGGTATCAAGGCGAATCAGCCACCATCCCGTAAGGCCGGACGCCGCGAGGCGGGCCATCGTGCGATTGGCCCGCTTGGCTGCTGTTCCTGGTCTGCCGCCCAGGTACATCTCCCGGTGGCGTTCGTTGAATCCCATGACGTCCAGTATCCGCCCCGGCGACCAGGATGGTGTCGAGGACCGGTCCGTTCGTGTCGCGGGAGACTCAGGGGCGATGGCCGGGTCCCGGGCGACGGTTTCGCAGCGCATGCGCTGCCCAAGTCGGGTTGAAGGTGATTCTTGTTCTCTTTGGCATCGCGAATTCTGGGACCGGCAGGGGGGAGCCTCTTCAACAGCATTCCAGGGTGAGCAGCCCGATGGGGGCAACAACGGTAGCGGTTTGAGGTGGCCCCGGCTGTCCGGTTTTTCGCGTGAGCAAGTCACGCCCCCTTCGGAACAGGTACTCGCACTGGACAATCAGCAGGCCGTCCGCGGGTTCAGGCTCGGACGATTTCGGATTCTTCGGGGAGCCAGACGGCGCCGTCGGCGCGACGGAACGCCAGCGGTACCCCATTCGAGCGCGCCCAGTCCGTCGAATCGGAAACCTGCACATGCACGTGCGGCTGCGTGCTGTTGCCCGAATTACCGCACCGGCCGATGGCGTCGAGTGCGCTGACCTTGTCGCCGACACGCACCCGCACACTCTCGCTCTTGAGATGAGCCACAAGTACGAACGGGCCGCGGTCACTGACTGCGATCACAACGTGATTGCCGGCGAGGCCCGCAGCGCCTTCCCGTGCCCGTCTGGCCTGGCCCAACATGTAAGGCAAGAGAACCAGCTGGGAACGGCGCCCGGCATGGTCGGGCTCTTGATCATGGGCCGCTACCACTCTCCCGGTCACAGGCGAAAGGATCGGCACCCCGAAACCCAGAAATCGTTCCGGCGGTTCAGCAGCCACGGTGCTTCGCCAGGTGAATGGTGCCGAGCGACCACTCTCGTCGACATTGACGAAGTCGATTGCAGACGATGACCCAAATGCGGTCGTACCGTGGCTGGGCACACGACGCACCGGACTATTCTCAACCCGCCACCGGCCGCGAAACGGAAGTGCGAGAACCACCGGCTCCGTTCGCAATCCCGAATACATAGAACCAGTATGGTCGAGCGACCTCACGGTCGGTCACGTCGCCGACGGTCAGCCCCAAACCTCGCTGACGACGGCGGGGCCACACCTTCACCGACCCCCGACTCGCCGCCGCGATCGAGGACCGACTCACCTTCCGGGTTCCATCATCAACACTGGCACCCGGTCCTACCACCTCACAAGCATCCCAAACCAGATCCCGCTCAGCCAGAGCACCCTGGCCCCAGGTGGAACCGAAGTGCCGACCCGGGGCCAAATCAACTCGACAGTTTCATCCGTCAAACTCAGAGCTGACCTCTGTTATGCTCCGCGGGAGAGGCAAATCACGAAACACGTAGCACGTAGCACGGGGGCCGTGCTCGTCTGGCGGCTCGTCAATCTGGGGGGATTAGTGTGACGACGGATCTGGATCGGCTTGGCCGGCGAAGTGTGTTGGGGCTTCGCCTGGCACGGCGAGCTTGCCACCGCGATGAGTGACTCCGGGCGCGCCGCTGCCGGTGTGACCGGTGGCTTTCTAGGATTCATTGCGATGAGCGTCGTCGCGGGGGTGCTTGTCGCCGCGGCGGTGACCCCGGCCATGGCCGTCTCGGGACTTGCGGCGACCAATGCAATCACGCTGTTTGATAATCTCCCGAACTACCTCAAGATCGGCGAGCTTGCCGAGGGGTCCACTATCTACGCCACCGCGGCCGACGGGTCGTTGCATAAGCTGGCCACCTTCTACGAGCAGAATCGCGAGGAGATCGCGTGGGAGGACATTCCTCAATTTGCGAAGGATGCCGCAGTCTCTGGTGAAGACCCTCGCTTCTTCGAGCACGGCGGCGTCGACGCCCAGGGAACGTTGAAGGCTGCTGTCCAACTCGCACTGGGTCGCGGCGGCGGTCGCGGCGGGTCATCCATCACCCAGCAATACGTGAAAAACGTGCAGGTGCAGAACGCGGTGATGAACGCCAAGACGACGAAGGAGCGAGAGGATGCCGTTGACGCGGCAACCGAGCCGACCCCGGATCGCAAGCTCAAGGAGATCCGCCTCGCGATCGGCGTGGAGAAGAACTACACGAAAACGCAGATCCTCGCCGGTTACCTCAACATCGCCTACTTCGGTGGAACCGTCTACGGGATCGAAGCGGCCAGCAAGTATTATTTCGGCGGCGTCAGCGCCAAGGACCTCACGCTGGAGCAGGTCGCGAGTTTGCTGGCGATCGTGAACTATCCCGAGAAGTTCCGGCTCGACCGTCCGGACAGTGTGAAGAACGGCGCGGCCAACGGCTACGCAGACAACAAGTCCCGGCGCGACTACATCCTCCACAAGATGCTCACCTACCAGAAGATCGGGGCGGAGCAGTATGCGGCGGCGATCGCGGCACCGGTCGTCCCGACGATCACGCCGCCGACCACCGGATGCGAGGCGGCCGGCGGGGCGGGCTTCTTCTGCGACTACGTCTACTGGAGCATCCGCACCAACGAGGCCTTCGGCGCCACCGCAGACGAACGCGTCGAGAAGCTACGCCGCGGCGGGCTGGACATCTACACAACCCTTGACCTCGGGTTGCAGGCCGCCGCCGAAGCCGCCATCAACGAGAATGTGCCCAGCACGGACTCGCGCTTCGACGTCGGTGCCACGGCCGTCACCGTGCAGCCGGGCACCGGCCGCATCGTGGCGATGGCCCAGAACAAGACGTTCAGCAACGATCCGGAGGTGCTCAAGGCGAACGGGCCGTCATGGACATCCGTGAACTACAACACCGACATCGACTACGGCGGATCCAGCGGGTTCCAGCCAGGCTCCACCTATAAGGCGTTCACCCTCGGAGAGTGGGTCAACGCGGGCCACTCACTTCGCGAGAACTTCGACGGGCGCCGGCGCACCTTCACCCATTTCACGAACAGTTGCGACGGCGATTGGAGCGGCAATTTCGCACCCCGCAACGACGATGGGCGCATCGCCAGCAATGCCGTCGACGCGACGAAGTGGTCGGTCAACTCCAGTTTCGTGGCCATGGCGAGCAAGCTCGACCTGTGCAAGATCAAGGAGCTTGCGCAGTCGTTCGGGGTGCACCGGGCCGACGCTGATCCACTGCAAATGTTCCCGTCGGACGTGCTCGGCACCCAGGAGGTCGCTCCACTCACGATGGCCGAGGCGTTCGCGGGAATTGCCAACGGCGGCGTGACCTGTTCGCCGACCGCCATTGACCGGATCGTCGACCGTTTCGACAAGGAAATTGCGCCTCCGGCCCGTGACTGCACGCAGGCGGTGCCGGCCAATGTCGCCAACGCCATGGCATACGCGATGCAGCAGACGTTCGCGGGCGGTGGAACGGCCACGGCCTCGAACACGGGAACCGGCGTGCCCCACATCGGGAAGACCGGAACGACCGACTCCGCCAAAGACACCTGGATGATCGGGGCCAGCGCGAAGGCGGCGACCGCGGTGTGGGTCGGCAACGTCACCGGCGAGGCCAACCTGCGCAATCTGAGGTTCGACAGCGGCCAGGCGGCCACCGCCCGCCACCGGATCTGGCCGCGCATCATGAAGGTCGCCGACGATGCCTGGGGCGGTGGCGCATTTGCTGAACCCGATGCGTCCGCCCTGCGCGTCGTGCGGGCAGGCATCCCGGAGGTGGTGGGCAAGGCACCGGAAGACGCTCGGCGCATTCTCGAGGCGGCCGGCTTCGGCGTCACGGATGCCGGACAACAGGATTCCGAGCTCCCCGCCGGACTGGTCTCGGCCACGAGTCCGTCCGGCACCGCGCCACGCGGCGCCACGATCTCCCTCTACACGAGCAACGGGGCCCGGATCCCCACACCTAAGCCGACGCCTTCGGGCTGACCCGGCCCGGCCCGGCTTGGGTCGCCCAACGGACGCGCTCTTCTGCGCACAGGCGGGACGGCGGCCAAGCGAATCCCGACAACAGGCGGCCGGTTGGTGGCAGGACCAGAGATCTGATCCTGACCCGCAACTTATTCGGTTACTCGGGCTCAAACGCCCTAACCCGGTCGGCCATCAGGACCTGTAGGGGAGCTGCCGGGTGGAACGCGAGCTGGGCTATCTGATTGCCCCGTCTACCTCGTGGGGTCGTGGTCTCGGTACAGCTGCTGCGCGCGCCGGAGTCGAATTCGGTTTCGATGGCCTTGGGGTCCATCGTTGGTCGCAGCACTGTGGTTGAGTGTGCAGGTGACAGTCGAGAGTCATTTTCGAAATCTCACCGTGGACGGGCTGGTCAACGTCCGCGACCTGGGAGGCCAGCGACGGATCCCGGGGCGTGGGCCGGCGGGCGAGAGGCCAAAGCCGGCGGGCGAAGAGAAATGAGCACCTGATGGGCAGCATCCTCGTGACCGGGGCCTCCGGAACGGTTGGGCGGGCGGTGGCCGACGCTCTTGTGGCGGCCGGTGAGCACGTCGTTTCCGCGGTGCGTGATCCTGCGTCCGGCGGCGACGCCTCTGGGGTCTCCATCACGCCGGGCAGCGAGGCGCGCGGGTTCGACTTCAGCGGTCCGTCCGGCTGGGCGAAGGCCTTCACCGGGGTCGACCGCCTGTTCCTGCTGCGCCCTCCCGCGATCGCGAATGTGGAGGAGACTCTGCTTCCGGTGATCGACCGGGCGCTGGAGCACGGAATCCGTCACATCGTGTTCCTCTCCATGCAGGGAGTGCAATTCAACACCATGACGCCGCACCACGCCGTGGAGAGACACTTGAAGAAGCGGAAGGCGCCCTACACGTTCCTGCGGCCGAACTTTTTCATGCAAAACCTTTCGACCGTTTACCGGGACGAGATTCGCGACGACAGCGAGATCTACCTGCCGGCGGCCGGAGCTCACACGGCGTTCATCGATGCCAGGGACATCGGCCGGGTCGCCGCTCGCGTGTTCACGGAACCCGGGCATCTGAGCAAGGCCTACACGCTCTCGGGCGAGCAGTCGCTGACCTACGACCAGGTCGCGGGCGTCCTCTCAGAGGTGCTCGGACGCCGGATCACCTACGCCCGACCGACCGCCTCGGAGTACAGCGCGCGGCTGGCGGCCCGCGGCGCCACCGCGGACTTCATCGCGGTGCAGCAAATGATCTACCGGATCGTGCGACTCCAGGTGTCCGCGTTCCCGAACCGTGCCATCCGAAAGCTGACCGGCACGCCGGCGACCTCGTTCCGGCAATTCGCGATCGACCACCAGGCCCTCTGGGAATAGCCGTGCGCCCGCAGCAGCAGGCGCAGGGCGCCCGGGTCATCCGTTCGCGCGGGACGGCCGCACGACCTCGCCGCGTTGGGTGAGCTCGATGACCTTCTTCGTGCCGTTCGCCAGGGTGACCTCCACCTCGAACGCGTGATCGACGGCGCTGCTGCGGCCGAACCCGGTCACGGTGCCGCCACCCACCTCGGCGAGGGCTACCTGCCCGGCGCTGGTGCGCTCGAGGCTGGCATGTTCGGCGCTGTCCAGGGTGCGTGCGGGGAGCCCTGCTGCGACGTCGCCGAGCCAGCCGGGCGCGCTCACCCAGACCACGGTGAATGACCTGTCGAGTTCGACGGTCACCTCGACCCCGTTCGCGAGCCGGGTCTCCACGGCATAGGGCGGGCCGGGGGCCGTGCGGCGGTGGGCATCCGTCACCGTGCCGGGGCCCAGTTCGGCCAGTGCGGCGTCGCTCGCGTGCGCCAGCACCGTGCCGGTGAGTTGTGTGTCGTCGGTGCTGCCAACGGTGGCGATTCCGGCCATCGCGAGGATGACGGACGCGCCCACGACGGCGGCGACTATCCACGTTCGCTTCTGCACCCGGGTTGACGTGATGATACTCATGCCCCCCAGTGTGGGGGACAGACCGCGCATTCGGATGACAGCCGCGCCGAGAATTACTCGCTTCTCAGCCTGCGCACGCTGGCGAGTGAGGCAGGGTCAAGCGAACGACACTCCACCTGCATCCCCGAACCCGGCACGCCCGGTGATTCACCGGAATCTCCCCGTTCGGGGGACTGCTGCCGGCAGGCGGCGACTCGCTAGATTCGACTGAGCAGCTGGGGAGAACGATGACGACAGACAGTTCGGCCGTGCGGCAGCGCTTCCCGGCCCAGTCGGTCATCGAGCAGTTGCTGTATGAGCAGGGGAGCATGCCACCCCTGTCCTGGCTCGCCCGTCTCTTCGGTGGTTCTCCGCTCGGCGTCGAGGGGGTGCCTCGGTACCTGGGTGCGAAGGGCGAGATCACCGTCGGCGCCCTCCTGGAGACGCTCCCGCCGGAATGGATCGTCTTCCACGCCATCCCCATCGCCGGTCGCAATTCTGACATCGACCATCTCGTGGTGGGCCCGGGCGGCATCTTCACCATCACCTCGATGTGCCACGTCGGCGCCACACGCCACAGCGCCGATGTCTGGGTCGGCAAACGCATCATGCTTGTTGCCGGCCGGAAGGTTTCTCACTTGCGTGATTCCGAGTGCGAGGCCGAGCGGGTCACACACCTGGTCCGGGAGAGGATGCCGCTGCTCACGCCGGTGCAACCGGTGATCGCGCTGGTCGACCCGAAGCGCCTGACCATCGCGGACAAGCCGGAGCAGGTCAAGGTGATCGATGCCCAGGACCTGCGCCGATGGTTGGTGAAGCTCCACCCTGTGTTGAGCGCCGGGGAGGTGCAGGAGGTCTCCGACCTGGTCGACAGTCCGAACACCTGGCGACCGCTGCCCCTGCCCACTGCCGACGACGACCTGATGGAGCGCTTCACCGCGCTCGATGCGCAGGTGCGGTCGGCCGGCATCCGCCGCCTGCTCTGGGTGCTGGTCGGTGCCGCCACCGCGATCGGTGTCAGCATCGTCGTGCTGCACGCCCTCGAAGCCAGCCAGATCGTCGGCTGAGTCGGCGCCCGCGCGCCTGAACGGCACACCAACGATCGGATAACACCCCCTGAACGGGGGCGTTCTCGTCACTCGGGCATGATCTACTCGGGCGAATGGATGCGACACGAAGACAATTCATCACGACCGCGGGAACCGTGGCGGCCGGGGCGCTCGTCGCCGGCGGCACCATCGCCGCACAGGCTGTGACCGGTGTCACGACCGGTGCCGCAGGCGCTATGGCCGCCTCGAGCATGCCGAACCCCGCCGACTCCGGCATCGACCACATCATCGTGTTGATGATGGAGAACCGCTCCTTCGACCACTTCCTGGGCTGGGTGCCAGGTGCCGACGGCAAACAGACCGGGTTGAATTACCGCGACCGCTACGGGCTGCCGCGTTCCACCTATCACCTCGCCGACTTCCAGGGCTGCGGTCATCCCGACCCCGACCACTCCTACGAGGGCGGGCGGATCCAGTTCAACGGGGGAGCCTGCGACGGTTGGCTGAAAGCCGGCGAGAGCGACGAATTCGCCGTGGGCTACTACGACGCCGACGACCTCGATTTCTGGCGCCAGGCCGCACCGGACTGGACCATCTGCGACCGCTACTTCGCCGCCACCATGGCCGAGACCTACCCGAACCGGTTCTACCAGCACTCCGCCGCCACCGACCGCACCCACAACTCCACGGTCACCAGCACGCTGCCGACCATCTGGGACCGCCTGGCCGACGCCGGGCTGGGCGGCAAGTACTACTTCGGCGACGTGCCCTTCACCGCACTGTGGGGCACGAAATACCTGGGAATCTCCCACCCGCACGCCGATTTCCTGGCCGACTGCGCCTCGGGTGCCCTGCCGGAGGTATCGTTCGTCGACCCCCGGTTCAGCGACGAGGGGTCCGGCACGTCGGGCGACGACCACCCGCACGCCGACATCCGCTCGGGCGAGCTCTTCCTCGCCGAGGTGTACGCGGCCGTTACCCGCAGCCCGGCCTGGGCCCGCACGATGCTGGTCGTGAACTACGACGAGTGGGGCGGCTTCTTCGACCATGTCGCCCCGGCCACGGCCCCGGATGCCGACCCGGGCAACGCCCTACGCGGCTTCCGGGTACCCTCCATCGTCATCTCGCCGCGCGCCAGGCGAGGCCACATCGCCCATGACACGTATGACCACACTTCCGTGCTCAAGGCGATCGAATGGCGCTGGGGCCTCGCACCGCTGACCAGCCGGGATGCCGCCGCCCGTAACATCGCCGAGGTCCTCGACTTCTACACACCCGTGAACCTCAGCGCTCCCGGCTACCAGGTGCCCCCGTTCGTGGCCGGGGCGCCGTGCACTCCGGTGGGTACCCCTTCCGTCGAGGAGTGGCCCGCCCTCCGGCAGAAGGCCGTCGCAGATGGGTGGGTGCTCTGATGAGCCTGAAGCGGGCCACCTACGCGAGGCCGCAGCGTGGTTCTCTGCGGCTCGCCCTCGGACTGCGTCGGCTCTTCGGATTGCGGTGGGTGGCCGCCGCTGCGCTGATCCTGCTCGCCGTCGCCGGGGCCGGCCAGACGATCGGCCAGGCCCAGGCCGGTGCGGCGCCCGCGCGGGCCGCGGCCGGCTACCTCCCGGGGGCGAAGCACGTCTTCGTGATCAACCTGGAGAACAAGGGCTACGACAGCGCCTGGGGTGCGAACTCGGCTGCCCTCTACCTGTCGGGGACCCTCCGCGGCCAAGGCGTGTTGCTCACCCAGTACTTCGGGGTGGCACACAATTCCCTGCCCAATTACATCGCACAGCTTTCGGGGCAGGGGCCGAACCCACAGACCCAGGCCGACTGCCAGACCTACTCCCCGTTCGTCGGCACAGGAACAGCCAGTCCGGGCCAGTTCGTCGGCGACGGATGCGTGTACCCGGCCGACGTGCCCACGGTCGCGGGCCAGCTCAGCGACACCGGGCGCAACTGGAAGGGCTACCAGGAGGACATGGGCACGGCGTGCCGGCATCCGTCGCCCGGAGCCGTCGACGATACCCAGAAGGCCAGGGTCGGCGACCAATACGCGGTCAGGCACAACCCGTTCGTCTACTTCGCGGGCATCACCGGCTCGCGCGACTGCGCCCGGAACGACGTCGACCTCGGCGCCCTGAAGACCGACCTGGCCACGGTTGCCACCACCCCGAACCTCTCGATGATCACCCCGAACCTCTGCCACGACGGCCACGACGCGCCCTGTGTCGACGGCGAGCCGGGCGGACTGGCCAGCGCCGACAACTGGCTGAAGGAATGGGTGCCGGTGATCACGGAGTCACCAGCGTTCAAGAAAGACGGCGTGCTCGTGATCACCTTCGACGAATCCGACAGCCCGCAGTCCGATTCGTCCGCCTGCTGCGGTGAAGGCCCGGGGCCAAACAGTCCGCTGCCCGGGATCACCGGGCTCGGTGGCGGCCGGGTGGGTGCCCTGGTGCTGTCGCCGTTCGTGGCCGGCGGAACCACGTCGACCACGCCGTACAACCACTACAGCCTGCTCGCGAGCATCGAAGACACCTTTGCGCTGCCCTACCTCGGCTACGCGGCCACGCCGGGGCTCAACCGGTTCGGCCTCGACGTCTACAACGGAGGCTGACCCGGCTGCACCGAAGGCCGGCCGCGCCGCGACCGGCCGAGTCCTCTCGCGGCAGGCTAGGTTGGGCAGGGTGAACAGCGACCTGACGGATGATGCGGCCGGCTTCCTGACCGAACGCCACCTCGGTGTCCTGTCAACCCTCGGGCCGCGGGGCAGCATCCACTCGGTACCGGTCGGTTTCACCCTTGATGGTGGTGTCGTGCGGATCATCACCTCCGACGGTACCCAGAAGGTGCGCAACGTGGAGCGTGGCGGCCAGGCCACGGTCGCCCAGGTCGACGGGCGGCGCTGGATCTCGTTCGCCGGCCCCGCGCGCATCATCCGCGACCCGGATGCCGTCGCCCGGGCGGTGGCACTCTATGCCGGGCGCTACAAGCAGCCCCGCGTAAATCCGACCCGGGTCGTGATCGACATCGTCGTGGATACGGTGATGGGGTCGCCCACGATGCGTCCGGCCGGGCCAACGGCAACGTCGGGATGATCCAGAGAGTGATACTCCGGTCCTTTATCATCAAGCCGCCAGCGCTGTGGGTGGCGCTGTCAGGAATGGCGAGCACGGATCATCGCATGTGCTTTCTCGGGCTCTGGTAGATCGGCTTCGAATTCACGTGTGCCGTCAGTCTCAAGGCCGATGATTCAACCAACTGGGCTCGGATCCAGATCATCGAACGATTGGTTATGAACGAAGCAATTTCTCACACGTGGATACCTGAGCGCCGTCGAAAGTGCCTGCGAGTTAGCTGGGCGGAGGGGACACAGGTCGGCGGCCGCGAGGCGATTGGAAGCGGATGAGGTAGCCGTCAGGATCGGTAACGAGGAACTGTTCCACTTCGGCGTCTTCGTTGCCGACGCGGTACCACTTCGTTTCGGGCTGCATGAGGAGGTCGATACCGGCATGCGCGAGGGCGGAGACCAGATGCGTGATGCTCGGGACATTGATCTGAAAGTTGATTCCGCGACCGAGTGGGGCTTCGAGTGGGCCAGTGATCCAGTTCCGACCGACTCCGATCTGTTCCAGCATGAGGTGGGCCGAGCCGAGCGCGATATACGCGAAGCGCTCCTCGGGGCGCGAGTGACGGATTTCGAAACCGCACACGTCGCGCCAAAAGACGAGGCTGCGCTCGACGTCGACGACCAAGAGTTCGGGGACCAGCGCCGGTTCAGGGGTCTCAGTCATGGCCAGGTGGTGTTCGGCGTCGGCCGCTGCGGCGCAGCCGGTCCCTGCTGCGGTTGCGGTGAGGCCTTTCGGTTCGACGCTGAGGAGTTCGAGCATCTCCGTGACTTTGGTTGTGATCTGGTCCCGCACGACTCGCACTTCCTCGATGGGAAGGCTTACCGGGTCGGCGAGGGCCCAGTCCTGATAGTGCTTGCCGGGGTAGATCGGACAAGCATCGCCACAGCCCATCGTGATGACGACGTCGGCCGCCTGAACCACGTCATCCGTGAGTGGCTTGGGGAAGGCCTCGCTGAGATCGAGGCCGAGCTCGTTCATGACCTGCACGACGGCCGGGTTCAACTGGTGCGCCGGTGCGGACCCGGCGGAGCGCGCGTGCACGGCCCCACCGGAGAGGGCGTTTGTCAACACGGCCGCCATCTGGGAGCGGCCCGCATTCTGCTCGCAGACGAACAGAACCTCTGGCACGGGACTCCCGCTTGCGCCCTTGACCTGGGCGAGGGCGGTCAGTCGGTCGGTGGCGAACCGGATGGTGTTGCTGGTCAGGTGCGCCTTGACCGTCGCTGTGCGGAGGAGTGCGGCGTGGGACTCGAGCACGTACCGCTCGACCGTTTCTGGGCCGAAGATCCCGGCGAATCTGCGGGCCAGGTCGTCGGCGAGGCGTTTGAGGTAGTCCTCCGGGTAGGTCAGGCCCGGGAGCCCGCGCCGGCCTTTCACGTCCGTCATGGTCGGTGCCCTAAACGGTTGCGGGAAGGATCTCAGCGAGGAGGGCTTGGACGCGCGCCTTAATATCGTCCCGGATGGGCCGAACAGCGTCGAGACCTTGGCCGGCCGGGTCGGCCAGCTCCCAGTCCTCGTAGCGCTTTCCGGGGAAGATCGGGCACACGTCGCCGCAGCCCATCGTGATGACGACCTCGGAAGCTTGAACCTGATCGGTGGTCATCAGCTGAGGAACGGCCTGCGAGATGTCGATGCCTTCTTCAGCCATCGCCCGGACGGCCATCGGATTGATCTGGTTTCCGGGCTCTGAGCCACCAGAGCGCACTTCGACCTCGCCGCCGGAGAGGGCCCGCAGGTAACCGGCGGCCATCTGTGAACGGCCGGCGTTGTGGATGCACACGAACAGGACGGTGGGCTTCTCAGACATGCGGGTTTCCTAACTCTCGAATTACCCAAAGCATAGACGCTTATCTATGGATTGGCCATCTCGAGAGGGAGAGTTCACCCGGCAATCACGTCGCCGGAGCGGCTCGGATACCCATCACGACCAGCAACGCACGCACGCGGACATCGATCTCGTCGCGAATGACGCGCACACCCTCCATCGGCAGCCCGACCGGATCCGCCAGGTCCCAGTCAAGGTAGGTACGGCCCGCAAAAACGGGGCAGGCATCGCCGCAGCCCATGGTGATCACATAGTCGGCGGCCCGCACCACCTCGTGCGTGAGGGGTTTGGGGTATTCCCCGGCAAGAGGCACACCGATCTCGTCGAGCGCTGCGACGACCAACGGGTTGACGGCTCCCGCGGGTTCCGAACCGGCCGTGAGGACGCGCACCCGGTCGCCGGCCAAGGACCGGAGGAGGGCCGAAGCCAATTGGGAGCGGCCGGCATTCTGCACACAGACGAACAACACCTCAGGAACGGTGTGGGTGAGTTTGCCGTCCGCCGCGGAAAGCGCCCGCAGCCGGTCGCCGGCGAAACGGGCGGTCAGCGAGGGCAGGTAACGGGTGATCTTCGCCTGCCGGTCAAGGAGTTCGTAGCTCTCCTGCACGTAGCGGCCGATCGTCTCGGGCGAGAAGACTCCGTGGAATCGGATGGCCAGGTCCTCGGTGATCCGTGCGAGAACGTGAGGCGCGACGACTGCGGCGACCGGGTCGTGCTGGCGCCGTGTGGATTCGATTACGTCCGCGATGCGGTCGGGAACGACGGAGTACCAGGCCTGTCGCCCGATCTGCTCGCGGGCGAGCAGCCCTTCCTCGGCCATGATGCGCATGTGGTGACTCACGGTCGGCTGGGTCAAGCCGAGGGTTGTGGCGAGTTCGCCCACGAGGGCGCGGCCGCCCGGCCCGGCGACGATCAGGCCCAGCAGTTGAACCCGCGTGGGGTCGGCCATCGCGCGAAGGCTCCGGGCGATGTTCTCGGCGGCGGCACGGTCGAGTGCGCGCGCCTCACTCAGGCTCGCCTCGCCATCGGCATCGGTACGCATAGACGTGAGTCTATGCGAACGTCCCTGACCGTCGACCGCGCGTCACGGGCCACCAAGGTGGGTGGCGGGTTTTAGACCGGTTGCGGGCTGAGCGCAGTGAGCGCGGCGAGCCGGTCCTCCCCGATGGGCTCTGTGGGCAGCAAGGGAAGAATAGCCACGCGACCCGACAAGGAGCGCACCCTGGTGATCTGCTCGAGTTCGCTCGCGGCGCGCTCACGCAGGAAGGGTGACTCCGGCTGGGCTGCGGCGATAGAGCTATTCACCACCCACGCCCACGGCTGAATTCCCGCCCGCTTGAGGTCTTCCTGCAGGATTTCAGCCTCGAGCACCGGCGTTGTCTCGGCGAGGGTGACGAGGATGACTTTGGTCTGATCTGGGTCTTGCAGACGCATGAGCGGGGTTGTGAACGACAGGGAGTCTTCGATCTGACGGGCCATCTCGCGGTGGTAGGACCCCGTTGCGTCCAGGAGCAGGAGCGTGTGCCCCGTGGGAGCGGTGTCCACGACGACGAACTTACGGCGGGACTCGTGGACCACCCGGGAGAACTGCTGGAAAACGGCGACTTCTTCCGTGCACGGCGACAGCAGGTCTTCGGCAAGGGCAGCTCGGCCATCCGCGTCGAGATTCTTGCCCTTGGTGGCCATCACATGGTCGCGGTAGGTCCGGACGGCCTCGACCGGATCGATGCGGGACACCTCCAGCCCGGGGACGCTGCCGTGCAGCGTCTCGGTGAGGTGCGCGGCCGGGTCCGTTGTGGTCAGGTGTACGGCGTGGCCTCTCTTGGCCAGGGCGACCGCAATGGCCGCGGCGATCGTCGTCTTGCCGACCCCGCCCTTGCCCATGCACAACACAAGTCCGTGATCATCCAGGTCCAAATCATCCACCAGGGCGCACAGTGGGGCGTCGATAACGTCCAGTGCTAGCGATTTCCGGTCACGGATGCCGGCCTGCCCGGATGCCGCAAACAGGGTTTGCAGCGCGGGGACGCCGACCATGTTGGTCGCCTTCAGCTCCAGCACGTCGCGCGGAAGCCCAGCGATGGCTGCCGGAATGGCGCTCATCGCAGCACCCTCCCGTGTACGCACGGCCCGGGTGAGCTCCTCGTCACCGGCTGCCTCGGGTAGAACGCCGTTGATAACGACATAGCCTCGGGATATCCCGATCTGGTTCAGCTCCAGGTAAGTGCGTTCGATTTCGGCCAGGGAAGAGGTTTGGGGCCGGCTGACCAGGATGAGGCGCGTCAGCGCCGGGTCGGTCAGCGCGTCGACGGCTGCGGCGTACATCGAGCGGTGTTTATCCAGTCCGGAGAGCGGGCCAAGGCACGACGGGTCGCCCTTGCCTGTGTCGAGGAACTCGGTCCAGGTCCCGGGAAGCCGCAACAGTCGAATGGTGTGCCCGGTCGGGGCCGTGTCGAAGACGATGTGGTCGTATCGCCCGAAAACGCTCTCGTCGGCCAGCAGGCTGGTGAACTCATCAAAGGACGCGATTTCAGTCGTGCAGGAGCCCGAGAGCCCCTCGGCGATGCCGGCCAGCTCGTCGTCGGGCAGCAGCCCGCGCACGGGGGCGATGATGCGCTCCCGGTATGCTGCTGCTGCCTGCTCCGGGTCGATCTCGAGGGCGAACAGCCCGGGAACCTCGTCGATGGGCGTGACCGTATTGCCGATCGTCATGCCGAAGACCTGCGCGACGTTGGAGGCCGGATCGGTGCTGACCAGAAGCACCTGCCGGCCGTCACGGGCGAGGTTCAGGGCCGTGGCGCAAGCCACGGACGTCTTGCCGACGCCGCCCTTGCCGGTGAAGAAAAGAAAGCGGGGAGGGTTCTTGAGGAATTTCATCAGGGGCCTAGCAGCAGCCGGTCGTGCCGCCGCAGCATCCGCCCGATTTCTCGGCCAAGCCCAACTCTGCCCGAGCCGGAGCCGGGGCCCCCTTCGAGGCGCTGCCGAGGCCGGCGAAGTCGAGCAGTTGGGCGCGGCTCGGGTAACTGCCAGTGGCGACGGTGACGCCGTCGACGACCGTGAGGGGAAGCCCCGTCGAACCAACTGTGTGCATGAATGCGCGCGCGGTGTCGTCGGTGGTGAACGCGATCGGGTCGGTCGCCAGGTTGTGTCGCTCGATGTCGACGCCGAGATCCTTGAGGTTGCGTACAGCGGCGGTCACTGTGACCAGCGACGGGTCACTGTCGGTGCCGCAGACACCGGACGCGCAACACAGGGCCGGCTCGTAGATTCGAATGGCAGCCATTTGGTTCTCCTCGCTTCGGTATATCGATTTCTATCGATACTTCAGCATGTCAGGCTATATCGATGGATGTCAATACGGTACTACGATGGTCCCATGTCGACCACCACGCTTCCGATCACCGATTCCGCAGCCTGCTGTGCGCCGCTCACCAGGGAGGCGCTGGGCGCCTCGCAAGCCGACGGCCTTGCACGGTCGCTGAAGGCCCTGGCCGACCCGACGCGGCTGCGCCTGATCTCGATCGTCGCGGCCTCCGAAGGTCAGGAAGCCTGCGCCTGCGACCTGACCGCACCGGTCGGACTGAGCCAGCCGACCGTCTCCCACCACCTCAAGGTGCTGACTGATGCCGGGTTCCTCAGCCGAAGCCAGCGCGGCACCTGGGCACACTTCGCCCTCGTCCCGGGCGCTCTGGACTCCGTCGCACGGCTGCTGACCAGCGCGTGAGCGACGCACCATCGGCTCGCCGCACGCTGAGTGAGTTCCTCGGCAGCGCTCTGCTCGCCGTGATTGTCATCGCCTCCGGGTCCGCGCCAGAACACCCGCGCCCGCGGTCGCGGCAGCGCCCTCGGCCTCCTGCTCGTGAGCGTCCTCTACCCACAACGCCGCGTCGCCAACCTCGCCGGTCTCCAAGTTGCCGGAGCGCAGCGCTACATCGAAGAAAGGGGCGAAGCCATGACCGAGAAGTCCGACATCATCGAGCACGTCCGGGAACGCTTCCAACTGCGTCATCAACCTCTCCGCCGATAAGAACGGCGTCATTTCCGAGATGTTCCGCACCCTGAAGCCAGGCGGCCGCCTCGGCATCTCTGACGTCGTTGCCGAGAACCAGCTCAGCGCGGAGGACCGCATCCAGCGCGGCACTTTCGCAGGCTGCATCGCCGGAGCGCTCTCCCATCAGGAATACGTCAGTGCTCTCACCGCGGCCGGGTTCGTCGACGTGAGCGTCGACTACACCCACGAGGTCGCACCCGAAATGCACGGAGCCATCGTCAAAGCGGTCAAACCCGCGTTCCAGCACTTCCAGGTCGTGCCGGCGGGCAGAATTTAGTTGGCCTGCGGTCTGAAGATGTGTATTGCCTCACGGATTGCATAGAAGACGATCACATAGCCAGCCAGTGGGTCTGCCCACCACCATCCCAATGCCAGATTGAGGGAAAGGCCCAGAAGGACTGCCAGCGCAAGGAGACCGTCCATGAAGGTCACGCGTCCTTCGGTTTCCAGAACGGGGTTGCCCAGTGCCCGACCGGTGCTACGTTTACCGGCCGCCAGGACAAACATCACCACGGCTGTCACCGCGGTCCAGACGACACCTTCCCAACTGGGTATCGCGCGGTGCGTGCTGATCAGCGCAATCGTTGACTGGACTGCAAGATAGGCACCCAGACCGACAAAAGCAACGCCAATCAGTCTCAGCGCCTGTTGCTGGCGAGCCTGACCCGTGCCGGACAACTCCCACAGGACAACTGTGCTGGCTCCGATCTCGATGAGGCTGTCCAGGCCGAACCCTGCAAGAGCCACCGAGGAAGCTGCGAACGCCAGCAGAGCGAGGATGCCGACGCCAATGATGTTCCAGCCCAGCGTGATCCATTCCAGCGACCTTCCCCTGCGCAAGAGATCGGCGGCGACATCGGTGGACAGTGCGGAAGGCATAGTTCCTTTCTCGTCGTTGGGGCGATCCGAGTCAGTGTTGGTGCTCGTCGGCTGTTTCGAGTTCGCCTGTGAGGGCTGAGATGGGAACCGTGCAGGATTCGCCTTTCCAGGCTTCCACGCCTTCGCGGACGGCGAAGAAGACCACGACGAGGGCCGCGATGGCGTCGGCCCAGGCCCAGCCGAAGAGACTGTTGAGCAATAGGCCGAGGAGAACGGCCGCCGAGAGATAGGCGCAGATCAAGGTCTGTTTGGAATCCGCAACGGCGGACGCTGAACCGAGCTCGGTTCCGGTCCGCCGTTCCATGAAGCTGAGGAACGGCATGATCAGCAGGCTCAGCGCGGTCAGGATGATTCCGAGGGTGCTGTGGGCTGCAGTGTTGATCCCGGCGAGGGAGAGGCCCGCGTCAATAGTGACGTACAGGGCGAGGGCGAAGAACGACACCGCGATCAGACGCAACGCCGTTTTCTCACGGGTCTCGGGGTCTGGCGCGGAGAATTGCCAGGCGATCGCGGCGGCGGAAAGCACTTCGACGATGGAGTCCAAACCGAACCCGATCAGAGCGGCGGAGGAGGCCACGCTGCCGGCGGTGATCGCGATGATGGCTTCGAGGACGTTGTAGCTGATCGTCACGGCCACGATCCACCGAATTCGGCGGCGAAGAACGAGGGTCCTGGGGGTGGGCAGGGCCGCATCCTGGTGAAGGTAGGTGTCCTGAGTCATGAGTGGTCGGCGCCTCGCTCGTGCGCAAGATGCGTGGCGGGTTCAAGCTGGAAGGTGCTGTGTTCGACGTCAAAGTGGCCCACGAGGCAGGCCTGCAGTTCATCGAGGACGCGGGGGGCGTGACCGTCGTGGAAGCACTCGTCGGTCAGGATGACGTGCGCAGACAGAGCCGGAAGATCCGATGTCACCGTCCAGGCGTGCAAGTCGTGGACGTCGAGGACATGGGCGGGCTCCAACAGGTGGCCGCGGATCATGGCAAGGTCAACGTTTTCGGGTGTCCCTTCCAGGAGTATGCGACCCGAGTCACGCAGGAGCCCCCACGCGGCGTAGAGCATCAGGCCCACGACGACGAGGGAGGCGATCGCGTCGGCACGGTTGAACCCGGTCAGAAGGATCACCAGGCCCGCGATGACGGTGGCGATGAACCCGTACAGGTCAGTCAGGATGTGCTGGAACGACCCTTCGACGTTCAAGCTGGTCCGGTTCGCTTTCGCGAGAACCCAAACAGCAACGAGGTTCACCGCGACGCCGAGGAGGGCCACGAACAAGACCGGGCCGCCCTGGACGGGCGGCGGATCGATCAGGCGGCGAATAGCTTCGATCGCAACGATCGCACTGATCACGACGAGGGTGATGCCGTTCACCGCGGCCGAGAGGATCTCGGCTCGCTTGAAACCAAAGGTCCAGTTCGCGCTTGTCGGCCGCGCGGCCAAGCGAATCGCGAGCAGAGACCCGGCGATCGCGGCCGCGTCCGTGAGCATGTGACCGGCGTCCGACAGGAGCACCAGGGAGCCGGAGATGATCGCGACGATCACCTCGATGACCATAAATCCGAGGAGCATTGCCAGGGCGACCATGAGATAGCGGGAGTCCGCGCCCGCAGTCGCGCCGTGCGCGTGGGGTGCATCCTTCTTCGTGGTGTCGGTCACTCCCTGTCCGTCCGTGAGATGGCATGCTCGGGGTGGGCCGCCACGGTATGCCCGGTGTGCGTCAGACCAAGATCCAGCAGCATCCGCACGTGAGCGTCGTCGAGACGGTAGTAAGCCATCCGCCCCCGCCGAGACACGGACACGACCCGGTGCGCGCGAAGCAGGCGCAAGGCGTGACTGACGGAGCTTTCGCTCATCGAAGTGGTCGCGGCGAGGTCGCAGACACACATTTCTCCGCCTCCGAGCAACGACATCAGCAATCGGAGCCGGCCGGGATCGCCGAGGAGGGAGAACACGTCCGCCAACTCTGTCACGGCGTGCGCGCCGGGAAGGGTGTCTCGGACCCAGGCGACCTTTCCCGGGTCCACCATTTTCAGTTCACAGGCGTCGATCGCCTCGATTTCCACAGCCATCACAACTCCTCATCTGATTAAACGTTCAGATGAAGAGTAGCAGAGTAGGTGTCTGCCTAAAGGAGTTCGCCGCCGGCATGCCAATGCGTCCGCTCGCGGCTATGGTGCGGACTCAGGGCTCGGTGTCCGAAGGCTCCGGGATGGCAGAGACGTCAGGGGTGATGGGGATGCTTTCCCCCTGACCGGCGATTACCTTGAAGGCGGTGTCATCGTTCAACAGTGTGGCCCAGCCCGGCGGGCAACTGCTGGACAGCTTCCCTGCGGAGAACTTTACGAATGCGCCTCCGACCTGCCTGCTCACCCGGACGTCGCCCCGGCCGGACAACCCGTCGAGACCAGTGCATGAACGGCAGACGATGACGCGCGGCGAGAGCAGTCGGACGCGTCGTTCTTCACCGAACTGAGCATGGATACAGCCCGCGGCCGAACCACATGTGAAGAGGTCGAGGAATCCGAAGCCGACCTGGCCCGGTTCCGCATCTGGATCGGCAGAATCCGTACCGGGGACTACTCACCGCCCCACTCGGCGACCGTGTCCAGGACGAGCTGGCCCGCGCAGAAGAGGCAATGACTCGATTCGCGGAAGCCGCGATGCTCGCCAGTCAGAGCCCCGACCAGAACGTCAACCGGGCTGACCCGGCCCCCGACGGCTGCGCTCGCTCTGACGGCACCACGACCGCAGAGCTGCCAGGACGGAGACACGCACGAGCAACCTACAGCGTTACGCAAATCCTTCATGCCGGCAGATCCGGCCGGGTTTTGACGCACTGGGGGAGAGCGACTTGCGGATCAGGACTCGGCGGGAAGCCACCGGTGAACCTCATCGGTCAGGGCGTCCAAGGCCCGACAGATGCTCACGAGGGCCTCTTCAACCCCCCGAGGGGCGGCGCCGTCCTCCTCGATCGTGTTGATGTGGCCCTCGAGCAGGCCGAGCTGGGTCTGGACGATCGTCATGTTGTCAACCATCAACCCAGCGTAGGCGGGGCGTCGATGCCGGCCGTCCGACGGGGCGAACAATGTCGTCGACCCGGTGACCCGGCGGCGCCTGGAGACGGATGATGGTGTCATGAGAAGACCGCGCAGGCGCTGGGTCATCGCCACGGCCGTAGTGGTGCTGGTCGCGCTCGCCGCGGCGGTGCTGTGGCAGGTCGCCGGGCCGCGGGGCGCAACCCCGGTGAACCGGGCCGGACCGACGAGCGCCCCCGACGCGTCGGCCCACCCCGGTGTGCAGCACATCACGGTGATCAACCTCGAGAACAAGAGCTACGACCAGACCTGGGGGGCCGGCTCGCCGGCTCCCTACCTCTCGTCGACGCTGCGCGACGAGGGAGTGCTCCTCAGCCAGTACTTCGGGGTGGCGCATCACTCGTTGCCGAACTACCTCGCGCAGATTTCCGGCCAGGGCCCGAACCGGCAGACCCAGTCCGACTGCCAGACCTACACCTCGTTCGAACAGACCGGTACGGCCGCGTTCGGCCAGGCCATCGGCGACGGCTGCGTCTACCCGGCCGGCGTGCCCACGGTGGCCGGCCAGCTCAGCGACACCGGCCGCACCTGGAAGGGCTACTCAGAGGACACGGGGGAAGCGTGCCGGCATCCGTCGCCCGGTGCCCATGACGACACCCAGCGCGCCAGGTCCGGCGACCAGTACGCGGCCCGGCACAACCCGTTCGTCTACTTCGCCGCCATCACCGACTCGCCGGACTGCGCGCGGAACGTGCTGGACCTCGGCGCACTGCCCGCCGACCTCGCCGCCGTCGACACCACGCCGAACCTCGCGATCATCACCCCGAATCTCTGCCACGACGGCCACGATGCGCCCTGCGTCGATGGGGAGCCTGGCGGCCTGGCCGGCGCCGACGCGTGGCTGCGGGAGTGGGTGCCGCGGATCCTGGCCTCACCGGCCTTCCGGCAGGATGGCATGCTCGTGATCACCTTCGACGAGTCCGACAGCGTGGAATCCGACTCGACCGCCTGCTGCGGTGAATCGGCCGGGCCGGGTGCCGCCCGGCCCGGCATCGACGGACCCGGCGGCGGCCGGGTCGGCGCCCTGGTGCTCTCCCCGTTCATCGCGGGCGGCACCGAATCGAACACGCCCTACAATCACTACAGCCTGCTCGCGAGCATCGAGGATGCCTTCGGCCTGCCCTATCTCGGTTACGCCGCCACGCCTGGCCTGGCCCGGTTCGGGGCGGATGTCTTCACCTCCTTACCCTGACTTATCCAGGCTGTGGATGATCCGTCCAATGTCACGGGTCCGGGTCGCCACTAGATTCAGGGCATACCGATGCCGAGCGAATGGAGCACGAGTGCACAACCAGGTCGATCACAGCCGGGCCGCGACCTCGAGGCCACTGGACGGGATCCTGGTCGCGGACTTCTCCAGGGTGCTGGCCGGTCCGCTCGCCACCGTGACGCTGGCCGACCTGGGAGCCCGGGTGATCAAGGTGGAGCGACCGGGCAGCGGCGACGACACCCGCGGCTGGGGCCCGCCCTTTTCCGCCACGGGGGCCACCTATTTCGAGAGCGTCAACCGCAACAAGGAATCCCTCTGCCTGGACCTCGCCGACGACGCCGACCTCGCCGTCGCCCGGGCGCTCGCACTCAAGGCCGACGTGCTGGTCGAGAACTTCAAACCCGGTGGGATGGACCGTCTCGGACTCGGCTATGACAGCCTCCGGGCGGAAAATCCCGGCCTCGTCTACGCCTCGATCACCGGGTTCGGAAGCGCCGGAGGGGCGGATCTGCTCGGCTACGACTTCATGGTGCAGGCGTTGGGTGGGCTGATGAGCGTGACGGGGGATGAGAGCGGTCCGATGAAGGTCGGCGTCGCCCTGGTCGACGTGCTTACGGCGAAGGACGCGACCATCGGAGTCCTGGCCGCCCTGACCGCCCGCGCGGCCACCGGCCTCGGAGCGCGGCTGGAGATGAACCTGCTGTCGAGCCTGCAGGGCGCGCTGGCCAACCAGGCCCAGGCGTACCTCGGCGCGGGCGTCGTGCCCGGCCGGATGGGCAACCGGCATCCGTCGATCGTTCCGTACCAGTTGCTCGCCTGTGCGGACGGCCCACTGGCCGTGGCCTGCGGCAACGACGGCCAATTCGCCAGGCTCGTTGGGGTGCTCGGCGACGAGGGCCTGGCCACCGACCCGCGCTTCTCGACCAACTCGGCACGCGTGCATCACCGGGAGGAGCTCGTGGGCCTTCTGGAAACGCGCCTCGCGGGGGCTCCGGCGCTGTCCTGGCAGAACCGGCTCACCGCAGTCGGCGTGCCGGCCGGGCAGGTGGCCAGCATCGCCGAGGGCATCGAGCTCGCCCAGTCGCTGGGGCTGGAGCCCACGATCGAGGTGCAGAATGCCTCGGGCGCCACCGTGGGCCGCCAGATCCGACATCCCGTCAACTGGACGCCGCCGTTGGCGCCACGAACCAGCGCGCCGCCGGCCCTCGGCGAGCACAGCGACGCGATCCGCGCCTGGCTCGCCGGCCCCGGAGCTTAGACGGGCTGCACCGGCTGTGCGGTCACGCCGCGCATGGCCAGCCACAGGTTCGCGGCCACATCCGGATCATCGAGGTCCTCGTCGATCAGCCGGGAGGCAATCTCAATCCGGTGTCTCAGGGAATTTCGGTGCAGCTGCAGGTCCCTGGCGGTGGTCTCCCACTGGCCGCGATGGCGCAGGTAGCACCGCACGGTTTCCAACAGATCCGCCCTGGGGTACCCCTTGAGTGCGTCGACCCAGGCCTCGGCCCGCGGATCGAGCATGTTCTCCACCGGCACCAGTTGCCCGGGCGAAGCGCGCCGGCACGCCCTTCCCACCTCCAGCACGCTGCCGGAGACCTGACCGAGCGGCACCGGGCCGCTCACCGCGGCCGCGAACCGGGCAGGGCGGGCAGTCGGCGGTAGTCCGGGCCCCGGAACCGCGGCCGAACCCCGCCCGCTCCATCCCTGTCCAGTCGAGCCGTCCGGCTCCGCATTCGACTCGTCGTTCTGCTCGGCCAAGACCAGGTAGCTGAGCCCGTCGAAGGTGCACCGCAGGCTCGAGCGTCGGATGCTCCGCCGCAGCTCCGCGGCGTCCTCGCGAGTCGCCATGGCGGCTATGACGTCGGCAAGCTCCTCGGTCGAGAGCAGGTCCACCTGGTCGCCGGTGACGGCCAGAACCCGAACCCGTTCCGTGAACGGGGGCAGGCCCAGTTCCGCCGCGGCGAGGCGCGCGGCATCGATGTAACCGTGCAGGAGCATGGTCGCGGTGGTTCCGCCCAGAATCGCGTTGGCGCGGCGAAGTTCCCAATCCTGTTGCGCCGTGATCGAGAGCAGCATGCACCCGGTCAGCATGAGCTGGCGGTCGGACGGGCGAAGCGAGCGCCCGGCCCCGACCGCCAGGAACCCGGCGGTTCGCCGGCCGGCCACGATGGAGTACTCGACCACATCCGTTCCCAGCAGCGGGAAGGTCGCCGCGGCGTGCGTGCCGGCCAGGTTCAGCCTCGCCGTCTCTTCTCGCAGCTTCGGCAGAACCCGGCTCTCGGTCGGCGGCCAGAGGGACTCCGGTGAGCCGTCGGCCGGCAGGTATGCGGCCCAGCCGCCCAGCGCCTCGGCCAGGGCCTTCACCACGGATGCCGCGGCTGCCGGCCGTGTGGCGGCGCGCGCGAGTGAGGTCTGCAGTCCCAGGTTCGCGGCGAAGTCGGCCTGTTCGGTGCGGCTCACGAGGTCCCAGTAGGACCGCGACACCTGCAGGAAGGGGGTCCCGTCCGGAACGATCAGCAGCGCCAGCCCTGCCTCCCGGCACGCGTCGGCGAGGTGCGGCGGAACGTGGTCGGTACCCGCGCCGAGGCCGAGGCCCAGGGCTGCCACCCCGTGGTCGACGAGCCGCCCGACGTACCGGCGCACATGCTCGTCGGTTCCGGCCACGGGGATCCCGGTGGTCAGCAGGAGTTCCCCGCCTCCCAGATACGGCGTCGGGTCGTCCAGCTCGGAGATGTGGACCCCGGTGAGGTCACGGCGGGCCGGTCGCTCGCCGTGCGGCTGAAGGTCGCGTCCGAGTCGTTCCTGAAGCTGCGCCAGGCTGATCGTCACCATGGGGATCCTTTTCGACTCTGAATCGGACAATATCTTGGATATTCTAGCCAAACTGCAGCATCGTCTTGGACGATTCATACGATGTCATGCGGCGTGCTCTCGCCTACATTTATGCGATGGATACAGCGATCGTTCCCCAATCTCGACACGTCCGCACCGCCATCCCGGGCCCGCGGTCCGCGGCGCTGCATGCCGAACGGGTGCAGCAGGTCTCCAGCGGGTTCGGCATTGCGCTGCCGGTTTTCATCGACCGGGCCGGCGGCGGCATCCTGCAGGACGTCGACGGCAACCGCATCATCGACTTCGCCTCGGGCATTGCGGTCACCAGCGTCGGAGCCGCCAACCCGCTCGTGCAGGCCCGCGTCACGGAGCAACTGGCCCGTTTCAGCCACACCTGTTTCATGGTCACCGAGTACGACTCGTTCACTGCGGTCTGCGCCTGGCTGAACGCACACACCCCCGGCGACTTCGAGAAGCGCACCGCACTGTTTTCCACCGGGTCGGAGGCCGTGGAGAACGCCATCAAGATTGCACGGGCTGCGACCGGCCGGTCGAAGGTCCTCGTCTTCGACGACGCGTATCATGGCCGCTCCCTGCTGACCATGGCCATGACTGCCAAGGAGAAGCCATACAAGGTCAGTTTCGGGCCCTTCCCCACCGAGATCGTCCGTGCGCCGATGGCGGCCCCGCTGCGCTGGCCGAGCGGAGCGGAGAACGCCACTGCCGAGGCGCTCGCGGGGGTTGAGGTGGTCCTGGCCGAGCAGGGCCCGGACACCTTCGCCGCACTGGTGATCGAGCCAATCCAGGGAGAGGGCGGCTTCATCGTTCCCGCCGCCGGCTTCCTGGCCGGGCTGCGCGACATCGCGGCCCGTCACGGGATCGTCTTCGTGCTCGACGAGGTGCAGGCCGGCATGGGCCGCACCGGCACGATGTTCGCCAGCGAACACGAGGGCGTCGCCGGGGACCTCCTCATCACGGGGAAGGCACTCGGTGGGGGGCTGCCGCTCACCGCCGTGACCGGCCGCGCCCTGCTGATGAACGCCGTGCACACCGGGGGACTCGGCGGCACCTATGCCGGTAACCCGCTGGCCTGCGCGGCCGCGCTCGGCGTCTTCGAGGCATTCGAAAACGGTGATCTGCTCGCCGGAGCGCGGCGCATCGAGAGCACCGCCCGCCGGGTCCTGGAGCCGCTCGTGGCCGCAGACTCCCCAATCGTCGACTTCCGTGGTCGTGGCGCCATGCTCGCGATCGAATTCGCCGATTGCGGAACCCTCCGGCCGCGCCCCGAGCTCGCCGCCGCGGTCGCCGCGCGCTGCCACGAGCAAGGGGTGCTCGTGCTGGTCTGCGGAACGTACGGGAACGTCATCCGTCTGCTTCCCCCGCTCGTCATCGGCCAGGACCTGCTCGAAGACGGACTTGCCGTGCTGCGGGAAGCCGCCCTGTCCGTCTACGCCGACTGGCCTGTCGGCACCGGGGCGGTGCGCGCGTGAACGCACCTGGGGTGACGGCCTTCGCTGCAGGCGTCAACCTCGGATATGACCCGAGTTACGACCCGCACACTGGCGGGCGGCGCGGAGGCGTTGCTCACACGACGCCGGAGCGTGTCGGTGAGATCCTGCGGCGGGCGCGGGACGTGGCTTCCCGCATTGCCGGGACCAGCCCGGCGACCCGGCAGGGCTGGCTCACCATGATCGCGGAGTCCCTCAGGACCCACGCCGACGAACTCGTGCAGCTCGCCGGAGAGGAGACCGGACTCGGTGCCGACCGGCTGCGCGCCGAACTCGCCAAATGCGCCACCAGCACGATCTTCTACGGCGCGGTCACGGCCGAGGGCAGCTACCTGGACGCGAGTACAGAGGGCATCGGCGGCAACTCCACCCTGGCCAGATGGAACACCCCGATCGGTCCGGTCGCGGTGTTCGGGGCGAGTAACTTCCCGTTCGGGTTCGGTGTGATCGGCCACGACGTGGCTTCGGCGCTCGGCGCCGGCTGCCCCGTCATCGTCAAGGCGCACCCGGCCCACCCGCGACTCAGCGTACGGCTGGCGGAGCTGGTCGCCGACGCGCTCGCCGCCGCCGGTGCGCCCGACGAAAGCTACGCCCTCGTCGTTGGTTTCGACGCGGGGCTGCAACTCGTCGACGCCGCCGAAGTCGCCGCGATCGCCTTCACCGGCAGCCAGGGCGGCGGAATGGCGCTCGTGGAACGTGCCGCCGCGCGCGGCGTGCCGGTGTTCGCCGAAATGGGCACGGTGAACCCGGTCTTCGTCACGACGGCTGCCGCGGTGGACAGCGCAGAGATCGCGGCAGGCTTCGTCGGCTCATTCACCCTCGGCGCCGGGCAGTTCTGCACCAAGCCCGGGCTGCTTTTCGCCCCTGCGGGCGCCGGGATCTTCGACGCCGTGCTGGCCCAGCTCCCGCAGGCCCCCCGGGCACCGCTGCTGACGGCCGGGATCGCGCGCGGCTACCGGGCCGGCCTGGCAGGGCTCGCCGAGGCCGCCGATGCCAGCGCTGAGGCCGCCACTGCCACGGCGACCGCCACGGGAACGGCGACGGAGCCGGCCGATGACTATGCGGTCGACCCGCAGGTCTTCCTGGTGCGGTTGGAGGACCTCCATCCCGGCTCGCGCCTGCTGGCGGAATGCTTCGGCCCGGTCGCGCTGGTCTGCGAGTACGAGAATGCCGGGCAGGCGCTTGACGCCCTGACCAGGTTGCAGCCGAGCCTGGTCGCATCCGTTTTCACCGGGGGTCCTGCTGACCCGGAGTCGGCGGAGATTGTGCGCCGGCTGCTCGGGCAGGTCGGCCGGGTGGCGGTGAACGCGTGGCCGACCGGGGTGGCCACCAGCTGGTCCATGCAGCACGGCGGACCGTGGCCGGCCACGTCCCGGTCCGACGCGACGAGCGTCGGCGCGGGCGCGCTGGGCCGCTTCGTGCGAGCGGTCGCGGTACAGAATGCCGAACCCGCGCACCTGCCGGCGGCCCTCCACCCCGACAACCCCTGGCGAATTCCCCGGCGCATCGACGGCCGGCTGACCCTGCCCACCCCTGACTTCCGGCTCAACCTGACGAAAGCGAAACCATGACTGACCTCTCAACCCGCATCGACCCGGCCGTGACGCACACTCCCGCCGGCATCGTCGCCTCGCCCCTGATCGACACCTCAGACCTGATCGACATCGAGTCGCTGCTCAGCGCCGACGAGGTGGCGCTGCGCGCTTCGGTGCGCGCCTTCGTCGACACGACCATCAGGCCGAACATCGCCGGTTGGTACGAGAACGGGGTCTTCCCCTTGGAGATCGTGCCCGAACTGGCGAAGCTCGGCCTGCTCGGAATGCACCTAAAGGGGTATGGCTGCCCGGGCCGCAGCAGCGTCGAGTACGGCCTGGCCGCCCTGGAGCTCGAGGCAGGGGACTCCGGTCTCCGCACCTTCGTGAGTGTGCAGGGATCCCTCGCCATGAGCGCCATCCACAAGCATGGCTCGGAGGAGCAGAAGAGCGAGTGGCTACCGAGCATGGCGGCCGGTGAGGCGATCGGATGCTTTGGGCTGACCGAGCCGAACTCGGGCTCCGACCCCAGCAGCATGACCACGTTCGCGCGCCGCGACGGCGACGACTGGCTGATCTCCGGGACGAAGCGGTGGATCGGGCTGGCCGCTGTCGCCCAGGTGGCCGTGATCTGGGCAATGACCGACGACGGGGTGCGCGGTTTCGTCGTGCCCACCGACACGGCCGGTTTTACGGCCACGGTGATCGGACCGAAACTCTCCATGCGGGCCTCCATCCAGTGCGAGATCGACCTGGACAACGTGCGCCTGCCCGCCTCGGCGATGCTGCCGAACGCCAGGGGGCTGAGCGGCCCGTTCGCCTGCCTGAACGAGGCGCGCTACGGCATCGTCTGGGGTGTCATGGGCGCGGCGCGAGACAGCTATGTCACCGCCCTGGCCTATGCCGGCGAGCGGATGCAATTCGACAAACCCCTGTCCGGCTACCAGCTGACCCAGCAGAAGCTCGTCGACATGGCATTGGAGATCAACAAGGGCACGCTGCTCGCCCTGCACCTGGGCCGGCTCAAGGACGCCGGAATGCTGAAGCCACACCAGATCTCCATCGGCAAACTGGGCAACACCCGCGAGGCGATCAAGATCTGCCGGGAGGCACGCACCGTGCTCGGCGGCAACGGCATCACCCTGGACTACTCTCCGCTGCGCCACGCCAACAACCTCGAGAGCGTGCGCACCTATGAGGGCACGGACGAGGTGCACACCCTGATCATCGGCAACCACATCACCGGGCTTCCCGCGTTCCGCTGACTCTGGGCCACCGGTACCTGCACTGAACACCCAACTCATCATCAAAGGAGATCACATGAGTTCGCTTGCTGTCATGGACGAGGCCCCCACCTCGAAGTTTCACCGAAAGCTCCTCATCGCGTGTTGTGGGGGTCCGTTTCTTGACGGGTACATCCTCAGTCTCATCGGGGTAGCCCTGGTCGGGTTCGCCGCTGACTTTCCCGTCAGCCCAGTGCAGGTCGGCCTGATCGGAGCTGCCTCCCTGATCGGGATGTTCTTCGGTGCGATCATCTTCGGTACGCTCACCGACCGCATCGGTCGGGAGAAGATGTACGCCGTCGACCTGATGGTGCTGGTCGGGGCCTGCTTCCTCACGGCCTTCGTGCAAGGACCGTGGCAGCTCATCCTGCTGCGCTTCATCATCGGTCTCGCGATCGGGGCGGACTATCCGATCGCAACGTCACTGCTCACCGAATTCACGCCCGTGAAGCAGCGCGGCTTCATGATCGGTCTCTCAGCCCTTGCCTGGGGCCTGGGCGCCATGACCGCATTCCTCGTCGGCTGGATCATGGTCGAGGCATCGGGCGGCTACGAGCTGTGGCGATGGATGCTCCTGAGCGGCGGCATCCTCGGGGTCATCGTCGTGATCATCCGCCGGGGTATCCCTGAGTCTCCGCGCTGGCTGATCCAGAAGGGTCGGATCAAGGAAGCCGAGGACGTCATTGAACAGGTCTACGGACACCGGGACATGTCCCTCCGCGCGGCCAGCACCGAGGACAGGACCCTGCCGACCTTCCGGGCTCTCCGCCTGGTGCTGGGCAGGAAGTACCGCAAGCGCGTGATCATGTGCGGCGTGCTGTATTTCGCCCAGATCACACCGCAGTATGCGATCTACATCTTCGGACCGATGATTCTGATGTCCTTCGGTCTGGAGGGAGGTAGCCTGGACATCATCGGGACCGCCGTGATCAGCCTCCTCTTCGTTCTCGGGAACATCGCCGCGTTGCGGCCGGTCGAGACGCTCGGCCGGCGTCCGATGACGGTCATCCCGTTCGCGCTCATGTCCGTGCCGCTGATTGCGCTCTGGCTGCTGCCCAGCGGGCCGGTGTGGTTCGTCATCCTCGCGTTCTGCTTCTACGCGTTTGTCTCCGGCGGCCCCAGCCTGATGGAGTGGATTTACCCCAATGAGCTGTTCCCGACCGAGATCCGTGCCACGGCCGTCGGCATTGTCGTGGCGATCAGCCGCATCGGCGCGGCCACTGGCACGTTTCTCATGCCGATCGGCCTTGCCCACATGGGCGTCGGCGGTGTCATGCTGGTGGGGGCGGTCCTGACCGTCATCGGCTTCGTCGTCACGTACGCGTGGGCGGAAGAGACCAAAGGCCGCTCGCTGGAGGACACCTCTTCGATCACGGTTATCACCCCCGAACAGCTCGCGACGGCTCGCCCCCGGTAGCCGCCACGCCCGGGCCTATCCGCGATTGTGGGATTGCTCTGTAATATTGGCCACTGGGGGAATACCGTGATGGCCTTGAGCAGCACCAGAATGCGGCAGCGATTCGCCGCACAGTTCATTATCGAGAAGCTTCTCCGTGAGCAGGGAACCAAGCCGCCGCGCGGCAGGCTGGACCGCTTCCTCGGCCGCACGCCGTTGGCCCCCGCCAGCGTGGGCTGGTATGACGGCGCAGAGGGCGAGATCGAGGTCGGCGCGCGGCTGGCGACGCTTCCGCCGGAGTGGGCTGTGTTCCACGCCCTCCCGATCGGCGGTCACGGCTGGGACATCGACCACGTGCTCGTCGGTCCCGGCGGGGTCGTCACTATCAACACCAAGCAACACCGGGGACAGCGCGTCTCGGTGGAGCGGCGCACGGTGCTCGTCGGCGAACGCTCGGTTCCCTACATTCGACACGCCAGGTTCGAGGCCGAGCGCCTTACGCTCCTGCTTCAGGACCGCCGACCGTTGACCCACCCAGTTCACCCGGCGGTCGTCTTCGTCAACCCGCGCTCGCTGCACTACCGGAGTCTGCCGGACGATGTGAAAGTCGTCGACGCCCGCAATCTGGTCGAGTGGCTGACCGATCTACCCGTCACCCTCGGCCCGGCCGCGCGGCTCGGCATCATCGAGGTTCTCGATAACCCGGACATGTGGGGCGACCTGCCCGTCGACAGCGGAGCTGGGCTGATGCAACGCTTCACCGCCCTGGAGGCGGAGGTGCGCGCAGCCCACCTCCAACGCCGGGTGCTATGCCCGCTCGAGCTCGCCCTGAGCGGCACCGTGTTCGCCGGCGTGATCGGCGTCTCCGCCGGGCTGATCGGCAGCCTGCTCGGCGGCTGACCGTTCCCCGGAGCGCCCACGCCGCGCGATGTCGGATCCCGTATCCGGACGGCTCGAAGGAGAGCAGAATGCACCGTATACAGCGTGAATATTAACGGCTGGGGCAGTTCTCCCAGCCGTCGGGCGTACCCTCGATATACGGTTCGTCACGAACGCCGGGAGGGGAGACAGTGGTGTACACCCGTGTTGAGTCAAGTACCGCCGTACAAAAGTTAGCGATCGGACTGCACGATTCCGCCCGGGATCGGCCGTGGGTCGTCGTTTCGTCACCGTTCGGCACGGCTGCGCCCGAAATCGGGATCGACCAGCTGTCGACCCAGATCGGCGACGTGGCCCAGGTCTTCCTGATCCAGACCGGTGAACTCACCCGCCAGCTCGGCGACCTGTTGCCGCCACAATTCCAGGTCTACGGCAGCGCGGGGCGCTCCTACCCGATCGGCCCGGGCGCCTTTGCCGACCTCTCCCGTTCCCGCCTCCGTTTCACGCACGGCGACCCGCAGCACGCCACCGACCAGCTGGTTACGGATGCCCTCGCCCACGCCCACCAGGCCGGCCTCTTCGCGCTCGCCCCGGCATCCGTCATCACGGTCACCGGCACCGTGAAGGGTTTCCTGCTCCGCGGCTCCCGCGCCCTTGTCGAACTCGACGACGGCGGGATGGCCACCGTGTGGCAGGAGTTGACCTACCCACCCGTGCCGTTGGACTGGACCCTGGTGCCCGGCCAGCGGGTGCAGGGTGCGCTCGACGTGCCAACCCACCGGCTCAACGTGGAGGTCAAGCCGCCGACCAACGCGGCGATCGCCACGCGTTTCCCGAACGGCGGCATCACCCTCGCCCTCGTGCAGAAGGTCAGCGCGCAACGCGCCGTGCTCGCCCTGCATCCGCATCTCTCCATCACGATCACCCGCGCCGACATTTCCCCGAACCCGCTGGACAAGGTCGACGCCCTCCTCTCTGAGGGCGACGTGGTGGCCGCGCGGGTCATCCACCTGCCCAGCGGAGCCGTGCACCTGTGCCTGAGCGACGTCGACGACGACGAGCCTGTGCTGCCGCCGCTCGCCGCGGTGCGCAATGGACCGCCGTGGCTGCGCGAGAACCGTCCGCTGTTGCCGATCGTGGAGGAAGACGAGCACGCCGACGAGCCCGTGCTCGAGCCTGCCTCGGCGCAGAGCCCGGTCGAATACGCGCGGGCGCACGCCGCATCCGTGCTGGCCGAGACCTCCCAGGCCGAGCTGGTTGCCCTGGCCGCGATGGCCCACCTTGACGAATCGTTCCGTCCGCCGCGCCCGTCTCCCGGCCCGGGCCGCAGCCACGCGGCGCGCCACCCGACCGCTGCGGCGATCCCGTTCCGGGTCGCGCCGACCCCGGCCCC
>NZ_SOFP01000062.1 GCF_004402785.1 Cryobacterium algoritolerans
TCCCGCCCCGATCTCCCTCGCCACCATCGAACGACAACTCCGCGACACCGCGCGCGGGATCCTCTCCAACGACACCGGACAAGCACTCGACGTCGGACGAGAACAACGACTCTTCACCGAAAAACAACGCACCACCATGGGCGCACGTGACGGCGGCTGCCTCTGGCCCGACTGCGACCGACTGCGACCGACTGCGACCGACTGCGACCGACTGCGACCGACTGCGACCGACCACCATCCTGGACCAAAGCCCACCACCTCAAAAAATGGCTACTCGAACACGGACTCACCGACCTCGCCGACGGAATCTGCCTCTGCCACCCCCACCACCTACTCCTCCACAACACACACTGGGAAATCCTCCGCAACGCCAACACCTACCGCCTCAAACCACCCACGACACTCGACCCGGAACAAACCCTCATCCCACTCCCCAGCAAGACCCACCTCAAGCTCCGCCAGAACAAGCCAGCCGTAAAGCGCGGGGCGAGTCAGCAACCACCCGACTGAGCCAGGTCTCCACTGGCTCAACCACCGCGGTGGGCCGAAAACTCGACGTGACCGGCTGGGCGGCTCGACCGCCGCGGGTGAGCCAGGTTTCGGCGAGCTCGACCGCCGCGGGTGAGCCAGGTTTCGGCGAGCTCGACCGCCGCGGGTGAGCCAGGTTTCGGCGAGCTCGACCGCCGCGGGTGAGCCTGGGCGCTGTGGGCGGCTACCAGCGCGGGTGGATCTGGCCGCGCAGCATCCGGTCGTAGATGTCCTGCACGCCTTCATTGAACTCGAGACTGAGCTGCGGGAGGGAGCCGGCCGCGGCGTTGCCCTCGGTCTGGCCCACCGACCGGGCGCCGGGGATGACCGAGCTCACGCCGTCGATCTGAGCGGCCCAGGCCAGTGCCGCTTGGGCAGGGGTGAGGCCGTCCGGCACGATGGCCGCGAATTCCGCCGCGGCCTTGAGCCCGGTCTCGTAGTCGACTCCGGAGAAGGTCTCCCCCACGTCGAAGGCGCTGCCGTCACGGTTGTAGTTGCGGTGGTCGTTCGCCGCGAATGACGTGTCGCGCGTGTACTTGCCGGTCAGCAGTCCGCTCGCGAGCGGAACCCGGGCAATGATGCCGACGCCGGCGGCGCGTGCGGACGGCAGCACTTCTTCGAGCGGCTTGAGCCGGAACGCGTTGAGGATGATCTGCACGGTGGCAAGGCCCGGCCGCGTGATCGCGGTGAGGGCCTGGTCGCAAGTCTCCACGCTGACGCCGTAGCTGGCGATCGCGCCTTCGGCCACCAGAGTGTCGAGCGCGTCGTAGACCTCATCCGACTCGACGACTGCGCTGGGCGGGCAGTGCAGCTGCACGAGGTGCAGGGTATCCATGCCGAGGTTGGTGCGCGACCGTTCGGTCCAGGCCCGGAAGTTCGCGAGCACGTAGTTCTCGGCGAGCTGGTCAACCCGGCGGCCCATCTTCGTTGCCACGGTGATGCCGTCGCCGGCCGGGTTGCCCGCGAGGAAACGGCCAATGATCTGCTCGCTGCGGCCATCACCATAGACGTCGGCGGTGTCGAAGAAGGTGACTCCGGCGTCGACGGATGCCGCGAGCACGGTCGTCGCCTCAGCCTCCGTCACGTCGCCCCAGTCCGCTCCGAGCTGCCAGGTGCCGAGGCCGATCACGGAAACGGTGCGGCCGGTCTTGCCCAGTGTGCGAGTGTCCATGCTTCCAGCCTAACCACCGCTGGCCGATCGCAAGGTCAGCGGTCCACGGCCTGCTCCCCGCTCGCTTCCCCGGCCGGCACTGCGGCCGTCGATGCCGAGGTCTCCGCCGTGGTGTGCGCGTCGATGACTCCCACGAGCGCCCTCGCCAGGCGCGGTCGGATCAGGTGGTCGTTGGCATCGACCCGATGCATGGTGACGTGGCGCATCCGTTCGATCACCGTCATGCTGCCCAGCGCGATGAACGCGTCAAGGGTGCCGTAGACCACGTCGACCGGTACCGTGAGGCTGGCAATGTCGCTTACCACCGTCTGGGACTCGATGCAGTGCTCGAGGGACTTCACGAACGGGGTCCAGTTGCGCTCGGATATCTCGAAGATCCCCTTGGGCAGAAGCCGGGAGATGATGGCCGCGTTGCTGATCGTGAAGTCCTTGTTCAGGCGCAGGAAATCGTAGGCGCGCAGGTAGGCGCTCACTCTCGCCCGCACCCAGCGGTCGCCGATGTCGGAGGGAGAGAGATAGACCGGCGGCCCGACCAGCACCACCCGGGAGACCTCGTTGCGCCTGGACATCCAGGTGCGCGGCAGTGACGCGAACCTGGCCACGATCAGACTGCCGAGCGAGTGACCGACCAGAATGATCGGTTCCCGCAGTTTCAGGGACCGGATCGTGGCGTCGAGCGAATCGACATGGTCTTCAAGTCGGTATTCGCAGCCCTCGGGAGCCGGCGACTCGCCGAAGCCGAGGATGTCCACCGCGATCACCCGGTGCCCAGGCACGAGCAGGGGCACGACCTCTCGGAAGGTCACCGACGACGACGCAATCCCGTGGACCAGGATCACGACCGGCCCGGTGCCCTCGTCCGTGGCGATATGCAGGAGGGGTGGGCGTCGCCGACGGAGCCGTTCGATCAGAACCGTCCACCAGGTCATGGTTCCAGTATCCCCGCCCGGGCCGGTTCCGTTCAGGCGACCGAGACGCGATTGTGATTCGACTCCCAGAGAGCATCCAGACAGTGACATCCGCCCTGACCCTAAGGTGAGGCCATGAAGCGAATACCCATTGCCGCATTGGCCGTCGCCGTTCTGCTTCTGGCCGGTTGCTCCGCGCAGGGTTCGTCGACGTCGGGGTCCAATCCCGGCGGCACCACGGGTTCCGACTCGTCCGGCGGCGTCGTCGGCGCCCCCCAGCCTGGCGCTCCCGACTCTGCCGTCAAAGACGGCACCACGGGAGAGGTCAAGTCCTCCAACCGCGACGTGATCACGACCGGTTCGGTGTCGATCACCGTCGCTGACCCGATCCGGTCCGCCCAGGATGCCGTCACGATCACCGAGCAAGCAGGCGGACGAATCGACAGCCGCACCGAGAACCCCGCCACCCCGAACCAGCCGGCGAGCGCCAACCTGACCCTGCGCATTCCCTCCAACGAACTAGATCGCACCATCGCCGAGCTGAAGAAACTCGGCACCGTTAATTTCGTTTCACTCAACGCATCGGATATCACCCAGCAGACCACCGACCTCGACGCCCGGATCACGTCGTTGAAAACTTCGGTCGACCGTCTGCTCACCCTGATGCGGCAGGCAGGCAACACCACCGACCTGATCGCCATCGAAAGCGCGCTGTCCGCCAGGCAGAGCGAGCTCGAAGGGCTCCAGTCCCAGCGCAATTATCTTTCCGATCAGGTTGATTTCTCAACGATCAGACTCGACCTCTACTCCACTGGCACGGTCGCTCCCGGCTCCCCCGACAGCTTCTGGACCGGAATCGTCGCCGGTTGGAACGCTCTCGTCGCGGCCCTGGGCGGCGCGCTGATCGGAATCGGGTTCGTTCTGCCCTGGCTGCTCTCGCTCGGCGCGGTCACGGCAATCGTGCTGCTGATCGTCTGGCTGTCGACGAGGAAGCGCAAGGCTGCCTAGGCTGGAGTCTGTGACGACGTCCGACAGCCTCTCCCCACTCGGCGACGACCTGCTCGAACGGATCCGCTCGCGTGCCCCCGGCCACGACCAGGCCAATACCTTCCCGGCGGCGGACCTCTCCGATCTCGCCGCCTGCGGTTACCTCCGCGCCCTCGTGCCGGTCCAGTTCGGCGGCCTCGGCCGGAGCCTCTGCGACGTCGCCCGCGACCAGGTGCGCCTCGCCGCCCACGCCCCGGCAACGGCCCTCGCGGTCAACATGCACCTGGTCTGGACCGGTGTCGCCCGCACCCTGCAGGACCGCGGCGACACGTCGCTTTCCTTCCTCCTGCACGAGGCCGGCACCGGCGAGATCTTCGGTTTCGGCGTGAGCGAGCCGGGCAACGACCTGGTCCTGACCGGTTCGAACACGGATGCCCGCCCGCTGCCCGACGGCGGCTATCGGCTCACCGGCACCAAGATCTTCACCACCCTCTCTCCCGCCTGGACCAGGCTCGGCACCATGGGGCTGGACACGACCTCTCCGGACGCGCCGAAGATCGTCTGGACGTTCCTCGACCGCAGCGACCCCGGCATCAGCTGCACGGACGACTGGGACACCCTCGGCATGCGCGCCAGCCAGAGCCAGACCACCGTGCTCGAGGGCGCCCGCGCCCGGGCCGACCGGGTGTTCCGAAGGCTCGACCCCGGGCCCAGCCGCGATCCCCTGATCTTCGCGATCTTCGCCAACTTCGAGATCCTCCTCGCCGCCGTATACACCGGGATCGGCCGCCGCGCCGTGGAGCTCGCCGTCGACGCAGCCGAACGACGCACCTCCCTGCGGCACGAGGGCCGCAGCCTCGCCCAAGACCCGGACATCCGCTGGCGCGTCGCGGAGGCCGCCATTCTGATGGACGGCATCTACCCGCAGATCGACGCCCTCGCCGCCGATGTCGACACCCTCGTCGACCATGGTCCCCAGTGGTTCGCCCTACTCTCCGGGCTCAAGCACCGTGCGACCGAGACCGCGAGGCTCGCCGTGGACCAGGCAATTCGCGTGACCGGGGGAAGCAGCTATCACGCAGGCAACGAGCTCGGACGGCTCTACCGAGACGTGCTCGCCGGCCTGTTCCACCCGTCCGACGCCGCATCCGCACACGCCACGGTCGCGGCAGCCTGGCTGGGACCGCTCGATGTCTGATCCGACGACCAGCATCGGCGTCTTCGACAACGCCGCCTACACTCGCTCGGTGCTCGACCTCACGATGCGCCTGGCCGAGGTCATCTTCGCCGCCGGCGCCGGCGCCGAGGACGCGACGGCCGCGATGGAGGCCATCACCCGGGCCTACGGGCTGAAGGGCACCGAGGCCAACATCACCCACACGATCATCACGCTCACCCACGAAGACCCTGCCACGCACGAGTCGATCACCCGCAGCCGCAACGTGAAATACCGTTCGCTCAACTACGGCAAGCTGACCGCCACCTCCGAGTTGATCGTGGACCTGCTCGACCAGCCGATGGATGTCTCGGACGCCCGCAAGGCGCTGGCCACCATCGTGAGCTCAAAGCCCCAGGTCCCGGCGCTCTACCGTCGCCTGGGCTGGAGCCTCGTCGGGGCCGGGGCCGCCGTGCTCATCGGCGGCGGGCCGATCGTGCTCGCGGCGGCGTTCGTCGCCACCTTCTTCATCGACATGATCACGACCGCCCTCGACCGGCGCCAGGCCCCCCTGTTCTACCAGAACGTCGTCGGCGGGGCGATCGGTCCGATCGTGGCCGCGATCGTGGCGCTGATCGATCCGACGGCCAACCCTTCCCTCGTCGTCATCGCGACCATCATCATGCTCCTCGCCGGGGTGACCACCTTCGGTGCGGTACACGACACCCTCTCCGGGTTCTACCTGACCGGCACGGCGCGGCTGATGGAGGCGCTGTTGATCACCGGCGGGCTGGTCACCGGCGTCGCCGGTGCGTCTTTACTGCTCGCCCGGTTCGGCCTCCAGCTGCGGGTGGACGCCAACCTGACACCGACCCTGGCCAACCTGCCGGCGCTGCTGCTGGCAGCCGTGGTCATCGTGATCGGTTTCGGTCTGGCCGTGCAGGTACCCTGGCGCGCGTTCTGGGTGGTCTGCATGCTCGGCGCCGTCGCCGAGTTCCTCTACCTGGCGGCGGCCTCCGCCGGGTTCGGGCTGGTCTGGTCCTCTGGCGCAAGCGCGATCGGCGTCGGCCTGGCCGCGGCAGTCGCTGCCCGAATTGTGCGCACTCCCCCACTGGTCATCGTCGTCACCTCGCTCGTGCCGCTCGTGCCTGGCCTGATCCTGTTCCGCGGACTGCTGCAACTCTCCGACGGCGACATCAACGGTCTGCTCAGCCTGCTGACGGCGGGCGCGGTGGCGGTCGCCCTCGCGGCCGGGGCCATCCTCTCCCAATACGTCGTTCAGTTCGTCTGGGGCCCGGCCAGGCGCCTGCAGCGTCGGTTCGTCGGCCCACTGATGGCCCTGCCGGTGCGGCTCAGCCGCAGCCCGGGCAAGCGGATCTAGCAGTCCGGGCCTCGTCCGGGATTGCCGACCGCCGACGCTCTCCTGCCGACACGCCCTAGTTGGGCACGTCCGCTTCGCCCGCGGTGTCATGCAGATCTTCGACGTAGCGGTAGGAGATCGGTTCCTCGGTCACATGCCCGATCTTGAATACGCGGCGGAGGATGGCATCGCCCTCTGTCACCTCGAGCGTAACGGTCTGCTGGTAGCCGCCGTCGACGTATTCCAGATCCCGCTCTGTGCCGGCCGCGATCGGGTTGGCGCCGTAGAAGATTGCTCGGTAGGTGGTCTTCTCGTTCATGATCTCCCAATCTGTGTCGGTCAGGTTGTGCCGGTCAAAATCGCTCTGCCACGGTTCTTCGGCTCGCTGCAGACAGACTACGACGGAGACGCACTGTTGCACAGGGCGAAACCGGAAGATGCCGATTCCTGCGAACCCGCGTAGGGTCAAAGGCACGGTGCCGCTGGGGCTCGGATCGAAGGAGTACACATGGCTGACAAATCGCCCAAAAAAGACGCAACCAAGAAGGTCGCGGGAAAGTCCTTGAAGGAAAAGCGCGCCGACAAGCACGCCAAGTCCAACGAAACGGCTGAAAAGGCTCGCAAGGCCTAGCGCCTCCATCATCATTACCGAGGGTGCCGCCACGTGTATGCGCGACGGCACTCTTCTTGGTTTCCGCTCCGCTGCGTCCGCGCCGGCCGTGAGCGGCCCGTTCGAAAGGATCCGCTCGTGACCTTGCCCCTCGAGGACACCCTGGTCGGGTACCCCTCCGGTGAGACCGTGAACTCCGCCACCGTCCTGCACTCCGAGCACCTGCCCGACGGTCGCCTCGCAGTGCTCCTTGAACGCACCTGCGTGCACCCTGTCGACGCCGGCTGGCCCGACCAGGGTGCCGACCGTGCTGTGTTCCGCGTTGCCGGAGCCGAACTGTCCGTACTGGACTGCATCGTCGGGGCGACGGATGGGCGCACGCTGCACCTCGGCCGGGAGATCCCGGTCGGCAAGGGCACGGAGGGCTGGGCGTTCGTCGTCGTGCACGTCCTGGCCGGCGCGGCCGTCATCGCCGAAGGCGACCGGGCGGAAGTGACCGTCGATCCCGGTCACCGCGCCCGGACCTCCGCGGGACACACCGGATGCCACCTGGCCTCGCTCGCGCTGAACCGCGCTCTCGCTGACCGGTGGAAGAAGGACACCCGGCCCGACGGCCTCGGCAACCCCGACTTCGATGGCGTAGCCATCGATGTGTCCCTGATCGGCGAGAACACATCGACCGACACCTACCGGCTCGGCAAGTCCCTGCGTCGGAAGGGCTTCATGACCGACGGCGTCACCGACGGCCTCGCCGAGGTGGAGGACCAGGTCAACGCAAGCCTGGCCGACTGGGTGGCCTCGGGCGCGGCCGTGCGCATCGACCGAGACGGCGACCGCCTCACCGACCGCCGGTACTGGGTACTCGAGCTGCCCGGGCGCACCGTACGGATTCCGTGTGGTGGCACGCATGCGTCGTCGCTTGCCGACCTCGGATCGGTGAGGGTCGAGCTGTCCACCGCCGACGTCGGCGGCACTATCGTGCTGACCATGGGCACGTTCATCGGCTGACCGCCGGGAACTCCGGAAAAACCGCCGTCAGGGGCTGCTCTCAGAGCGCCTCGAGCACGCTGACGTAGTTCGCGACGCCGACGCCGCCCATGTTCTGCACGACCGCGCGGCGCGGTGCCGGCAACTGCATGTCGCCGGCCGTGCCGGTGAGCTGCATGGCGGAGACCACATGCTGGGAGACGCCGGTCGCTCCGACCGGGTGGCCCTTGGCCTTGAGCCCGCCGGAGACGTTGACCGGTAGCTTGCCGTCTCGGTAGACCCAGCCCTCCTCGACCGCCCGGCGCCCCTCACCGGGGGCGGTCAGCCCCATCACCTCGTACATGATCAACTCGGCGATGGTGAAGCAGTCGTGCACCTCCGCAAAGTCGAGGTCGTCGAGCCCGACCCCCGCCATCCGCAGGGCACGTTCGAAGGAGACCCGGGTGGCCGCGAACTCCGTCGGGTCGCGGCGCGCGGCCGGCAGGAAGTCGTTGGCGTGGCCGAACCCGGCCAGGCGCACCGGGTCGGTGGCGGCGCCGGCGGAGCGGGCCGTATCCGTCGAGAGCACGAGCGCCGCGGCCCCGTCGGAGACCGGGGAGCAGTCGGTGCGGCGGAGCATTCCGGCCACGATCGGGTTCTTGTCCGAGACGGTGCGGCAGAAATCCTCGCCGAGGTCCCGCCGCAACTGGGCGAACGGGTTGTCGACCCCGTTCCGGTGATTCTTCGCGGCGATCGAGCCGAGCACATCGCCGATGGCGCCGTACCGGTCCTCGTAGGCGCCGGCCACGACGGCGAAGAGCCCGGCGAAGCCCGAGGTGGACGGTTGCCCGGCCAGGTCGTAGTCCGCGCCGAGGAGGGCCGCACCGACCAGCTCCGGCGACGCATCCGTCATTTTCTCCGCGCCGATCACCAGGACGGTGCGTGCGGTTCCGGCGAGGATCGCCTTCACGCCCTGCTGGAACGCGGCCGAGCCGGACGCGCAGGCGTTCTCGACCCGGGTGGCCGGCACGTTGGCGAGCGCCGGGTCGGTCTGCAGCGCCAGAGACGACGGGAATCCAAGCGGAACCAGTCCTGAATTGAACTGGCCCAGGTAGATCTCATCGATCTGGGCGGCATCGACGCCGGAATTCCCGATCGCCTCAGCGGCCACTCGCACGATCAGCGATTCGAGGGTGTCGTCGGTGAGCTTGCCGAACCGGCTGTGGCCCCAGCCGGTGAGGAGCACGTCCGTGCCGAATTGTTCCTTGAGACTCATTCGCCCACCACTTCCAATAATGCGACGCTGAACGCCGACTCGGTCTTGTTGCGGATCTCTTCGACGGACACGCCGGGCGCCAGGCGGCGCAGCACGAGGCCGACCTCGGTGACGTCGAACACGGCCAGGTCGGAGATGATCCGGTCCACCACGCCGACCCCGGTCAGAGGCAGAGTGCAGTTCTCGACAATCTTCGGGGAGCCGTCCCTGGCCACGTGTTCGGTCAGCACGACGACCCGAGGTGTCCCCGCGACCAGGTCCATCGCCCCTCCCATGCCTTTGACCATCTTCCCGGGGATGGTCCAGTTCGCGAGGTCGCCGGTGCCGGAGACCTGCATGGCGCCGAGGATGGCGACCTTCACGTGCCCGCCGCGGATCATGCCGAATGAGGTTGCGGAGTCGAAGATCGATGCCCCAGGCAGCACGGTCACGGTCTGCTTGCCGGCGTTGATCAGGTCGGCGTCCTCGTCCCCGTCATAGGGGAAGGGCCCCATGCCCAGGAGGCCATTCTCGCTCTGCAGCGTGACGCGAATGCCGGACGGCAGGTTGTTGGCCACGAGGGTCGGGATGCCGATGCCCAGGTTGACGTAGTCGCCGTCGCTCAATTCTTCGGCCGCGATCGCGGCCATCTCGTCTCTGGTCCAGGTCATGCTCGTGTGCTCCTTGGTCGAGGTGGGACAGGATTCCGGTGGGACGGGGATCCCGATGGGTCCGAGATGTGGGCCGGTCAGGCCGGTAAGGCGACGGGCCGGGGCCGCACGGTGCGCTGCTCGATATCCTTCGTGCGCGCGATCGCCTTCACCAGGCGCTGCACATAGACACCGGGGGTCACGACGTGGTTCGGGTCGATGTCACCCGGCTCCACGATGTGCTCGGCCTCGGCGACGGTGATACGGCCGGCCGTAGCCACGATCGGGTTGAAGTTGCGGGCCGTGTAGCGGTAGACGAGGTTACCCTCGGTGTCGGCGAGATGCGCGTGCACGAGCGCGACGTCCGCGACGATCGCGCGTTCCTGCAAGTAGGTGACGCCATCGAATTCGGCGAGAGGCTTGCCCTCGGCGATCAGGGTACCGACCCCGGTCTTCGTATAGAACGCCGGGATGCCGGCACCGCCCGCTCGCAGGCGCTCCGCGAGCGTCCCCTGGGGGCTGAACTCCACCTCGAGCTGCCCGGCGAGCAGCTGCTCGGCGAAGAGCTTGTTCTCGCCCACGTAGGAGGCGATCACCTTCCGCACCTGGCCGGTCTCGAGCAGGCGGCCGAGACCGATACCGTCGACGCCCATGTTGTTGGAGACGATGGTCAGACCGGTCACCCCGGATGCCCGGACCGCGTCGATCAGGTCGGCCGGGATCCCGCTGAGTCCGAATCCGCCGACGGCCAGCACCATCCCGTCACGCAACACATCATCGAGAGCGGCGGCGGCGCTTCCCAAAACCTTGGACATGGAATTCTCCTCATCGAGCAATTCTGCGTATCCACTTTGTGGACACGTCGTCTGACGGCCATGCTAGGCGGCGAAATGGGACCCTGTCAATTCATCTCAATTGAATCATTTAGCAACCATCCACCCCGTGAACAGTAGGCTTTGTCGTATCCACATTATGGACACATTGGAGAAATTGTGACCGAGAACCAGGGAATTCCAGTACGGGGCGCGCAGGTGGTGGGCCGGTTGGCTCTCCTCCTCAGACTGGTAGGACGCCACCCCGCCGGCACTCCTCTCGCCGAGATCGTCCGTGACTCAGGCCTGACCAGACCCACCGTGCACCGCCTGCTCAGTTCGCTGGCGGCAGAAGGCATCCTCGACCACGACCCCGCCACCCACACCTGGCACTACGGGCCGGAGATCTTCGTGATGGGGGCTGTCGCCGCCCAGCGCTTTCCGATCGAGGAAGTGGCCCGGCCCAGCCTCCAACACCTGGCCGAGGAAACCGGGGAGAGCGCCTTCCTCTCCATCCGGCGCGGCGCTGAGACCGTCTGCCTCCTGCGGGAAGAGGGTAGCTTCCCGATCCGCTCCTTCGTGCTGCACGAGGGCGTACGGTTCCCCCTCGGCGTCGCGTCGGCCGGGATTGCCATCCTGGCCTTCCTCCCCGAGGCGGAGGCCGAGCAAGTCCTCGTGCAGGACGAGGCCTTCGTCGCCCGGTGGGGCGAGCAACATTCGCCCGGGGCCATCCGGGCCAACCTCGCCCGGACCAGGGTGACCGGGTATTCGGTGAACCCCGGACTCATCTTCGAGGGCAGTTGGGGCATGGGCGCCGCGATCTTCGACCGTGCCAACCGGCCGGCCTGGGCGCTCTCCCTCACCGGGATCGAGCCGCGGTTCCGGCCTGAGAGGCAGCGCGCGCTCGGCCAACTGCTGCTCGACGAGGCCAACCGGATCACCCGGCTCCTACAGAAACCGGGGCTCCCCGGGCCTCAAGTCTGACTCGACCGCGCCACGCTCAGCTCGAGGCCTCAGAGATACCGTTCCGGCGTGGTGGCCCCCAGCGTCACGAGGGCGCGGGCCAACATCTCTTCAATTCGCTCAGGGAGGTCTTCGCGTGCGGCGAGGCGATTGGAGATCTCTTGAACGCCGTAGAAATAACCCACGAGGTGCCAGGCCTCCCGCTCCGAATCGAGCCCCTGGCGAATCTCTCCGGCAGCCTCGGCCTCCCGCAGCAGCGCGCCGATGCGCGCAATCCACCCCACGTAGGGCGTCGGCAGGGTTGCGGGAATCAGGTGATACTCCCGCATGAGCCGGACTGCGGCCCGCACCCGCACATTGTCGCGGAACGCGTCCGCGACACTACGGATCGACGCGACCACTGCCTCGAGCCCGTGAACCGAATCGACGCCGAGCACATTGGCGAATGGTGCCTGGGAGAATGCGGAACCTACAATCGCCAGCGCGATGTCGGATTTCGCCTTGAAATGGTACTGGACCAGCCCCTTCCCGGTCGCCGACTTCTCGGCGATGAGAGCAATCGACGTGCCGGCGTAGCCGCGGTCGGCGAACTCGATTGCGGCAGCGGCGAGGATTCGCTCGCGGCTTTCCGCGGAGCGAGCATCGCTTGGAACCACCTGAACCTCCCGAGAATCGTCACAACCGCAAGCAGCGCGCGCGGGGCGAACAGCCTGTCTCGAAGCCTCTCCCCGGGGGGGGGGGGGATGCGTCAGACAGTCTCCACCAGGGTCGGTGCGCTCCAAGCGTAGCCATCATGGCCGTGGACCGTGACGCAGACATGTTGTACGATCGTACTAGTTCCGTGGTGAGATTCGATACTCGAATGACCGTGGGGGATACAGGGGCCCGGGACGAGGCCACCCCGGTCAGGCTCCGGCCTGGCTGGGGCAGCCGTCCTCCCCTTCTCCCGATCACCAGCCGGGCCCGCGCGCCGTGGGCCCCGCACCGTCCGTCGCCGCGTCTGCACGCTCCGGATCGCGATGCTCGGCCAGCCGACCAGCCGGGCGGAGAAATCTGCACGCGGCCGGCGCGCAACCCCGCGTGTCGCGAGCCCGAGAGCCCGAGATGAAGAAAGCCCCCGGTCTCCCGGGGGCTTTCGCGCTGTACTCGGTGGAGCTAAGGAGATTCGAACTCCTGACCTTCTCATTGCGAACGAGACGCGCTACCAACTGCGCCATAGCCCCTTACCGCATATGCAGAATATCACGGGCAGGGACCCCGTTTGAGCAAAACCGGCCCGGACGGCGCGAATCCGGCGGCCCCGGGTCCGGAAGTGCCGTCCGCTTCGCGTGCCTCGGGCACTCGAGCGGCAACGGACCGGCGAACGAAACGCCCGGCCGGGCGACTGATCGGGCGGGCGAAACGCCCGGCGGGGCAAGTGATCAGGCGGGCGAACGGGTGAGGGTCAGCCGACGGCGCGGCGGCGGCGCAGCACGGCGTCGAGGTCGGTCATCCCCGGTGCGGTCTCCCCGACCACGCCCATCGACGCGAACCGGTTCGATGCGGCAGAGACCGCGGGGGCGCCGTTCGGCACGGCAGCCGGCGCTCCCGGGCGCCCTCCGGTTTCGCGCCTCAGCGGCGTCACAGCCATCGCGAGCTGGGCGGCACGCCTGGCCACCTCCGCCTCCGCGGCCGCCTTACGGAGTCCGGCTGCGGCATCCGCCGATGCCATGGCCGTCTGGGCGATCGTGCCAGGGGCCAGGTGAAGGGGAAGCGGGAGCGCCTGGGGCGTCCAGGTCGGCGTGGCCACGGTGACCTCGTCGAACTGCACGGGTTCGAACCGCTGCCCGGTCCTGATCGGCGCGGCCGCGCGTTCGCTGCCGGAGCGGCCGCTCCGGAGCAGAGCACTGTGCCGGGCCGTGCGGGCCAGCCGTGAGAGGGAACCGAACGCGAGGGCAGCCGTGGCCGCGCCGAGCGCGGCCAGTGTCCAGGGGCCGCCTGCCACGATGGACAGGGCACCGCTGACCAGCAGCACGACACCGACCAGCAGGACCAGCGTTGACAGCGCCCGAACGCGACGAAGTCGCCGGGAGCGCAGGAGGTGAGCTGAAATGGGAGGTCCTCGCCTTTCCGAGCGTGTGGCTGCGGCCAGTGCCGCGGTGGTGCGACGCTCGGCGGCTACGGCATCCGCCACCGCACGTCGCTCGGCCGTCGCGGCGCCCGCCACGGCGCGCGCTTCCGCCCTGGCGTCGTCTTCGGCCTGGGCCAGCAGTTTGCGCTGGGTGACCACGGTGCGGGCGTTCGCTTCGAGGCGGACCTGCTGGGGCACCTCCGAGGTCTCGGCCAGAATGCGCAGCGTCTGTTGCAGCCGCACGGCGTTTCTCTCGGTGCTGACATACTGCCGTCGCCTGGCCCAGGTGGGCATGAGATAGGTGACCCAGAGGGCAGCGGCGACGGCCACCATCACTCCCCCACCCAGGACCTCGCTACTCATGCTGTCTACGCTAGGAGCGCAGCACCCATCCGGAGCTGATTACCGGGGGTGTGTCACCGAGATTGACCGAATTCATCGGTCGCTGATCGACAACGGATGTGCCGCCGCGGCCCGGTCCAGCACACTCACCATGGCGGCTTCCGGGGAGACGGCGCCCTCGCGCCAGCGTCGCAGCACTCCCTGCCGAACCTCTTCGGCGACGAGGGCGAAGCAGTAGTGGTCTCGCCAGTCACCGTTGATGTGGATGTACCGGCGTCGCAGGCCCTCGTACCGGAAGCCGAGCTTCTCGACCACCCGCAGCGACGGGGCGTTTTCCGGCCGAATGCAGATCTCCATCCGGTGCAGGCCGAGCTGCCCGAAACAATAGTCAGTGGCCAGGGCAACGGCGATCGGCGTGATTGCTTTGCCGGCAAACCGTTCTCCCACCCAATAGCCGATGGTCGCCGACGACAGGGAACCCCAGGTGATCGATGACACGTTCAGCTGGCCGGCGAGTTCGCCCTGGTATTCGATCAGGAACGGCAGGCCCTGCCCGCTACGCGAGTGCGAGAGCAGGCTGCGGATGCTGGACCTCGTGTCGAAGGACATCGGCGCGTACGGGCTGGTGGCCTCCCACTTTCGCAGCCAGCTGCGGTTCTCCATCAGCGCCTGCTCGAGCGCCTTGTCGTCGCGCAGCCGCACGGGGCGCAACGTCACTTCACCTTCGTGAAGCGTCGGAATCGCGATCGCCACTGCCTGCCCGTCTCCTCATGCCCCATGGTGTGTCACAAATGTAGCCGCCCCGCCGGGCCGGTCGCGCCTCAGCCGAGGGTGGCGACGAAGTCGTGCAGCCAGGGCCGGAGGTCGGGGCCGAGGTCGTCGCGGTCCACGGCAAGTTGCACGATGGCCTTGATGTAGTCGAGGCGGTCGCCGGTATCGTACCGTCGGCCGCGGAAGATGACGCCGTAGACGCCGCCGGTGGCCTCCGGGGTGCCGGCCATCTCCTGCAGGGCGTCGGTGAGCTGGATCTCGTTGCCCTTGCCCGGCTGGGTGTGCTCGAGCACCGCGAACACCTCGGGGCGGAGCACGTACCGGCCGATGATGGCCAGGTTCGACGGGGCATCCGCCGCGGCGGGCTTCTCGACCAGGCCCGTCACCCGGACCACGTCGGGGTCGTCGGTCGGCTCGACCGCGGCCGCACCGTAGAGGTGGATCTGCGATGGGTCGACCTCCATCAGCGCCACGATGCTCGCGTTCCGCTTGCCCTGTTCGGTGAGCATCTTGGACAGCAACGGGTCGCGGGCGTCGATGATGTCGTCGCCGAGCAGCACCGCGAACGGCTGGTCGCCGACGTGCATTTTGGCTCGGAGCACCGCATGGCCCAGGCCCAGCGGGTCACCCTGGCGCACGTAATGCATGTCAGCGAGGGTCGTGGCGTGGTTGACCTTCTCCAGGCGGCTCTGGTCGCCCTTCTTCTCCAGGATCGCCTCGAGTTCGGTCATCCGGTCGAAGTGGTTCTCCAGGGCGTTCTTGTTGCGCCCGGTGATCATCAAGACGTCGTGGAGGCCCGCGGCGACGGCCTCCTCGACCACGTACTGGATCGCCGGTTTGTCGACGACGGGGAGCATCTCCTTCGGCATCGCCTTGGTCGCCGGCAGGAACCGGGTGCCGAGTCCTGCAGCGGGAATGACGGCCTTCGTGATTGGTGTACCCATGGCCCCTACGTTATCGGCATCTAGGATGACCTGTATGGACTCCGACATCGCTCACCGAAAGCGGGCGCTCCGCGCCGAGTTGCGGGAGCGCCGCCAGAATATGACGTCCGCGGAACGGGATGCCGCCACCGCCGGGTTCACGGAGAACCTGCAGAACACCGTTCTCGATCTCTCCGCGCGGTCGATATCCTGCTACCTCTCGGCCCGCAACGAGCCAAACACCCGCCCGTTTGTGAACTGGGCCGAGGCCCAGGGCATCAAGGTACTGTTTCCGGTCTCCCGTGATGACGGACTGCTCGACTGGACTGTCGGGGAGGACGAGACCGAGGTCGAGGGCCTCGCCGGCGTTCCGGAAGCGGCCGGCGAGCTGCTGGGGCCGATCGCGATCAACGACGTCGACCTCATCATCGTGCCGGCGGCCGCCGTCGACCGCACCGGACTACGGATGGGCTGGGGCCGCGGCTACTACGACAAGACCCTCGGGTCGATGGAGAAGTGCCCCCCGGTCTACGCCGTCGTCTTCGATGGCGAGTACCTCGACGAGGTGCCCCGCGAAGTGCACGACCAGCCCGTCGACGGCCTGGTCACCCCCACGCGAATCATCGCGTTCTAACCCTCGAACCATTCTCATAATCGGAGACCACGGTCCGCGTTCGCGGCCCGGGTCCCACAGCCGGAGTTACAGTGCCTACCTATTCCTACCGTTGCACCGAGTGCGACACCGCGTTCGACATCCAGCAAGCCTTCACCGATGACACGCTGACCGACTGCCCCAGCTGCGGCGGCAAGCTCCGCAAGGTGTTCTCATCGATCGGCGTGACCTTCAGCGGGTCCGGTTTCTACAGCAATGACGCCCGGTCGGATGCGAAGCGTTCTCTTGAGCGCTCGGCGAAGACCACCGATAACAAGTCCGAGACGAAATCGGGCGAGAAATCCGACACGAAGTCGGCCGAGAAATCGTCGCCGGCCCCTGCCATGGCGAGCGCAGCCCCCGCGAAGATTTCGGGCGGCACGAGCGCGACCGCCCCCGCGGCGAAGTCCTCCTAGTTCACCCCACCAGCCGCCTCCCGGGCGCCGAAATCACAGCGGAGTAAAACATGATCAACGGTTTCAAAGAATTCATCATGCGCGGCAACGTCATCGACCTCGCGGTCGCTGTGGTCATTGGCGCCGCGTTCACCGCGGTCGTCAACGCGATCGTCACGGGCATCTTCAACCCGATGATCGCCGCGATCTTCAGTTCGAAAAGCCTCGCGAAAGCGATGGTGATCGGACTTCCTGGCGGCGCGGAACTGTCCTTCGGACTCGTCCTGGCGGCCATCATCAATTTCCTGTTGGTCGCATCCGTGGTGTACTTCGTCTTCGTTGTGCCGCTCAACCACCTCAAGCAGGCGCAGGAGCGCCGCCGTGCCGCCGGGGCTCCCGCCGCGACCGCTGCCGCCGCGCCCACCACCGAACTCGACCTCCTGACGGAGATCCGCGATCTGCTGGCCGCCGACGCGACGCTCGACCAAAACCAGAAACGCCGCCTTTAGGGAACGCGCTGTCGACACCGACCGGCCGCCTGTTCGCGTGGTCAGCCGCGGCTTTCGCTACCAGTGTGGCGGACGGTCCTGACGGAGCCGGGCATCATTCTCGCTCCGGGCTCCCCGGGCGTCCCCGCTCGTCGGCGCGACACCGCCCTCTTCCCGGAGCACGGGCGGGTGCGGGTTGGGATCGGTGTCCGGCGCGGGCATCAGCTTCGCGCGCCGCGACCGTCCCGGCTGCCTGACGATGGCCTGCCGCGGCGTACCGGCGGCCGAACCAGCCCGTTCACCGGTACCTGTGCCGGCACCGGGATCGGCGTCGACTACCGCGCCCGTCTCGGCGCCTGCCTCGGCACGGCCCGGAACGTCCCCGTTCACTGGGTCGGGGATCGCTTGACCCCGGCCAGGGCGGCCACCCGCGCGGCGACCGCATCGGGATTGCTGAACAGTTCGAAGCTGTGCACACGCAGATAGTGCCAACCCAGACGCCGCAGCACCTCGGGGCGAAGCCTCAGAGATTCGCGAAGGCTCGACCGGCCGACCACGGCATCCGTCTCGACGACGACGGCACGGCCGGAGTGCGAACCGGCCAGGGCCAGCTTCCCGCGGTGGCCCAGGGAGACGGTCAGGCCGAGGCGTTCGAGGCGGCGGGCCAGGTCCACGAGCATGGTCTCGCTCGCGTCGGGAACCTGCGCCTCGCCTCGGCGGGACTCGGTTTCGCTGAGCACCTGAGACAGGGCGAGGATGCCGTGGCGCTGGCGGTCTTCGTCGATGTCGGCCGGACGGAAGCACGAGACGATGTCCATCGCCCGCCTCGCCCGGGTCATCCCGATCGCCAGTAGCCGCTCGCCGCCCGGTTCACCGAGCGAGCCGAAGTTGGTGAGCAGGCGCCCGTGCGGGGTGCGGCCATAGCCGATCGAGAAGATGACCCGGTCGCGGCTCTGGGCCACAGCCTGCTCGAGGGTGAGCACGGTGAACGGCTCGGCGCGGTCTTTCAGGATGAAGTCGGACAGGTCGGTTCGCTTGGAGAACGCGGAGAGCACTGCCTGGTGGACCCGAACCGAGTGGCGGGCGCTGGCCGTGATGACCATGAGCGATTCCCTGGGCCGCTTGACGGCGTGGTCCATGACCAGTTCGACGACCTTGGCCACCTCGGCATCTACACTCTCGACGGCCCCGCTGTCGGCGTCCGGCATGCCATGCCCGCCGGCAACATAGTTGAGGGTGAGGCTGCCGTGGCCGAGGAAGCTGCCGGCCCAGGGCAGGGAGTCGATCCGGCCGCCGTAGAACCGGTGGTTGACGAGCTCGGCGAGGTCCTCGCCGCCGGCCCGGTAGCTGCGCGTGAGCGTGAGGGTGGGCAGCAGTTCGCCGAGGCGGGCGAGGGCGGAGTCGGCGTGAAGGGCGTCGACGTTGGTGTCCTCCCCTGACCTGTCGTCGCCTGACTCGCTGATCCCGGTCTCGAACGCGGACGGGGTTTGGGTCACCGGGTCGCCGAAGGCGACGATCTGCCTGCCGCGGCGGATGGCGCCCACGTTCTCGGCGAAGGTGGTCGCCCCCGCATCCACGAGCAGCACGGTGTCGAAGCCCATCACATCGTCGAGGGCGGCAACCTCGTAGGGCGAGGCGAGCCAGACCGGCGCGAGGACCCGGCCCAGGTGCGGCGCCGCCTTGTGCAGCCGGGACGGTGTCGCCCGGTCGGCACGGAGCAGGCGACGGAGGTTGTCGGCTTCCTCAGGCCAGTCGACGACGCCGATCTTCCAGGTCTCGGCGAGCAGCCAGGCCAGCAACTGGCCGGTTGCTGAGGCGTGGGCCTCGTCGACGAGTTTGAAATCGGCCTCGAGACGGTCGAGCACCTGGGTGTTCGCGTTCAAGAGGGCCTTGTCAGCGCTGAGCATGGTTTCGAGCACGGACTGCCACCAGGCGAGTTCGAGTTCGCCGGCGACGTCCTTCTCTGAAACGTGGCGTTGGGACAGGTCGGTCATCAGGGGGTCGAGGTTGTGTTCGCGCAGGGTCGCGAGCAGCGCCGTGCGTTCGTGCAGGTTGGCGAGCACCTCGCTCTCCGCGGCCAGCCCGGAGATCGTGTAGATGAGCTCCTTGATCGGCCGGGCGGACAACTGGCGGGTGGTGCCGGCGGTGCCGAGCGGGATGTCGAGGCTCGCCAGGTCTTCGGAGACGCGCTGGAAGGCGACGTGGACATCCGAGATCCCGACCGGGACCTCGGGGGTGACCCCGGCGACGACATAGCGCTGCCAGAGGGTGCGCTGCTGCTGGATTCGCCGCAGGCTCTCGTTCATGTCGCTGACGTGCACGCCGGGGCGGAGGTATTCCTCGGCGAGCTTACGCAGTCGGCGACGGCTCGACGAGGGCATCTCCGGGGATTCCCGACGTGACCCGGTCGCGGCGATCAGCTCGGTCAGCGGCCGGTCGAAGACGGCAGGCTGGAACTTGTCGAGGGTCTCCCGGATGTCCAGGAGCAGCCGCAGGTAGATCCCGAGCTCGGCGATCGTCTCGAACGGACGCAACCGCGTCTGGCCGACGAGGCCGGCCGCGCGCTCGAGCAGGCGCGGCAACTCGACCTGGTTGACCCGTTTGGCCAGCTGATGCGCCGCTGACGCGTCCGCGGTCGAGATGAATGACGCACCGTACCAGGGCGAATCCCCTGGCCCGTATCGAAACTCGCCGAGCGCGGCGGCCTTGATCAGCGTTGCTGCGGCGGCGGCTCGACCCTGGGCCAGGCGTTCGAGGGCGCGGCGGTCGAGGCGGGCGGTCGTCGAGGGCGGCGAGGGCAGCTGGGCGAGACGAGCCAGCTCACCGAGGGCGTCGAGCACCGAGACCCCGAGGGTGCTGTCCCGGCGGGTGAGGGCCGAGCGGTAGTCGAGGAGTACCTTGCGCAGGCGCACGAGGGCGTCGTCCACGTCGCCGACCATCGGCTGGGCGGCCTTCTCGTTGCGGGTGATCGACATGATCAGGTCGCGGCGCAGGGTCCGAGGCGTGACGGCGACGCCGGGCAGCCCCACCTGCACGAGGCGGTGGGCGATCCCGTCGAGGCTGGACCGCCTGGCGCTGACCACGAGCACGCGCTTGTGCTGGGAGATGAGCGAGCCGATCGCGTTCACGATGGTCTGCGTGCCGCCGGTGCCAGGCAGGGTCTTCACGACGAGGGAGTTGCCGGCCGCGATCTGAGCGACGACGTTCTCCTGCTCGGAGTCCGCGTCGAGAAGGAGGGTGTCGGTGGCCGGCGGGCGGGAGTCCTGGCCGATCGGCACAACCGGGTTGTATGCGGTCTCGATCGCGCGGCGCGCGTTCTGGTTGCCCGCGACGGCGTCCAGCAGCGGATGCTCGAGCCGGGCTGCGTCGGCGGCCAGTGCCCGCCCGACGTCGGCGAACGATGAGGCAACGAGGCGTGGGACCACATTGAACCAGGGCAGGTGCGAGGTGAGGCCGCGAAGCCGGTCAATCACGGGTTGCGGTTTGAAGGCGCCATTGGTGACCGCGAGTGCGACGAACGCGTCGGCATCCAGTGTGATCTGGAACTGGTCCTGCAGGGCGCGGGCCAGCTCGGGGTTGAGGTACGGCGCCCCCTTGAGTTTGAGTTCGAAGTCGCGGCCGTAGCGACGGATCGCGAGCGGGCGCAGCAGAACGGGGGCGGTGTAGTCGACATCCCCGTGGCGCCATTCGGCCAGGCCGATCGCGAGGTGCACCGACTCGATGCCGCGCATCGAGCGCAGTTCGATCCCCTTCTGGGTGATCTCCCCGGCCGCGAGTCGCGCGTTTCGGAGCGCGAGTTCGTCGCGGATCAGATTGGAGAGCAGGGTGGTCTTGCCGGTGATGAACTGCGGCAGCCCACCCGGGTGGGTGGCGCTGAGCTCGATCCGGGTGCGTGGCCCGTCGCTGAAGTGCAGCAGCGGCGAACGACCGCCGACCTCGGCGAGTTCGTCACGCCAGCGCTGCCAGACCGGGTCTGCCACATTGCCCACCGAGAGTGCCGGGTCGCCGAGGCTGACCGCGTGCGCCGAGGCAAGATTGTGCGGGTCGGCGGGGGAAGCATCCTGAATTTCCGACAGGATGCCGTCATCATCTAATTTTCTATCGGGACGCCACACATCGACACCCTAAGTCAGACTCGCCCGATTCCCGGTGAGGCGGCCCGGGTTTCGCAGGATTCCGCGGAAAATCGGCCCGAGAGCGCCACCGGGCGAGGGTGGGCGGCATCGGGCCCATCCGCTTGCGAGAATGGGGCAATGAAACTCCCTCTGGTCGAACTTCACCTGCACATCGAGGGCACCCTCGAACCCGAACTCATTTTCGACCTGGCCGCACGCAACCGTGTCACCCTGCCCTGGGCGTCCCTGCCCGAACTGCGCGGGCAGTACGAGTTCGACGACCTGCAGTCTTTCCTGAACCTGTACTACCGCAACCTCGACGTGCTGCGCGAGCGGGTCGACTACGGCGACCTGACCCGCGCCTACCTGGAACGGGCACGGACGGCCGGGGTGCGCCACGCGGAGATCTTCTTCGACCCGCAGGCCCACACCAGCCGGGGCATCCCGCTGCTCACCGCCCTCGGCGGGGTGCGCGACGCCCTGGACACGTCGGAGGCGGACTGGGGCATCAGCACGAAACTGATCGTGACCTTCCTCCGTGACCGGTCGGCCGCCGAGGCGCTGGCCATGCTCGAGGAGATCCTGGCGAGTGAGTTCCGGATAGACGGGATCGGGATCGACTCCGCAGAGGTCGGCTACCCGCCCGAGCTGTTCACCGAGGTCTTCGAACTGGCCCGCGCGAACGGGTTGCACCTCGTGGCGCACGCAGGCGAGGAGGGCCCACCCTCCTACGTCTGGCAGGCCCTGGACCTCCTCGGCGTTGAACGGATCGACCACGGCATCCGCAGCCTGGAGGACGAGGCGCTCCTGGACCGGCTGGTGACGGACCGGATTCCGCTGACCGTCTGCCCGTTTTCGAACGTGCGCCTGCGGGTCATCGACACGCTCGCCGACCACCCGATCGTGCGGATGCTCGACCGCGGGCTGCTCGCCTGCGTCAATTCCGACGACCCGGCCTACTTCGGCGGTTACATCGACGACAACCTGGCCGCGCTCGACCGTGAGTTCGGACTCGGCCCTGACCGGCTGGCCCTGCTCGCCCACAACGGGGTCGAGGCGTCGTTCCTGGACGCGGCCGAAAAGGCGTCGCTGAGCGCAGAGGTCGACGCCTGGCGAGCGGCGCAGGCGTAAGGCGGGCAAGCGGGCGCCGGCCCGCCTAGAGCCAGCCCTTCTTCTTGAACACCCCGTAGAGACCGAACCCCATGGCCACCATGAGCCCGAGCGCGAACGGATAGCCGAAGACCCATTTCAGCTCGGGCATATGGGTGAAGTTCATACCGTAGATCGTGCCGACCAGGGTGGGCGCGAACAGGATGGCCGCCCAGCTGGAGATCTTCTTGACCTCTTCGCTCTGGGCCAGGCTGGTCTCGGAGAGCCGCCGGGTCTCGTCATTTTGCCGCTGGGTGACGAGGGTGCTGTGCACGATCAGGGCGTTGTCGAGGAGCTGCCGGAACGCGTCGCCTCGCTCGGCGACGCGCAGGGTGTGGTCGAGCACATCCCGCAGGTGGTGGTGCAGTTCGACGTCGACGCTGTACTTGTCGAAGCCACGCTGGAGGGCTTCGAGCACGCCGACGAGCGGCTGGGTGGCGCGCTGGAACTCGATCACCTCGCGCGAGAGAGCGTAGATGCGCCGGGAAACCTCCTGGTCCCCGTCGAAAAGCTGGTCCTCGATCTCGTCGATGTCGTTTTCGAGGCCCGCGACGACGGGACCGTACTCGTCGACGACCTGGTCGAGGATGGCGTAGAGCACCGCCTCCGGGCCGAACGCCAGCAGCTCGGGGGTCGATTCCATCCGCGTGCGCACCTTCGCCAGGTTCGGGGATTCGGCGTGGCGGATGGTAACGACGAAGTCCGGTCCGACGAACACGTGCAACTCGCCGAATTCGACGCGTTCCTCGTCGTCGATGTAGCGGGCGGGACGCAGCACCACGAACAGGATGTCGTCGAAGCGCTCGAGCTTGGCGCGCTGGTGGCCCTTGAGTGCGTCCTCGACGGCCAGGTGGTGCAGGCTGAACTCCGCCGCGACGGAGCGCACCTCCCGCTCCAACGGCCGGTACATGCCGATCCAGGCGAAGCCGTTGTTCGCCTTCATGACCTCGTAGGTCTCGTCCAGCGTCTTCGGGGTGGCTGCCCGGCGGCCGTCCACGTAGATCGCATTGTCGATCAGTGCCATCGGTTCTCCTCGTGCGCAGGTTCCAGTGTCGCACCGGGGCGAACAGCAACCTGCAGGACACGACCCGGCTCCGCTAGCGTGGTGCCGTGACTGACGAGCGAACACCCGACGTCGTCGTCGTCCTGGGGCCGCGCGGCGAGACGGATGCCGCCGACCGTGCCTTCCTGCTGGCCGCCGCCGGTTGGGCCCTCGGTTCGGTCCCCGGGTCGCTGTCGCTCGGTCGGCACTGCCCGACCTGCGGCGGCGCCGACCACGGCAGGCCAATTCTTGGCCGGGCCGGTGGGGTGGCCGGCTCCGGAAACCGGCTCGACGTCAGCCTCAGCCGGGCCGGTTCCTCGGTCGCGGTCGCGCTCTCCTTCTCCGGGCCCGTCGGGATCGACATCGAGAGCGTCGACGCGGTGGTTCGCGCCGGATTCGACGACGTGGCCTTCAACCCGGTCGAGCTGGCCGCACTGGCCGAGTTGTCGGTGGTCGATGCCGGCCGGGCACGGACGGCGATCTGGACCGGCAAGGAGGCCGCCCTCAAGGCGATCGGGGTTGGCCTGCGAGCCGACCCGCGAACGCTCACCGTCCGCCTTCCGCGGCCGGGCGAGGACACCGACCCGGCGCTCAACGCGGAACCTCAAAACGCGCTCCCCCACCTCCTCCTCCCCCACCTTCTCCCGTGCCTCCTCCCCTGCCTCCTCCCCCGGCTCGCCGCCTTCGACGCCGGGCCCGGTCTGGTCGGCACAATCGCTGTGTTCACGGCCGCTGCGCCGGCCGTGCAGGTGCTCCCGGCCGGGAGCATCCGTGGCCTGCCGGTGCCCGTGACCGAGGTCACCGACCTGCCGCACTGATTGGCGGCCATGAACGGCTCAGAGCTTCGGCAGGGCGGTCCGGAACAGCCAGCGGTCGATGATGTGGTGAACCTCACCGCTGCCCGTGTGTACGGTGAAGAACTCGACGAAGTCGCCGGTCGACACCGAGCCATTCCGGCGTTCCCTGGTGTATGCCCGCACCGCTCCGAAGAAGGCGTCGTTGCCGAGCGAACGTCGCAGGGCGTGCAGGGCCAGGGCGCCGCGCTTGTAGACCCGGTCATCGAACATGTCGTGCGGTCCCGGGTCGCCGACGACGATGTCGCGCGGCAGCGCATCGACCTTGGCCCGGTGCCAGGCGGCGCTCTCGTCGGCCGTGCGTCCGCCACTGGCCTCGGCCCACAGCCACTCTGCGTAGCAGGCGAACCCCTCGTGCAGCCAGATGTCCTTCCACAGTGCCACGGTGAGGCTGTTGCCGAACCACTGGTGGGCCAGTTCGTGTGCGATCAGCCTGTCGCTCCCGTGCAGCCCGTCGACGTGGTTACGGCCGAAGACGGCGAGACCATGGGCCTCGAGCGGAATCTCGAGCTCGTCGTCCGTGACGACGACCGAGTACGCGTCGAACGGGTATGGACCGAACAAGCCGCTGAACAGGGAAATCATCTCGCTCAGCCGACCGAAGTCGATACCGACCTCGTGGGCGAGGTTGGCCGGGAAGAAGATCCGCTGGGCGACCGGGGCGGCGGACACATCGGTGCGGCGGTACCGGCCGATCAGCACGGAGGCCAGGTAGGTGGCCATCGGTTCCGCCACCACGAACGTCCACGAGGTACGCCCTGACCTGGACGACCGCGCAACCAGGTTGCCGTTGGCGACGACCGTGTACGGGTCCTCGCAGGCAACCCGGATCCGGAAGGACGCCTTGTTGCTCGGGTGGTCGTTGCAGGGGAACCAGGAGGCCGCGCCAGTGGGCTGGCCGGCCACGAGCACGCCATCGTCCAGTTCTTCCCAGCCGACCTCACCCCAGATGCTGCGCAGCGGATGCGGCGCCCCCCGGTACCGCACGGTCACCTCGAACCTCTGGCCGGCCTCGATCGTCGTCGCCGCCGTGATCGTGAGCTTCCGCGCCGACTGGGAGACTTTCCGCGGCCTGACACCGTCGACGGTGACCCGGTCGACGCTGAGCCCGTCGAAATCAAGGCTGAACCGGTCGAGCCGCATCGACGCCACGGCGATGATGGTCGCGATTCCCCGCAACTGGTTCGTGGCCACCCGGTAGTCGAGGTCGAGGTCATAGTGCACGGCAAGGTAGCCGCCGTTCCCGTTCGAGGGAAGGTAGGCGTCCCCGGCGGACGCCGAGCCGCAGGTCTGGCGCGGGGTTTGAGGCATGGTGGGAGTCAAGTCTGCCACGGCGGCCGGTGCCACGGCGAAATGGGGTTCCCCGCCCAGAGCGACCCGGCCGGCACGCGTTCGCCGCGCATCACCAGCGAGGCCGGCCCGACGGTGGCTCCCTGGTCCACTGCGGCGGCCGGAAGGATGACGCTGTGCGGGCCCAGCGTCGACCCGACATCGAGATGCACCCGGTCGAGCTGCATGATCCGGTCGTGGAAGAGATGGGTCTGCACCACGCAGCCCCGGTTGACGCTGACCCCATCACCGATGGTGACGAGGTCGGCCTCGGGCAGCCAGTAGGTTTCGCACCACACCCCGTGGCCGATCCGGGCGCCGAGGCTGCGCAGCCAGACTGACAGCACCGGGGTGCCGGCGGCCTTGGCCGCGAACCAGGGCCGAGCCACCATCTCCACGAAGCAGTCCGAGACCTCGTTGCGCCAGATGAACGACGACCAGAGCGGATGCTCGGTCGCGTCGATCCGTCCGACCAGGCTCCACTTGGCCACGGTCGTGATCCCGGCAGCGACCGCGCCCGCGGCGAGCATGACGATCCCCGACAGCGCGACCGTCCAGCCGAGACCGAGACCGATCCACAACCAGTCGAGAGCGGCCAGTACGCCAAGCCCGATCAGGGCCGTGACGATCACGGGCACGATCCGCAACACCTCCCAGAGGGCACGGGCGGTGCGCAGCCGGACGGGCGGCAGGAACGTGCGGGCCTCGTCGACGTCCGTCACCGTGCGACGCAGCCGCTCGGGCGGGTTGCCGAGCCAGGACGAGCCGCGCTTGGCCCTGCGGGGCGTGGAGGAGAGCACGGCGACGAGCCCATTGCGGGGAACGGTGCGCCCCGGGCCGGCGATGCCGCTGTTGCCGAGGAACGCCCGCCGCCCGACCTTCGCCCGGCCGATGCGCAACCAGCCGCCGCCGAGCTCATAGCAGGCCACCATGGTATCGTCCGCGAGGAAGGCGGCCGGGGCGATGGTGGTCAGCGACGGGATCAGCAGCACGGTCGAGGCCTCGACTCCGGCGCCCACTTTCGCTCCGAGCAGGCGCAGCCAGACCGGGGTGAGCAGGCTCGCATAGAGGGGAAAAAGTAGGGTGCGGGCGCCGTCGAGGATGCGTTCGGTCATCCAGACCTGCCAGCCGATTCGGCTGCGCACCGGATAATACCCCTCCCGCAGGCCCACCCCGACCAGCCGGACGGCGACGATGACCAGCGTCGCGTACACCAGGCCGGCAACCACGACGGCGAGCGGCGTGGCCAGTGCCGCCCGCCGGAGCGCGTCGGCGAGAGTGGCGGCGTCGCCGACTGCCGCGCCGACCACGAGCAGGCCCAGCGTCGCGGCCGCGGCGGGGATAGCGGTCATGCCGACCGCTCCCGTCGCGAACGCGATCAGCCAGCGGCGGGCCCGCGGCGGGCGCTCAGCCGGCCACGACCCACGGGCAGCCCCCACCCGGATGGCCGGCGATCCGGCCCACCGCTCGCCGTCCGGGACCTCGCTGGAGACGGCGGCCCCCGCTTCGATCACGGCGCCAGCACCGATCCTGGCGCCGCCGAGCAGGGTGCTGCGCGCACCGATTGTTGCCTCGGCGCCGATCTCCACCCGCCCGAGCCGGAGCACGTCTCCGTCGATCCAGTAGCCGGCCAGGTCGGTCTCCGGCTCGATCGCCGCACGGGCCCCGATGGTCAGCATCCCCGTCACCGGCGGGAGAGCATGGAGGTCGACGTCCTCGCCGACCCGCGCGCCGAGAGCCCGGGCGTAGTAGCTGATCCACGGCGCCCCCGCCAGGCTCGCCGCGTCGACGAGCAACGCCACCTGCTCGGCCAGCCACAGGCGCAGGTGAACGGATCCGCCTCGCGGGTAGTCCCCCGGTGTCACCCCGCGCAGCAGCAGTCTGGCGGCGAGGACGGAGATGGTCATCTTCCCCGGCGGGGTGACGAAGAGCACGAAACCAAGCCCGACCCACCACCAGGAGATCGTCGGTGCGAAGGTCGCCCCACCCCAGGTCGACAGAAGGTTGTTCGCCACCGAGAGGAAGACGAGCCAGCGCGCGCCGACGAGCACGTGCAGGGGGATGCCAAGCAGCGTCTGGGCGATCCGGCTGCGCGCGGGCACCGGGAGGACCTCCCGCACGATCGTCGGTGCCGGGGGCACGCGCGCGTCGAGCTCCTCGGCGAGCGCGCCGATCCGCGGATGGTCGTAAACGTCGGAGACGCGAGTGTCGGGGTAGCGCTCCCGGATCGCAGAGACGAATTGGGCGGCGGAGAGCGAGCCCCCGCCGTGGCCGAAGAAGTCCGCGTCTGGCCCGTCGACCGGCACGCCGAGGATCGAGGCCCAGTGCCTGGCCAGCCAGGCTGCGGTCGGCGTCAGTGTTGCCGCCTCCCGGTCGGCCGTGGCGGCGAGCGGCCAGGGCAGCGCAGCCTTGTCGACCTTGCCGGAGGTGCGCGTCGGCAGCTCGTCGACGAGGGCGAGCAGGGGCACCAGCGCGGCCGGGAGCTCCACGCGCAGCCGCTCGTTGGCCGCGGCACGGTCGAAGGCCGCTGCCCCGTCGTCGAGGGCGAGGTAGCCGACGAGAACCTGGTTGCCGGCCGGGGTCTTCCGCACGACCGCGGCCGCGCCGGCCACCTGGGGCAGCGAGCGCAGCGCCGCCTCGATCTCGCCCAGTTCGATCCGCCGGCCGCCGAGCTTCACCTGGTCGTCGGAACGCCCGACGAAGACCAGACCCTCCCGCTCAAACCGCACGAGGTCGCCGCTCCGGTACGCGCGGTCCCAGCCGAGCCCGGTGTGCGGGGCATACTTCTCCATATCCTTGGCCGGGTCGAGGTAGCGGGCCAGCCCGACGCCGCCGATGATGAGTTCGCCGGTGTCGCCGGGCGCCACCCGGGTGCCCGCGGCGTCCACGACGGCGAGGTCCCAGCCGTGCAGTGGCAGTCCGATCCGCACCGGGTCGGTGCCGTCCATCAGCGCCGCGCAGGCCACGACGGTCGCCTCGGTCGGACCGTAGGTGTTCCAGACCTCGCGTCCAGGGGCGACGAGACGCGCGGAGAGCTCGGGCGGGCAGGCCTCGCCGCCGAAGATGAGCAGCCGCACCTGTTCGAGGGCATCGTCCGGCCAGAGGGCGGCGAGGGTGGGCACCGTCGACACCACCGTCACGCCGTGGGCGATCAGCCACGGCCCGAGGTCAGCGCCGGACCGAACGAGCGAGCGGGGGGCGGTGACGAGGCAGGCACCGTTGCGCCAGGCCAGCCACATCTCCTCGCAGGATGCGTCGAAGGCCACGGACAGGCCCGCCAGCACCCGGTCGGTCGATCCGATCGGTTCGGAGCGGAGAAAGAGCCTGGCCTCGGCGTCGACGAAGGCCGCCGCCGACCGGTGGGTCACGGCGACGCCCTTGGGAACCCCGGTCGACCCGGAGGTGAAGATAACCCAGGCGTCGTCGTCCGGTGAGGGGATGATCCCGGGCGAGTGCACGAGGGCCAGGTCGTCCCCCGGCGGCAGCGGTCGTTCGGCAAGCGCCGCCTCGTCGACCGTGACGACGAGTTCGAAACGGCCGGCCCGTCCGACGACCCCGATGACCCGGGCCTCGCCGAAGACCAGCCGGGCGCGCTCTTCCGGGTCGTCGGCATCGACCGGCACATACGCGGCCCCGACGACGAGGGTGGCGAGGATGGAGACGTAGAGTTCGCGGGTCCCGGAGGGGATCCGGATGCCGACCTTGTCGCCCCGGCGAACCCCGGTCGCGCTGAGCTGCCCGGCCTGCTCGGAGACAAGGTGGATGAGCTCCCGGTAGCTGATGGCGCCGTCCTGGTCCTCGAGCGCGTGCGCACTCGGATGGGCGGCGGCCGTCTCGGCGAGGATGTCGACGAGGGTGCGCGCTGGCGCGGCTTTCGTTCCGGCCGCGAGCACGTCCTGGTCGGGCTGGATCTGGGTCACGCACGCTCCTCGTCCGCGGCGGAGAAGCAGTCTCTCGACGCGATGCCCCAGTTTAGAGCCCCCGGGCAACCGGCAGGGAAACTGTGTCGGCCGGTGTCCGAGCCCTCTCGAAGCAGGTTCGTGCCGCCCGCGGGGAGACGCCTCGAGCGTCCTCTCCGGCGAGGAGACACGGTCCTCCGGCGATCCAACGGGGAGGCCTTCCGACGAGGGTGCGGCCCTGTTCGGGCGAACCCGAAAACTCGACCTCTCCCCCTTCCGCCCGTCGCTAACATGGGCACATGACGATGCCGGCTCTTCTGGCTACGAAGCTCTTCGTGCCGCCACCGCGCTCCCAGGCCGTGGGCCGCCCGCGGCTTATCGAGCAACTGGATGCCGGCATCCGCTCGGGCCGGAAACTCACCCTGATTTCTGCTGCGGCCGGGTTCGGCAAGACCACCCTCCTCAGCGATTGGGTCGCCGAGATCCGGCAACAGGAACCACGGATGCGTGTGGCCTGGCTGTCACTCGAGGCCAGCGACAACGACCCGGTACGGTTTCTCGGCTACCTCGTGGCCGCCCTGCAACAGGCCGACACTGACATCGGGGCGGAAATCCCGGTCGGCCAGCAGCCGACCGAATCAACCCTCACCACGCTCGTCAACGACATCGCCAGAAGTGCCCATCAGATCCTTCTGGTTCTGGATGACTTCCAGCTGATCGAGGACAAGTCGATCCGCGACGCGGTCGTCTTCCTACTCGACCATCTGCCCTCTACTCTTCACCTGGCCATCGCGAGCCGTTCCGACCCGCTCCTGCCGGTCGCTCGACTGCGCGCGCGGGGCGAGCTCACCGAGCTGCGCGCTGCCGACCTGCGTTTCACCCCCGACGAGGCCGCCGCGTTCCTCGGCCCGGTCATGGGCCTGTCGCTCTCTCGCGAGGATGTTGCCAGCCTCGAGGCCCGTACTGAGGGCTGGATCGCGGGGCTGCAGCTGGCCGCGCTGTCGATGCGAGACCGCACGGACGCATCCGCCTTCATCGCCGCCTTCGCGGGCAGCAACCGTTTCGTCATCGATTACCTCATTGAGGAGGTGCTCGAGCGGGCGCCGCTGAACGTGCGCGAGTTCCTGTATCAGACCGCGATTCTCGACCGGCTCAGTGGTCCGCTCTGCGAAGCGGTGACCGGGCAGGCCGGCGGCGCCGAGATGCTCGAGACGCTGGAGCGCTCGAACCTGTTTGTCGTGCCGCTGGATGACCGGCGCGAGTGGTTTCGCTACCACCACCTGTTCGCGGACGTGTTACGGGTGCGGCTGCTCGCCCACGGTCCCGAACACGTCGCGGCTCTGAACGGGCTTGCCAGCGAGTGGTTCGAAAACAACCACCTGCCCGAGGAGAGCGTGCGGCACGCCCTGGCAGCGGCCGACTTCGCACGGGCGGCCAGGATGATCGAAGCGACGATTCCCAGCGTGCGCAAGAGCCGCCAGGATGCCACCCTGCTGGGATGGCTCGCCCTGCTGACGGACGACGCGATAAGTCGCCGTCCCGTGCTCGGCGTGTTCTCGGCGTGGGCGTCACTTCTCTCCGGCGACATCGCCGCCGTCGAGCCCAAGCTCGCGCGTGCGGAGCGCTCACTCGACGCAATCCACGAGTCGAAGCCCGGCCCGGAGCTGGACACGCTCCCCGTTACGATCGCGCTCTACCGCGCATCAGTAGCCTTGGCCACCGGGGACCTGGCTGGCATCAGGACGCATGCCAGCCGCGCGCTCGAGCTCACGAGTCCCGCCGATCATCTCGGGCGGGGTGCCGCCGGCGGTCTTCTCGGCCTGGGCGAGTGGGCAACCGGCGACCTCGAAGCGGGCGTGGCAGCATTCGCTGACGCTGCAGGAAACCTGCGTCTCGCGGGCAACCTGACCGACGCGCTCAGCACGACTATGGTGCTCGCCGACATGCTGATTCCGCTGGGTCGCCTCCAGGAGTCGCGTCGCGCATACGAGGCCGCGCTGCGGGAGGCGGCCGTGAAGCTCGGCGGCGGTCCACCCACCGCTGACCTCCACGGGGGGTTTGCCGAGGTGCTGATCGAGCTGGGTGACCTTGCCGCAGCGGAGGAGCATCTGGCTGCGGGCGAGACACTGGGTTGGGCCGCCTTTTCACACGAACACCAGTACCGGTGGTTCGTCTCGAAGGCGCTGTTGAGGCAGGCCCAAGGCGACCTCGACTCGGCGATCGACCTGCTCGAGCAGGCGAAACAACGCTACCGTCGCGGGTTCTTCGCCGAGGCGCGTCCGATCGAGGCGATGAGGGCGCGCATCCTGATCCTCCAGGGACGTCTGCCCGAGGCCCAGGCATGGGCGGATGCTCACGGGCTGACCCCCCGGGGCGACCTCAGCTACCTGCTCGAGTACGCCCACATCACGCTGGCGCGGTTGTTGATCGCGCAGCGCGACCCCGCGGCGGACGAGTTGCTCGAGAATCTCCGTGGAGCCGCGGAAGCGGCGGGGCGGGAGGGAGTTGTTGGCGAACTGCGATCGCTGGTCGGTCGTCCGACGGTCGAGGCCATCGCACATCGCGAAGGATTGAGCGAACGTGAGCTGCAGGTGCTGCGGCTACTCGCAACCGAGCTCACCGGTCCGGAGATCGCGCGCGAACTCTTCGTCTCGATCAACACGCTGCGCACCCACACCCGCCACGTCTTCGAGAAGCTCGAGGTGAACGGCCGCCCGGCCGCCATCCGGCGGGCACGCGAAATGGGCATCATCTAACAATCACCACTCACGTCACCACATGTTGTGATGCCGGGTCATCAGGTGTCTTCGTAGATTACCCCTGTGAACATCGCATCATCCACTGTGACTCGCGCCGCCGCTGTGACCGCCGCTGTGGCCGCCGCGCCCGGAGGGCGGCTCGACCAACGGTGGAGTGACCGGTTCGCGGGATTCATGCTCGCCATTCAGAGCAACGGAACAATCACCGTCCCGGTCATCGATCGGGCTGCCCTGCACGGACCGCTGAGACGGGTCGGAGATCTCGGCGTGACATTGATTTCAGTCAACGATCCGCACGAGGAGAACGAGCAATGACCACAACCATCAACGCCGGCAGGGCCACCCGCCCACAGTGGTTCGCCCCCACAGGGCTGATCCTGCTCAGCCTCATCCCGATCCTGGCGGGCGCCGCTCGCCTCACCGAGTTGACCGGAGGGGCAATCGCGACGCCGCAGAACGCGCGGTTCCTCGACTCGCCCATCCCGGTCGTGACACACATCGTGAGCGTGAGCATCTTCAGCCTGCTTGGAGCGTTCCAGTTCGTTCCCGCGCTGCGACGCCGCCGGGGTGGCTGGCATCGCATCGCCGGGCTCATCGTGATCCCCGCCGGTGTGCTCTCGGCGCTTTCGGGGATGTGGATGGCAGTCTTCTCTGCGCATCCGGCCGGTGACGGCGACTTCCTGCTCGTACTTCGACTCATCTTCGGCTCCGCAATGGTGGCGAGCATCGTGCTCGGGATCCGCGCGATCATGCGACGCAACTTCGTCGTGCACAGCGATTGGATGACCCGGGCCTACGCCATCGGCCTCGGAGCCGGCACGCAGGCGATCGTCCTGATCCCCGAGTCGATCATCTTCGGTTCCGGCAGTCAACTGCCGCGCGCACTGTTCATGGGGGCCGCCTGGCTGATCAACCTCGCGGTAGCCGAGTGGGTCATCCGTCGCCGCGTCGCCCTGCGCGGGGGCACTCACCGTGGGGTCGCTCTTCGCGGGGCGACCCGATGAGGACCGCGGTGTACCGCCGATTCGGCGGGCCGAAGGTCGTGCAGCGCGAAGACGTGCCCCGACCGCAGCCCCGAGAGACCGAAGTCCTCATCCGAGTACGGGCGACCAGCGTGAGCGCCGCCGACCATCGCGCAAGCCGCAAGGATGTGCCGGCCGGGCTGTCGATCCCGCCACACCGGGACCGAGTGTGCTTTAGGCGTCCGCCCTCCGACCTCCCCCGTTCAGCGACGAACAGAGCTGGAAGCACCCGTGAGCGTCAGCGACGTGGAACGCCGTGCACCAGTGGCGGATCCGCTTCGTCAAAGCTCCGCTGACGACCATGTGGGCTCACTCTTCTCGGGCAAGTCGAGCAGGGCCGCAGCGAGGGCGTCTCCGAGAAACCGGCCATATCGGGCCGAGTCCCATCCGCAGTGCATCACCAGGAGTTCATAGAGTTCGGGCGAACTGTATGTCCAGAGCACGTCAGTGGCGCTTTCCACGGTGACGCCCTGTCGCAGGTGACCGCGGTCTGCCAGGGTGCGCGCGTTGTGGCGCATTCGCTCGCGCCGTTCCTGCTGGCTGTCGGCGAGCAGGGCAGCCATGTCGGGATCGACGGCAGCGGCTTCTCGAATGAGCAGGTAGATCGGCGCGACCAGCGGCGCGACTTCGGTGCTGAACATGCCCCAGGCCTGCACGACGGCTCGGGGGTCACGTTCGATATTCTGCATGTCGTCGGAGCGTTGTGGCGCAGAGATCATGCCTGCACCGGCGAGCCCTCGTTCGAAGATCGCACGGGCCAGCCCGACCTTTCCCCCGAACGCCTTGTGGACGGTATCGACGGCGACTCCAGCGTCAGCCGCTATTGACACCATTGTTGTCGCGGCGTACCCGTTGGCCAGGAACTGCTTTCTGGCGATGTCCAGGGTCGCGTCCCGGCTGCGGTCGGCCTGAGCCTGACGGCCCCGGGAATCATAGGCGCGAGAGTGTTTTGTCAAGGTATTCGAATTCCGTTCTGTGCTATTGTATTGAATCTATTCTACTAGTACAGAGTGAGGAATGGCGATGGACGGCTCAACTGACCCGCTGGCCATGGTGCAGCGACTACTCGATGCGACAAACGCTCATGACATCGACTCGCTCGTCTCGTGTTTCAGCGATGACTATGTCAACGAGACTCCGGTTCACCCCGCGCGCGGCTTCCATGGCACTGAACAGGTCCGTCGCAATTGGACGCAGCTATTTGACGGCATACCGAATCTGAGAGCCTCCCTGCTGGCGCGTGCGACCAACGGTGATACGGCCTGGACTGAGTGGGAGATTTCCGGGGTGCGCCGCGACGGAGCAGTCCACATCATGCGTGGCGTGATCGTCTTCGGTGTCACGCACGGAAAGGCCCAATGGGCAAAGTTTTACCTGGAACAGGTAGACCAATCCGGCGGGGATGTCAACGATGCCGTCGCGCGGGCCAGCGGGCCAAGACCACCCAGCAGTGCAGCGCGATGATCCTCGTCGCCGGCGGTACCGGCACTCTGGGCACGAAGGTGGTGTCGCTGCTCCTCGCACGTGGCGACGGCGTGCGTGTACTCACCCGCGACGCGCTGCGAGCGGATGACCTGCGCGGCAGGGGTGCCGACGCGATTGTCGGCGATATTCGCGACTCGGCGACGATCGAGGCCGCGGTCAGCGGCTGCACGACGGTGATCTCTGCGTTGCACGGCTTCATCGGCGGACGCGGAGCCGGCCCGGCCGCCATCGACCGCGACGGCAACCGCAGCCTCATCCGCGCTGCCGTGGCTGGCAACGTCGACCATGCGATCCTCATGTCAGCGCACGGCGCAGCACCAGACAGCCCGATGAGCCTGCACCGGATGAAATACGCCGCGGAACAGACGCTCGTCGGGAGCGGTCTCGATTGGACGATCATCCGATCCGTCCCGTTTCTGGACACCTGGATCGGAGTTATCGGTGCTCATATCGCCGATCAAGGCAGGGCCCTGGTGCCTGGCCGAGGCGACAACCCCATCAACTTCGTGTCGGTGAACGAGGTTGCGACGGTCATCGACCGGTCGGTACACGACCGCGCATTTCGCGGGCGCATCGTCGACGTCACCGGCCCTGACAATCTGACCTTCACGGCTCTCGCAAGGCAACTCATCGAAGCGAGCGGCAAACCAGGCCAGATAGCCCATATTCCGCTCACCGCGCTGCGGGTCATGTCAGTGCTGGCAAGGCCCGTCGCACCAGCCTTTGCGCGCAAGGCGCACGCAGCCGTAGTCATGAACACCACGGATATGACGGTCAACGACCGCGCCAGTGCACTCCCCCCAACCTCCAACTCGTCGCCGCGCCAACCATGATGACAGATCGCGGCGTGCGGAACGGATTCGCGGGGAGCGCTACCAAGACAAACCACTCACGGCCGGTGAGCTGCGACTGTTGGGACTGGCCCGGCGCCACGCTGTCCAGGCCGATTCACGTGCCCATGCACCGTAGGGTCGCCGGACGGGGCACCCCACCGATGGTCGGCCTGCGGGGGTTCCCCGTTCTGGGGATCAGCGTTCGGGCAGAACCTTTGTTCCTTCGATCTGCACGGCCTGAAGAGCGTTCGGGTCCAGCCCGAGCAGCTTCAGGATCGTCGGCGCGATCTGCGTCGTTCCGACGGGTGCGGTGACCGTCTCGGGGTGCTCGGTGCGGAATCCGGCAACGACCAGCGGCACATCACGGTCTTCGGCGCTCGCTCCACCGTGTTCGGCGATCTTGCTCTTTCCCCCGGTGTAGACCACCCCGGTCTGGGCGATACCGAGGATGTCGGGGTAGCGCGGGTCAGCAGCGGTCGCGCCGAAGTACGTGGCGACAGCCGTACCCGCGTAGATCGTGCTTAGTCCGGATCCCGTTGCGGTCTTTGCCGCTCCGGCACTGTCGTTCCCGACTGTGGAGTGGGAGGCCAGGTAGTTCTTGGCGAACTCTGCGGCCGCCTGGGAGTGGTCGGACAACCACAACTGCATGATGTCATCGTCGGTTGCCAACGCGACGAGGTCCGCGCTCGTTGGATGCGTGGCCTTCCACGCCGAGTTCAGGCCATCGATAATGGGGCCGTCCGGGACGCGAGTGAGCGCCGCAGGGTCCATCGGCGACTGGCCATGTTTGGCCGACAGGATGATCGTGGTCGTCTTGGAGAGGCCATCCGCGGCAATCGCCGCATCCAGCTTGCCCACGGCAGAATTTACGAAGTCAAGGGCCTTGCTCAGGAGCGGGCCGGGAACACTGCCACCTGGAAGGTACCCGCCGGTCAGGCCGTCGGAGGCCGGCAGCTTCTGCGCGGTCGATACGGACTGGAAGTTCATGCCAAAAATGGCCGGCACAGCCTGAGGCGTGGTTCCGGAATGATCCCTGCCGCCGATCTCGTTCAACACGGCCTGCACCTTGTAGCCGTCGTACTGCTGCGTGGCGGCGTTGTCCTTGCTCCAATTCCCCGCACTGTGCGGCGCAGCCGCCTGGCTGTCGATCTCCGGGGTGAACAGGTCATCGACGCCCTTGCCGGATGGACCGTTGAGAATCTCATAGGCCGGATGCTTGTCCGACCAGGCTGTCGTCAGGCCCGCGCTCTTGGCGACTTCGAAGACGGTATTCACCTTCAAGTACTGGTGCGGATAGATCGGCTTGCACGTGGTCGGGTTGACGGGCAACGTGGCCGGGTCGAGGAGACTCTGCGGCTGGCCGGTCAGGGAAAGGATGCTGCCCGGCAATCCGCTCAGGCCCGCGCCGGCATCGAGGGCGTCCGGATTCTTGTCGGCCGCCTCAGTGTAGGCAACTTCCGCCCCGGGTTTCGCTGTCGCGCAATTCGTGGTGCCCGCGGGGAGCACCTCACGATTGTAGGTGTCGTCATAGTAGATGCCCGTGGTGCCGGGATTTCCTCCGGTGACTTGTCCGATGAGGCCGGGAAACGAATCGGACGGCACCGGAGTCTGAGCATGCGTGTAACTGGTCCCTCGGTCCACGAGCGCGGCCAGTGCCGAGGTCGGATGCGCGCGAAGATACCATTCGACGTCCTTCCGGTGCAGCCCATCCACCGAGAGCAACAGGACGTGTTTGGAGGGCCTCACGCTGTGATCACCGCTGCCGCCATCATCAGCGATGGCCGGGGAAGCCACTGCTGATGCCAGTAGCGCGACGCTGATAATCGCCGCCGTTGCGTGCGCGATTTTTTGTGTTGACTTCATGGGGTCAGACCTTTCGGTTCCGTTGCCATTGCGCGAGCTCCCACGCGTGGGCGGGTGTGCCTCCCGATTGAGGGGCTGAACCATTCGCTAGGTGGTACCGCCGCCCACGTTAGGCAAACGATAAGACTTACCAGCCAAGGGGTGACATAGGAAAGATGAACGCGACGTTACCGTCGGGTAAACCGGACCGCCAATCGGGGCAGCGCCACCCCGGCTCCTCGTCCGGGTTGAGGGCCAGCCACCGCGAGCCACCAAGCAAGACCCCGCAGGTAACGGGCAGGCGTCCGTTCAGATCAAACCATGGCGGCGGAAGGCGTTCCAGACGCCGTCATCGAGCACGGAAGTGGTGACCTCGTCGGCGTGGGCTTTGACGGCATCCGTGGCGTTGCCCATGGCGATGCCGACTCCGCAGACCTGCAGCATCTCGATGTCGTTGCTGCTATCGCCGATGCCGATGGCGGATTCCGGGTCCAGGCCGAGCTGGTCGAGGAGCTGCAGGATCGTGGAGCCCTTGTTCACGCCGCTCAGCGTCACCTCGCCGCTCCCGCGACCCATGTGCGGGATGGTGCCGGTGATGACATGGAAGTCTCCGCTGAGTGCTTCCGAAACGCGGTCGTACGCCCTGAGGTCGCCGGCGAGGAACACCGACTTGGCGATGCCGGTGAAACTGTACCGGCGCACATTGGCGAAGGCCTTCAGCGCCGGGTGTTCGTCGGCAGGGGTGACGGGTTTCGGACCAGCCCCCGTTGCCACCGACCGCACGCTGTCAGCAGCGTAGTAAGCCGCGAAGCGATCGCGCACGCCGGGGCTCGGGTAGAGCTCGTCGTAGGACTGCAGGTAGAAGTCGTACCCGGACTCCTCATAGAAGCCGACCATCCGCGCCACCGCGTCTTCGGGCATGGTGCGCTCGATCACGAGTTCGTCGCCGATTTCCGCGAACCCGCCGCCGGCGCTGATGGCACCGTCGAATCCGATGTCGCGGATCGCCGGGTAGATCTCGACCGACGCCCGTCCGGTGCTGAGGTACACCAGGTGCCCTTTGTGCCTGGCGGTGCGCACCGCGTCAATGGTCGACGCTGCGATCTCCGAGCCGGTTTCGATGAGGGTGCCGTCGACATCAACGAACGCGATGCGGGGGGAAATCATGAAGTGCTCCAGACAAAGTGGTCTCTGAGACGTTTCATCATTCCGGAGACGACCGGAGTGCTGAGCGTCTACATCGACGCTATCGGCCGAAGCCCGCACCGTTTAATCGGAGGACCTCAGATGTTTGGCTTACCCTGAAGGAATGCGGACGGTTGTCTGAGCGACATCGTCCGGGCTGCGGGTCAACGGCACCAGACGGCGCTCACCATGCCCGAACCAGAAATGAGAACAACCATGATCGTTTCACGCAAAGTCGCACTCGTAACCGGAGCCGGACAGGGAATCGGACGCGGCATCGCACTCCGGCTCGCCCAGGATGGTTTCGACATCGCTGTCGCCGACCTCGACTTCCAGGCCGAAAAGGGTGCCGGTGTCGTCGCCGAGATCGAGGCGCTCGGACGCAGGGCCGTCTTCGTCACCGCCGACGTCTCCAACCGCGACGACGTGTTCGCCGCTGTCAACACCGCGGCCGAGAAGCTCGGCGGGTTCGACGTGATCGTCAACAACGCCGGCATTGCCCAGGTCACGCCCATGCTCGAGATCACAGCAGAAGACCTGGAGAAGATCTTTTGCATCAACGTGAACAGTGTCGTCTGGGGAATCCAGGCCGCGGTCGCGAAATTCGACGAGCTCGGCCACGCCGGCAAGATCATCAGCGCCGCCTCCATCGCCGCCATCCAGGGCTTCCCCATCCTCGGTGCGTACTCGGCTTCGAAGTTCGCCGTTCGCGGCATCACCCAGGCAGCCGCCCAGGAGCTCGCGCCACGTGGCATCACCGTCAACGCCTACGCCCCGGGCATCGTCGGCACCGGCATGTGGGACCTGATCGACGAAAAGCTCAGCGCCATCAACGGCAAGCCGCGCGGTCAGAACCTCAAGGAAAATGTCGACGGCATCGCGCTCGGTCGGATCGAGACCCCGGAGGATGTCGCCAAGATCGTCTCGTTCTTCGCCGGCCCAGACTCCGACTATGTGACCGGCCAGGTCCTGCTCGTCGACGGCGGGATGCTCTACAACTAGCGCCCGGAGTGCCCTGGGAAACGACGCTTAGGGAAAACGGATGGCGAGGTGGGGAGCAATCCGGACCTCGCCATCGTGTGCGCGTATGCCCCTGGAGGGATTCGAACAGCTCACCGCCCAGCGCTTCGACGTACTTACGGAGCGTGTCTACCTGCACGCGTTCAGTGTCACCATGTTCAATTCGAGACACGCGGATCTGACTGACGTTCGGCCGCGCGGCCAACTCAACCTGATGAAGTCCCTTGTCTCGCGCAACTCACGGAGGCGGTAGGCGTGCACCTCCTCCAGCATCCGCTTCTTGTGCGCGGCAACGGCATCACGGTCGACCGGGCGCTTGGGGCGCGATTCCCTCATGTGCTTGTGCCGCGAGTCTGTCACCGAATCATCGAGCGGTTGCCCCAGCTGCGGACCGCGTTCCTCCAACAGCTCGAAGGCAGCAACGACCTGCTCATATGAGTCCTGGTCGAGAGCGTCCAGCCCGGACTCGACCATTTCAAGGTTGATCTCCCACATCCAGCATCGTCGGTGTTCGAGGTCGGGACACGTTCTCCTCCCGGGATGAGTGGCTGACTCTGGATCCCGTTGTGTTGCTCGCCGTCCGTGCAACGTCGCGGGTGTTGTTCGGGTTGGAGGAGTGGATCAGCATCCAGCGACCGAAACGAGACCCCGGCCAGAGCTGAGCGCACGTGACGAATGGAGAAGGGAATCCAGCAACCGCCGGACCGTGCAGTGGCGATGGACGATGACGCGTCGCAATATCCGCCAACACGCGCCTTGACGCCACGCGCCGGAGTGGACAATATCTTCCCTGACGAGAAGGGATCTAGATGGCGACATCCGACATGGCGATGACTGACGGTGGCATCGAGACTGTGCTGCTGTTTCACGAAGGATTCGAGTTGCCCGACTTCGCTGCGTTCCCGCTTCTCTACGAGGCGACGGGGCGCGATGCAATGCGCCGGTACTTCGAGAGCTTCTTGCGGATCGCGCATGAGCGTTCCCTCCCGTTTGTCCTCGGAACCCCGCAAGCCGGGATTGGGGTGAGCGTCTTGGATTTACCACGGTTGCACTGGCGCGGGCGAACGCGGACGCTGTGGCGTTCGTCCGTGAGGTTGCTGCGAGCCGACCCGCCCTTGCGATCATCGTCGAAGGAGTGCTGGGACCACGCGGGGACGGCTACGTGGTCACTGCTCGCATGACCGTTGCTGAGGCCGAGTCCTATCACTCCGAACAGATCGCCTCGCTGGTCGACGCGGGTGTCGATCGAATCGCGGCACTGACGCTGACCTACCCTGAGGAAGCAATCGGAGTGGTTCGTGCCGCCCGTGCGCTGGGAGTCCCGGTCGTGCCATCATTCACGGTGGAGACTGACGGGCGCCTGCCCGACGGGACAAGTCTTGGTGAGGCGATTGAGAGAGTCGATGCCGCCACCGGCGCGGCGGCCGCGTACTTCATGGTCAACTGTGCACACCCGACCCACATCAGCAACGCTCTCGGGAATCCGACGACGGCGGATCGGATCGGGGGCCTGAGGGTGAACGCATCGAAACAGTCGCATGCGGAGCTCGATGACGCAGAGGAGCTCGACGAGGGTGACCCCGTGGTGCTGGGCCTCGACAACGCAGCGCTGAGGACCAAGTTTCCGCGAGTTCAGGTGCTCGGGGGATGCTGCGGCACCGACGCTCGACACGTCGCCGAGATCATCGCCGCTTGGTGAGTGGCAGAGACGGAAACCGGGGAGACCCGAATTCAGTCGGTGACGACGGCCAGGCCGGCAGGCATCGACCTCGGAACCCTGGCCGGGGTCAAATTCGCCTGTCCGGTTTACGGCGCGCTCATCGGGTTTGCGGCGGGTGTCCTGCTGGCGGAGCGGGCCGAGGTGCCGACACTTTCTGCTGCCCGTTCCTGAGACTCAGTCAGCCGGTCGGTCGCCGTAGTTCGTTCAAATCCCTGCGCGATATCGATGAGTGCCTTGTCGTTGATGCGTCCCAACTCCAGGTCGATGGCGGGAAGACGCACCTTCACCACGCCAAAACGTGGTGAAGACCTATGTCCGTTACCCGCGGCAGACGCTGACCCTGTACACACATAGAACGTGCACCACAAGAATGCCCGGGGGACCGGTCAACGAGCTGACCTCACCATCCGACGCGACACAACAACCGCAAGCCCAGATCCCGACTCATGGCAATCCGGGCCCGGTTGCTGGCTGGGCGAATCGTGAAGCCGATCAAGAGCTCCAGAACCACGGTGCTTCCGGTCCTTGGAGGCATGTCAGAGACGGGTCGACTGCGTCTCGATCCAGTTCACGACAGCCGGGTGCTCTGTCTGGTGGTCCGCGACGGAGCGCACAAACGCGTCGCCGGCCACGCGGTCTGCGGCAAGGTGACGCCCGTCGAGGGCGAGGAAACCCTCCAACGCGATGAGGTCCTCAACGTCGGCGGGTTCCAGGCGCTCCGTCACGTGGCGAGGTCGTCGAGCAGTTCACCGTCCTCGCGCATGATGCGCTCAAAGAGCGCGCGGGTACGAGCACTCTTATCCGCCTTAGCGGCGCGCTCCTCAATGGCCATCTTCACGACTTCGGTCTTCGAGCGAGCTGAACAGCACTGCCAAAATTGCGCCAGGTCGTGTCCATTCACATCCGCGGTTCCACTGGCAAGCCGCTACCGAAACGGCGGGCGCTGGCTGCCGATTCGGTAGCGGCGGCGAGAAGATGCTCAGTGCCGGAACCGAAAGCAAACCGAACGCGTGAAGTGGTGCCCCTGGAGGGATTCGAACCCCCAACCGTTTCCTTAGGACGGAACTGCTCTTCCGTTGAGCTACAGAGGCTGGCTTGAAAAGTTTAGCTGGTCCAGGCCGCAGGTCAGTTCGGCGGGTAGAGGAAAAGTGGGACCTCGCTGGCCGCAATCGTGCGCTTATGGTACGCATGGGTACGCATCCAGTTGTATTCCTCCAGCACCACGGAACCGTCCCCACCCACCGATTGCACATAGGCCACGTGATTGTACGTGAACCAGGCGACCGCGCCCACGACGGGCGTCTTGCTGGTCGCCCAGCCATGGCTCGACCACGCATTGGCCCAGCTGCTCGCGTTTCCGCCGCCCGGCGTGAGTGTGCTCCAGGTCCACTTGAACGGTGCGCTCGTCGATCCGGCGTCGCGGTTGAGCCGCCACGCGACGAAGTCGACGCATTCGCGGTAGTAGTAGCTGAGCGGGGAGAGCCCGCCGCCCTGGGATTCGGTGCCCCGGTCGAACCAGGGGTAGTCGTCGCCCTCGGCGCGCACGCCGTAGACGGCGAAAGATGCGGCGGTCGCCCGGGCACTTGCAGCGGCCTTCTGCGCCGCGAGGGCGCGCTTGGCATCGGCTTCCTTCTGGGCGAGTTCTTCCTTGCTCGTGGCGGTGAAGCCATCTCTGGCCACGGTCACCGCCGAGGCGCCGGCCGCCACGGTCACGCCCTGGGCGCCGGCCTCGGCCAGCGAACGGGTGGATGCTGCGCCATGGTTCGCGCCGGCACCGGGAGAGAAGGCGTAGGCGGGAAGACCCGCGGTGAGGAACAGCCCGGGAATCGCCAGAAGTGTCACGGCGATCTTCAGTGGGCTGCGTCGGTTGGTGACCCGGGCGGGCCGAGGAGCGGGGCGCGCGGCCGGCGTGCGGGGCGCAATGGCGCGGCGGCCGGCGTGGGGCGCGCTGGCGGGGC
>NZ_SOFP01000079.1 GCF_004402785.1 Cryobacterium algoritolerans
CATGATCCGCGGCAAACCGGAGGTCAAAGCCCCCGCCTGGGCCGGAACCACCACCACCACCTGGCACCCCGGAGCCACCCACCGCGCCCAACAACCCACCCACACCCACACCCACCACGACTCGACAGGCCCGACCACCGCCGGTGCTTGAGCCCGCCGAAACCACGGTCCGCAGGTCCTGTCAGGCTCGACCATTGGGGTGTCTCGACCGCCGCGGGAGCCGACGGACGGGCTAGGCCGTGGTCCGCCGCCCGCCCGGCGTGAACCCCTCGCGACCGAACAGGAAGAGCACGATGTCTTCGGCGGTGCCCTCGAAGGCGAGGCCGCGGCCCACGCGCCAGAGCGCATCCGTTGCGACCAGTGTGCGCCGGCGCAGCACGGCCTTGATCGGGGTGGGAGCGATCAGCGCGCGGCGGAGCGCCACCGCACCCGTCACTGTCGGTGCCACCGCTAGTGTCAGGTCGAGCGCACGGGCGATGTCGAAGCCGTGCACGACGGCCTCGGTCAGCTCGGTGACGCCGTGGTGCCCGTGACCCGCCATCCGGTCGCCGGCGATCCGGCGCAGTGCAGCGACGAGCTCGGCCGGATTTACCTCGGCCGCGGTGCGGCTGACCATGTCGATCCCTCGGTTCGGGTTCAGGAAGCGGCCGTCCAGCATCGCACGGCCGAGGCTGCGTACCAGGTCCATGTTGGTGTGGCCGAGGCGCCAAACCAGATGCCCCGCGACATCCCGCACCCGCCACTCACCGCAGAGGCTCGGAGCGTCCCACTGTTCGGGGCTGAGCCCGGCCAGCAGGTCGGCGATGACCGTCAGGGTCTCCGCGAGAGGTGCGCTCCAGTCGGAACCGGCCGCTGACTCGTCGACGGCTGGGCGTTGGCTGAACGGCAGGTACTTCGCGAATTCCGGCATGGGGTCCAGCCTAGACTTGCCCGGTGATCGACACCCCGAACCGGCACAGGGCCGGGCGCACCCTCGCCCTGGTCGGAATCGTCCTGGTGGCCGCCAACCTCCGCACCGCCGTCGCGGCGCTGTCGCCGATCGTCAGCCAGGTGAACGTTGACATTCCGCTGGGAGCAGTCTTCATCGGTGTGCTCGGCATGCTTCCTCCCGTGTGTTTTGCGGTCTTCGGCATCTTCGCCCCCGTCTTCACCCGGCGCCTCGGTCTCGAACCGGCGTTGATCCTCGCCCTGGCGTCCATGGTTCTCGGGCACCTCGCGAGGGGACTGTCCGGGTCGCTCAGCTGGCTCATCATCGGCAGCGTGATCACCTTCGCCGGAATGGGCGTCGGCAACGTTCTGCTGCCCCCGCTGGTCAAACGTTACTTCCCCGACCGGGTCGGCCTGGTCACCTCGTTCTACGTGACAGTGATGTCGCTCAGCACGCTGCTGCCGCCGCTCGTGGCCGTGCCGGTTGCGGATACCGTCGGCTGGCGCGTCTCCCTCGGCATGTGGATGGTCCCGGCCCTGGTCGCGCTCGTGCCGTGGCTCACCCTGCTAATACGGGAACGGGGCCGCATCCGCTCGGTGGACGCAGCCCTCATCGAGGAGGCCGAGCCTGCGTTGCTCGGCCGGATCTGGCGGTCGTCCATCGCCTGGGCGATCGCCCTTGTCTTCGCCACCTCGTCGCTCAACGCCTATGCGATGTTCGCGTGGCTGCCGCAGTTGCTCATCCAAACCGCCGGGGTGACCCCCGGCCAGGCCGGGACCCTCCTGTCGCTGTACGCGGGGGTTGGGCTGCCCTGCGCCCTGGTCGTTCCGTACCTCACCATCCGAATGAAGAACCCGGGCCTGCTCGTCTACGCCGGCATGGTCGCGTTCGTGGCCGGCGACCTCGGACTTCTCCTCGCCCCGGCGACCCTGACCTTCCTCTGGGTGGGCCTGGCCGGCCTGGGCCCGCTCCTTTTCCCGCTCGCCCTGGTGCTGATCAACCTGCGCACCCGCTCGCACGAGGGAGCCGTTGCGCTGAGCGGCTTCGTTCAGGGAGTCGGCTACACCCTCGGCGCCCTGGGCCCGCTCGGCGTCGGCGTGCTGCACCAACTCACCGGTAGCTGGCAATGGCCGCTTGTGTTCCTGCTCGCGACCGGGCTCGCGGTCGGCCTGGCCGGCGCCGTCATCTCTCGCCCGCACCTGCTCGAGGACGACCTGCAGCCGACGGCCTGACTGGGCATTGCCCGGTTGGCGGGGCCCGGCGACGGTCAGGCGATGAGGGTGGCCCGGTGGATCAGGGCGGCGGCGCCGATCAGCGGGCCGTCCCCGGAAAGACCGGACGGCACCACCCGTACCCGCCTCGCGAACTCGAAGACCGTTCGTTCGTCGACGGCCTCCCGCACGAAGTCGAACAGGTCGGGGGTCACGTGCGAGAAGCCGCCGCCGATGGCGACGACGTCCAGGTCGACCAGGTTCGTGGCCGAGGCGATGGCCTGGCCGATCGCGCGGCCGCAGCGACGCACGGCGGCCACGGCGACGGCGTCGCCGGCGGCGTACGACGCCGAGAGTTCCTCGCCGGTCGAGCCGGCCCAGCCCTGACCGCGGGCCCAGGCCACGGTGCGCGGGCCGGATGCGACGGCCTCCAGGCATCCGATCCCGCCGCAGGCGCACCGGTCGTCGAACCCGCCGACCTCGATGTGGCCGATGTGGCCGGCGTTGCCGCTGGGCCCGGACACCGTGGCGCCGCCCAGGATGAGGCCGCCGCCGACGCCCGTGGACACGACCATGCCCATCAGGCTGTCCGTACCCTGCCCCGCGCCGAGCCAGTGCTCGGCCAGCGTGATGCACAGGCCGTCCAGGCGCACCCGCACCGGGACATCCGGAACCAGTCGTTCGACCAGGTCCCGGAGCGGGTACCCACGCCAGGCGGGGAGATTCAGCGGCGATACGGCCCCGTCGGCCACGGCGATCGGCCCGGCGCTTCCGATGCCGACGCCGACGATGTCAGTGTCGGTCGGCAGCCCCTCGAGAGCGTGGCCGACGACCGACACGACTGCGGCGGCGAGCTGCTCGCTCGTGGCCGTCGGGCCAGTGGGGGAGCGGTGCCGGCTGGACTCGAGGACGGCACCGTGGTCGTCGACCAGGGCGGCCTCGACCTTGGTTCCGCCGAGGTCGACGGCGAGCGCATAGGTGGGGGACATGATTCGAGCCTAGATCGTGACCCGGTTCGCTCGATTGCTCAGATGAGCAAGATTCCGAACAGATGTTGATCGAGCCAGGCAGGCAACCTAGGCTGGACTCAAATCGGATGGAGCGCACCAGAGTGATCGACACTGACGAACTGCTGTCAATTCGTGCCGCGGAGCTGTATTACGAGGAGAACAAGACGCAGGATGAGATCGGCACGCTCCTCCGCCTCACCCGGTGGAAGGTCGGCCGGCTACTCGCCCAGGCGAAGGCCAGCGGCTTCATCCGGATCGAGATCGTGCACCCGCGCGCACGGCGCCTCTCCGTCGAGCGCAGGCTCCGCGAGGCAACCGGCCTGACGGACGCTATCGTGGTCTCCTCGGCCGGGGTCGCCACCGACGAGGAGTTGCAGTCGCGCACCGCCCAGGCCGCGGCCGACTACCTCACCGGTCTCCGCCCGGTGCCTCGCACGCTCGGGATCAGCTGGGGTCGCACCCTGCACGAGGTCGCCCTGCACCTCAAGCAGGGCTGGGCGCACGGGGTCAACGTGGTGCAGATCAACGGCGGAGTCAGCCTCAACCGGCGCGCCGGGACCGCGGCGGCGACCGCGGTGAACATCGCGCACAAGGGTGCGGGCGCGGCGACGCTGCTGCCCAGCCCGGCCATCCTCGAACGCCTCGAGACGAAACAGGCGATCGAGTCCGACCGTGCCGTCGCAGCTGTGCTGAATCTGGCCACCGCGGCCTCCGCCTACCTCTTCAGCGCCGGACAGGCCGACGAGAACTCGGCGCTGGTCGACAGCGGCTACCTCACCGCCCCGCAGGTCGCCGAACTCGTGCGCAAGGGCGCCGTCGGCGACATCGTGGGCCGGTACATCGACAGCAACGGCAACATCGTCGATCCGGAACTCGACGGGCGCACCGTGGGCATCCAGCTCGAGCAGTTGCGCCAGGCGAAGATGGCGATCGCCGTGATCGCCGGAGGTTCGAAGCACGCCATCGCCCGCGCCATTGTCGGCAGCGGACTCTGCACCGTGTTGGTGACCGACGAAGACACTGCCCTCGCCATCCTCGGCGATGAAGCGTGACCAACCCAAACCGCAAGGACAACTCATGACTAGCAGTCAATCGGCCATGGCCCAGCTGAACAACGGGGACCGTGCAGTGGCACTCCTCGGCGGCGAGGCCACTGACGCGAACCTGCGCCGGTACCTGCATGGCATCCCGGGGATCGACGCCGTCGGCCTCGAGCAGCGGGCCGCGGACCTTGGTTCTCGCTCGGTGAAGACCAGCTCGAAGAAGTGGGCGCTCGACAAGATCATCAGCCTGATCGACCTCACCACCCTCGAGGGTGCAGATACCCCAGGCAAAGTGCGCTCCCTGGTCGGCAAGGCTCTCACCCCGGACCCGGGCGACCCCACCTGTCCACGGGTTGCCGCCGTCTGTGTTTACGGCGACCTGGTCCCCATCGCCGTCGAGGCGCTCGGCTCCGCCCACGCGGCCGGCACCGCCACCGGCATCTCAGTAGCGGCCGTCGCCACCGCCTTCCCTAGCGGCCGGGCATCGCTGGCCGTCAAGCTTGCGGATGTCGGCGACGCCGTCACCGGGGGTGCCGACGAGATCGACATGGTCATCGACAGGGGAGCGTTCCTCTCCGGACGGTTCGGCCAGGTCTACGACGAGATCGTGGCAGTGAAGGAGGCCTGCAAGCGGGCCGACGGAAGCCACGCCCACCTCAAGGTGATCCTCGAAACCGGGGAACTGAACACCTACGACAACGTGCGCCGTGCGTCGTGGCTGGCCATCCTGGCCGGCGGCGACTTCATCAAGACCTCCACCGGCAAGATAGCACCCGCTGCGACCCTGCCGGTCACCCTGTCGATGCTCGAGGTCGTGCGCGACTGGAAGCGCCTCACCGGCGCCAGGGTCGGCGTCAAGCCGGCCGGCGGCATCCGCACCTCCAAGGACGCCATCAAGTACGTCGTGTCCGTCGCCGAGACCGTGGGCGAGGAATGGCTGACCCCGAGCCTGTTCCGGTTCGGCGCCTCGAGCCTGCTCAACGACGTGCTGATGCAGCGCCAGAAGATGACCACAGGGCACTACTCCGGCCCCGACTACGTGACGATTGACTGAGGGAATCACCAATGAGCTTTCTTGACTACGCTCCGGCACCGGAGTCCCAGGCAGTGCTGAACCTCCGCCCGGACTACGGCTTGTTCATCAACGGCGATTTCGTCGCCGGCCGGGGCGTTCCGTTCCAGACCATCAACCCGGCCACCGAGAAGCCGATCGCGATGATCGCGCATGCCAACACGGCGGATGTCGACACCGCCGTCGCCGCCGCCCGCCGCGCCTACGACCGCACCTGGTCGAAGCTCTCCGGCAGTGACCGCGGAAAGTACCTCTTCCGGATCGCCCGCCTCGTGCAGGAACGCGCCCGCGAACTCGCCGTCGCCGAGACCCTCGACAACGGCAAGCCGATCAAGGAGAGCCGCGACGTCGACGTGCCCCTGGTCGCCGCGTGGTTCTTCTACTACGCCGGGTGGGCCGACAAACTCGACCACGCCGGCGTCGGGCCGACCCCGTCCTCCCGCGGCGTCGCAGCCCAGGTGATCCCGTGGAACTTCCCCCTGCTGATGCTGGCCTGGAAGATCGCCCCGGCCCTCGCCGCCGGTAATACGGTCGTGCTCAAGCCTGCCGAGACGACCTCGCTCACCGCGCTGTTGTTCGCGGAGATCCTGCAGCAGGCCGACCTGCCCGCCGGAGTCGTCAACATCGTCACCGGCGGCCGGGAAACCGGGCAGGCCCTCGTCGGCCACCCCGATGTCAACCTGGTCGCCTTCACCGGGTCGACCGGGGCCGGCCGGGCCATCGCCCGTTCGGTGGCCGGCACCGACAAGAAGGTCATCCTCGAACTCGGCGGCAAGGCCGCGAACATCGTCTTCGACGACGCGCCGATCGACCAGGCGGTCGAGGGAATCGTCAATGGGATCTTCTTCAACCAGGGTCACGTCTGCTGCGCGGGAAGCCGCCTGCTGGTGCAGGAGAGCATCCACGACGACGTCATCGACCGGCTCAAGCAGCGCCTCTCGACGCTGCGCCTCGGCGACCCGCTCGACAAGAACACCGACATCGGCGCCATCAACAGTGCAGACCAGTTGCAGCGCATCCGTGAGCTCACCGACATCGGGGAGCAGGAGGGCGGCGAACGCTGGAGCCCGGCGTGCGTGCTACCGGACAGCGGCTTCTGGTTCGCGCCGACCATCTTCACCAATGTATCGACCAGCCACCGCATCGCCAGGGACGAGGTCTTCGGCCCGGTGCTGTCGGTGCTCACTTTCCGCACCCCGGCCGAGGCCATCGCGAAGGCCAACAACACGCCGTATGGCCTGTCCGCCGGGATCTGGACCGAGAAGGGCAGCCGCATCCTCGCCGTCGCCGACAAGCTGCGGGCCGGAGTGATCTGGGCGAACACCTTCAACCGGTTCGACCCGGCCAGCCCCTTCGGCGGCTATAAGGAGTCCGGCTATGGGCGCGAGGGCGGTCGCCACGGCCTCGCCGCGTACCTCAAGCCCGCCGCCGGCGGGTCCGCCGCCCGCACCGTCGCGGCTCCCGCCGACGCCTCGCCCGAGCTCGACGCGAAAGCCCCCGTTTCACGAAAGAAGGCCGCAAAGTGACCCGCCTCGCCGTTCCGAAGACCTACAAGCTCTACATCGGCGGCAAGTTCCCGCGTAGCGAGTCGGGCCGGGTGTACGAGATCCGTTCGCACGGCGGGGACTTCCTGGCCAACGCCGCGGAGGCCAGCCGCAAGGATGCCCGCGACGCGGTCGTTGCGGCACGGTCCGCCCTCGGCGGCTGGGCAGGTGCAACCGCGTACAACCGCGGCCAGGTGCTCTACCGGATCGCCGAACTCCTCGAGGGGCGTCGCGTGCAGTTCATCGACGAGATCGTGCAGACCGAGGGTGTGACGCCGAGCGCGGCATCCGCCCAGGTCGACGAGGCGATCGACCGCTGGGTCTGGTACGCCGGCTGGGCCGACAAGTACATGCAGGTCGCCGGGAACGCGAACCCGGTCTCCGGGCCGTATTTCAACATCTCCGTGCCGGAGCCCACGGGCGTCGTCGCGATCATCGCCCCGCAGTCGGGCGGTTCGCTGCTCGGGCTGGTCAGCGCGGTCGCCCCTGCCCTCGTGTCCGGCAACACTGTGGTCGTTGTCGCCAACGAAACGATGCCGCTGTCCGCGGTCAGCCTGGGCGAGGTGCTGGCCACCAGTGACGTGCCCGGCGGGGTTGTGAACATCCTCACCGGTTCACCCGCCGAGATGGCGCCGTGGCTGGCCAGCCACGCCGACGTGAATGCCATCGACCTCGTCGGGGCCGGTGACCTCGATTGGGTTCACCTGCAGATCGATGCCGCCGAGACCCTCACCAGGGTGCTGCAGCCGGAGAACGGACCGGATGCCGCGAGCCCGTCGCTCGCCCGCATCGTGGCGTTCACGGAGACCAAGACGATCTGGCACACCAAGGGCCTGATCTAGCGGCGCCCGCCCGTCGAATTCGACGGAGATTTTGCCCGAACCGGTCCAAAACCGGCTGCACAGGTCGCGAAACCAGAAATTCTCCGTCGAATTCGACAGGCACCGCGAGCCGAGCGGGCGGACGAACAGGCTGCGCCGCTACTGTTCGTGGGGCCGCTCGGTGTTGTCGTCGCGCAGCAGGTCCTCGAGGGCCTGGTCGACCTCGTCGAGCACGGGCTCCGCGCCTTGGGCCGAACTGGTCAGCCGGGCGACCAGGCCCTGCGGGGCGTCGAGGTCGGCGCTCGTGGGCAGAAGGTCGGGGTGCGCCCAGAGCTGGTCGCGGGCCTCGTTGCCGACCGCATCCGTCACGGCCTGCCACATGGCGGCGGCCTCCCGCAGGCGACGGGGCCTGAGCTCCAGCCCGACCAGGGTGGAGAAGGCTGACTCGGCGGGACCCCCCGAGGCGCGGCGCCGTTTCACGGTTTCGGCGATCGCGTCCGCTTTGGGCAGCCGCCCGGTCGCCTCCATCGTGACCACGTCGACCCAGCCCTCGACGAGGGCCAGCATCGTTTCCAGGCGGTCGAGCGCGGCCAGTTGCGCGTCGGTCTTGGGCGGGATCAGTGAGCCGTTCACCATCGCCTCGCGCAACTCCTCCGGGTTGGCGGGGTCGAAGCCCTCCGCCAGTTCCTCGAGTCGGCTGGAATCGATGTGAATCCCGCGCGCGAACTCGGTGATCGAACTGATCAGGTGCAGCCGAAGCCAGCGGGAATGGCGGAACAGCCGCGCGTGAGCCAGCTCTCGCACCGCCAGGTAGATCTGCACCTGGTCGGCGGGCACGTCGAGTCCCTCGCCGAACTCGGCGACGTTCTGGGGGAGCAGGGCCGCCTGCTGGTCGCTGAGCAGCGGGATGCCGACGTCGCCGCCCGAGACCACCTCGCTCGCGAGCTGGCCGACGACCTGCCCGAGCTGCATCGCGAAGAGGGTCCCGCCGATGCTGCGCATGACCTGGCTCGCGCCGGCCATCATGCCCTGCAGCTCCTCGGGGGCCTGTTCGGTGAGCACGCGAGTCAGCGAGTCGGAGATGCTGGTCGCGACCGGCTCGGCCAACTGGGTCCAGAGCGGCATGGTCGCGGTGACCCACTCCCTGCGGGTCATCAATCGCGGCGACGCGGTGAGTTCGGCGACGGAGATCACCTCGTCCAGCCAGAGGGCCGCGATGTGGAAGGCCTGGTCGAGTTCCGCGCGCTCCTTCGGCGTCGGCGAGAGGGCGCCGGCGGCGGCGCGTTCCTGGCCCTGGCTCAGCGCGATGTCCCAGTTGATGTCGTCGCCGCCGCCGCGCAGCGCACCCTGCAGTTGGCTCATCAACGCGGCGATACTGGCCGGGTCGTTGGGAAGTCCGGCCGCGCCGGCGAGTTGGCTCGGATCGATCGACGACTTCCCGGACAGGATGTCGCGCAGCATGTCCCGGAACTCGTCTTCGGGATTGTGACCCTCTTCGGGTCGTGAGTCGTCGGCCACTTCAGGCACCTCTCAGTCGCGTGCCTCTACGCTATCCGGAGATCGCCTGTCCGAGCTGGGAAATGTCCTACGCTGGTGGGTCTGGTGTCCGCCTGTCGCGAACACGCAACCTGGAAGGAACCCGGTGGCCCTTTTCACCGATGACGCGCCACCGTCCGGCGAACATCCGCATCGATCGGGCCGCGCCGGAAGGGCCGGTTGGATCGTGCTCGGCGTCGCCCTCACGATCGGCCTCATCCTGGGGGTTACCCCTTCGCCGTACGTGATCGAGAAGCCGGGGCCGGTCTTCAACACGATCGGCACGGCGAAGCACAACGGCACCGAGACGCCGCTGATCACCATTCCCGGCCAGACCGTCCACCCGACCGAGGGCAGCCTCGACCTGCTGACGGTGTCGCTGGTCGGAACCCCCGACAATCGGCCGAGCTGGCTGAAGGTCGCCGGGGCCTGGCTAGACCCCAGCCAGGCCGTCATCCCGATTGATGTGGCCTTCCCGCCGAGCGTCACGACCAAGCAGCGCGACGACGAAAACCAGGCCATGATGGTCAATTCTCAGCAGGATGCCATCGCGGCGGCCCTGACCAACCTCGGCTATGACTACCCGACCGTCGTGTCGGTCGTCTCCCTGCCCAAGGACTCGCCGGCGAAGGGGATCATGAAGGCCGGCGACCAGGTCGTTTCCGTCAACGGTGCCGCGGTGGCCGACATCGCCGCGCTCCGGAAGGCCCTGAAGTCGAACGGCACCGAGGCCGCCGCCAGCATCGGCATCCTCCGCGAGGGCAAGGCTCTCACCGTGCAGGTTGCCCCGGTGAAGTCCTCCGGGGCCGTGGTCGTCGGCATCAACGTCACGACGTCCTACGAGTTCCCGTTCGACGTGAAAATCCAGCTCGACCGGGTCGGCGGGCCGAGCGCCGGCATGATGTTCGCCCTCGGGATCATCGATAAGCTCACGCCGGGTGCGATCCAGGGCGGGGCGAATGTCGCAGGCACCGGTACCATCGACCAGGCGGGCACGGTCGGCCCGATCGGCGGCATCCGCCAGAAACTCGAGGGCGCCAGCGAGGCCGGCGTCGATTGGTTCCTGGCGCCGGCGGATAACTGCAACGAGGTCACCGGTCACATCCCGGGCGGGCTCAAGGTCTTCGCGGTGAAGACACTCGACGATTCGTTGGCGGTGCTGGACGCCATTCGCACCGACGGGGACCTGAGCAGGCTGCCCACCTGCCCGGCCGGTTGACTTCCCTGGCGATGGTGGGTCTCGCGGTCAACGTGCAGGTAGGGAACGGTCAACATGCAGGTAGGGGACGAAAGCCCTGTCTAGACTAGAGGTTGACCCTTATCGGACAGAGCAAGAGGCCAATTCGTGAGCACAAATTCATCCGCGGGCGCCCCCCGACGGAGCAGAGCCCCCCTCGCCATTACGGCCGCGATCATCGCGGGGCTGGTGATTGTGTTCTTCATCTTCGCCGGACTGTACGCGGACGTGCTCTGGTTCGACCAGCTCGGGTTCCTCAGCGTGCTGACCACCCAGTGGTTCGCCGGCACGGTGCTGTTCCTGATCGGCTTCGTGGCCATGGCCCTCCCCGTGTGGGTGAGCATCCAGGTCGCCTACCGGCTTCGCCCCGTCTACGCCAAGCTGAACTCGCAGCTCGACCGGTACCAGCAGGTCATCGAGCCGCTGCGCCGCCTCGCCATGTACGGTATCCCCGCTCTACTCGGCCTGTTCGCCGGTGTTGCGGCCGCGACCCGCTGGCAGGTCGTGCTGATGTGGCTGAACCGCACCCCTACAGGCAAGACCGACCCCCAATTCGGTTTCGACGTCTCCTTCTACCTCTTCGACCTTCCCTTTTTCCAGGCCCTGCTCGGCTTCGCGTCGGCAGTCGTGCTGATCGCGGCCATCGTGGCCGCCGCAACGAGCTACCTGTACGGGTCGATCCGGGTGAGCGGGCGCGACGTGCTCGTCGCCCGTGCGGCCAGGATCCAGATCGCGGTCACCGCCAGCGTTTACCTGCTGCTCCAGGCGGTGAGCATCTGGCTGGACCAGTACTCCACCCTGACCGACACGAATGAGCTCTTCACCGGTGCCGGTTACACCGACGTCAATGCCACGATTCCCGGACGGGCGATTCTCGCGGGGATTGCGGCCGTCGTCGCCATCCTGTTCCTGGTCACGGCGGTCATCGGCCGCTGGCGACTGCCCGTCATCGGCACCGCGCTTCTGATCGTGAGCAGCCTGCTGCTCGGCTCGCTCTACCCGTGGGTGGTGCAGCGCTTCCAGGTTGTCCCCAGCGCCAAGACGCTCGAGTCGCCCTACATCAAACGCAACATCGACCTCACCAGGGACGCCTACGGCCTGGCCGGTGTCGAAGAGGTCCCGTACAACGCGAGCACCACGGCCCAGCCCGGTGCGCTTCGCGCCGACGCCGAGACCACCGCCAACATTCGCATCCTCGACCCGGCCCTGGTCAGCGACGCGTTCAGCCAGCTCGAGCAGTTCAAGCAGTACTACCAGTTCCCGTCGAAACTCGACGTCGACCGGTACACGATCGACAAGAAATCCCAGGACACCGTCGTCGCCGTGCGCGACCTCAAGCTCTCCGGCCTCAACGCCGGCGCCACCTGGGTGAACTCGACCATCGTCTACACCCACGGGTATGGCGTCGTGGCGGCATATGGTAACCAGCGGTCGGCCGACGGCCAGCCGGTCTTCCTCGAGTCCGGCATCCCGAGCAGCGGATCGCTGGGCAAGTACGAGCCACGGGTGTATTTCGGCGAGAGCTCGCCGACCTATTCGATCGTGGGAGCCCCCGCGAGCAGCAAGCCGGTCGAACTCGACTACCCTTCCGGCACGGAGGGCGCCCAGCAGACCTACACGACCTTCACCGGTAATGGTGGTCCGAAGCTGGACAACCCGTTCAACAAGCTGATCTACGCGCTGAAGTTCCAGTCGGAGCAGATCTTCCTCGCAAACGACGTGAACGAGAAGTCGCAGATTCTCTACGACCGCGACCCGGTCACCCGGGTGCAGAAGGTGGCGCCGTACCTCACCCTCGATTCTGACGCGTATCCGTCGGTCGTCGACGGGCGCCTGAAGTGGATCGTCGACGGTTACACCACCTCGGCCGGCTACCCGTACTCGACCCCCGTGGGGCTGAGCGATGCCATCGCCGACACCGAGACGCCGCCGCAGCCGTTCGCACTCGACAACATCAATTACATGCGCAACTCCGTCAAGGCGACGGTCGACGCGTACGACGGTTCGGTCACGCTCTACGCCTGGGACGACAAGGATCCCATCCTCAAGACGTGGCAGAAGATCTTCCCGTCGACCCTCAAGCCGATCAGCGCCATGAGTGGCCAATTGATGAGCCACGTGCGCTACCCGGCGGACCTGTTCAAGGTGCAGCGCAAGGTGCTCGGCAAGTATCACGTCACCGACCCTGGTTCGTTTTATTCGGTCGACGACGCCTGGACCACGCCGAACGACCCGGTGTCTCCGTCGACGAACACGACCCTGCAGCCGCCGTACTACCTCACCATGCAGGTGCCGGGGTCGGGGAAGCCGGCGTTCACGCTGTACTCGACCTTCATCCCTGATGCCACCGGCGCGACCAGCCGCAACGTGCTCACCGGCTATCTCGCCGTCGATGCGGATGCCGGTTCCACCGACGGCAAGCGTGCAGCCGGCTACGGAAAGATCAGGCTCCTCACCCTGCCGAAGGCGGATACCGTCCCGGGCCCAGGGCAGGTCCAGGCCAAGTTCAATGCCGACCCGGCCGTGTCGACCCAGTTGAACCTGCTCAAGCAGGGCCAGTCCAAGGTGCTCAACGGTAACCTGCTCACGCTGCCCGTCGGCGGGGGACTGCTCTACGTGCAGCCCGTCTACGTGCAGTCGACCGGTGAGACCAGCTATCCGCTGTTGCAGAAGGTGCTCGTCGCGTTCGGAGATAAGATCGCGTTCGAGGACACCCTCAACCGGGCGCTCGACGTGCTCTTCGGCGGTGACTCCGGCGCCAAAGCCGGCGACACCACTGTTCAGCCGACCACGACGACCCCGCCCGCCACCGGAACGACGACCCCGCCGGCCACCGGAACGACGACCCCGCCCACCTCGACCGGCGACCCGGCGAAGGATGCCGAGCTCAAGTCGCTCCTGGCCGTCGCCAAGCAGGCGCTCAGCGACAAGCAGGCGGCCCTGACCGCGGGCGACTTCTCGGCCTACGGGGTGGCCGACAAGAAGCTTGCCGACACCATCGCCAGCATGCTGGCGCTGCTCGGCTAGCATCAGCGCGCAACATTCGCCACGCACGGGTGTCGTGTCGCTCCGCCGGTGTTCTGCCACCCGTGGATCGGTACGACGCCCGCGTTTCGAGGTCCGGGGACCTACGGAATCGGGGGCGGTGGTCGGCCCGTTCGCGAGGCTGTGGTAAATTTGTCTCTGTAGCGCGGGGTGGAGCAGTTCGGTAGCTCGCTGGGCTCATAACCCAGAGGTCGTAGGTTCAAATCCTGCCCCCGCAACGAATAACCCCCGGAATTCCCTCGATTCCGGGGGTTCTCTCATGCCCGGCCGCCTGCTCCCCGCGGTCGCGGGGCTGTGGTAGATTTGTACTCGTAACGCGGGGTGGAGCAGTTCGGTAGCTCGCTGGGCTCATAACCCAGAGGTCGTAGGTTCAAATCCTGCCCCCGCAACCAAGGCTGTTTCATGGAATACGCAGTTTGTGTTCATTGAATCGCAAAGATAAGACCGATCCGGTGGAACTACCGGGTCGGTCTTTTTCTTTTTGACCGGAGATCGGCGCGGGAACGTGTTCGGCCGGACTGATGCGCAGGCTCGGACCTCCGGGCGGACGGGGCTCCCACGTCATCAGTGGATGACTGCGAGCAGCACGCCGACGCCGACGAAGAGAACGCCGAAGACTCGGTTCAAGACTCGCTGACCCTCAGCATCGCGGGTGAATCGTTGAAACGAACGTGCCGTTCCCGCGAAGAAGAACCACATCACGAGAACATCGATCACGACGACGGTGGCGGCGACGATCAGATACTGGGGCAGCATCGGTCGGTCGACACGGATGAACTGTGGCAGGAACGCCAGGAAGAACACAATCGCCTTGGGGTTCAGTATGTTCACCCACAGCCCGCGACGGAACATGGACCAGCGGGGCTCATGGCGCAGCGCTTGTGCACGCTCAGGATCGAGCGTCGGCTTGGCGAGAAACTGTCGGATGCCCAGGTAGACGAGGTACCCGGCACCCGCGAAGCGAATGATGTTGAAAGCGAGCGGAGAACTGGCGACGAGCAGACCGACACCGAGTGCCACGATCACGATGTGGATGAGCAGCGCCGCCTGCTGGCCGAGGATTCCCCAGATCGAGCGGCGAAAGCCGGAGTTGAGGGCATTGCTCATGGTGTTGATCGCCCCGGCACCGGGCGTGAAACTGATCAGGGTGCCCGCTCCCACAAGGGCCAACCACAGGGAGAACTGCACTGCCCCAGTCTAGGTGTTTCGAGCCGTTCGTTTCCTTCCCGCAGCGCTGCGCCATTCGGTACCGTGACCACGCCCTTCGTCGGCATCTACACGCCAACGATTCGGCGCGGAGCCTACCGGTGGATGTCCCAGCGCGGGGGGAATCGCCGATCGAAATGGAGGCGTGCTCTCGGTGTAAAGGTCCGTTTGACTCGTATTTTTGTTCTAATGTCGGTGGCTTGTGGCACTCTGTGTGTGACGAGCGTTGAGGCTGTTATCGAGGAAGTGGCCGGGTGTTTGGCCCGGTCGCCGGTGTCCGCGAGTGTTTTCGCGGGGCTCTCTGATGAGGAGTCGGAGCGTGCTCATGCCGTTATTTCCGTGTTTCTTCGCTCGGTGACGATTGTTGCTGCTTTGTCGGCGGCGAATATTGATCGTCGTTCCGGTTGGGAGCGTGGTGGGGAGGGTCTGGCGAGGAGGCATGGGTTCTGTAATTCTGAGGAGTTCGTGCAGCATCTGGGTGGTGGGGGTGCCGGCACGCGAACGGATGCTCGCCGCCTGATCGAGGCGGGCACGTTGGCCACTGTGGCCGAGGACGCCCGTCGCCGCCAGGAAGAAGCCGACGCCCGGCAGCCGGGGCAGCCGGGGCAGCCGGGGCAGCCGGGGCTGGTGCGGGTGCGGGATGATGAATGCAGACCAGGCTGCGCGGGCGGCCAGGCAGGCGCGGGACAGGATCGATGTGGAGGGCATTGCGTCTCGTGCTGATGCGATGCGGGCCTGGCAGTACTTGCGGGTGTATGACAAGCCTGATGGGACCCCGGCACCATTTTCGGCCGCACCCGCGCCAGCGTCAAGATCGTCGTCCAGGCCGACACCGCAGCCCAGGCCGGCGCAACAGTTCAGGCCGGGACTGCGAAGCCGCATCTGGGTCTGGTGCTCCTGGGCGGTGGTCTCATCGAGGGAGCCATCGACCCGGCGCCCACCGAGACCGTGTTGGAGCGAAGCGCACCACCTCGATGGCTGGGCGGTCGACGGCGGCTTGACCAACCTCGCCGACGGTATCCTGCTCTGCGCGCCTGACGACCTGAGGGTGCACAATGAGCACTGGAGAATAGTGCGCACCGGCAGCGACTACTCCCTGATTCCGCTGCCGACCATCGACCCGTCCCAGACACCGATCCGGCTGGCCAGCAAGTCCGCCCTGAAACTCGGGTCACCGCTGCGATTCGACTCCGACCCCGGTCGCCGGGGCGCCGCCGGGTAACAAGCGTTCGGCGGTGCAATCCTGATCGCGGTCGATATCGCTGATTCGTTCTCGTCCGGGGCGTCCCGCGGCGTCCACGGCTGATGCCGCACTGTCATCACCGCTCGTCGGTGCGGGGAAGAAAACCCCTGGGATCATCGCGATTCCCGAGGGTTTCTCGTTCCCGCCGGGTGCTGCGAGGATTGGGCTCGGGGCGGTCAACCGGTGCCCTCCTTCGATCCAGGGAGATCTGCATGCCTATACGTCAGCCTGACCCGACCGGCCACGCCCAGCCGGTGACGCGATGATGGCCCGGAGCGACGTGTTGGAGGCTGTCGTCCTCGGCACCGAGTTCTTCCGCCGCGGCGTTGACGCCCTGCCGGACGAAGCGCTGAAAGGGGAGTCCCTGCTCCCCGGCTGGTCCCGTGCGCACGTCGTGGCCCACGTCGGCTTCAACGCCCTCGCCATCGGCAGGCTGGCCCAGTGGGCCGCCACCGGCGTTGAGTCGCCGATGTTCGCCTCGGTCGAGGCGCGCAACGCCGAGATCGCGGACGGTGCCCTCCTTTCTTCCGACGAGCTGCGGGAGCTCTTCGACGAATCAGCGGTCGCCCTCGACCGATACTGGCGGGAAATTCCAGAATCCCGGTGGGAGCATCCGGTGCGTAACGGGCAGGGCACAGTGGTCCCCGTGTCGGAAACGCTGTGGATGCGCGCCCGCGAGGTGTGGATCCACGGGGTTGATTTGAACGTGGGCACCTCGTTCGCGGACATCCCGGCGGCTGTGCTCGAGCGCATACTCGGTGACATCAAGGGTGTCTGGCAGGCCAGGGGCGAGTCGAGCATCCGACTGAGGGTCGTCGATGCCGGGCGCGCCTACAGTGGGGCCGCGGATGCCGGGGTGCAGGTCAGCGGGTCCCTCGCCGCCCTGACGGCCTGGGCGGCTGGAAGAGGCTCCGTCGGAGTGTCCTCCGGCGCGTGGGCGCCCGCGGCGGCCCCGCGCTGGGTCTGACACCGGAACGGGCGTCACGCACAACACAGAACGGCCCCGCACCTTTCGGTGCGGGGCCGTTCGTCATCCATTCAGGCGGTGAGACCTACTTGGCCGCCTTGCGTGCGGGCTTCTTGGCGTCGCCTTGGTCTTCGGCGCCGGTCTTGATGGCCGCGTCGACGACGGCGGCGCGGCTGGCGCGCACCTCCTTGAAAGACGTGCCGTAGTACGCGGCTTCCATGATCGTCTTCATGTCGGCGAGCATCGGCATCCGCGGGTTGGCCGGTGCGCACTGGTCGCCGTAGGCCCCCATGGCGAGTGAGTCGAGGCGACCGATGAAGTCTTCCTCGTTGACGCCCTGGGCCTGGAAGGACGGCTTGATGCCGACCTGGTCGCGCAGCTTCTCGACGGCCTGGGCGTAGGACTCGATGCCCTCTTCAGGCGTCGAGGCCGGGAGGCCGAGGTGCTTGGCGATCTGCTGGAAACGCTCGGGAGCAATGTAGCTCTCGTACTTGGGCCAGCTGGTCAGCTTGGTCGGGATGAGTCCGTTGTAACGGATCACGTGAGGCAGGTACGTGGCGTTTACTCGACCGTGGATCAAGTGGAGCTGCGCACCCGTCACGTGGGCCATCGCGTGACAAATTCCGAGGAACGCGTTACCGAATGCCATTCCAGCGATCGAGGATGCGTTGTGCATCTTCTCGCGGGCCTTGATGACGCCGGCATCCGTGCTGTTCGCCGTGCCGTTGACGCTCTCCACGATGTTCTCGAAGATGAGCTTGATCGCGTGCAGGCAGAGGCCGTCGGTGAAGTCGTTCGCGTAGACGGAGACGTATGCCTCTGTCGCGTGAGTCAATGCGTCGAAGCCGGAGTCGGCCACGAGGAACGACGGCATCGCAGCCGTCAGCGACGGGTCGATGATCGCGACGGTGGGCAGGAGAGCGTAGTCAGCGAGTGGATACTTGACTCCGGAAACCTCGTCCGTGATCACGGCGAATGGCGTCATCTCGGAGCCGGTTCCCGATGTGGTCGGGATGCAGACGAGCTTGGCCAGTTCACCGAGGTCGGGGAACTTGAACGCGCGCTTGCGCACGTCGAAGAACTTTTCCTTCATGTCGGAGAATTCGATTTCGGGGTGTTCGTAGAGGAGCCACATAACCTTCGCGGCGTCCATCGGCGAGCCACCGCCGAGGGCGATGATCGTGTCGGGCTTGAAGGCCCGCATCTCTGCCGCGCCCTTGGTCACGGCGGAAACGGTCGGCTCCGGGAGCACGTTGTCGATTATCTGCAACGAAACCCGGTTCTCGCGGCGGTTGAGCACGTCGAGGATCTTGTCGACAAAGCCGAGCTTGGTCATGGTCGCGTCGGTGACGATGGTGACGCGCTCCACGTTGCGCATGTCCGTCAGGTAACGGATGGCGTTCGGCTCGAAATACGTCTTGGCGGGGACCTTGAACCACTGCAAGTTGTTGTTCCTTCGACCGATCCGCTTGACGTTGATGAGGTTGATCGCCGACACGTTGTTCGACACGGAGTTGTGGCCATACGAGCCGCAGCCGAGGGTGAGTGACGGGATGAAGGCGTTGTAGACGTCACCGATGCCACCCAGCGAGCTGGGTGCGTTGGTGATGATGCGAACGGCCTTGACGCGCATGCCGAACTCCTCGATGATCGCGGGGTTCTCGCTGTGGATCGAGCCGGAGTGGCCAAGACCGTCGAATTCCACCATCTGCTCGGAGAGCGAGATGCCTTCTTCGGCGTCCTTGGCGTGCAGCACGGCGAGCACGGGGGCCAGCTTTTCGCGGGTCATCGGCTCGTGCGGTCCGACGCTTGCGACCTCAACCAGGATGATCGACGTGTCTTCCGGAACGGTGAATCCGGCCTGCTCGGCGATCCAGACCGGCGACTTGCCGACGACGGAGGCGTTCAGCTTGGCACCGCCGCAGTTCTCCGAATTGGCTTGCACGCCGAAGATGAACTCTTCGAGCATGGTCTTCTCGGCCGGGGTGACCCGGTAGGCGTGCAGGAGCTTGAACTCGGCCATGGCCTCGTTATAGAGCGGCTCTTCAATGATGACGGCCTGCTCGGAAGCGCAGATCATGCCGTAGTCGAAGGCCTTGGAGAGCACGACGTCGTTGACGGCGCGCTTGAGCTTGGCGCTCTTCTCGATGAAGGCCGGCACGTTACCGGCGCCGACACCCAGGGCGGGCTTGCCGCAGGAGTAGGCCGCGCGGACCATGGCGTTCCCACCGGTCGCGAGGATCGTGGCCACGCCGGGGTGGTTCATCAGCAGGGTGCTGGCCTCGAGCGAAGGAACTTCGATCCACTGAATACAGTTCTTCGGCGCTCCGGCGGCGATTGCCGCGTCTCGCACGATGCGTGCGGCGGCTGCGGAGGACTGCTGCGCTGCGGGGTGGAAACCGAAAACGATCGGGTTGCGGGTTTTAAGGGCGATAAGGGACTTGAAGATTGCGGTCGAGGTGCAGTTCGTCACAGGGGTGATGCCGCAGATAACGCCGACCGGTTCGGCGATTTCAGTGATTCCGGTAATTTCGTCGTGGCTGATCACGCCGACTGTTTTAAGGTTTTGCATGGAGTTCGTAACGTGCTCGCATGCGAAGAGATTCTTCACGGCCTTGTCTTCGAAGACGCCGCGTCCGGTTTCCTCCACAGCGTGAACAGCCAGTTCGGCATGCTTGCTGAGGGCCGCTACCGACGCCTTCTTGACGATGTGGTCGATCTGTTCCTGAGTGAAATTGGCATATTCGAGCAGTGCCTCGCTCGCGCCTTTAACCAGGGTGTCAATTGTTTTTACAAGTGACTCAGTGACTGGTTTGTCGATTATGGTCATGGTGCCCCTCTTCGGCAGCCCAACTTGGGCTTTTCGCCTCTTGGAGCAATTCTATGACCCCGGCAAGAGGGGCGCACGTCGGCGAGGGGACAGCCGGGCTCCTATCAAAGATGCATTGATGCATTTATCCTGATCTCGGTGCTCTTTTTCGGCCTGGAAAGATTTCAATTAATTTCCCGGCATCGGAAAAAGTGCGCGCCCCGGCCGCGCGCGCGCTCGCGCGGGATAGCGCGCGCGTGCTCGCGCGCATACCGTCATGAGTGTCCGCGGCACGGAGCATGGCAGCGCCGATAAGACGATCGGGGTCGTGGGGCGCCCGGGTCAGCGGTGGCCGAGATATTGTACGGCCGCCACGGCGTCGTGCACGACGGCCGCGGCGTGGCCGGCCTCGGCGGCCGTCGTGCCGGAGGCAAACGTGAACCGCACGGCGGTGAGCGCCTCCTCTGCCGGGAACCCCATCGCGGTGAGAACGTGTGAGGGCTCGTCGCTTCCTGCCGCACAGGCCGAGCCGCTCGAACAGACGATTCCGTGCTGCTCCAGTTCGAGAAGAACGGCCTCACCGCTGGTGCCGGGGAAGACGAATGACGCGCTGCCGGGTAGGCGCGCTGACGGATGCCCGGTGAGCCGGGCGGTGGCGGTTCCAGTGAGAACCGTGGCGATGAAGGCGTCGCGCAGCCCGGCCACTCGTTCCGACGCACCCTCGCGTTCCTCCTCCGCCAGGCGTAGTGCGAGGGCGAGGGCGACGGCGCCAGCCACATTCTCCGTTCCGCTGCGGTGACCGCGTTCCTGGCCGCCGCCGTGCACCAGCGGCTCGACCGGTAGCCGGCGACGCAGGTAGACCGCACCGATGCCCTGCGAGGCGCCGAGCTTGTGCCCGGACAGGCTTAGCGCGTCGACGCCCAGTTCCCGGGTGTCGAGGGTGAGCCAGCCGGCGGCCTGAACGGCATCCGTGTGGAACGGCACCCCGGCGGCAACGGTGACGGCGGCGAGATCGCGGAGTGGTTGGACCGTGCCGACCTCGTTGTTCGCGTACTGCACGGACACCAGGGTCGTCTCAGGTCTGAGCAGGCGGCGCAGCTGTTCGGGGTCCACCAGACCGGAGGCATCCGGGTCGAGCATGCTGATCTCGAAGCCGTGCAGGCGTCGCAGGTAGTCACAGGACTCCAGCACGGCCTCGTGCTCGATCGGGGTGGTGATGATGTGGCGCCCGCGGGGCGACCCCAGGGCGATGCCCTTCACCGCGAGATTGTCGGCCTCGGTGCCGCCGCTCGTGAAGACCACCTCGGTGGCGCGGCAGCCCAGTACCGCCGCGACCGTCTTCCGTGCCTCCTGCAGCGTGGCTGCCGCGGCCTCGCCCACCTGGTGGTGGCTGGACGGGTTTCCGAATCCGCGGGTGAGTTGCAGCCAAAGCGCGTCGAGCACCTCCCGGCGCACGGGGGTGGTGGCGGCGTTGTCGAGGTAGACCATCAGTAGGTCAGCCCTGGAGTACCAGGACGTCGAGGCCGAGGTCGAGCGAACGCACGCTGTGGGTGAGGGCACCCACCGAGATGATGTCGACCCCCGACTCGGCGATGGCGCGCACCGTGGACAGCGAGACCCCGCCGCTGGCCTCGACCAGGGCGCGGCCGGCGGTCAGCCGGACACCCTCGGCAAGGTGCTCCGGCGTGAAATTGTCGAGCATGATGGTGTCGACGCCGGCGGCCAGCACCGGTTCGATCTGGTCGATCCGATCTACCTCCACCTCGAGGTGGGTGGTGTGCGAGATCCGGTCCCGCACCTGGAGCAGCGCCTCAGTGAGGCCGAGGCCACCGGCGGTGAGCACGGCCAGATGGTTGTCCTTGGCCATCACGGCGTCGGACAGGCTGAAGCGGTGGTTGTGACCGCCGCCGCTCTGCACGGCGTGGCGTTCGAGCGCGCGCAGGCCGGGAGTGGTCTTCCTGGTGTCCACGATCCGGGCGCGGGTGCCGGCCGTCTCGGCGACATACAGCGCAGTGAGGGTGGCGATGCCGCTCATCCGTTGCACGAAGTTCAGTCCGATCCGCTCCGCCTGCAGGATGCCGCGGGCGGGCCCCGACACCTCAGCGAGCACTTCTCTCGGCTCGAAGGCGGCGCCGTCCGCCACGAACACGCGCACATCGATGCGCTGGTCGGTCAGCCGGAATGCCGAGGCGAATACCGCCCCGCCGCTGAAGACCCCCGCCTCCCTCGCCACAAGCTGGGCGGTCGCCACGGCGTCGGCGGGGATGAGCACCTCGCTGGTCACGTCGCCCCAGGGTGCGTCCTCGTCGAGGGCGGCGCGCACGACGTTATCGATGGCACTCATGGTCAGCATGCGATGGCCTCCTCGGCCTCGGTGTACGTTTCACTGAGTTCCCGGCTGGGGGCGACAGTGTGGGCGAGTTCCGGCCGGCTGGCCGGAAAGTCGGAGCGGTAGTGGGCGCCGCGGGATTCTTCCCGGCCAAGTGCTGCCGCAACGGTGATCCGGGCGAGGTCGAACAGGTTCGCATCCTCGTATGCCTGGATTTGCATATTCAGGCGGGGGTCGACTTCCAGTCCGGTGGCGGGGCGGTTCCAGCCGGCCAGGATCGCGGCGGCGGCGGCGAGGCCCTCACCACTGCGGAGCACGCCGGCGTACCGCCACATGACACGCTGGATGCCCTCTCGGTCGGCGAACGGCAAGGCGCTGTGCGGGGTCGGCCGACCGGCACAGGTGCGGGCCGCCGAATGCCGATAGTCGGTCGTGGCCCGGGCGGGGTCGGCGTCGGTGCCGGTGTTCGCGCCGTCGACAGGGGACAGGCCGAGTGCTCGCACGGCCCGGTCGGCGAACACGGCAGCCTCGAGGAGGGAGTTCGAGGCCAGCCGGTTGGCGCCGTGCGCCCCGGTCCGGGCCGTCTCGCCGACGGCGTAGAGGCCGGGCAGGCTCGCGCGACCCCAGATGTCGGTGATCACGCCGCCCATCCAGTAGTGAGCGGCCGGGGCGACCGGGATCGGTTCGGCAGCCCAGTCGAGTCCGGCCTCGCGGCAGGCTGCGGTGATGGTCGGGAAGCGGGTCTCGAGTAGGTCGCGGCCGAGCCCGGTGGCGTCCAGGAGTATGGGGGTCCCGTCTTGCCGGGCCATCTCATGGGCGATGCTCCGGGCGACGACGTCGCGGGGCGCGAGCTCGGCCCCCGGGTGCACGTCGAGCATGAAGCGGGTACCGAGCCTGTTGCGGAGCACGGCGCCCTCGCCGCGCACGGCCTCCGATATGAGAGGGGTGCCAGGGACTGCGAGGGCGGTCGGGTGGAACTGGTAGAACTCCAGGTCGGCGACGGCCGCGCCGGCCCGCCAGGCCGCTGCCACACCGTCACCGGTGGCGAGGGCCGGATTCGTGGTGTGCGGGTAGAGGGAGCCCGCGCCCCCGGTGGCGAGGATCACCGAGTCGCTGGCGACGCTCTGCAGTTCGCCATCCGGCCCGAGCAGGATCGCGCCGCCCGCCCGGCCTCCGTCCACGACGAGGTCTACGAGCATGGTGTGTTCCCGGATGAGTAGGCGGGGGCCGGCGCCCTCGGTCCCCGGTGGGCGTGTGCGGGCGCGTTCCGCGCGCTCCCGCACGGTGGCGACCAGGGCCGACTCGATGGCGGCACCGGTCGCGTCGCCGCCGGCGTGCAGCACGCGCGACCTCGAATGTGCGGCTTCGAGCCCGCGGGTGACTCCGGACTCGTCCCGGTCGAAATCGACGCCGAAGCGGATGAGGTCCCGCACCCGGGCCGGACCCTCCGTGCAGAGCACTTCTACGGCGGCGGGATCGCAGAGCCCGGCCCCGGCGCGCAGAGTGTCGACCATGTGGGATTCCACCGAGTCGTCGCGGAACATCGCCGCGGCGATGCCGCCCTGGGCGTACCGGGTGTTGCTGTCCGGCAGGGCCGCCTTGGTCACCAGGGTGACGGTGTGGCCGGCGTCGGTCGCCCGGATGGCGGCGAGCAGCCCGGCCAGGCCGCTGCCGACGACGAGGACGTTCGCCATGCTCAGGCGTCCTGGCGGGCCGGTGCGGGCGGCCAGGCCGTGAGCATCCGTTCGAGGGCGGTGCGGGCGGGCGCCGCGACGTCGTCCGGCACGACGATCCGGTTGAGGACCACGGGTTGCCGGTCGACGGTGCCGACCAGAGCCTCGAGCACCCAGGCCAGGTAGCCGGCGTGGATGCGGTACATCGTCGAGCACGGGCAGATCACCGGTTCGAGGCAGAAGATGGTGTGTTCCGGGTGCTGGGCAGCCAGGCGCTGCACCAGGTTGATCTCCGTACCGATGGCGAACGTCGACCCTGCGGGAGCCGCCTCGATGGCTTTCTTGATGTAGTCGGTGGAACCGTACTCGTCCGCGGCGTCGACGACGGCCATCGGGCACTCCGGGTGCACGATCACTCGCACACCGGGGTGCTCCCGGCGAGCGATCTCGATCTGGTCGACGGTGAAGCGCTTGTGCACGCTGCAGAAACCGTGCCAGAGCACGACCTGAGCGGCGTCGAGCTCGGCTGCCGTGTTGCCACCGAGCGGTTTGTGCGGGTTCCACATCGGCATCCGGTTCAGCGGCACGCCCATCGCCTTCGCTGTGTTGCGGCCCAGGTGCTGGTCGGGGAAGAAGAGCACCCGCTGGCCGCGCTCGAATGCCCACTCGAGCACGGCCGGCGCGTTCGAGGAGGTGCAGACGATTCCGCCATGTGCGCCGCAGAAGGCCTTCAGCGCCGCCGAGGAGTTCATGTAGGTGACCGGGATGACGGGCACCCGGCCGTTGGCATCCGGGGTGGTGCCGTACTGTTCCTCGAGCTGTTCCCAACAATCGGTGACGGAGTCGATGTCAGCCATGTCGGCCATCGAGCAGCCGGCGGCCAGGTTGGGCAGGATGACGGCCTGGGCCGGGGTTGAGAGCAGGTCGGCGGTCTCCGCCATGAAGTGCACTCCGCAGAAGACGATCGCCTCTGCGTCGGGCCGGCTTTTCGTGGCCTGGGCCAGCTGGAACGAGTCGCCGACGAAGTCGGCGTGCTGAAGCACTTCGTCCCGCTGGTAGAAGTGCCCCAGGATGACCACCCGGTCGCCGAGGGTGTCCTTTGCGGCGCGGATGCGCCCGGCCAGTTCTTCCGGTGACGCGACCCGGTAGGTCTCCGGCAGAGCCCCCTGCCGTGGCGAACCGGTCGGGATCACGTCTCCCATGGACGAGCCCGGACCATAACCCGGCGTTCCTGCGTCGAATTCCCACGGCCCGGCGGCGAGCTCGGGGCTGCAGGTGCTGCCCGCGGCGGCGCCGCTGCTGATCAGCTGGATGGCCTGGTCAACGGATGCAATGGTCATACGGTTACTCCTCGATGGTCAGAAAGGCGAAGCAAGGTCTCGGGGCCGGACATCCGGCTCAGCCGATCGATGGACCCAGCGGGCCCAGGTCGACGGCCCGTACGGAGTCGTTGTAGCGGTACAGCCGCGGTGGCCGATGCCGGGTGCCGGCTACGCGCTCCCCGGTGTCGACGATCGTGCCGGATGACTCGATGGTTCGGCGGAAGTTGGCCGGGTCGAGCGCCTTCTGCAGCACGGCCTCGTGCACGTCGTGGAGCTGCGCCAGGGTGAAGGTCTCGCCGAGGAAGGCATGGGCGATCCGGGAATATTCGACCTTTGTGCGGAGCCGCCACAACGCGTACTCAACGATCCGATTGTGGTCGAAGGCGAGCTCGGGGAGCCTGTCGGCCGGGAACCACTGCACATTGTCGCCGACCTCGGCGACTGCCGCCTCGTCGGATTCGACGAGCGCCCAGTAGACCACCGAGACCACACGGCCGCCGGGGGAGCGCCCGGGGTCGCCGAAGGTGTAAAGCTGTTCCAGGTATTTGGGCGTCAGGCCGGTGGTCCCCCGCAGGGTGCGTGCGGCGGCCGTCGCGAGTTCCTCGGCGGCCGGAAGTCCCCCGCCGGGGAGCGCCCACTGGCCGTGGAACGGCTCCCGGGTGCGGCGCACGAGTGGCAGCCACAGGGTCTTGAAATCGGACTCCGCATCGGAGCGGAGCGCAAAAATGACAGTCGAGACGGCGAGTGTCGCCTGGGCTGGTGCGGTCATCTGCGGTATCCACTAAGTAAAGGTCAGTGTGACTCTAACTGGTGGCTCCATCATATAGTCAGAATGACCCGAACTCACAACCGCAGGATCGCCGGTCAGTCTCGATCGACAAGTGCCGAGGGTTGCAGCTCAACGGCGCGCCGCGCTCCCTTGCCGGTCAGACCCCAGATCGTGACACGGGCCATGGCCTCGATCACGATTGTGCCGCTCATCTTCGAGGAGCCACGGGTGCGCTCCACGAACGTGATCGGTACTTCGACCACCCGGAGTCCGGCGCGCACGGCGTGCAGCAGCATGTCGATCTGGAAGCAGTAGCCGAGGCTCTCGACGCTCGACAGCCTCATTCGTTCCAGCGCGTGGGCGGTGTACACCCGGTAGCCCCCGGTCACGTCCCGCTCCTGCAGCCGCAGGAGTACCCTGGAGTAGATCGAGCCGCCGCGGGAGAGCATTCGGCGGTGCCGGGGCCAGTTCTTCACCTCGCCGCCGGGGACCCAGCGCGACCCCATCACGACGTCGGCCGAATCGGCGGCGGCGAGCAGGGCGGGGAGCTGCTCAGGGAGGTGCGAGCCGTCAGCGTCGAGCTGCACGAGCCGGTCGTAGCCGCGGGAGAGTGCCCAGGAGAATGCCTCGAGGTAGGCGGCGCCGAGGCCCTCCTTGCTCGTGCGGTGGAGTACGTGCACCGCGGCGTCCGACGCGGCGAGCCCGTCGGCCAGGGCGCCCGTGCCGTCCGGCGACGAATCGTCGACGACGAGCACGTCGGCATCCGGCACGCTGGCGCGAACCCGGCCGACGATCGGGCCGAGGTTGTCGCGCTCGTTGTAGGTCGGAATGATGACCAGAGTCTGTGCCATGAAGCTACCTTGTCAGTTCGATGATGATGGTGCGGTTGACGGTCGTGGACCCGGTGACCGTGAATCCGAGCTGCTGGAGGGTCCGGATGTCGTTCCCGGACGTGAACTCCTTGCTTCCCTTGTATTGAAGCACCCACACGGTGTTCGTGCCGGTGAGGCGATCGCCGACGGAGGCCAGTGGCAAAGTGACGTCCCACAAGGAGCCGGTCGCGTCATAGGCGCGGGCGAGGGTCACGTCCCGCATGTCCTGGAACGCCGACGGGTACAGGTGCAGGGCGAGGCGGGGCTTCCGAGACGGGCGCACGCTCTCATCGAAGACAATCGCGTCCCCCGGTCGCGCACCGGCCTGCACGATGTCCGCTGCCTGGCGCCAGTCGCTGCCGGAGTTCTTCCCGTATTTACCGCGCTGGGCTTGGTAGATCGGCAGCATGAGCGACACGATCAGTACCAGGACCGATGCCTGCGCCCACCGCGGCTTCAGCCAGGCGATTCCGATTCCCACCGCGATGGCAGCGGCCGGAGTACAGATCGACAGGTAGCGCAGTGAATACATCGGGGTCACGACGTGGGTACCGACCAGGAGTACGGCGCTCGGGAAGAGCATCCAGGCCAGGGCGATGGTGAGGGCGTGCTTGGTCGCCGGCATGGCGGCCCGCCGGCCGCGGAGCAGGTAAACGGTCACGATGGCCACGCCGACCAGGCCCCAGGCGACGACCGCCAGCGGAGTATTCCCGAACCACTGCCGCACGGCTGCGTCCAGCACCGCGATCTGCGGGCGGCGGCCGATGAATGCGATCTGCTCGCGCTGTTGCACACTCGCGATCATGACCGGAAGGGCAAGGAACAGGCCCGCGACGCTGGACACTGCCCAGGCTCGGAAGGTCGCGGTCCGCCGGGTGTCCCTCGGGGTCAGCAGGAAAACCGCGATGGCGAGCACCGGAATGAGCAGCACAACGTAAAGGAACATGTAGATCCCGGTGGCGAGCAGTGCGGCGTAGCCCGCCCACATTCCAGCGCGGGCCAGGCGCCCGGTGCACGGTTTGCACACGATGTGCACGAGCAACACCACCAGCCAGACCGAGAGGGCCGTCGCCATGGCAGTCGAGCGTGCCTCGGCTCCCATATAGGTGACGCGGGGGAGCAGGACGAAGACGAGTGCGGATATCATCGCCACCGTGGTGCCGGTTAGCCGGCGCGCGAGCAGGTAGGTGCCCGCGGTGGCCAGTCCGATGGCCATGGCGCTGGGCAGCCTGGTCGAGAACTCGGTCGCGCCGAAGGCCTGGATCCAGAAGTGCAGGATGAGGTAGTAGGTGCCGTGCACGGCATCCACGTTTCCGAGCATCCGGAACAGCGACGGCAGGGATCGCTCCGCCGACATGACGCTCGCCGCCTCGTCGCCCCAGTACGACGGCTGCCATGAACCTAAGGCGGAGACGAGGATGCCGAGCAGGCCCAGCAGGGCGGCCGGCAGCAGGGGACCGCGCGCGGGCGGCACACTGGGCCCTGGGTGGGCCTCGGTGGTCGGGAGCACGCTGAGGAAGGACACAGCACAACGTTAAGTCACCCGGGTTAACGTTTGCCCCGAGCGCCGGGCGGCAGCCTGCGAAGGCTCTCAGGTTGCTCGCGTGTGGCGGGGAAGCCGGACCTCCGCGGCAAGACCGCCGCCGGTGTTCCGGAGCGAGATCGTCCCGTCGGCCCGGTCGACGATGGCGTGGACGATGGCGAGTCCGAGACCAGAACCGGTGCCGCCGCCCGCCCGCGAATGCTCCGGCCGGGAGAAACGATCGAAGGCCACCGGGATGAAACCCTCCGGCATCCCCGGCCCCGTGTCCTGCACCGTCAGCAGCATCTCGTTCCCGGCCCGGTGCAGGGTCACCATGACCGCGCCCTTTCCGCGCATGGCATTGACCGAATTGGAGACCAAATTGTCGACCAGCTGGCCGACGTTGGTCGGCGAAATAGCGTAACGACCGTCGGGATCCTCACCGTCGACCAGATAGTCGACATCGAGGTCCGCGCCGTTCTGCACCACCCGTGCGCGGTCCACCGACGCGGAGACCTCGGCGACGAGGCCGTTCCAATTCGTCTCGGGCGGCGGCTGGTGCCCCTCCAGCTTGGACAGTTCCAGCAGGTTGGTGGCAAGCCGCGCGAGCCGGTCTACGGTGACGGATGCGTCGGCCATGTCTTGCTCGAGGGCCGGAGCGTCTCCCGAGTTGAGCCGGGCGAGCTCGAGTTGCGACTTCAGCACGGCCAGGGGGGTGCGGAGCTCGTGGCTGGCATCCGACACCACCTGTTTCTCGCGATCGATGCCGCGGCGGAGACGCCCGATGAAGTCGTTGAGGGTGATCGCGAGCCGACTCACCTCGTCGTTGCCGGCAGGAACGAGGAGGTGGGCGGACGTCCCGGCGGTGCTCAGGCTCTCCGCCTCGGCACGGAGGCGATTCACCGGTCGCAACGCGGCGCCGGTCAACAGCCAGGAGGCCAGGCCGAAGCCGACGGTGAGCACGATCGTGCCGATCGTCAGCACTCGGGTCAGCTCGTCGACGAGCAGCGACAATGCCTCCTCATTGCGGGCGGTGACGACCACCCAGTTGCCGGTGTCGGTGACGACGACCGTCGACGCGACCAGGTAGCGGGTGTTCCCCGTGTCGACGGTTTGCGGATGCTCCCCGATATCCGCCAGGTCGTCAAGACGATTGTTCAGGCTCCTCGGGAGGGAGGATCTGTGCAGTTCCCCGTCGGGGTCGATCACAGCGATGAGCTGGCCTTCCGTCGGAGCGTCGATCGGCTCGGTCGGGTGGCGGACGAGGTCGGCGACGAGGGGGGCTGCATCGTTGCGCAGGAGCGTTTCGGTCGTGTCGATCAGGAGCGACTGCACCTCGAGGCGGAAGAAGAACGCGGCAGAGCCAAACAGCACCGCGGCGATGAGCACGCTGCCGATGCTGATGCGGCCCCTGATCGACAGGCCGGGCAGTTTCACCTGGAGGCTTCCGTCACGGCGTCAGCTCGACGGAATAGCCGGCGCCGCGCACCGTAACGATGCGGATGCCGGCTGCGTCGGAGTCGATCTTTCGCCGAAGGTAGCTGATGTACTGGTCAACGATGTTCGGATCGATGTGCTCCGTGCCGTTCCAGATCTCCTCGAGGATCGTCGCCCGGTCGACTGTCTCACCCGCGTGGCTGCAAAGCAGGCGCAGCAGGGCGACCTCTTTCGGGCTCAGCGAGAGTGTGCGGCCGGCCACGGTCACCTTCAAGTCGCGGGAGTCGATGGCCAGGCTGCCCAGCTCGAGGCTCGCCGGAGTTCCCATCGAATGTCGTCGGAGCATCGCGCGAACCCGTGCGGTGAGTTCGGCGAAGGCGAAGGGTTTGGTGAGGTAATCGTCTGCTCCGCTGTCGAGGCCGAAGACCCGGTCCTCGACGGTGTCCCGTGCGGTGATCAGGAGAACGGGCATCGTGTTGCCAGCGTCGCGGATGCGCCGGCAGATTTCGAAACCGCTCATCTGCGGCAGCATCACGTCGATCGCGGCGAGGGCGAAATCGTCGTTGGCGATCGCGATCAAAGCATCCATTCCGTTTCCGGCCCGAACGATCTCGTAGCCCTCGGCATGCAGGCCGCGCTCGATGAGCTCGCCCATCTGGTCATCGTCTTCCACGACCAAGATCTTCATCGGATGCCTTTCGGTTGCCGGGACCGTCTCACCTCATGCTGGCACGTCATCGTCGCCCGGCGCGACGCCGTGGTTCGCATGGGGCATTCCGGTGCCGGAATCGCAGCCGTTTGTCAGACTTGTCACCGTCCGGCCGGCGCAGACCGCTCGTCCGTCGGCCGCTCGTCCGTTGGCCGCGAGCGGCGGCTAGGCTGGCGCCATGATCGATTACGCTGCTGTCGACGATCCAGCCGCCGCCATCGGCGTGGCCGTCGCCCAGTTCAGGCCGGGTGCAGACCAGGCGGGCAACATCGCCGCCATCCGGGCTTTGGCGGGCGCTGCGGCCGCCCGCGGCGCCCGTCTGGTCGTGTTCCCGGAGTACTCGTCCTTTTTCGAGCCCGTGCTGGGCCGCTCGTTCGTCGCGGCGGCGGAACCGCTGGATGGCGCCTTCCTGACCGCGCTCGCCGCGCTCGCCGGCGAGTTCGGGCTGCATGTCGTCGCCGGCATGCTCGAGGTCACGGCTGACCCGGATCGGTTCTCCAACACTCTCGTCGCCGTCGATCCGTCGGGAAAGCTGGTTGCGACGTATCGCAAGCTTCACCTCTACGACGCGTTCGGTGACCGGGAGTCGGACTGGGTGCTGCCTGGAGCGGTTCAGGCGCCGGAGACGTTCCGCGTCGGCGGGCTGACGGTCGGGATGCAGACCTGTTATGACATCCGTTTCCCCGAGGTGACCCGCCGTCTCGTCGACGCCGGAGCCGATCTCGTCCTCGTGCCGTCCGAGTGGGTGCGAGGCCCGTTGAAGGAACAGCACTGGCGCACCCTGGTCACCGCCCGCGCACTCGAGAACACGGTCTACGTCGCCGCGGCCGACCATGCCCCGCCCGTTGGAGTCGGCAACAGCATGGTGGTCGATCCGATGGGGGTCGAGTTGGTCACCATCGGTGAAACCTCGGATGTCGCGGTCGCCTGGGTCTCGCGGGCTCGGGTCGAGTCTGTGCGGGCGGTGAACCCCGCGCTGGCGCTGCGGCGTTTCACGGTGCTGCCGCGCTGACAGGCTCAGCCTTCGGTGGCGATCGTTTCCTGTGAGGCAGGGGCGGCCCGCACGGTGAACTTCTGGTCCGGCCGATGATTGCGCTCCGGATGGCCGGGAACCTCAGGCTCGGCCATGGAGCGCTCCTCGCCGGTGGCCACCAGGCCCTGCGAGCTGTTGGCCGACCGGGTGAGCTGGGCGAGCCAGAGCGGGTTGATCGTGGGCGGTTGGCCGCCGGAGAACTTGAAGTAGAGCGGGATGGCCGGGTGTAGCCATGCGGAACTACGGCCGTTCCCGGCCTCGGCCGCGTTGCGCCAGGACAGCAGGAAACTCTCCCCGCGGCGTAGTTTCTGCACGATCACGATCTGCAGGTGCGCCAGGATCCGATCGTCGAATTCGACGGTGACCCGGTCATACGTCAAGGAACCCATGGTGTGCCGCTTTCATTCGGTCGAAAAAAGCGCTCGTGAGCCTGTGATTCGGTGTGACCTTGTCTCAGGAACTAGTGATCACCTCAGTGTGGTCGCATTGGCGACCGTTGACAAGGGAATCGGCGCCGGGGTTGGAACGGGGCCGAGCAAGCGCAGGGTCTCGCCCGGACGCTCGACATGGCCGAAGTGCCCGGTGCCCGGCAGGGTGTGCGGCGTGAAGTCTGGGATGACCCGGCTTAGCCTGGCCGTGTCGGCCTCCGCGACGAACACGTCGGAGTCTCCGCGGGTGGACCGGACCGGGCAGCGGATCCGCGACCAGGCGGAATCCGCGTCGTAGCGGCCGGCGAGGGCGGATGCGGCGGCGAAGCGGCCTGGCCGCACTTCGGTGGCGAGCGCGGAGATCACGCTCGGCTGTACCGCGGCGACCCGGGCGAAGAGGGGAGCGGTCAGGGCGCGGAGCACCGTGAGCCGGTCGAGTGCCCGCACGAGGGAAGTTCCAGCACGTCCGAACCGGGCGAGCACGAGCATGACCCCGAGCAGCGCGGTGTAGGCCGGGAGAATGCCGACGCGGGACACCGGGTGCCGGACACTGTCGATCACGGAGTAGGTGGTCGCCGAAATGAGGCCGACCGATGTGGTCTCGGCCGCGAAGGACGCCGCGAGCTCCAGGGCGATGAAGCCGCCCATTGAGTGGCCGAGCACCTGCCAGCGGCGGTAGCCGAGCGCCTCGGCGATCTCCGCGACGAGCGTGGCCGTCGCCTCGATGGTGGGCGCTCCGGTGTCCGTTTCCAGAGTGCTGTCACCCCAGCCGGGCAGGTCGGGGATGATCAGATCGGTGAATCCCGGTCCTGCGGCGCAACGAGCGGCCTGGAGCATCGGTGTCCAGGTCGTCCAGGACCCGGCAGCGCCGTGGAGCAGGATCGTCGCGGTGTCGCCGGCTGTGCGGCGACCGTGGCGCACCACGATCGTTCCGCCACGCAGTCGCATCGTGCTGGTCGTCAAACCGAACCGGCGGGGATCGGAAGAGAGCGGGAAAGGGCAGTATTGCTCGGTCGACGGCCGCGCTGCGGGCCACGCTTCAGCAGGCGCATCGGCGCCGTCAGGGAGTACGGCGGAGGTCCGCGCCGGTCGCGCCATGAGGATGGTCATGACAGGGGTTCGTTGCCGACGGCCGTGCGGATTGCCCGGTTCGGCGGAATAGACCGGGCGCCGGGCCTGTTGCCGACAGGGGCACCCGCCTTCCGATGCGGCGGCGGCGTCATGCCGCCCGGTGGTGTCCGTCCGACAGAAAGAGCAACAGTGAATCTTTTCTCTCCCCTCACCCTTGGTGACCTCGAACTTCCCAACCGCCTCGTGATGGCGCCCCTGACCCGGGTGAGGTCCGGCGTGGAAGGCGTTCCGGGGCCGATCGTCGTCGAGCACTACCGCCAGCGCGCGACCCTGGGCCTGATCGTCACCGAAGGCACCTACCCGAGCCACGTCGGCCAGGGCTTCCCGGGCCAGCCCGGCCTGGTCACACCCGAGCAGATCGAGGGCTGGACCAACGTCGCCACCGCCGTGCACGCCGCCGGGGGTCGCCTCGTCGCCCAGGTCATGCACGCCGGCCGGGTCACCCACCCGGCCACGAACGGCGGCCGGGAGGTCGTCGCGCCGAGCGCGATCGCCATCGTCGGCGAGACCCACTCCTACGACGGAAAGCACGCGTACCCCGTGCCCCGGGCACTGCGCGAAGACGAATTGCCTGGCGTGATCGCCGAGTTCGTGCAGGCTTCCAAGAACGCCATTGCCGCCGGACTCGACGGCGTCGAGATTCACAGCGCCAACGGCTACCTCCTGCACGAGTTCCTCTCGCCGGCGTCGAACCAGCGCACGGATGCCTTCGGCGGCTCCCCGGAGAACCGCGCGCGCTTCGTCATCGACGTTGTCACGGCCGTCGCCGAGGCCATCGGCGCCGGACGGGTTGGCATCCGCGTCTCACCCGAGCACAACATCCAGGACGCGCTCGAGCCGGATGCCGCGGACGTCGCCGCCACCTACGGCGCCCTCGCTGACGCCCTCGCGCCGCTCGGCCTGGCCTACCTGAGCATCCTGCACAAGGATCCGGCCGGCGAGCTGGTGCAGGGCCTCCGCGCGCGCTTCGGTGGATCGGTGATGGTCAACAGTGGTTTCGGCGGTATCACGACCCGCGCCGAGGCAATGTCGATCATCGACGACGACGTGGCCGACGCTGTCGTCGTCGGGCGCGCCGTGATCGCGAACCCCGACCTGGTGCGCCGCTGGCTGAATGACCTGCCGCAGAACGCGCCGGACCCGCTCACCTTCTACGGCGCCGGCGCCGAGGGTTACACCGACTACCCGGCACTCCAGCACTGACTCCGGCCCTTCCGGCTCCGGGTCCCCGGCCCGCTGCCAGTCCCCCCCGCGCATAACTCCTGCAGATTCTGACGGCTTCCCGGATCGGCCGCATGAAGACGGGTGCCGCGACCCGGGAATTGCGGGAGTTACGCGCGGGCGGTGAGCCGGGCCAGTTGCTCCGAGGCCCGCTCGAGCACGTCGACCCGCTTGCAGTAGGCGAAACGCACCAGAGAGGCGTATTCGGGGCGGTGCTCCGGAGAGCAGAAGGCAGCGATCGGAACCGCGACCACCCCGGCGAGGCCGGGCAGGGCTCGGCAGAACTCGGCGCCGTCCGGGTAGCCGAGCGGGGCGGCATCCGCCACGATGAAGTACGAGCCCTGCGGCCGGCTGACGGTGAATCCCGCCGCGGTGAGCCCACGTTCGAGGACGTCCTTCTTGATTTCAAGGTCGGCGGCGATTCCGGTGTAGAAGCTCGCGGGCAGGTCGAGGCCGACCGCGATCGCCGGCTGGAACGGCGCCCCGTTGACGTAGGTCAGGAACTGCTTCACGGCGAGGATCGCGGTGACCAGCGGCGCCGGTGCCGTCAGCCAGCCGATCTTCCAGCCGGTGGTGTTGAAGGTCTTGCCGCCGGAGGAGATGGTGACCGTGCGCTCGCCGGCCCCCGGAAGCGTGGCGATGGGGATGTGCGCCACGCCGAAGGTGAGGTGTTCGTACACCTCGTCGGTGACGATCACGGCGTCGTGCCGTTCGGCGAGTTCCACGATCAGCTGGAGCGTTCCAACCGGAAAGACCGCGCCGGTGGGGTTGTGCGGGTTGTTGACGATGATCAGCCGGGTGCGGTCGTTGATCGTTGACCGCAGCTCGTCAAGATCGGGCTGGAAATCGGGCGCTCGCAGTCGCACGGTGCGATGCACGCCGCCGCCGAGCGCGATCAGGGCGCCATACGCGTCGTAGAAGGGCTCAAAGGTGACGACCTCGTCGCCGGGTTCGAGCAACGCCAGGATTGTGGCGGCCAGGGCCTCTGTCGCCCCCGCAGTGACCAGGACCTCGGTCTCCGGGTCGGCGGTCAGACCGTAGAAGCGGTGCTGATGCCGGGCGATCGCCTCGCGCAGCGCCGGAAGGCCGCGCCCGGGCGAGTACTGGTTGACGCCGTCGCTGATCGCCTGCCGCGCGGCCTCGAGCACCTCCAATGGTCCGTCCTCGTCGGGGAATCCCTGGCCGAGGTTGATCGCGCCGGTTCGAGCCGCGCGGGCGCTCATCTCCGCGAAGATGCTTGCCGTGACCGTGCCGTCTTCGGCGAGAAGGCCCGCACCTCGTGCGGTGCGCCGCCAGGCGCCGGGAATGGTCATCGTCTCGCCTGCATGCCTCCAAGCTACGACATCGGCGTGCGCGGCCGACCTCCGGCCTGTGGAAAATTCGCCCCGCGGCGCCGAAACTGCTCTACGGTGGCCGCATGCGGTTCGTCAGTCGTTGCCGGCCGGTCATGGGCGCCATGGCTGTCCTCGTCACGCTCGCGCTCTCCGGATGCACACGGCAGCCGGCGGCGCCGTTGCCATCAACCACGACGACGGATGCCCCGGTCTTCGCCTCGGACGCCGAAGCCCTCGCCGCGGCCACGGCGGCCTACGCCGCCTACCAGGAGATGTCGAGTTTGATCGGCCATGAAGGCGGTTCATTGCCGGAGAGAATGTCCCGAGTGTCGGCCGGCGAGGCCCTTGAATCGGAAACAGCTTCCTTCGTGGACATGGCGTCCAAAGGATTACGAGGCGTCGGCGAGCTCGCATTCGATTCATTGACAGTCCAGTCAGCCGACCTATCGACGGGGATGATTCAGGCTTATCTCTGTCTGGACGTTTCGAAAACGGACGTGGTCGATGCCAATGGCGAGAGCTCGATTCCAGCCGACCGGGCGACGCGGTTCCCGCTTCATGTGAACTTTGTTTTGGATACTGCTGCGCAGAAACTCATCGTGGATACCTCAGAGTCATGGTCAGGCAAAAACTTCTGCTAGGGACGGTCGCATTTGTCTTATGCGCCGCTCCCACGCAATCGCTGGCAAACTCGCTCTGGGCAACCGCCTCGTGTGTGGGATGGAGCGCATCACAAGGGAATTGTACTGATCCGCCTCCGGCGGCTGGCACGGTAAACGGCGGCGGGGTGGACCTGTCCGCCGGTTACGACACCGTTTTTGGCGGCGGTGGCGGGGCCGGCGGCGACGCTGGGGGCGGTGCGGGGGACTCGGCGGTGGGTGGCGGAGGACAGCAGGGCGTGGCAACGGTACCTGGCCCGGGCACGATCGTGCGGGACGGGTTCACCATCAACTGCGTCGCCGGCACTCCCTGCGACCCGAACCTGATCGTGAGCGTCAGCGACCTCGTCAACTTCCGGCCTGCAGCGCCGAACCGGCGGATGGAGCCCCGCGGCTGGAGCGTGGTCGGCCTGCCCACCAACTTCATCGCCGCGGCCACCGTGCACATCCGCTCAGGATCGCTGCTCGGTTTTCCGGCCGAGGTGCGTTTCACCCCCATCCGGTTCAGTTGGGATTTCGGGGATGGCCAGAGCCTGGACACCAGCAGTGCCGGTGCGACCTGGGCAGACCAGGGCCTTCCGGAGTTCTCCGACACGCCCACCAGCCACATCTTCACGGCATCCGGTGGTCGCTCGATCACCGTAAGCGTTGTCTATTCGGCCGAGTACCGGTTCGCCGGCCGTGACTGGCGCGGGGTGCGCGGCACTCTGGCGGTCTCGACGACCCCGCTGAGCGTGGTCGTAGCCGAAGCGCGCACTGTGCTCGTCAACCGGGAGTGCACCGCCGGCGCGGCGGGCCCGGGCTGCTGACGGCGCGGTCGCGGCGAGACCTGCAAGCAAGGTCACGGCTTCATCATTGAATGCTCCCAGCCTGCACAAACCATTCACTCAGGTTCGGGCGCAAAGCTGGCATCGCTTGGAAGGAGCACACCATTACCGACAACACGCAGGACTCCGGTACTACCCCTGATCCTCGCAACGGCGCAATTCCGTTCGAAGTCAATGCCGCAGGGGAGACCATCTCTCCCGCCGAGGAGAACGCGGCTGTTCCCGTCCCTTCGCCAGACGCGCCCGCCCAGGCCCACCCGGAACAGGCTCACCCGGAACAGGCCCAGCCGGAACAGGCCCAGCCGGAACAGGCCCAGCCGGAGCAGCCGCGGCCCGCGGAGTCCTTCCCCCCCGAAGCGCAGCCGACCGAGGTGCTCGCCGATGCGGCCCAGCCGGCATCCGCTGCTCCGCATGCTGACGCCGGCCAGTTCCACCCGCCTCAGCAGGCCCAGGCGACGGCGCCCTATGCCACGGATGCCTTCGGCCGTCCGATGCCGACCGACGGCTCCGCCCCCGGTTACCACGCGCCGAATGCCACGCCTCAGGCGTACGCCACCGCGAACGGCCTGCCTCCCCACACCCCCGGTTCAGGTCCGGTCAAGGACCCGGCCACGCGCAGGGCAAGCATCGCCCTGATCGCGGCGCTGGCCATTGGAGCTCTGGTCGGCGGAGCATCCGGTGCAGGCGTGACGGCGTTCGTGCTGACCAACCAGAACAACGGCGTCCCTGTCAACCAGGCGCAGGGTCCGAGCAGCGTCGTGGTCAACAACACCGACAGCGTCAACCAGATCACCGCCGTGGCCGCGAAGGCGTCGCCCAGCGTCGTAACAATCGAGGCCAGCAGCGGCAACTCCGGCGGCACCGGCTCCGGAGTCGTGCTCACCGAAGACGGCTATGTGCTCACCAACACCCACGTCGTCACCCTCGACGGCGCGGCCGCCGACGCGACCCTCCAGGTCAAGAGCAGTGACGGCAAACTCTATGCCGCCACCATCGTCGGCACCGACCCGATCTCCGACCTCGCCGTCGTGAAGCTCACCGACGCCAAGGGGCTCAGCCCGATCAGATTCGCCGACTCCGGCAAGATCAATGTCGGTGACACGGCCATCGCCATCGGCGCCCCGCTCGGCCTGGCCGGCACGGTCACCGACGGCATCGTCAGCGCGCTCAACCGCAGCATTTCGATTGCCTCGTCTGCCGCCCCGACGACGCCGGATACCACCACGCCAGACGGCCAGAGCCCGTTCTTCTTCGATTTGCCAAACAAGGACGGCAGCAAGTCCAAGCAGGGCACGTCCAATTCGGGCAGCATCTCGCTGTCGGTCATCCAGACGGATGCCGCGATCAACCCCGGCAACTCCGGTGGCGCTCTGCTCAACGCCAAGGGCGAGCTGATCGGCATCAACGTGGCCATCGCCAACGCCGGCGGCTCATCCACCTCAGCGTCCGGGAGCATCGGCGTCGGCTTCTCCATTCCGTCGAACCTGGCCAAGCGGGTCTCGGATGAACTGATCGCCAACGGCAAGGCCACCCACGGCCTGCTCGGCGCGAGCGTGACCAGCGCGGCCAGCGACCCTCAGAGCACCACCGTCGGCGCCCTGATCAGCGAAGTCTCCTCGGGCGGTGCCGCAGAGAAGGCAGGCCTGAAGAAGGGTGACGTGATCACCAACTTCAACGGGGTCCCGATCACAGACGCCAACGACCTGACCGCGCAGGTGCGCGGGCTGGCGGCGGGCGACAAGGCCGAACTGACCTTCGTGCGTGGCGGCAAGTCCAGCACCGTGTCCGTCACCGTCGGGCAGCTCGCCAGCTGACCGAGCGCTGCTTCCTTCCCGCTGCGCCGCCGGCTCTCTGCCGGCGGCGCAGTTCTGCGTTCTGCAGGCCACGTATGGCGGCAAAGTCACGGCTGGTAGGCTCAAGCGACCCTCCGGAGGAATGCAAAAATGATCAGCCAGGTGCCACCTCGCGGAGACACACCGCTGCTCGGAGTCTCCTACGTGATGCCCGTGCTCAACGACGTGACCCATGTCCGTGATGCCGTTCTCAGCCTCTTGCACCAGGACTACACCGGACCATTCGAGGTCACCCTCGCCCTCGGGCCGAGCATCGACGGCACCACCGAACTCGTCGAGGAAATGGCCTCCGTCGACCCGCGGATCCGGGTCGTCGACAACGAGGTCGGGTCGACGCCGGCCGGACTGAACATTGCCATCCGGGCCTCGCAATACCCGGTCGTGATCCGGGTGGATGCCCATTCTGTGCTGCCGGCGGACTACGCGCGCATCGCGGTGGAAACCCTTGAACGCACGGGGGCGGACAACGTCGGCGGCGTCATGGACGCCCAGGGCGAGAACCCCTTCCAGAAGGCCGTCGCCCGCGCCTACGGTACGAAGATCGGCCTTGGTGGCACGCCCCTGCACGTCGGCGGCCCTGATGGAAAGGCGGAGACGGTCTACCTTGGCTGCTTCCGGATGGACAGCCTGGTGCGGGTCGGCCTCTTCGACGAGGGCATCAAACGTGGCCAGGACTGGGAACTCAACCGGCGCATCCGCGACCTCGGGGGAACTGTCTGGTTCACGCCCCGACTGCGCGTGGTCTACCGTCCGCGCCCGAGCCTCGCCCGGCTCGCCAGGCAGATGGTCTCCACCGGGCTCTGGCGCGGCGAACTCGCCCGGCGCTTCCCGGCGGCGAACGGCATCCGTTATTTCGCCCCGCCAGTGATGGTGGTCGGCGTTGTGCTCGGCCTGCTTCTCGGCGGGGCCGGGATAGCCGCTCTGCCCGCCGGCACGGCACCGTGGCTGCTACTCGGATTCGTCGCCCCGGGGGCCTACCTGCTCATCGTGCTCATCGCGACCGTGGCCGTCACCCGCCCGGACGAGTTTCGTGCCGGGCTCTGGTTTCTCGTAGTCTTGCCGTGCATCCACTTCTGCTGGGGCATCGGATTCCTGCTCGGGTATCTCAATCTCACCAACAACATCACGGCCCACACCGGGAGGCACCCATGACGCCAGGAACACCAGCGTCCGCTCGACCGGCTTCGATTGCCGAGCTGCGGGCCGTGGCGCAGCCGCCCGAGGTACGCCTGCGGGCGAACGCCGAGCACTGGACCGCCTCGCTCTACCTGCGCGACATCTCTCCCTACATCACCTGGATGCTGCTGAAGACCCGGATCACCGCGAACGGGGTCACGGGGCTGATGATCCTGGTCGGCTGGTCGACGGCCGCGGCGCTGCTCATCCCTGGCGTCTGGGGCGCGCTCCTGGCGCTCATCCTCGGGCAACTGCAGATGCTGGTGGACTGCTGCGACGGTGAGGTGGCCCGCTGGCGCAAGGAATCCTCTCCGGCGGGGGTGTTCCTCGACAAGGTCGGCCACTACACGACCGAGGCGCTCATTCCGATCGCGTTCGGCATCAGGGCGGCGGCATTTCCGTTCGAGGCCCCGGCGGACCTGCTCTGGACCACCCTCGCCCTGCTCCTCGCACTCATCATCGTGCTGAACAAGGCGCTCAACGATATGGTGCACGTGGCCAGGGCGAACGCCGGGCTCACAAAACTTTCCGACACTCGCGGCGAGAAGACCCTCACCTCCAGCCGCCTCGCCCAGGTGCGCCGCCTCGCCCGATTCGTGCCGTTCCACCGCCTGTACCACTCGGTCGAACTCACCATCCTGATTTTTGTGGCGGCCATTCTCGGCAGCTTCGCGGGTGAACCCCTCGTCGACCGGGTCGTGCTGATCGTGCTCATCCCGCTGTCGTTCCTAGCCCTGGTCGGCCACTTCGTCGCCATCATGGCCTCCAAGCGTGTCCGTTCCTGAGGCCACCCCGATGGGGCCGGTCACGCCGACGGTCGGCGTCGTCGTGCTCACCCAGGGGACGCGGCAGGGAGACCTGGCCCGCGGCATCCGTTCACTGCTCGACCAGCAGGACGTGCGCCTCGATATCGTCTGCGTCGGTAACGGCTGGCAGCCGACCGGATTGCCGGCGGGGGTGAAGTCCCTCGGGCTGCCGACCAATCTCGGTATTCCGGCCGGGCGCAACCGCGGGGTCTCCTCTGTCGCCGGTGAATTCCTGTTCTTCCTGGACGACGACGCCAGCATCCCCGACCCTCGCTTTCTCAGCGAGGCGATAGCCATGCTCCGCGCCGACCCGACCATCGGCCTTCTGCAGCCGAGGGTGGTCGACCCCTCCGGTCTCACCTCACCCCGCCGCTGGATCCCGCGCATCCGCAAGGGTGAAGCGACCCACTCCAGCAACGTTTTTTCGGTGTGGGAGGGCGCGGTGCTCCTGCCCCGGGGGGTCTTCGATGCGACCGGGGGCTGGGCGGAACCGTTCTTCTATGCCCATGAGGGCATTGAGTTGGCCTGGCGCGTCTGGGATCTGGGCCTTCGCACCTGGTACGCGGGAGACCTCGTCGCAAATCACCCGGTGATCCAGCAGACCCGGCACGATGATTACTATCGGCTCAACGCCCGCAACAGGGTCTGGCTCGCCCGCCGAAACCTTCCCGCCCCGCTCGTGCCCGTCTACGCGGGCGCCTGGCTGGGCATCCAGCTGCTGCGCTGGTCGCGCAATCGGCCTGCTCTCCGGGCCTGGTTCGGTGGCTTTCGTGAGGGCTGGACAAGCGACCCGGGGGAGCGCCGCCCGCTCAAGGCCGGCACCGTGTGGCGGATGACCCTGGCCGGGCGTCCGCCCATCGTCTGACGGTGGCCGCCGAACACCCGTTCGGGGGTCACGGGGAGCCGTGGGCCTGCCGCAATCGGTATTCTTGACTGGTGGGTATAAAAAAAGACGTCGGGCTTGCGTTCAAGCTGCTGAAGGACGTCACGGCATCGCGCAAGGCGCAGCGTCTCCTGAACGGTCGTCTTGCGATGCGCGATCTCAAGCAGGACCACCATTTCAAGATTGCGGTCTACTTCGCGGACGGTGGTGTCAACCTCTACCAGATCCGTCAGTGGTACAAACCGCTGGCGGAGCTCGCCGAGAAGTGGCCGGTTCTGATTCTCAGCCGAAGCGGCAGCGGGGCCCTTCCGCTCATCGACGAGGCACCCGTTCCGGTCGCCTACGTGCGGAAGGTCTCCGACCTCGAGCGGGTGCTCGAGGAGCAGGACATCCGGATCGTGCTGTACGTCAACCAGAACCCGCGGAACTTCCAGATGATGCACTACGGGCGTCGCTGGCACGTTTTCATCAACCATGGTGAAAGCGACAAGGTGTACATGGTCACGAACCAGATCAAGGCCTACGACTACGCCTTCGTCGCCGGGGATGCCGCGCTGGCCCGCCTCGACAAGGTGCTCTGGGACTACGACTTCGACAAACGGGCGATCAAGATCGGGCGACCGCAGGCCGACCACTACAGCGGGACCCTCCCCTACACCCCGGACGAACGCCAGGTGGTGCTCTACGCCCCGACCTGGGAAGGAGATCGCCCGGCCGCCGCTTACGGATCGATCGGGACGCACGGTATGGCGCTCGTGTCAGCCCTGCTCGACACGGGACGGCACCGGGTGATCTACCGTCCTCACCCGCGCAGCGGTGTCATCGACACCGAGTACGCGGCCGCGAACCGCCGAATCATCACGGCGATCGCGGCTGCCAACTCGCGTGACGCTTCCGCGAGGCACATCTACGACGCGAGTCCCGACCTCGGGTGGCAACTCTCGGTCGCTGACGTGGCCATCGTCGACATCTCGGCCATGGTGTATGACCGCCTCGCCGCGGGAAAGGCGCTGATGGTGACGCGCCCGGTGAACCCGGACGCCCAGATCGACTCGAGCGGGTATCTCTCTGACTGCGAGTGGCTGGACGCCGCCGAGGCCGGCGACATTGTGCGTGTTCTGGAGGATCTGTCTCAGGACAGCGAGGTGGCGCAACGGCTGGCCGTGTGGGTGGAGCGGTACTTCGGTGACACGGGTGCAGGGGTCGCCACGGAACGCTTCCAAGCCGCGGTTCAGCACCTGATGGATGAATGGGACCGGTTCAATGTGATGCACCCGGCGGCGACAAGTGTCGACGCTCTCGAAGCCGGCCCGGTGACCCCGGTCGACGCCGCCGACGGCCGCTAGACCGGAGGATGCCCGGCACCATCCGGTGCGACACCGGACGCCCCGCCCTCGGTTTCTCGTTCTGCTCTGGCGCGGCGCAGGGCCGTCGGCACCAGGCCGGGCAGTTTGGCGAGCTTTCCGCGGCCGCGCTGAATGAGCCTGCCGGAGCGTCCAGCGAGCAGGGCGGTCTCCTGCACCGCAGCCTCCCGCACCTCGATTTCCCGCACCATGACGGCCCTGGCCCGAGGGTCGAGCTCGGGGCGGAACCCGGCGGGGGCCTGCCCGAATGCCATCCGCGACGAGTGGATGACCCGCCTACCGAGAATGTGGTTGCCGGCGCCACCGATGACCGCGCCGACCCCGAACGGCAGGGCCTTTCCGATCAGGCTCGCGCCGCCGGCGGCCGCGAACTGCCTGATGAAGGCGGTCTGCAGCCGGTCGGAGAGCGGCCCCATGATGGCCCGGGGGAGGCTGGTCGTCACGAGTTCCCCCCAATACGCGGTGCGCGCGGTACCGTTTCCGGAAAACTGGCCGGCGAGCTGGCGCACCAGGTCTGAGCCTTCATGCCCGAGCATCATGGTCATCACCAGCGCCCGCGCCCGCTCTGGGTCGTCGACGGAGATTCCATGCACCTCACTCACGGACTGGGTGAAGAGGGCCGTGGCCTCGAGGAAGCCGGCCGTTTCGACTCCGGACAGGGCAAGCGTGATCCCGGTTCCAACGCCGGGTATCAGGGCCGTCGCGCCGACGGCCGCGCCCCCGGTCGTCACAGCGGCGAGGTAGCGCCGTTCCAGGATCTGCACGAGTTCCACGGGCCCGGCGTGGGGTGATCGGCGGCGGATGGACCGGATATGCGCGAGCACCGCCGGGCGGTGGATCGCCATGACCCGGTCGAAGCCTTTTGTGATGGCGGGCGGCAGCTGGCCACCCTGGGGCAGTCCACCTGTGGTCGACACGATTGGTTTGGGTTTCCTTGCCATCGAACTGCTCTCCTTAGACTCCCGACGAGTTTACGTGCCGGTGCGGACATCTGCCGGAGCACTGGCGGGATGCTCACGCCGAGCCTATAGATGGAGGATGCCAGAGCCTTCCTCCGAAGCATCCCGCATCCTGGGTGATCGCCTCCGTCTGCGACGCCGCCAGCTGTCACTCAACCAGGAGGAGGTGGCCCACCTGGCCGGCCTGAACGTGTCGAACTATGCCCGCATCGATCGGGGCCACGGCAACCCGACGTTCCACACGCTGATCAGACTCGCCACGGTGCTCGGGCTCGAACCAGGCGAGCTGATGAGCGGATTCTCGGCTGAGCACCTGCCGGTGAGCCGAGATGATCGCGAGGCAGCTCTCGTGCGGCGGCTGCGCTGACCCATCGGGCTGACCCGTCGCGCTGACCGGCCAGGTCCCCGCTCACGCGGGCTTGATGCCGTACTGCGTGTTGTAGAGACCGAGGACCTCGTCGATGGGCCCGTCGAGCACGAGGGCGCCCTTGTCCAGGTACAGGCCGCGCGTGCAGAAACGTCGAAGGTCGCGTTCGTTGTGGGAGACGAAGAACAGCGTGCGCCCACCCGCGAGGAGTTCTTCGATCCGTCGATAGCATTTCTCACGGAACGCCTTGTCACCCACCGCAAGCACCTCGTCCACCAAGAGGATGGGCTCTTCGAGCCGAGAGATCACCGCGAATGCGATCCGCACCTTCATGCCACTGGACAGGTGTTTGTAGGGGGTGTCGATGAAGTCGCCGATCTCGGCGAAGTCGAGGATGTCGTCGAAGCGCGCGTCGATCTGGGCCCGGGTCATGCCGTGCAGGCCCGCCGTGAGGTAGACGTTGTCCCGCACCGTGAGATCGTCCACGAAACCGCCGGTGATCTCGATCAACGGCGCGACCCCGTCGGTGACGTGCACGGTACCCTCGTCGGAGAGGACCACGCCCGTGACCAGTTTCAGCAGGGTCGACTTGCCCTGTCCGTTGCGGCCGACAACGCCGATGGCCTCGCCGCGCTGGACCGTGAATGAGACCTCTCGGAGCGCCCAGAATTCGTCGGGCCGACTGCGCCGCCGCCCGCCGGCGAATAGATCCTTGAAACTGCGACGACCGCGGCGGTTTCGTCGAAAACGGATGCCGACCCCGGTCAGCGAGATGACTGGCGCCGCCACTAGATCTCCTTCAGGACTGCGCGCTCGGTGCGCTTGAAAACCAGGATCCCGAGGCCGAGCAGGGCCAAAGAAATTCCGGCGCTGATGCCGACGGTGAGCCAGTTCAGGTTTCCGGGGAAGAATGCCGCCCGGTAGAGGCTGAAGATCCCACTCAGCGGATTGAGTGCCGCCCAGAAGTGCAGCTGGCCGGGGAGGTCCGAGGTGCTGTAGATGATCGGGGAGGCGTAGAACAGGAACCGGAGCACGAGCTTGACGGCTCGCTCCAGGTCGCGGAAGAAGACGACCAGGGGCGCGACCATGAGCCCGATCCCGGCGGTCAGCACGGTTTGGATCAGGATGGCCAGTGGGAACAGGAAGGCCCCCGTGGTGATCGGCGCGCCGGACAGTACAGCAAAGAAGAGGAGGACCGGGACGGAGGCCAGGAACTCGATGCCCTTGGACAGTACCAGGCGGTTGACCCAGATGGTGCGGGGGATCCGGGTGGAGCGGATGAGCTTCGACTCGCGCAGGAACGCACGGGTGCAGTCGGAGATGGTGCCGTTGAACCACATCCAGGGCAGGAGGGCGGAGAGCAGGAAGATTATGTACGGCTCGTGGCCCGCTCCGCGGTGGAACACCTGGGTGAAGACGAACCAGTAGATGCCGGCCATCACGAGCGGGTCAAGAATCGACCAGAAGTAGCCCAGCAGCGACGTCGAGTAGCGAACCCGCAGGTCCCGCTGAGTCAGTAGCCAGAGAGAATGCCGGTAGCGCGCAAACGACGTGCGTTGCTCGGGCCGCACTTCCGCATAACTACTCACTCAACCAATCGTAGGTGAGGCCGGCCCGGCGCGGCTGCAACCTCCGATGCAGCGAGTCCCGGACATGAAAAACGCCCTCCGGCACCTGATCGGTGCCGGGGGGCGATTTCGATGTCGACGTCTGCTCTAGACGTAGAGGTTCGCGCGCTCCAGGTCCTCAGCGAAGTCGACCTCGACTGCGTAGAAGTCCGAGATGTCGAGCGGCTCGACGAGGAGATTGTTCTTCTCGATGGCGAGTTCGATGCCGCGTTCGAAGTAGTCCTGGTCGCCGACCTTGGCGAGGTGGTGAAGCAGGATCGCCTTGTAGGCGCTCGAGATGTAGTTGATGCCGACCGCTTCGCCGAGCCCGCCCTTGACGGTCTTGGACAGCTCCTTGATGTAGCCCTCGGCGCTGGTGGTGTACTTGACCTCTTCATCGGACACCTTCGAGGTGTTGACGGTGACGAACGACTGGTCGCGGGCGACCATCGCTGCGGCGCGGTCGAGGATGGCGGGATCGAAGACGACGTCGCCGTTCATCCACAGCACGCCGCCGGTGCTCGACGCCTGCAGCGCGCGCATCAGGCTCTTCGACGTGTTGGTCTGGTCGTACTCTTCGTTGTACACGAAGGATGCCTGCGGGAACGCCTCGATTATGTGCTCGAGCTTGTAGCCGACCACGATCGTGACCTTGGCCTTCTTGCCGAAGGCGTGCGCGATGTTGTCGAACTGTTGCTGCATGATCGTTCGACCGTCGTTGAGTTCGGTGAGCGGTTTCGGGAGCGAACGACCGAGTCTGCTTCCCATGCCTGCTGCCAAAATGACTACCTGGGTGGTCACGATTGTCTCCTAAAAAAAGATTCGAGCGACCCCTGCATCCGATGCATAAGACTCTTGTTTCTCACAAGTTTGTCCGGGGTTCACCCATAAGTTCACGTATAGACACGCCGTTATGCCAGCATGAGTCTACCTTATGGCCTCTATCGGGGGGAAGAGGCGGTTACGGAGCGTGCTCATTCCGTCACGACGGGCACCGTTCCCGCTCCGTTGTGTGTCGTCGGCTGACCGGTGAACCTGCGGTGTCCGACGGTCCTTGGTAGGTTAGCGGGGTGACTCTTGTGCCCCCCAACTCCGAGCCCGACGAGCCGACGAGTGTCCCGCCCGTGGTGGCTGGGACCCCTGCGAAAACGAAGAATACAACGGACGAGCACGACATTACGGTGTCCACGCCCGCGGCAACCAAACGGCCCGTGCGCAAGACCCCGGTTCGAAAGACTTCGGCCCGTCCGACGGGCGCCAACCGAACCCCGGCTGCGCGCTCCAAGCCCGCCGCCTCGCCGATCGCCGCCGACTCGGAAGCCCCGACGACATCCGCTGGGACAGCGCCGAAGCCGGCGAGCGGCTCGGCCGCGGCGAAGCCCCGGGCGACCAGGCCAGCGGCGCGCATGCCCGCCGCCCGCCCCACGACCGCGCGCGCCAAGGCCCCATCATCTGCGGAATCTGGTCCGGATGCGCAGGATTCCGCGGCGGCAACGCCGCTCGCCGCCCGGTCCGCGGCCGCGAAGGCAACGGCTACCCGCACGGCCATCGCCAGGTCAGAATCGGCGGCCAAGTCGAGTGCGGCACGTGCCGACACGGCGAAGGCGCGCGCCGCAAAGGCCGCGGCGACGAGGGCCGCGGTGCTCGCTTCGTCGCTTGGCCGGTCCGTCGACGAGCCGGCATCCGACGAGGTCACTCCTGGCGGGCCGACCGGCGTCGAGACCAGGGCCGCTGAGCTAGCCGTCGCCGAGCTCGTTGTCGCTGGGCCGCCCGTCGCCGAGCCCGCAGCTTCGAACTCCGTGCAGCCGACCTCGGCGAATGTCGCGACACCCGAACCCAGCGCCCCTGAGGCGGAAGAGGCTGCGGCGTCGGTGCCTGAGACCGCGACACTCGAACCGGTCAATGAGGCCGTGGAGACTATCGTCCCGCCTGCCTCGGACGCCGAAACACCTCCACCCGAGGATGCGGTCCCCGGCGTGGTGCCGGACGCGGATGCCGCGACACCCACGGCGGTGGCCGTCCGCGCACCGCGTAAGGCGGCGGCACGATCGTCGCGCACCGGGGCCAAGCGGAGTCCGAAGTCGACAACACCGGTCCAGGGAGGACCGCTTACCCCGCTCGTACTTTCGGTGACGGGGCTGGAGAAGAGCTTTGGTAACACCGTGGCCGTGTCCGGGATCGATCTCGAGGTACGCGAGGGATCCTTTTACGGCATCGTGGGACCAAACGGAGCTGGAAAGACAACAACCCTTTCCATGATCACCGGACTCCTCCGGCCCGACGCGGGCACCGTCCAGGTGCACGGCATCGATGTCTGGGGCAGCCCCATCGCAGCCAAGCGCATTATCGGGGTGCTGCCCGACCGGCTCCGGTTGTTCGACCGACTCACCGGGGCACAGCTGCTCTACTACTCCGGGGTCCTGCGCGGACTCGACGGAGCGACAGTTCGCAAGAGGTCGGCAGATCTGGCCGCGGCGTTCGGCCTCGAAGACGCGCTCAACCGGCTCGTCGTCGACTACTCGGCCGGGATGACGAAGAAGATCGCTCTGGCCTGCGCCATGATCCACTCGCCGAGGGTGCTCGTGCTCGACGAACCCTTCGAGTCTGTTGACCCGGTCTCCGCGGTCAACGTCACTGAGATCCTGCAGAAGTACGTGGCGAGCGGCGGCACAGTGGTGCTGTCCAGCCACGGCATGGACCTGATCCAGCGGGTCTGCGACCACGTGGCCATCATCGTGCAGGGGGCGGTTCTCGCCTCCGGCACCATCGACGAGGTGCGGGGCGAAAAGACCCTTGAAGAGCGGTTCATCGAGCTTGCCGGCGGACGCAAGGTTGCGGAGGGTATGGAGTGGCTGCACAGTTTCTCGGACTGAAACTTCGCCTGCTCGCGAACTTGTTCCGGCGCAGTCCCTGGCAAGTCGCCGGCATCGCGATAGCACTCCTCTACGGCCTCGCCGTCGCCGTCGGTCTTCTTGTCGTGCTGGTCGGACTCAGATTCGTCGGCGATGTCATCACAATCCGCGACGGACTGGTTGTCGCGGGGTCAATTGTCGTACTCGGGTTCTTCCTCGTTCCGCTGGTCTTCGGCATCGACGACAGCATGGACCCACGGAAGTTCGCCACCATGGGCATCCCGAATCGTCGGCTGTCGGCAGGTCTGGCTCTCGCCTCCCTGCTGGGAGTGCCGGCCCTCGTGCTGGCGCTCGTGCTCCTCGGCACCATCGTGACCTGGTCGCGGGGTGTGGTCGAGACGCTGCTGGCCATTGTGGCGGCCGCCCTTCTGCTGGCGACCTGCCTGCTTGCCTCCCGGGTGAGCACCTCGATCGCGGCGTTCGTCCTGTCGACCCGCAGGTCCCGGGAATTCACAGGCATCATCGGTGTGCTCCTCCTGGTGATGGTGGCCCCGGTCGTCCTGCTCATCCTCAACCTCGACTGGGAGCGCTACGGCCTCGACCTGCTCGGGGGGCTCTCGGCGATCCTCGGTTGGACGCCGTTGGGTGCCGCATGGGCGGTCCCCGGCGACGCCGCCACCGGTGGGTGGGGACCGGCCGTCCTGAAGCTGCTCATCTCGGCCGCCACGGTCTACCTTCTGTGGCTGGCCTGGCAGGCGCTGGTCGCACGGATGCTCGTCACCCCGCGCCGTGAGGCCCAGGCCCGCCAGTACGGCGGCCTCGGCTGGTTCGACCGCATGCCGCACACCCCGATCGGCGTCATCGCTGCACGCAGTCTCACCTACTGGGGCAGGGACTCGCGGTACTGGATGTCGCTGGTCATGATCCCTGTCATCCCCGTCCTGGTCATCCTTCCCCTCTCCTTCGCCGGGGTTTCCCTCCCGTACCTGGCCCTGCTGCCGGTCCCGCTGATGTGCATCTTCCTCGGCTGGACGATGCACAACGATGTCGCCTACGACCACACGGCCATCTGGCTCCACGTCGCGTCCGGCACCCGGGGATTCGCCGACCGGATCGGACGCCTGGTTCCGACCCTGTTCGTCGGCATCCCCCTGATCGGGATCGGCTCGGCGGTCAGCGTTTCGTTCTTCGGTGACTGGACCGTGCTGCCGTCCGTGCTCGGTGTGAGCACCTGTATCCTCCTCACCGGGCTCGGTTTTTCGAGCTATACTTCGGCCCGGTTCCCATACCCATCGACGAAACCGGGGGATAGCCCGTTCACCCAGCCCCAATCAACCGACACCGCCGCGGCGATGATCCAGTCGCTGACCTTCACCGGCTCGATTCTGTTGTCGCTGCCGTCGATCAGTTTCGCCGTCCTGGGCATATTCGCCGATCCGATCTGGTACCTCCCTGCTCTGTTCTCGGGCGTGGGTGTCGGCCTGCTCACCCTCATCGGCGGGATCTGGCTTGGCGCTCGCACGTTCGAACGGCGTGGTCCGGAGATGCTCGCGTCCGCGATTCGCGCCTGAGCCGCCCACACTGGATCCTTCGCTCCTGCCTACAATGTTTGTATGACTGAAGACTTTCGCGCGAGCATTGCAGAACCGGGCCAGCCGGGCAGCGGCACCTCCACGCTTGACCGCGAGCTCGAGGAACTCATCAACCAGGAGCAGATCGAGCCGGGCGACCACGAGCGGTTCTCCCACTACGTTCCCAAGGACAAGATCCTCGAGTCTGCGATCTCTGGAAAGCCCGTGCGCGCCCTGTGCGGCAAGAAATGGCTGCCCGGACGTGACCCGGAGAAGTTCCCGGTCTGCCCGACCTGCAAGGCCATCTACGAGAAGATGAAGGGCTAGCCTCAGTCGTCATCGCCTACCGGTGCAGCGTCGGTCGTATCGGGTTAGCGTCGGTCCTATCGGTACAGCGTCGGTCCTATCGGTACAGCGTCGGTCCTATCGGTACAGCGTGGGGATGACGGGGTCGCCCCGACCGAGCCGGAACGCCTCGATCGGCAGTTCCTGCATGACGCGGGCGTTGTGGGTCCTGGCCCGCACGGTGCCGGCGGCCCCGAGGTAGCCCTCGTCGATGACGCCGTCGGTGACGAACGGCACGAGCAGGGCGCGCTCATGACCGTCGAGAGCCTCGACGTCGGCGACGTTCTCGTCGGCCGCACCGACGAGCACGATTTCCGCCCGGGCGATTCCGGAAGCATCGAGGCGCCGTACCGAGCTTTTGCGGCCGCCGACCGATGCCTTGGCGGTGGAGGTCTTGGCGACGGACACCCATTCGCCCGCGTCGTCCCGGTGCGCGACCAGCTTGTAGACCATGTCGGCGGCAGGGGCGCCTGAGCCCGTCACGACGGAAGTCCCGACCCCGAACGCGTCGACCGGTGAGGCGGAGAGCGCGGCAATCGAATACTCATCGAGGTCGCTGGTGACCGTGATCCTGGTGTTGACGGCGCCCAGGGAGTCAAGTTGCGCTCGTGCCCCCGCGACGACTGTCGGCAGGTCGCCCGAGTCGATCCGGATCGAGCCGAGGCCGGGACCGGCCACCTTGATGGCCAGGTCGATACCGCGGGAGACGTCGTAGGTGTCGACGAGGAGCGTCGTCGACACCCCGAAGGCGGCAACCTGGGCGCGGAACGCCTCTTCCTCGCTGTCGTGGAGCAGGGTGAACGAATGCGCTGCCGTCCCCATCGTCGGCACGCCCCAACTGCGCCCCGCCTCGAGGTTGCTCGTGGACGCAAAACCGGCGATGTATGCGGCCCGGGCCGCCGCGACGGCCGAGTACTCCCCAGTGCGGCGTGAGCCCATCTCCGCGAGCGGCCGGCCCAGGCTCACCGACACCATCCGGGCTGCCGCGCCGGCGACGGAACTGTCGTAGTTGAGCACACTCAGGATCAGTGTTTCGAGGATGACACACTCGGCGAAGCTGCCGTCGACCGTCACCAGCGGCGAGCCGGGGAAGTAGGCCTCGCCCTCCTGATAACCCCAGATGTCACCGCGGAAGGTGTAGTCAGCCAGCCAGTCGAGGGTGGGCCGGCGCACGACGGCGTTGACATCGAGCCAGGTGAGTTCTGCATCCGTGAACCTGAAATCGCGGATGAGCTCGAGGAGACGCCCGGTACCGGCGACGATTCCGTACCGGCGACCGGAGGGGAGCCGCCTCGCGAAGGCCTCGAACTGGCACTCACGACCGGCGGTGCCGCTCTGGATGGCGGCGTCCACCATGGTGAGTTCGTATCGGTCGGTGCGGAATGCTGAGGATTCGGTCACCCGATAAACCCTATCCGCACCGACCGGCGGTTGGTCCCGGTGGTGATTTACAGGGCGCCGAAGGCGACGATGCAGTTCTGGCCGCCGAAACCGAATGCGTTCGCCAGGGCGTAGCGGACGGGCTTAACCCTGGCGGTCAGCGGAACATAGTCCAGGGTGCAGTCCGGGTCGGGGGTAACGTAATTGATCGTCGGAGGGATGATCCCGGTGCGGATCGACAGGGCGCAGAGCAGACCGGACAGGGCTCCCGCTGCGCCGATCAGGTGGCCGGTCATCGACTTGGGAGCAGTGACGGCGATTCCGTCGGCGGAGTCACCGAGCGCCTGCCGGATGGCCGAGGACTCCGCGCGGTCGTTCGCCTGGGTCGACGTGCCGTGCGCACAGATCAAGTCGATGTCGCTCGGGTTCAGCTTCGACTTCGCGAGGGCCTTGGTCATCGCCAGGCTGGCGTACTTCCCCGTCGGTTCGGGGGCCACGATGCTGTGGCCGTCACTGGTCAGCGCCCCTCCGAGAACCTCGGCGTAAACGCGGGCGCCGCGGGCCCTGGCGTGGGAGAGCAACTCCATCACGAAGATGACCGCGCCCTCGCCGAATACGAGGCCATTTCGGTCGGCGTCGAACGGGCGGCTCGCCTCCGCTGGGGAGTCGTTGTTCTTGGACGCCGCGTGCATTGCATTGAGGCCGGCGAACATGACGGGGGTGATGGCGGCTTCGACGCCGCCGGCGATGACGACGTCCGCGTCCCCCATCATCAAAAGCGTGCGGGCTTCGAGCAGCGCGTATGCACCGCTGGCGCAGGCCAGGGCGCTGGCGTTGACCGGGCCGTGAACGCCCAGGTCGATCGCCACCTCGCAGGCCGCCATGTTCAGCAGCGAGGACGGCACGAAACGCGGCGGGATGCGACGCGAGTCGCCGGAGTTGACAAGTTCGGTGGCCTCCTGGATCTCAGCGAAGCCGGAAACAGCGCTGTTCACCACCACGGCGGTGTCGATTCCCTCCATGGAGGGTCCGTATCCGGCATCGGCTACGGCCTCGCGGGCAGCGGCAATCGCGAGCTGGGACGCGCGGGAGGCCCGCTTGACCTGCTTGATGGACATCTGCTCGGCCGGAACGAAGTTCTTCACTTCGCCGGCGATCTGGGTCGGCAGACCGTCGGGGTCGAACTGCGTGATCCGAGCGACCCCGCTCCGCCCGTTTGTGAGACCCGACCATGTTTCCCGCCAGGTGTTTCCCAGCGGCGTCAAGGCGCCCAGCCCGGTAATTACGACTCGATCATTCACTGGGTCATCTCCTCAAACGACGAATGTGACGTCATTCTGCGCGGTTACCGTCGGTTGGCGGGCCCCGTATTTTGAGTGTAGTTACGCCCATATTCCCGCTCTGGCACGTGTGAAGGCCTTTCGGCAGACCCTGAGAATATGCCCACAATCGGCCGGCCTGGGGCGGGCGAGCCGTGCTCGCGCGGATCCCTCAGCCGGCCGGGCACTTCGTCGGGAACGGAGGATTCCGACTAGGCTCAACTGTCGTGACGGATGCACCGATTGGAATCTTCGATTCCGGAGTAGGCGGCCTGACTGTCGCCCGGGCGATCAAGGATCAGCTGCCCAACGAATCGATCCTCTATATCGGGGACACCGCTCATTCCCCGTACGGTCCGAAGAAGATCGCTGATGTGCGCCGCTACGCCCTCCAAGTGCTCGACGACCTCGTCGCCCAGGACGTGAAGATGCTCGTGATCGCGTGTAACACCGCATCCGCCGCCGTGCTCCGCGACGCACGGGAGCGTTACAGCGTGCCTGTGGTCGAGGTCATCCAACCTGCTGTGCGACGCGCGGTCGGCACCACCAGGAACAACCGGGTCGGCGTGATCGGCACCATCGGGACCGTCAAGTCCCGCGCCTACGACGATGCGTTCGCCGCAGCCACCGACATCCGGCTCTTCACCCAGGCGTGCCCCCGATTCGTCGAATTCGTCGAAGCCGGGGTGACCACGGGCGATGAGGTCCTCGCGGTGGCGGAGGAATACCTGGCCCCCCTCAAAGCCGCGGGGGTCGACACCCTGGTGCTCGGCTGCACTCACTATCCATTCCTGCGCGGCGCCATCTCCTACGTGATGGGCGACACCGTGACCCTCGTGTCCAGCGACACTGAAACTGCCAACGACGTCTACCGGGCCCTGGTCAGCCAGGGCGCCGAACGCGCGGACAAACGCCCGCCGACCTACCGCTACGAAGCCACCGGGGGCAGTGCCGAGGACTTCCTCAGCCTCGCGCACCGCCTGGTGGGCCAGGACATCGCCCGGGTCGACCTCGTCGAGACCGGCACCTTCAACCTGAGCGAGCTCGTCGAATTCGCGGCATCGCATCCGAACACCACCAAGGAGACCTCGTGAACGACATTGTGCGCGCCGACGGACGAACGACAGATGAGCTTCGGCCGGTCACGATCGAGCGTGGCTGGAGCGACCAGGCCGAAGGCTCTGCGTTGATCTCCTTCGGCCGCACGAGGGTGCTCTGCACGGCCTCGTTCACCAACGGCGTCCCGCGGTGGATGGCAGGCAAGGGCGCAGGCTGGGTCACCGCGGAGTATTCCATGCTGCCTCGGTCCACCAATGACCGGATGGCCCGCGAGTCGGTCAAGGGACGCATCGGCGGCCGCACCCACGAGATCAGCCGACTGGTCGGCCGGAGCCTCCGCGCAGTCGTCGACATGAAAGCGCTGGGTGAGAACACGATCGTGCTGGACTGCGACGTGTTGCAGGCCGACGGCGGCACCCGCACGGCTGCCATCACCGGCGCCTACGTCGCCTTGGCAGATGCCCTCGAATGGGGCCGGGAGAAGAAGTTCCTCGGCCAGAAGGCGCAGCCGCTGATTGACAGCGTTGCGGCCATCTCCGTCGGCATCGTCGGCGGCGTGCCGATGCTCGACCTGGCCTACACGGAGGACTCGAGGGCCGAGACCGATATGAACGTGGTCGTCACCGGCCGTGGGCTGTTCGTCGAGGTGCAGGGAACCGCCGAGGGGGCGCCGTTCGATCGCAGCGAATTGAACTCTTTGCTCGACCTGGCGTTGGCCGGCACGGTCACACTGACCGAGTTCCAGAAGAACGCGCTGGGGCGCTAGCCGTGCAGGTCGTCCTCGCCACCCACAACCCCCACAAGGTGGAGGAGTTGCGCCGCATCCTCGCTCCGCGGCTTCCCGGCATCGAGGTTCTCGCCTACGACGGCCCGGAGCCCGTGGAAGACGGCACCAGTTTCGTCGAGAACGCACTGATCAAGGCGCGTGCGGCGGTCGCTCACACCGGACTGCCCGCCATTGCCGACGATTCCGGCATCTGCGTCGACGTGCTCGGCGGCTCGCCGGGTATCTTCTCGGCGCGGTGGGCCGGCCCGGCCAGGGACGCGGACGCGAACCTGAGGTTGCTGCTCTGGCAGCTTGCCGACGTGCCCGACGACCACCGGGGTGCGCACTTCGCCTGCGTCGCAGCGCTGGCCCTTCCGGATGGCACCGAACGTCATGTCACCGCGGAATGGCCGGGCCAGATCCTGCCTGAGCCTTCAGGGGAGCAAGGCTTCGGTTACGACCCGATCTTCCTTCCCGACGGCTATGCGATCTCGGCCGCCGAGCTCACGCCGAACGTGAAGAACGAGCAAAGCCACCGGGCCAGGGCCTTCGAACAGTTGGTTCCGGTGATTCGGGAACTGCTGGTCGGTTGACCGCCGGCCGCGCCACTGCGGCTGCACACCGGCCGCGGGAGGGCTGTTCCGCCGGTGCCGAGAATGGCACTCATTCCCAACTGGCGGGTCAACTGGCTACCCTCTGGTGTGCGATCTACCTTTGACGCATGGGCCACGATCACGCGCACACCTCGCAGACCAACCGCGTGCGCCTCACGGTGGCTATCGGCATCGTCGCCGTTGTGCTCGTCGTCGAGATCATCGGAGCCGTTCTCATCGGTTCCCTCGCCCTGCTGGCGGACGCCGGCCACATGTTCTCCGACCTTGCCGGCCTGGTCATCGCTCTCGTCGCGACGCTTGTGGCCGCCAGGCCGGCCACCGACCGGCAGACCCTCGGCTACCAGCGGGCCGAGGTCTTCGGTGCGCTGATCAACGGATTGATCCTCGTGGCCGTGGCGATCTCCGTCGTGGTCGTGGTCGTGGTCGTGGTCGTGGCCCTGGCCCGGCTGGTCAGCTCGTCGCCCAGCGAGGTGCAGGCGATGCGATGCTGGTCGTGGCAGCGATCGGCCTCGTCGCGAACATCGCCGGGCTGCTGCTCCTGCGTCCGGCAGCGACAGGCTCGATCAACATGCGCGGGGCCTATCTCGAGGTGCTCGGGGATGCCCTCGGCTCGGTGGCGGTCATCGTGGCGGCCGCGGTCATCCTGCTCACGGGCTTCGCCCAGGCAGATGCGATCGCGTCCCTGATGATCGCGGCGATGATCGGTCCTCGGGCTTTCGTGCTCCTCCGCGACGTCGTGCGGGTGCTCAGCGACTCAGTCCCCATCGACACGGACGTCACGGAGATCAGGCGACACCTGCTGGAGACGGCCGGAATGGTCGCCGTGCACGATGTGCACGTCTGGGCGATCACGTCCGGCGCGCACGTCTTCAGCGCCCACGTGGTGGTGGAACCTGCGGTGCTCCGGTCGGAAGGATCGGGGGAGCTGCTCGATGTCCTGTCCGCCTGTCTCACCGAGCACTTCGACGTCGATCACTCGACGTTCCAGTTGGAACCGGCGGAGCATGCCGCGCACGAGGATTACCCTCACCTCTGAGTCGGCGCTCCGGTCGTCGCTCGGGCCGATCATGCCACAGCAAGTGGTGCGTGGACGGGACGGTGGTGCGGAAGTCAGGCGTCGTGCTTGTGCTCGTGGTGGCCGTTGAAAACGTCAGGGTCGAGCACGAGGCTTCCGGTGGCGGTCGTCGCCCCTGCCCGCGCGGCGCGGCGGGCCTTCAGGGTCGACTGCAGGTAGTGGAACACGGTGGGGATCAGCGTGATCAGGACCGCACCAAGCAGGATCAGGTCGATGTAGTGGCTGACGAAGTCGCGAACGGGCGGGATGTAGCCGAGGAAGAAGCCGGCGTAGGTCACTCCCGCGCCCCAGAGCAGCGCGCCGGCAAGGTTGTAGACCGAATACCGGCGGTAGTCCATCCGGCCGACGCCTGCGGCGACGGGCGCGAATGTGCGCACGATCGGGACAAATCGGGCGACGATGACGGCGAATCCGCCGAACCGTTCGAAGAACGCATTCGTGCGCTCAACGTTCTTGACGCTGAACAACCCTGATTCCTTGCGCTCGAAGACGCGCGGCCCGAACGTGCGGCCGATCAGGTAGCCGCATTCCCCGCCGAGGAACGCGGCGAAGCCGATGGCCAGGGCCACCCACCAGATATCGATCTTGATGGCTCCGCTGAAGGTCAGGATACCGGTGATGACGAGCAGGGTGTCGCCGGGGAAGAGGAAACCGACCAGGAGCCCGGTCTCGGCGAAGATGATCGCGCAGACGCCGAGCAGCGCCCATGCACCGAACCCGTCGATCAGATACTTCGGGTCAAGCCACGGGATGAGGGCCGCATGAATCGACGCGGTGTGAAACAGGGCGGTGTGAATCACGAATGAGTCTCCAGTCGGTGGCCACAACGGCCGGGCGGCGGTGATCGTGGATGCTGTGATACAGGCTATCCCGAGATTACTTGAGAATCCCGTGTGCGCCGGTCAATGAACATCAGACTTCGGGGGCGACGTCATCCACTTGTGCCGGGGCGGAGAGGGGTGCGCGTTCGGCACGCCAGGTGCGCACGCCGAACACGATCGACGCCGCGATGAACAGCCCGGCAATGAGATAGGCCGCGCTCCTGACGCCTGGGATGGCCGCGGCGAAATAGCCGGTGAGGGTGAGTCCGACGCCCCAGGCGATCGCGCCCACCAGATTGCTGCTGAGGAACTTGTAGTAGTTCATCCGGCCGACCCCGGCGATCACCGGCACGAAGACCCGCGCCCAGGGCATGAATCGGGCGATCACCACGGACCACCAGCCGAAGGAGCGGTAGAAATGTTCGGTCCTGGATATCGCAACCCTGGTGCGCCGCCCGCCGTGCCGGTCGAGGTAGGAACGGCCGAAATGGCGCCCGACAAGGAATCCGACCTGGTCGCCGAGGAACGCCGCGAGCCCGGTGCCGACTGCAAGCACGACGATGTTGAGATTCGTGGTCGAGGCCGCGACCAGGCCAGAGCCGAAGAGCAGGGAATCCCCGGTGATGAAGGGAATGAAGACGCCGAGAAAGACCGCAGTGCCCGCGAAAACCAGGGCCCAGACAAGCAAGTAGAAGACGATCGCCCCGGTATCCGCGAGCAGATCACTCAACTGACCGTCCAGCACTGACGCATTGTTCATGTGCGGGAGAGGGGACTTGAACCCCCACGCTCGAAAGCACAGGAACCTAAATCCTGCGTGTCTGCCAATTTCACCACTCCCGCGACTGCGGTTCCAGTGTAGTTCGTGCGCCGGCGGCCGTCCGGGCCGGTCTGCTGTCGGAGGACCGGTCAGACGGGCGATGGGCGGCCGTGCAGGGCCTGCCGGAAGGAGTCGACCTGGTGCCGCAGCGCCGCGACCAGGGTTGCTACGGCCGGTTGATGCAGGGACTCGGGGCGGAGCACCATCCAGTACTGCAATTGCTCGTTGAACTGGGCGGGGAGCAGTCGCACCAGGTCGGGATGCTGGTCGGCCATGAAGCATGGCAGGAAGCCGATGCCGGCGCCGGCCCGGGTCGCCTCCACGTGCACGAAGACGTTGGTCGAGCTGAGCGAGGCGCGCATCGACGGGACCAGCCGGCGCGGGGCATCCAAATCGTCGACCAGCAGCATCGAATCGACGAAATAGACCAGCGGATGCTGCGTGAGCTCGGCCACGCTCCCCGGTGTTCCCTTCTCGGCGAGATAGGCGCGGGACGCGTACATTCCGAGCCGGTAGTGGCCGAGCCGCACCGCTTCGGCCCGGTGTACCTGTGGTTCGCCGACCACCACCTCGATGTCGAGGCCGGAGCGGTGCTGGAGGGCGCGCCGGGTCACCGTGACTATTTCCACCCTGAGGTTCGGGTGGGTACGCTGCAGTGCGACGACGGCCGGGGCGGCGATGTAGGCGCTGAAGCCGTCGGTCGCGGACATGCGCACAACACCGGACAAGTGGCCGGGCTGTCCGGCCGCCCCGTTCAGCACAGCCACGGACGCTTCGACGTTCTCGGCCGCGTCGAAGGCCCGTTTGCCCAGTTCCGTCAGCTCCCAACCGCCCACGGTTCGGGAGAGCACGCGGCCGTCGAGGGCCTTCTCCAGAGCGGTGATCCGACGGGCGACAGTGGTGTGGTTCAACCTGAGGCTGTCAGCGGCCGCGGTGAATCGGCCGGTGCGGGCGACCGCGAGCAAGACCAGTAGGTCGTCGGGATTGGGTGACCGTGACGGCGGCGAGGCGAGGGTCATATCTGCAATTATGCACATGCCGTGTGGAGAAGTGGCTATTGATGCACAAAAGGTCTCCGGGGATACTCAGTGGAGCCGGGTTGGGCGGAACTCGAGCCCAGGCAATCCACCACCAAGTGTCAGCGACGACACCGAAGGAGACAGACATGAGCGTCAATCAACGCCTCGGAGTCGGGATACCAGGAACGAGCGGGTCCAGTCAGGACAGTCCGGAAGAGAAGTCGGGGCTACGCAAGATCGTCGCGGCGTCGATGGTCGGCACGATCGTGGAATGGTACGAGTTCTTCCTCTACGCCACGGCGGCAAGCCTTGTTTTCGGCAAGTTCTTCTTCCCCAATGCGGGCAGCGAACTTGACGGCATCATCGCCGCATTCCTCACCTACGCCGTGGGTTTCATCGCCCGCCCGCTGGGCGGCATCGTCTTCGGCCAGATCGGTGACCGCCTCGGCCGAAAGCACACCCTTCAGGTCACGATCATCCTGGTCGGCGCGGCGACGTTCCTGATGGGCTGCCTCCCGGGCTACAACAACATCGGCTATTGGGCCCCCGCGCTGCTCGTCATCCTGCGCTTCATCCAGGGGTTCGCGGTCGGCGGCGAATGGGGCGGCGCCGTGCTGCTCGTGGCCGAGCACAGCCCGAACAGGACTCGCGGATTCTGGTCGAGCTGGCCTCAGGCGGCCGTGCCGGTCGGTAATCTGCTCGCCACCCTCGTGCTGCTGACCATGTCCTGGATCCTTCCCGCCGAGCAGTTCCTCGGCTGGGGCTGGCGGGTGGCCTTCTGGCTCTCCGCGATCATTGTGGTGATCGGCTACTACATCCGCACCCATGTCAGCGAGGCGCCGATCTTCCTCGAAGCCCGCGCGCAGGTCGAGGCGGAGAAGGCGATCAGCTACGGCGTGATGGAGGTGGTGCGCAAGTACCCAAAGGGGATCCTGGGGGCCATGGGCCTGCGCTTCGCCGAGAACATCCTGTATTACACGATCGTCAGCTTCTCGATCGTTTACCTGGTCACGGCACACCAGTACAACACGAGCCAGCTTCTGCTCGCCCTGTTGCTCGCCCACGTCGTCCACTTCCTCGTGATCCCGCAGGTCGGTCGGCTCTCCGACCGGTTCGGACGAAAACCGGTCTATCTCGCCGGTGCCGTGCTCGGATCGACCTGGGCCTTCTTCGCCTTCCCGATGTTCGACACGCTGAACCCGGTCGTCATCGTGGCGGCCATCACCATCGGTCTGTGTTTCCATGCGCTGATGTACGCCGGGCAGCCCGCGATCATGGCCGAGATGTTCCCGACCCGGATGCGTTACTCCGGGGTGTCCCTCGGCTACCAGGTCACGTCGATCCTCGCCGGCTCGATGGCGCCGATCATCGCGACGGCGCTGCTTCAGCAGTACAAGTCCTGGCTGCCGGTGGCGTTCTACCTGGTGATCGCCTGCTCGATCACCGTCGTGGCCGTGGTCACGCTCAAGGAGACCAGGGGGATCTCGCTGCGCGAGGTCGACGCCGAGGATGCCCGTAAGCATGGCTTGGAGCCGACCCGGGTCGTCGGCTGACACTGACTGCCGAGTGACCTTGCCCCGCACGCCCACGCCAGCCCGCACCATGAAGGATCACTCGATGACAGCAGCACCAGAGGTTGTTTCACCCAAGGACGGGGGCTGGACCGGGCCCCTCCAGGGCCGGCGAGCCCTCGTCACGGGGGGAGCGAGCGGAATCGGCGCGGCCACGGTCCGAGCGCTCGCGGCCCGAGGTGCCCACGTCGTAGTGGCCGACATCGACCAGGCCGGGGCGGCGGCGCTCGCCGCTGAGGTCGGCGGGTCGAGCTGGGCGGTGAACCTGCTGGACCCGGCCGCGCTGACCGAGTCCGAGCTGGCTCAGCGGTTCGACGGCGTTGACATCCTGGTCAACAACGCGGGAATCCAGACGATCAGCCCAATCCAGGACTTCGCGCCGGAGGACTTCCGCCGCATCATCACGCTCATGCTGGAGGTTCCCTTCCTGCTGATCCGGGCGGCGCTGCCGCAGATGTACGAGCGCGGTTTCGGACGAATCATCAATGTCACGTCGGTGCACGGCATCCGGGCCTCCCCGTTCAAGGCGGCCTATGTTGCCGCCAAGCACGGACTGGAGGGCCTCTCCAAGGTGACCGCCCTCGAGGGAGGGGAACAGGGGGTGACCAGCAACTGCGTCAGCCCCGGCTATGTGCGCACGCCCCTGGTCGAGAAGCAGATCAAAGACCAGGCGCTCGTGCACGGCATCCCGGAGGCGGAGGTGCTCGGCCGGATCATGCTGACGGACAGTGCCATCAAGCGGCTGGTCGAGCCGGAGGAGGTCGGGTCGCTGGTGGCCTGGTTGGCGTCGGCCGACGCTGCCATGGTCACGGGCTCCAGCTACGGGATGGACGGTGGCTGGTCCGCCCGCTGAGTTACGCAGAAAACACCCTCGCCATCGTGGCGAGGGTGTTTTTTCCGCAATCGAACGAGGTCAGCTGAGTCGGCTGTGGATAAGTTCTCCGGTGCAACGCCCCGGTGCACCATCATTCAGGGATGAGCGAGGCCGTGCGCATCATCACCGAGCAGGTCCGGTCTCGGGTGCGCCGTGACGGCGTCGATCTCTCGACCGACCTGCTGCTGGCCGAGAAGTACGTGCACGACGAGTTGCAGCGCTACAGCGAGCGGGCCCTCGGTTCTTCCCTTCCGCTCATCCCCGACGAGCGCCAGGCGGCCAGGGAGGTGGTGGCGTCCCTGACCGGTTTCGGGGCCCTGCAACCGTTCCTCGACGACCCGGGCATCGAGGAGATCTGGATCAACGCGCCGTCAAGGGTATTCGTGGCTCGCAACGGGGTTCCGGAACTGACCGACATGGTGCTTTCCGAACGGGAGGTGCGGGACCTGGTCGAACGGATGCTGCAGGCATCCGGCCGCCGGGTCGACCTGTCATCCCCGTTCGTCGATACGAACTACAGGTTAATTTCACACTGATTCAGACGCCCTGGACAGCGCGAAGTTATCGCGGGAATGGACTCTCCGGGTCTAGGGAGACGGTTTGGTCTCGGCAGCCAAGTAGGGTCAGGGTGTCCGTGTATTCGTCTACCCGACGTCCGGAATGTGCGCGACTTCCGTGAAAAGTCAGAGGTCGCCGCGGTATCGATCTACAAACAGGAGACTCTATGACGCCGATTCTTGATGCCCTACTCAAAGACTCGGCATACAAGCTCATCCAGTTCAAAGAAGAGCACGTTTTGGCGCTTGAGGCTCGGATTACAGTCCGAGAGCGCCGTGGAAAGCTCGTTCCTTTCGTGGTCTGCCACATCCGACAGAAAGAAATTCAGCTGACTCCGGAGGAAGCGGTTAGGCAGCTCTACGCCGAATACCTGACTCGCGATCTTGGGTACCCCGTCGCTCGAATTGAATTCGAGTACTCGGTTACATTCGGTCTTGAGAAAAAGCGCGCAGATATTTGTGTCTTCGACAAGGACAACCCAACGGCGCCTTACATCATGGTCGAAGTGAAGAAGCCAAAGCTCAAGGACGGAAAAGAACAGCTCCGAAGCTACTGCAACGCGACCGGCGCCCCGATCGGTGTTTGGACCAACGGGGATTCATACTCGCTGTATCACCGTAAGGACCCGAATTACTTCGAGGACCTGTCGGCACTGCCCACAGCAGCGGAAAAACTGTCCGACATTCTCACAGAGCGCTGGACCATTCAGGATTTGATCGTCAAGGACAAGTTGGTGAATGAACGCAAGTCGCTGAAGGCTTTGATCCTCGAGATGGAAGACGAGGTTCTTGCCAACGCCGGAGTGGACGTCTTTGAGGAGGTCTTCAAGCTCATTTTCACGAAGCTGTACGACGAGATGGAGGGCGGGCGAGATCATGCCCGTCACTTGGTGTTCAAGAACTACGGTGACACCGACACTGAGCTCAAGGCCAAGATCCAGCTCCTCTTCGAGAAGGCTCGGGGAAGATGGGAAGGCATTTTCACCGACGACTCGAAGATCCTGCTTTCGCCTAGTCACCTCGCCGTTTGCCTGTCCTCCCTGGAGGGCGTCAAACTGTTCAATTCAAACTTGGACGTCGTTGATGAAGCCTTTGAATACCTTGTCAGCAAGTCCAGCAAGGGAGAGAAAGGCCAGTACTTCACTCCGCGATATGTCATTGACATGTGCGTCAAGATGCTGGATCCGAAGGAGTCCGAGACCCTCATTGATACCGCGGCCGGTAGCTGCGGCTTCCCCGTCCACAGCATCTTCCATGTGTGGGACAAGATCCTGGAAGATGAGGGTCTCAAGAAGGGGCACCTGTTCACATCTGACGCGAAGCCTGCGCGCTGCGAAGACTACGTCGAAGAGAAAGTGTTCGCCATTGACTTCGACGAGAAAGTGGTTCGAGTCGGTCGAACCCTCAACCTGATCGCGGGGGACGGTCAAACGAACGTTCTTCACCTCAATACCCTCGATTTCGAAAGATGGGACGAGAGAACCGCGGATGAAGCTTGGAGCGACGTCTACTCCGCCGGCTGGAAACGGCTTAGAAAACTGCGTAGCTCAAGAGGGCAGAATCGAGATTTCAATTTTGACATCCTGATGGCCAACCCTCCCTTTGCAGGAGACATCAAGGAATCGCGCGTTCTCGCGAAATACGAGCTAGGCAAAAAGCCCAACGGCAAGTACAAGACTGCGGTGAGTCGCGACGTTCTGTTCATTGAGCGGAATATGAACTTCCTCAAGCCGGGTGGCCGAATGGCTATTGTTCTGCCCCAAGGAATCTTCAACAATGGAACAGATCGACATATCCGTGATTTCATTGCCGAACATGGGCGAATCCTCGCCGTTGTTGGACTGCACGCGAACACGTTTAAACCTCACACCGGTACGAAGACCAGCGTTCTGTTCCTGCAGAAATGGGACGATACTTCATGCCCACGCGTTGAGGACTACCCCATCTTCTTCGCGACCATGCTTGAACCGAGCAAGGACAACTCAGGCGAGAAGATCTACGTAACAAATGCCGATGGATCACCCGTGCTGGATGAGCACGAGCACCTCATCGTCAAGCACGACCTCTACAATCACGGAGGACTCACCCAAGACGGAATCGCTGAAGCGTTCGCCGTCTTCGCGAAGGATCAGGAATTGAGCTTTGCGTCATGAGCTCCCCGTCGAAAGGCGTACCGGGCAAACCGAATGCACTGGCAACGGCAACGGTGCAGTTCGCCGAGACAGCCGCCAACAAGGATTTTCGAATCGACAGTGAATTCTGGACACAGTCTCCTCAGAGGAATCCCAAGCTGACATACTCGCCAATCGGGGACTGTCTCCTGGTCTCTCAATACGGCGTTTCGATGGCCATGAATGAATCAGGTGAGGGCTCGCCGATATATCGCATGGACGAAATTCACAACATGATTTGTGATTTCGAAGTCGGAAAGTGCGCTCAGCTTTCAGACAGTGAAGTTGAGCGACACACGCTCAACGACCGCGACGTCCTGTTCAACCGGACGAATTCCTATGAATGGGTCGGGCGAACTGGTGTCTATCGCTCCACAGGTGACGAAGCCTTCGTCTTTGCGTCCTATCTGGTTCGTTTCGTCCCTGACGCGGCAAAGCTTCTGCCCGAGTATCTTGCGGCGTTCCTGAGCTCGAGGTTCGGTGTAGCCGACATCCGCAGACGATCTCGTCCGTCGATCAACCAAACCAATGTGAATCCTGAAGAAGTCAAAGCGATTCCCATTCCCCTTCTTCATCTCGACACACAAAGCAAAATACGGGCGCTTTTCGATGAAGCGGTAGCAGCCCTACTTGAGGCAAGGGCGGTCTATGACGAGGCCAGCTTGCTCCTGGCAAGCGTAATTCAGGGCACGTGGACAGACGGCGAAATACCGTCGGTCAACGTCGTCGGATTTTCGTCCTCATTCGGCCTGAACGGACGCATTGACGCGGAGTACTACCAGCCACGGTACGAAGGAATCGAAGCTCAGCTACGTGCCTCGCCACTCGGAGTCGATCTTCTGACCGATGCATGCGAAGTCTCAGAGGAAGGCTTTGTCCCGATTCCAACGGTGAGCTATCGCTACATCGAGTTGTCAAACATTGACAGCACCGGAAGTATCATCGGCCACACGGATGCACTTGGCTCTGACCTCCCGACTCGGGCACGGCGACGAGTGAGATCTGGTGATGTGCTCGTGTCGTCAGTGGAAGGGTCGCTTGGAAGCTGTGCCATGGTGGGCGACGACTACGACGGTGCACTTTGTTCAACCGGGTTCTACATTATTCGCCACAAGACGCTGAGCCCAGAGGCGCTTTTGGTGCTGGTGAAGTCACCGCTTGTTCAGTCAATGCTCAAGCAGGCCTGCTCTGGAACGATTCTTGCGGCTATGACCCTGCCAGAGTTCAGGGGAGTCATCCTGCCCCGCCTGGACTCTGACACTCAGCTGCAGTTGCGCGATCTCATCCGCAGAAATCGCCAAGCGAAAACGCTGAGTGCTAACCTGCTGACGCTCGCGAGACAGACAGTTGAATGCGCCATCGAAACCGATGAGGCGACTGCAGTTGAATTCCTCCAGACGGAGTACGCGGCGCAGCACTGCGACGCCACGGTTCCGGCGTAACCGCGCAGAGCGGGCACGGCTCTCAAGACCAGGTGACGGCCCAGAGACTCGCTGCCCCGTGGCCCTCGCGATCAAAGCGACAAGCTGTTCCCGGCCGGGTGGGCAATCGCCTGGCCGGCAGGTTCCTAAGTATTCGTACTCTGATTATTCGCGGATCGATCAGAGCAGTCATCTATTTGGGTGATCGTGCAATCTTGATCGGGTCCTTCCCAATGATGAGCCCGACTTTGCTCCGTTGGTCGCGCTCCTTTGAATTACGGCCGTGTGCGGTTCACGAGGTAGTCATAGAAACACACGGACTTTGACCACTGTGTCGACTCTGAAACCGAGCCATTGTCCAGGAGCGCGGACTTTTCAAGCAAGAAGTCGTGAAGCACCAGCTGGTTGACATTCTCCGGTGCCAGGGACGGGATCGCATAGAGCACATCATCCAAGTTGCACACTTCGATGAGCTTCTCGATCGTCTTGTGTTCGGCCACCAAACGTTTGGCTTTCGTCTCGAAGTATCCGGTAGATGGTCGCCACGCATCCAGCCCCAAACTTGCTCGGACCTTGATGGACGCGTCGATAGTGTCGGGGTCGATGATCTCTCCCGCGTCGGTCAGCCGGCCCGCTCCTCTCAAGAATCTGAAGATCGGGGTGTGATTTCTCCCGCCGCCAAGCATCCGAGGCAAGACACGGTCAACGATCAACCCGAAGTCCTTCTCGTTCAAGCTCGGAGTTAGGACATCGAGAGCAATGTCCTGTCGGGTTAGACCCACAATGCCCTGTGTGGAGAACTGCTGGATTGCGCCTACCCCGATCACGACGTCGACCGAGGAGGCGTCTTCATCACCGCTCAGGTTCGACACGTATACGGTGTTGGTTGTCTCACTGGTCAAGACCAAGTTGTAGACGTGCTCCTTCAGATGACGCAGGATTCGCGCCGGAAAGCGTCTCTTCAGTTGCCCCAAGACTGTGAAGAGCTCCATGTAATCAGGGACAGTGACTATCTGAAGGGGAATCGGCATACCGTCAGCTGCGAACGTCCCCGTTGTGAGAGTCGCCTTCGAAACGCTCGGATCCCACTGCACGAAAATGAGCCTGTCCCTCAACTCATCCAAGTTGTCTGTGGTCAGGACCGTCGCAATGCTCACGAGAATTTCACGAATGTTGCTGTCGTTGAGCGAGTAGCCAATGAAGATGATGGGATGTTCCACGAAGACAGTCAGGAGCTTGGCCGCCAAATAGGGGTTCCTCGCTCGGAACCGGTCGTAGTCGGCCGTCGTGAGCACCAACGACTCTGGCGCCTCACAACTCCCGTGGATCTTGTAGATCTCCGCAACTCCCTGCGGGTTTCTGAACAGAAGTTCGTCCTGGCCTACGAAGACCTCGAAATCTGGAAAAACCGATTCCAGGACGGAGTCATAGTTCGTTGTAATGACCCCCTCCAAGACTGCAGCCTTCAGAGCGCCGAGCTCCAACGCCTGCGGTCCGTCCGTGGGTAGTCTGTCCACGGCCTTTGAGAAATGCTCTGCAACCTCAATCTTGAGAGCTGACTCCCGAGTCTTGGGGTTGGGGTACTTGGCTCTACTCGGCGCGTATTGCGCGTCGTCCCACCAGATTTCGTGGAAGTCTTCCGCGATCAGACTGGCGATGGCAGCCGGGTCACCGTTCGCGCTTGCCGAGTAGCGTGCGATCGAGCTTTGGGTCTTGTCTGCGAACACGCCAAGCAGGCCGTTCCAGTCCTCGCTTCCGACGAAGCGCCGCGAGAATCCACTCCCGATGAATAGGAACGGCGCTGTCGAGAATTTGCCCAAGTGGCCGGCCAGTTCCTCGCTGAATGTCATGCCCCAATCGTGGCATGCGAAAAAGCAGGATCCGTGGAGGAATCGTCGGGTTCAGCTTTTGCGAAGTACGCCCGCAAGGAAGCCATCACCATCAAAATCGAGCGAGGACAGCTTGCAGCCGATGCAGTGTCCCGCCGGGCCTCCACGCACGAATCTGTGAATATCCTGAGTGCCGCGACGGCTGCCCCAGCTGTGCTTGACGACAGGGTCCTGATCCTGTCATATTCAGAAAGCCGGGGGATGGTTCGTACCATCCTGGGGTGGTTCACGAGTTGACAAAACATTCATGAGAAAAAGATTCGCGCCTACGAAGAATTCGTATGGGCCCGCAATGGTGTGCGGGAATCAGACTCCAGAGGAGTAATTCATGAATGTTCCCATTGGCTCGGTCAGACTCGCTGTCGCAGACCGACTTGTCATGCCCGACCTGCAAGCAATCGAGCAGCACAGCAACCATGTGATCTCGCACGATTCCAAAATTGGGCGCGCTCTGGTCGAAGTCTTCGGTCTGGACGTGTTCGCGAGTGCTGTCATCCGCATCGAGCGCATCCACCACCTTGAGGCCCAGCAGAACGACTAGGTCGAAGACCGTCCGGCCTTGACGCGCGGCAAGGAGTACTCGCGGTCTAAGCGAGATCGCTTCTGTCGTGCGTCTTTCCGTTCGGTCGCTTCCGAGGCTGCGACGCTGTCGCATGATCCTGGCGGCGGCGGCGTCGCGACGACTAGTGCACCCTGCTGCTAGGAGATCCCGGCTCGTAGTCCTCACTTCTAGAGAGGACGGGCGTCGAAGCGCTTACAGTCGCGCTACGCGCGTAGAGCTCGGGGTTCGACACATCCCAAATGCACCTAGAGGAAAGGATCTAAATTGAAGAAGAAGCAGCGCAAATCCAAGAAATCGGGCCACCAGAAGAAGTTCACGGTCTCGAAGCCGGCCGTTGCAGTCTTGCCCGACTTCATCATTCACGCACGGGAGATCAGACGCTCCCGCGGGATTGCTATGGGCATGAATCGTATGACGGCCGTCAAGCGTGGACCCCGTGTCTGTGGCCGCCAGATCATCTCCCGACAGCACTACCTAAACGGCGAGATTCCTATGAGGATGCGCCTCCAGACAGGGCCTGACGGAAAAGTTCACCGCCATGTCACGTACGGCAATCTCCTGCGTTGTGGATCCTTGTGGGTATGCCCTCACTGCGCTCTCCTAGTCGCTGCGCATAGGCGAGCAGAAATCACGAACATCGTAAAGACCTGGATGGACAAGGACTACCCAGTGCTCTTTCTCACGCTCACCATGCGGCACAGCGGCCATGAGCGCCTGGACGATCTGTGGGACGCGAAACAATCCGCCTGGGAGGCCGTCCAGAAAAGTGGAGCCTGGAAGACATTCAAGAAATCCCTAGGGTTGACGGGCTTTATTTGCGCCACAGAGATCACTTATAGAGATCCAAAAATCGGTGGAAAAGGCTGGCATGTTCACATCCATGTCCTTCTCTTCATGACCAACGCCATCGAAGAGAAAGAAGACCTCGACGCGATGCGCACCAGTCTCTTCAAGAGCTGGGCGAATAATCTCGCGCAGATGGGCATGGAATCCCCGGAGCTTGATCGCGACGATGGGAAGCCACTCGGTGCCGATCTACGGCGAATCAAAAAGGGACGGATTGGTGACTATTTCAAGAAAAGCGCCTACCTCTCAAGCCCCGAAGGTGTGGCATTTGAGCTTTCTTCAGGGAACACCTCAAAACACGGCCGAGGAGAGCAACACAAGAACAGGACGCCCCTGCAGCTACTTCAGGGAATGATCGACCGTGAAGTTCAAAAGGGACGCGGCAACGGTATCTGGTTCGATCTCCCTGGTCGCAAGAACGACCCGCGCTGCATGGTGACGTATGAGGGCAGCGATCGATTCATTCTTCACAACCCCGGCAAAGTTGGAGCGGTGCTTGAACAGGAGGGGCTGCGCCAAATTTTCGTGGAGGGTGAGACGGGAGAGGTCTGGGAGCGCGACGAAGTAGTGATGGATGAACTCCCGATGCTTGGTGCCTATTCCGCATGGTTTGAGTTTCAGACCGTAGTGGCCGGTTTCAGAAGCTCGAACGATTCTCGTCTGACGACAAAAAAATCGCGCCAGCAGATCACAAGATCCCAGAGAAAATCTGAGGCCGTCCTAAGGCGTCCGCTGACGGAGCCTGAGTCGCTTTGGAATCGTGCGCTCGATTCCGTTGGCGATGAAGTCACCGACGAGGGAATCGTCCTCCAGAATCGCAGCGGCGTTGACCATGCCCTCATATCAAATTCACACTGGATCAGGGTTCTTGCTACAGATGACGCAGCGCAGATTCGCTTACAGGAAGCTCTCGAAATTAGCGATTGGGAAGCGAAGCGAGTGGCAGCAGATCTTGGGATTACTCTCAGCTTCGTTGACGAGTCGACGCCCCTGCGTGCAAAGCCGGACAAGTCTGATCGTCAGAAACGCCGTGTCCTCGATGAGATAGAACTGGCCCGGGTGACCAGGACAGCACGAACACTGAAGCGGTCATAGGACACGTGCCTGTTGAGCGCCATGAAGCGTCTCGCGTAAGTCTGGTCTCTTATTACCAAGTCCAGAACGCCTAAGGAGCGTCGGACGCTATCGCTCCGCTATCGCTCCCGACGCTTCGACTCTCGTGGGGCTTCGGTGACCCGCGGATGCCCCGTGAGGCGCTTCGGGGCGTTCTAGCTTCGCTATACGCGTTCTCGATAGATCGGGCGCTCAGTCGCCGATGAGCGTGCCTCGAGTCAGTTCGGTGAATCACGAAATGCTTTTCTAACTGGGCTGACGAGATAGACGCTACAAAGAGCTAGTCGAGAAAGCGACTTTGATCAGGATAAATGATCGAACCATAATGAATCGAATGGAAAAAAATGGCTAACCAAATTATCCCCGTCGCTCCCCAGGATCTTGTAATCGTTGCCTCAGGTGGGGAAGTCCGAGAGCTCACCGTCTTCGGTTCAGACGATGTGAAGCAGACGCGCAATGGAGTAGAGATCGTGCAGCTACGTGCGACCGTCCTACTCCGAGGAATGACCCTCGGCGAGGTGTCTCTCCAGACCTCCAAGGCTGACTTCAACGGCCTCTCCTCTGGTGACGTGTTCGTGACGCCTGATGAGGGTGAGATCAAGTTTGCCGGCACGTCAGATGACTGGGGCCTCCGAACGACTGTCTACGTACCAAGCCTGCAGTCCACCGGTATCAACGCCTGGCGTGCGATCGGCGACGCAATCAAGCGCGGCCAGCAGGCAGCGAAGTAGCAAGCAGGCAACAATCCGGGGTCTCTTTCGAGAGGCCCCGGTTCCATTAACAGACCAGTAAGAGAGTTTGACGATGCTTGAACTAACCAACTACCAACGAGCAGCGCTCGTGTTCTCCGTCACAGCTGTGTTCTATGTCGTGACTCCTACGTGGCTTCAGTGCTTGGCGCTGGCTGCCGGTCTAGTGGCGTCCGGCCGCATCGGATACGAGATATTGAGTCGACGTGCTCGAAGTCGAGGCTCTGACGAAACCCTTTGGTTGGAAGCAGATGCGAGAACGTTGGGAATTGTCGAGACCCTGCAGACTCCGCGCCTAATCAATCACGAGCTCTACAACGCGAAGTTGTTCATCGAAGAGAAGCCGCGGGGCATCGCTTGGCGACGTAGTCAACTCACGACCTCAATGCTTGGAAAGTTCACTGCGATGATCCGGGCCCGCGCGGTCGGCGGCAGGTACACGGTGGATGGGAAGCAGCTCACAGTGCCGCGTCTTGTTTCGATAGCCCGAACTTCTGTAGGACCTGTCGCGCTATTCACCGCGATTCCGGGCGCAACCGAGCACGACTACGACTTCGCCTCTGACATTCTCGAAGTATCCATGCGTGTGGGCGAAATTCGAGTTGAGCAGCTACCTGAGGACCGTGCGAGGGGCGTCATGCGAATGACCTTCGTGGTGAACGACCCGCTGAGGGAGAAGATCCAGGATTCCTTCTTTTCGATGCACCCAGCCTCCGCTCCCATGCTCTTGCCTCTTGCACGCACAGAAGAGGGGTCGGTCTACTCACTGCCGGTCCATCACACGCTCATCGTTGGAGCGACCGGGTCAGGGAAGGGAGCGGTGATTCAGGCAGCTGTGAAACAGTTGGCGCCTTGGCAGTCCAGGGGATACGTTCAGATTTTTGGTGCTGATCCAAAACGAGCCGAGTTGCGCGGCTTTGAGGGATCGTCTCTCTTTGATCGAGTGGCGTTTGACTTCGACGATGCAGCGGAGATGGTCCATGGCATCGTCACTGATGTACTCAAACCGAGACAGAAGAAATCGGGACGCACATTCGAACTCTCGAAAGAGAATCCGCTAGTCGTCCTGATCATCGATGAGCTCTCCTCGCTGACTCAAGACAAGAACTATGTGAAGAGCGGCCTCTACGAAGACCTTAACGTGATCCTTTCTCAAGGACGTTCGGATGGCGTGTATGTCCTGGCAGCTACTCAGACCGGGCACAAGGAAGTTCTGGGCAGCTTGAGGCAGCACTTCGCCAATCGAATTGCGCTTCGCGTCGAATCTGCCGTCGAAGTAGACATGGTTCTCGGTGCAGGATCTATGGCCCTCGGCGCAAAGCCTCATCTAATTGCAAAGGCCAATGAATCAAACGGATACATGACTGCAGGTGTTGCCTATGTCAACTCGGACGAGAGCCCAAATCCTCTCCGAATCCGGTTTCCATACACTTCAGATCTAGACATTCAGCGCACCCTTGACGAGTACCCAGCGGTGCCATGGCTTCGACCCGGGACGCTCTAGTCGGTGAGTTCAGCCATGTCTTGTTGCCACTGTCGAAAAGCGTGGTTGTGTTCGTCGATCTCGATGTCAGGCATCGGTGGAATGGTGTCGCTTCGCATCACGACATAGTCCGAGTTTTCCAGAATGGCATCACCGATGTGAAGGTGAATCCGACCCAGATCGAGGTTGCACCCGGCATTCTTGCCCTTGGCCGAGGGCATGACCACAATCTTTCTGAAGAGCGAGCGAATAATTGATCTCTTCTCTTCTCGACTGGCTGATTCCCAGTGCGCCATGCCGTTCACGACCTGCCTCTTTGCAGCTTCTTGACGAGAGGCTTCAGAGTGGCTGACCTCGATGATCGAAATCCTCAAGTTCAGATCGTTGAGATGGGTCCTCAAATCGTCGAGGGAAATGAAATCGTTCTTGTAGAGCTCGTGATACTCGCGTCTCTTCTTTTCCAAACGCGAAAGCATCTGTCGATCCTTGGATTCATCAACGGGATCGGATTCATTCAAAGTCAGCGTTCCCGTTCCCAGCGCTGTCGGCATGAAGCCCAGAATCGAGTTTTCAATACCGCTTGCAGAAATACTTACTTTGCCGCACCCACCGGAATTCGTGGAGCACTTGTAACTCTTGGTCGAGAAGCTCATGCGCGCTCCACAGGAACCACACTCCAGCACGCCAGCCAAAAGCGAACGTAGCTGGGGACGTCCTCCTCTCGAATTTTTTGGATTAAAGAGCCGCGCCATCAAGCGAGCGTGAGTCTCCTCGTCGAAGATCGGCTCCCAGGAAGCAGGATATTGCGCGACCATCGCAGGGACTTCGCCAGTAGCTTTGCCGTTGGCGCGCTTGGCATTGTGCCTGTTTCGAACGGCGACTGGTACGTGCTGGCGCAGGCCAATAACCGCTGGCCGGGTCAGCATGTCCTTCATCGAAATCGGTTTAAGCTTTGGGCGCTTCAACTCGTCGCGCGCATACATCGTGATCGCGTTGAGACTGGCACCGTCCTCCAAATATCGTCTGGCTGCTTCACGCAGGATCGCCGCTTGCTCGTCGTCAATGACGCGCTCGCCGGGGTGTGCGCCTCTTTTGTAGCCCACCGGTATCGGTCCGCCATGGGAGAGGCCCTGCTTAGCCGTCTCAAGAATTTGACGGCTCTGTCTCTCGGCTTTGTGCTCTACTTCCTGCCAGCTCACATCTCCCATGATCCGGGCAACCATCTTGCCTGCAGAGGTATTCAGATCGACTCTGCCGGATTGGCAAGCGAAGATCTCCAGGCCGGCCCCGGTCTCGATTAGATCGATGATTTCGTTCACATCGCCTGGATGCCGATAGAGGCGATCTGCGTGCCAAACAACGATCCCTTCGATCGCCCCATCAGCAATAAGAAGTTTGAGTTTCTCCCACTCGGGACGCTTCTTACGTCGGTCATATGCTGACCGGTTGTTATCCACAAACTCAGCGACGACCGAGAGGTTCTCGTCCAGAGCCTTCTGACGACAGTCCGCGACCTGCCTGTCAACACCAGCGGTCCCTAAGAGTTCGAGCGCGTCCGCTTCCGACTGGTCGCCCCTCTTGCGAACTGAGCTCATACGCGCATATATCGCTACCCTCTTCATTTCGTCAGTTTACATACAGTTCGTAGATGCGTCCCTACCGGATGGCTCACGACTACACGTGGTCATCCCGGACATCACCCGAAGGCACTGGGCGGTGAACATCCGCAAGTTCACCAGGCGCGTCCGCGACCTGAACCAGCTGGTGGGACTGGGGTCTCTCACCCAGCAGGCATCGGAATTCCTGCGGATGTGCGTCTTGTCAGGGCAGAACATCCTCGTCTCCGGCGCGACACAGACCGGCAAGACCACCATGCTCAACGCACTCCTCACCGCCACGCGCCGCAACGAGCGGATCGTGACTGTGGAGGAGACCTTCGAACTTGACCTCGCCGCCCGCGACGTCGTGGCCATGCAGTGCCGCCAGCCGAGCCTGGAGGGCACCGGCGAGATCACCCTGCGCCGGCTGATCAAGGAGTCCCTGCGGATGCGCCCCGACCGGCTCATTGTCGGCGAGGTGCGCGAGGCGGAGAGCCTCGACCTGTTGATCGCGCTCAACAGTGGGCTCCCGGGAATGTGTTCGATTCACGCCAACAGCGCACGGGATGCCCTGGCCAAGTTGTCCACGCTCCCGCTCCTGGCCGGTCGCAACATCGACTCGGCCTTCGTGCTGCCGACCGTTGCGGGCTGCATCGATATCGTGGTGCACTGCGAAATCGATCGGCACGGCCGTCGCCGCGTCATCGAGATCCTGGCGCCAAGCGGTCGGCTCGCCGGCCCCGTGATCGAAGCGAGCCCCATCTTCCTGATTGAGGGCGGAACGCTCACGGCGACCGGCGGTCACCCCGGCAAGCTCACCAAGTTCCTGGCTGCCGGGCTCGACCCCGCCATCGTGCTGTGTGCTGGTGCGGCATGATCATCATCTTCGGGAGCCTGCTCGGTGCCGGCCTGCTGCTGCTGGCATCGCCGTTCCTCTGGCCGACGCTCGGGGCGAAAGATCCCGGGCGGGGTCGGTCGCGAGGAGCCTTCCGGGCGGCCCTGACCCAGGCCGGTCTGGGGGCGCTTCCCCTACCCGCGTTCGCGGCGATTTCCCTTGTCCTCGGGCTGGCCGGCTTCGCGCTGGCCGAGGCGTTCCTGGGCATCGGGTCGCTCTCGATCGTCGCGGGGCTGGGCGGCACTGCCTTGCCTGCGTTGGTTGTCTCCTGGCGTGCGCGGACAGCGCGGCGTGCCAGCCGAACGGTCTGGCCGGACGTCGTCGACCACCTCGTGTCCGCAGTGCGGTCGGGTCTGGCCCTCCCCGACAGCGTGAGCAGCCTGGCGGATACAGGCCCGGCGGCGACCAGAGCGGCGTTCGCGGCGTTCGCCGGGGACTATCGGTCCACCGGCAATTTCGCTTATGCCGTGGACCGCCTGAAGGAGTCCCTGGCCGACCCGATCGCCGATCGCATCCTCGAGACCCTGCGGATGGCCAGGGAGGTCGGCGGCAGTGACCTCACGGTCGTGCTCCGCAGCCTTGCCGCCTGGCTCCGGCAGGATGCGGCCATTCGGGCCGAGGTCGAGGCCCGCCAGTCATGGGTGGTGAATGCCGCACGGTTGGGAGTGGCGGCGCCATGGGTGATCCTGCTGCTCCTCGGGTCGCGGCCGGAGGCAGCCGTCGCTTACAACACCAACGCCGGCGCGGCCGTCGTCCTCGGCGGACTGGGCATGTCGGTCGTGGCCTACCGGGTGATGGTGGCCCTGGGCCGGCTCCCGGAGGAACGCCGGTGGTTCCGGTGAGTGCGTCGCTGGCCTGGGGGCTGTTCTTTGGCTGCGGGCTGGGCGTCGGCCTGTGGTCGATGGTGAGCACAATCCCGCGTCTCAGCCGGCCCCGGCTCGTGCACAGGCTCGCCCCGTACATCCTGGACGTGTCCGCGGAGGCTCGTGCGTTCGCCGGCCGAAGGTCGGTAGACCCGATCCCCGTGCTCGGAACCCTGTTCGGCCCGGCATTCGATTCTCTGAAGCGGCTGCTCGGGGCTGTGCTCGGCGGGGCGGACGGCATCGAGCGACGCCTGCGCCAGTCAGGGGCGGAGCACAGCGTCGATCGATTCCGTTCCGAGCAAGTGGTCTGGGCTCTCGTCTCGTTCGGGCTGGGCGGTGGTCTTGCCCTCGTGCTGCCGGCATTCCGCTTGATGCCCGTTGTGGTGTCGGTCGTCTTGCCCGTGCTGGCCGGACTCTGCGGCGCTCTGGCGCGGGACTGGTTTCTGACCCGCTCGGCGACCGCCCGGCTGGCGCGGATGCAGAGCGAACTGCCGACGATCCTGGAGTTCCTCACTCTTTCATTGTCGGCGGGGGAAGGAATCCTCGATTCCCTCGCCCGGGTGTCCCGAACGAGCACGGGGGAGTTGTCGCGCGAATTCGCCGGCGTTGTCGCCGATGTGCGCATCGGCCTGCCGCTGCACTCCGCGCTGAGGACACTGTCCGATCGCCTTCACCTTCCGGCGGTGACCCGTCTCGTCGACCAGGTCTCCGGCGCGCTCGACCGCGGCACGCCCCTGGCCGAGGTTCTGCGGGCCCAGGCGCAGGACTCACGGGACAGCGCCAAACGGGAGCTGCTCGAGGTGGCCGGCAAGAAGGAGGTGGCCATGCTCGTGCCCCTGGTCTTTCTCATTCTTCCCCTGACCATCCTGTTCGCGGTCTTCCCCGGTTTGTTCATCCTGCAATCGGGATTCTGATCAACCATCCACCCCGCCATACCCACGGAAAAGAGGAGCATGATGACCACATTGCGGCGGCGTTTCCTGGCCCTGTGGAGCGACGAAACCGGGGATGTCCCGGGCTGGGTCCTGATCACGCTGATGACCGCCGGGCTGGTCATCATCATCTGGGGTCTGGCCGGCCCTGCCCTGAGCGGGGTGTTCCAGCAGGCCATCAACCGCGTGAGCGGTTTCTGACCGCGCACGATGGCTCTCCTGCGACGCCCATCCGGCCTGGCCGGCGACAGAGGATCGGCCGCGGCCGAGTTCGTGCTGGTGGGCGCGCTTCTCACGGTGCTGACCCTCACCGTCATGCAACTCGCGCTCGCCCTGCACGTGCGCAATACCGCACTCGACGCGGCGGCCGAGGGCGCACGGTTCGCCGCGCTGGCTGACAGCAGCCTGGCCGAGGGTGTCGCGCGCACCAGGGAGCTGGTCATCGCCGCGCTCGGTCCCGGCTACGCCACGGATGTCGTCGCCGACTACGGCGAATACGACGGCTACCCGAGTGTCCAGGTTCGGGTCATCGCCCCGCTCCCGCTACTCGGACTCCTCGGACTCGATCGCGGTCTGGAGGTGGTGGGGCATGCCGCCGTGGAAGGCCTCGACTGAGCGGACCGGCGGCACGGAGTGGAAGGCGCATGCCGGGAATCGATGGTCCGTCGGCAGGCTCCTGGCGGAGGAAGACGGGTCGGCCGCACTCGAGTTCATGACCGCCGGAACGATTCTCCTCGTTCCTCTCGTCTACCTCGTGCTGGCCATGTCGGCGCTGCAGGGCGGGGCGTTCGCGGTGGAGGGCGCCGCCCGACAGGCTGCTCGTGTGTACGTGCAGGCACCAGATGAGGCCGCGGCTCGCGCCGGGGCGCTCCGGGCGGTGCAGGTCGGGCTCGATGACTACGGCATCGCCGGGAACGGTGCCGCGGTGAGTATCGACTGCGGAGCAGGAGGCTGCCTGGCCCGGCGGAGCACGGTCTCCGTCACGGTGCGGATCCGCGTGGCGTTGCCGCTGGTACCCGACCTGCTCTCCCTGCGAAGCGCGGCGAGCATCCCGATGGAAGCCGTTGCAACCCAGACGGTGTCCCGGTTCCGGAGGGCCGGCTGATGTCGCGGCCCACTTCAGGTTGTCCGGAAGGGAGGTTCGCCGCGATCCATCGCGCCGCGTGGAGACTCAGATCGGACGAGGGGGGATCGACTCTGGTCCTGACGATCTTCTACGCGTTCCTCGCCCTCGTGCTGATCCTCGTCGTCGTGGCCGCCAGCTCGCTCTACCTGGAGCGCAAGCGGTTGCTCACCCTGGCCGACGGTGCGGCGCTCGCCGGCGCCGAGTCCTTCTCGCTCGACGCGGTGGGCGTCACCGATGATCCGGCCGGGCCGGTCCCGCGGCCCGTGCTCCGATCCGACGAGGTGCGGGCGGCGGCCGAAGACTATCTGGCGGCTGCACCCCACGGCGGCGTCGACGAGGTCGAATTGACCGGGGCAGGCTCTGCCGACGGGCAGAGCGCGACTGTCGCGCTGGGCTCGGTCTGGCACCCACCGGTACTGGTCTTCTTTCTGCCGGAGGGTGTGCCGCTGGAGGTGACGGCCGTCGCGCGGTCGGTGTTCCGGTAGCCGGGGCATCCCTCTGGTGCCCGGAGCGGGACCGGTGACCCGGTACTCTCGAAAAGCGCGCCCGACCGGGTGCGGACGAGGAGAGCCGTGACCGCCCAGCGTGACCGCGTGACCGGCGCGGGTGCCCAGCTCGCGACCGAGGTCAGCATCAACTTCGGTTCATCCCTTGCCGGGCTCGCGATTCCGCTTGTCGGCTCTCCCGTGGTCGTGGCGGCCAGGCAGCTCGTGATGGCCTGCACCGTCTTGCCGTTCTATCGTCCGAAGCGCTCAACCCTCTCCTGGCGTGTGCTGTGGCCGGCCCTGGCCCTCGGGCTGGTGCTCGCGATCATGAACCTGACCTTCTACGAGGCCGTCGACCTGCTCGGCCTCGGTGTTGCGGCCACGATCGAGTTCCTCGGCCCGTTCGCCCTGGCCCTCGCGTCGTCGCGTCGGCCGATCGACTTCGTGTGCGCGAGCGCGGCCGCCGCCGGGGTGTTGCTCCTGACGTGGTCGACGGGGGAGCTCAACCTCTCCGGGATCCTCTTCGCCCTCGCCGCCGCGGCGGCCTGGGCGGCCTACATCCTGCTCACCCGGCGGGTGGCGGTGACCTTCCCCGGTCTGGAAGGCATCTCGGTGGCGAGCGTCGTCAGCCTGGCTCTGCTCGTACCGTTCGCCCTGGTCACGGTCGACTACTCCAGCCTGGACTGGGGTGTCCTCGGGCTGCTCCTCGCGGTCGGGGTGCTCTCATCGGCCTTCCCGTACACGCTCGACACGTTCATCCTGCGCCGGATCACCCCTCGGCTCTACGCGATCATCACCAGCTTCGGCCCGGTCATCGCCGCGCTGTTCGGCGCCCTGGTTCTGGGGGAGACGTTCCTGCTGCAGCAGCAGATCGCGATCCTCGTGGTGTGCGTGGCGGCCGGGGCGGCGATCGCCACCCAGCGGGAACGCCCCAAATCCGACCTGGAGGTCACGGCGGGCGTCATCTCCTGACACCTGCGGGGCCAGGCCCGACCGGGCTACTCGACGATGATGCCGAGGTGACCGGCCAGCGGGGGAGCGAGCAGGCTCAACTGCTGGTCGTCGATGGTCGCTCCGCGCAGGCCGTCGAGGCCGCGGATGACGCTGAACTCGGCCCCGCGCAGGTCGACGTGCTTGAGGGTGGCGCCGGACAGGTCGAGCGTGCCGATCCGGCAGCCGCGCAGCTCGACGCGCTGAGCGACGACGCTGCCGAGGTCGAGTTCCTCGATGATGCAGTTGGAGAACAGCACATCGGTCAGCTTCGAGTTCCGCAGGTTCACGAAATCGAGCTTGGATCCGTCGATCTGCACACTGAGAAGGTCGGACTCGTAGAGTTCGACCGAGCCGAGCCTGGAGCGTTCGATGCGCACGTCGCGCCACCGTGAGCGCGGCGCCTTCAGCACGGCGGCGTGCAGTTCGGCGGCCACACACTCGGCCACGGATGCCCCCCGCAGGGACGCGTCGTCGAGGGATACCCGGCGGAACTCGCACTCCAGGAAGTCGATTCCGGTGAGGTCCCGGTCGGACAGGTCACAGCCGTCGAAGGACTGCGCGTCGTAGCTTCCGCCGGCCCGGAGTTCGGAGCCGTCGGCGCCGACCAACCCGACCAGACGAATCGGGTCGAGGAGCGGACCGCGGGTCGCCGACCGGGTTTTCATCAGGCCGCGGACGCGGGTTCGAGCACGAAGACCGGAATCACCCTGTCGGTTTTGGTCTGGTAGTCCGCATAGTCGGGGTACGCGGCCACCGCCCTGGACCACCATTCGTCCCGTTCGCCGCCGGTGACCTCGCGGGCGACCATCTCCCATTTTCGAGGGCCGTCCTGTAGCTCAACGAGCGGATGCACGACCACGTTTGCGTGCCAGACGGGGTTCTTCGGGCTGCCGCCGAGTGAGGCGATCGCGGCATACCGGCCTTCGTGCTCGACCCGCATCAGCGGTACCTTGCGCAGCTTTCCCGACTTCGCGCCGATTGTGGTCAGCACGACCACCGGCATCCCGCGCATCGTTGTTCCCCGGATTCCGCCCGAGCTCTCGTAGAGCTCAACCTGGTCGCGCACCCATTTTTGCGGACTGGGTTCGTATTCTCCGTGCAATGGCATGTCACCATTCAACGCCATCGGTGCGGCCGGCATTCCGCTGACGAGCATTCGCCGAAGAGCAGAGTCGGCCGCGGCCGACGGCGACCACGGCAGGAGAATCCTGCGGCCCCGGGGACCCTAAGGCCGGGGGCGGCGGCGGCGAGGGGCATAGCGCGGAATGTAACGCCCGAGCAGTACGGCCCCGAACAGCCCGAAGATTCCCATCACGCCGCTGGCCAGCGACAGGGACACCAGTGCGGTCAGCGCGGACACTGCCAGGGGAGCGGCGGCGCCGCCGAGGTCGGCGGTGAACCGCCAGGCGCCGAGGAACGGCGCCGGGTTGTTCTCGGGCGCAAGGTCCGCCCCGAGGGTCATCAGGAGGCCGCTGCCGATCCCATTCGCCAGTGACAGGAACATGGCCACCGCGATAAACCACTCCACGTTCGACGTAACGTCGTGCGTGAACGCGAGCACGAGGTGCCCGGCCCCGAGCCCGACCATCGACGGCAGCGCCGTCCACAACCGGCCGAACCGGTCCATGATCTGCCCGCTGGCGTAAAAGAGGGCGAAGTCGATGCCGCCGGCGATGCCGATGATCAGCGCGATATCCGGTTCATTGATGCCGATGCTCACGGCCCAGAGCGGGAGGAGCACCGTGCGGGTGGCGCGCATGGCGCCGATCAGGCCCGCCCCGGTGCCCAGCTTGCCGAGCACGGCCCGGTAACTCCAGATGGTGCGGAAGAGCCCCTCGGATTCCTCGGCGGCGAGCTCCTCGCCCGCGCTGCGCGTCGTGCCGTTCCCGGCGACGGCCGTTTCCGGCGTCCCGAAGGTGCTCGACGGGTCGCGCAGCAGCAGCAGCATGGCGGCCGCACCCAGGCAGCACACCACGAAGACCCAGAACACCGACTGGGTGCTGCCGGTCACCCGGATCAGGCCGGTGGCAATGAACGGCCCGATGAACCAGCCGGCCCGGAAGATACCCCCGAGGGTGGATAAGGCCCGGGCCCGGTAGGCGAGTGGGACGTACGTGGTCATGAAGGCGTGGCGGGCCAGGGCGAACACGGCCGTCGCGAGCCCGACCAGGAAGATACCCAGGCCCAGCACGAGCGGATTCGGTGCGGCGATGCAGATCAGCACGGCGATGATCGAGAGCACGGCGGCCCAGATCATCGCAATGCGCTCGCCGATCCGGGAGACCACCCAGCCGCTGGGAATGTCGCCGATCAGCTCGCCGACCATGATCATGGCTGCGATGAGCCCGGCCACAGCGAGGGATGCCCCGAGGTTGTTGGCGACAATCGGGATCAACGGGATGATCGCTCCCTCGCCGATCGAGAAGAGCAGGGTCGGCAGGAACGCGGCGAGGGCAACGGAGCGCAGGCTGAAGGAGCGTTCGGCGTTACTCATGGCTCCTCGATGCTACTTCAGCACTCGCGCGGCACTGGCCTCCGCCGGGCGGCCCGGTAGGCTGGGGTTCGACATGATTGAGCTGGACTTTTCGGAGCAGATCGCCGCACTGCGGGCCACCTTTGACGACATCCGGTCGGTGATCGACATCGATCGGCTTCGCACCGACATCGCTGACCTGAGCGAACAGGCCGGCGCACCCGACCTGTGGGACGATTCAGAGCACGCCCAGAAGGTGACCAGCGAGCTCAGTCACCGGCAGTCGGACCTGGCCCGCCTCGTGAGCATCGAGTCCCGTCTGGACGACCTCGAGGTGCTGGTCGGCTTGGCGAACGCCGAGGGCGACCAGGAATCCGCGGACGAGGCGTCGACCGAACTGGCCGGCCTGCAGAAGGTGCTCGGCCAGCTCGAGGTGCAGACGCTGCTCAACGGGGAATTCGACGAGCGCCCCGCGGTGGTGACAATCCGTTCCGGCGCCGGCGGCGTCGACGCGGCCGACTTCGCCGAGATGCTGCTGCGAATGTACCTACGGTGGGCGGAACAACACAACTACCCCGTGCAGGTCCTCGACGTCGGCTACGCCGAGGAAGCCGGCATCAAGTCCGCGACTTTCCAGGTCGATTCCCCCTACGCCTTCGGCACCCTGAGCGTGGAGGCCGGCACGCACCGGCTCGTGCGGATGAGCCCGTTCAACTCGGCCGGCAAGCGCCAGACGTCGTTCGCGGCGGTCGAGGTCGTGCCACTGATCGAGCAGACCGAATCGATCGAGATCCCCGACACCGACATCCGGGTTGACGTGTTCCGTTCCAGTGGACCCGGCGGACAGTCGGTGAACACGACAGACTCCGCCGTGCGGATCACCCACTTGCCGACCGGCACCGTGGTGAGCTGTCAGAACGAGAAGAGCCAGATCCAGAACCGCGCCGCCGCCATGCGCGTACTGCAGTCCCGCTTGCTCCTCCTGCAGCGCGAGCAGGAGGCCGCGACCAAGAAGGAACTGGCCGGCGTCATCACCGCGAGCTGGGGCGACCAGATGCGCAGCTATGTGCTCGCGCCCTACCAAATGGTCAAGGATCTGCGCACCAACTATGAGACCAACAATCCCAGCCAGGTGTTCGACGGCGACCTCGATCCGTTCATCGCCGCGGGCATCCGCTGGCGCAAGCAGGCGCCGAAGGACTGAACCGCATCCGGGCCGAGTCTGCGGTTCGGTATGTCGCAGTAGGAAAAACCCGGATGCCTGCTTAGGCTCAAGGGGCCATGATCCGCTTTGACCACATCACCAAGAAGTATCCGGGAACGAACCGACCCGCTTTGGACGACATCGACGTCGAAGTGCTGCGCGGTGAGTTCGTCTTCCTCGTCGGTGCCTCCGGCTCGGGCAAGTCGACCTGCCTGCGCCTGGTCCTGAAGGAAGACCGACCAACCAGCGGCAGCATCCACGTGCTCGGCCAGGATCTCCGGTCGATCTCCAACCGCAAGGTGCCTTACTTCCGGCGCAATCTCGGCGTCGTCTTCCAGGATTTCCGCCTGCTACCGAACAAGACGGTCTTCGACAACGTCGCGTTCAGCCTCCAGGTGATCGGCAAATCCCGGGGATTCATCCAGGAAGCAGTTCCGGACACCCTGAAGATGGTCGGCCTGGCCGAGAAGGCGCAGCGCTTCCCGCATGAACTCTCCGGCGGTGAGCAACAGCGCGTGGCCATCGCCCGCGCGATCGTGAACAAACCGCAGGTGTTACTCGCGGACGAGCCGACCGGAAACCTGGATCCCACCACCAGCGCCGGGATCATGGCCCTGCTCGAACGGATCAACGCCGGCGGTACAACGGTGATCATGGCCACCCACGAGGCCGGCATCGTCGACCAGATGCAGCGCCGGGTGATCGAACTTGCCAGCGGCAAGATCGTTCGGGACGAGCGCCAGGGCGGCTATGCCACCGCGGCGATTCCGACCATCACCGAGGGCGCCGGAACCCATCGGCGCGCAAGCGTCCCAGTCACACAGATGCCAGTCACCCAGATGCCAGTCACCCAGCTGCCTGCGGCTCGCACCCCCGTCGTCCCGGCCCCGGCCCCACGGCTCGCCTCGGTCTTCGCGCCGACGCCCTCCGAGCCGCTCACCTTCCCGTCGGCCCCCGTCGCCGTGCCAGCCACGCGTCACGAACCCGCGCCGGGCAGGGCAGGGCGCGAACAGGCCGCCGTCATTGCCGCCGACACGGGCATGCCCCTTCCGCCTCTCGAGGCGGATCCGGAACCGGCGCCGTCCGCCGAGTCAGGACGCCCAATGGCCCGGCCGGCGCTGCCGGTCACCCAGCACGACGTGCCGGAGCAGCTGACGCTCGCCGAGAAGCTCGGCCTGCGTTCGCCCGGCGAAAAAACGGACCAGTCCGGCGAACAGAACGTGGGGCCCACCCGATGAGACTCGGACTTGTGCTCTCCGAGGCCGCGAACGGCCTGCGCCGCAACGCCTCCATGGTGGTGTCGGTCGTGCTCGTGACCTTCATCTCGTTGACCTTCGTCGGCGCCGCCATCCTGATGCAGATGCAGATCGGCCAGATGAAGAACTTCTGGTACGACCGCGCCCAGGTCGGAATCTACATGTGCACCGCCATCTCGCCCGGCGAGACGTGCACAGCCGGCGAGGCGTCGGCAGACCAGATTAACGCGGTCAAGGCACAGCTGGTGTCACCGACCCTCGCTCCGTTCATCGCCAAGTACTACTTCGAAACGCACGATCAGGCGTTCCAGAACTTCAAGAAGCAGTTCGCGGGCAACCCGGTGGCCGACTACGTGACGCCGGACCAGCTCAACCAGACCTTCTGGGTCAACCTGAAGGACCCGTCACAATCGGACGTACTCGTGGAAAGCCTGTCCGGCATCCCAGGGGTCGAGAACGTCGCCGACCAACGTAAGTACCTCGACCAGATCTTCTCGGTTCTCAACGTGGCCAGTTACACCGCGATCGGGATCGCCGCGTTGATGCTCGTGGCGGCCGCGTTGCTCATCGCCACCACGATCCGACTTTCCGCGTTCTCGAGACGTAGGGAACTTGGAATCATGCGGCTCGTCGGCGCATCGAACCGGTTCATCCAGACGCCGTTCATCCTCGAAGGCGTCTTCGCGGCGCTGCTCGGCTCCCTGCTGGCCGGCGGTGCGATCGTGGCTCTCGTGAACTGGTTCGTGCAGGGCTACCTCGGTGAACGGCTCAAGGGCTTCTCGCTGGTGGGGATGCAGGACGCCCTCGTTGTGGTGCCCATCCTGCTTGTGGTCGGCGCGGTGCTGGCGGCCTTCTCGGCGAACTTCGCGATCACGCGCTATCTCAAGGTTTGATCCGGTAGCGTCACCCGCAGGCTAGACTTATGGGCTGGCCGCCACCGGACTGCCACAACCACCGTCATTGAGGAGCAAGCCGTGCCCAGGGAACAAGGCGAGAAGGTCGTATCGACCAATCGCAAGGCACGCCACGACTATCTCATTGAGGAGACGTATGAGGCCGGGATGGTGCTCAGCGGCACCGAGGTCAAGTCGCTCCGAGCCGGTCGGGCCTCCCTTGTAGACGGCTACGCATTCATCGAGTCCGGCGAGGTCTGGTTGGATGCCGTGCACATCCAGGAGTACAAGGCGGGAACCTGGACCAACCACCCGCCGCGGCGCAAGCGCAAGCTCCTCCTGCACAAACAGGAGATCATCAAGATCAGCCACAAAACCAAAGAGGGCGGCTATACCCTCGTCCCGCTCCGAATCTATTTCAGCAACGGCAATGCAAAGGTGGAGATCGCGGTCGCCAAGGGCAAGAAGGAGTATGACAAGCGCCAGACCTTGCGGGAACGCCAGGACAAACGCGAGTCCGATCGGGCCATTTCGGCGAGAAAGAACCTGGGCGACTAGGTCCCGTCCTCGGGGTCTCGGCACGCTCGGCCAGGTGGTCGAGCTTGTCTAGACCAGGTGACGTCGTTCGCGGGCCTCGACGGGAACGCGTTTTTGTTGTAGAGTTAAGGGCTGCACGGGTAGTTCATCAGAACGGGTCGCGCAGCCTTGGAAAATCAACAGCGCGTGATAGTGACCCACTCGAATGCCGCGACGGCACTGCCGTGCGACGGCAGAGGGTGCATATGGGGATGATCGGTTTCGACATTGCCTGCGCAATTATGAGAAGCGGGTCGAGGATGCAGGGTTATCTCGCAAACGATCTCTGCAAAACAATAAGTGCCAATTCAAACCGCACTGACTTCGCCCTCGCTGCCTAAGCGAGCGCACTAAGAAGTCCGCCAGACCGGGAATGCTCTCTACCCGGTTCCTGACGTCATTTAGAGAGCTTGCTCCTACTCTGAGCCGCGGGGTGTAGGGGGACTTGAACGAGGGCTGGGCTCGTCGGATTAGATGACAGTGTCAAATTCCGGAGCCGAGTAGAACGATTTCACTGGATACACCCGTAGAAGGCATATGACCACAGCAGTGGACCGGGGTTCAATTCCCCGCATCTCCACCATCGGTCGCTATCACGCGCTGTTGCCGCTTCCGAGTACGTTGACACAGAAAGGCCCGGATCCCCAGGGAACCGGGCCATTCTTTTTTTCGATCAGTTGTTGTCGTCGTCCGTTCCGGCTGCGGTGCCCGAACCGATGACATCGTGCTTCGGTTGAGGCATGGCCGAACCGGCTCCATTCACCGATTGCCAGATGGCCCGGTTGTACAGCTGCTCGTCGATCTTGTCCTCGGTGTCCGTGTTCTGCCCTGCGACCTTTCCGGCCAGCGGCGCGTTCGCTGCGTTGATGGTCGTCATGTCGTAGCTCGGCCTGATCGCCGAATACGGCTTGTTCACGGCGGTCGAGGTGAACGACGCGCTCATCGGCGTCGCGAACGCATCGAACTGGGTCATCGGCTGGATGCCTGCGAGCAGCCCGATGGTGTGCACCATCGATGCGGTGCTGTAGTAGGTGGAATCCACCTTTCCGGTCTGGGTGTACGGGCTGATCGCCAAGGCGACGGTGCGGTGGGCATCGACGTGGTCGGGCCCATTCTGGGCGTCGTCCTCGGTGACGAAGATCGCGGTATCGCCCCAGATCCGGGAGTGCGACACGGTGTCCACCAGCTGGCCCAGCGCGAAGTCGTTGTCGGCCACGTAGGCCTTCGGTGTGGGTTTGCTGACCCGGGTGGCCTGGGTGTGGTCGTTGGGGAGTCGAACGAACTGTACCGTTGGCACTGTGTCTGCGGCGACGTTGGCTGCGAAGTCCCTGGACCACTCGTCGATCCGGGGTGAACCACAGTCCGTCTTCAGCGGTGCGAAGGTGCCCGCGGAATCGGGGCAGGAGAGGTCATAGCCGCGATAATCGTGGTCGGTCTGGGCGTCGAGCACCGGGTCCTGTGACACGGCCTTCCCTCCGGCCAGGCCGACGAAGAAGCCGTAATTGCGGAAGCTGACGCCCGCCTGGGCCAGACGCTGCCAGACATACGTGTTGTCGGGTTCCTGCGCGGCAATCTCGGGGGTTGCGTTCTCGCTGGGGTAGGGGGCCTTTCGGCCGGAGTAGTTGGCCGGCCACATCTGCTCCGCGTACGGGTTGGAGTTCGCCGATGCCACCCAGTTCCAGCCGTTGGCGCTGACCTCGGCATCGGCATAGAAATTATCGATGGTGGTGAACTGCTTCGACAGGGCGCGCATGTTCGGGGCGGACTCATCGCCGAAGAGGTTCAAGGCCGGGTCCCCATTGCCCCGGCCGAGGCTGCCCAGCACCTGGTCGTAGGTGCGGTTCTCCTTCACGACGTAGATCACATGCTTGATCGGGCTGTCCTGGCCGGGCTTGCGGGGGATCACCTCACCCTCCGCCTCCGCGGAGCGGTTGTTGCTGGCGACCTGCCGGGTCGCCCTCTGCAGGTCCCCGCCGACGGGAATCTCAAAACTGCTCAACGTGCCGGTGATCATCGAGCCGCTGTACTGGTTCTCCGCCGTCGCCGCACTGGACTCGGGGTCAGGATGCCCTGCGCCGTTGTTGGGTCCGGCGCCCAGGCCCTTGGCGTTCGTGGTGTGCAGCCGCCCGTCGGCGAAGGACAGGGACGTGGGGTACCACCCCACAGGTACCACCCCGTCGACGGTCTGCGAGCCGAGGTCGATGATCGCCACGTCATTGTTTCCGGAGTTGCTCACGAAGAGCTTAGATCCGTCGGTGTTGAGGGCAAGCCCGGTGGGATTCGACCCGACCGGTGAGTCTTTTGAAGGCGACACGCTGATCGACGACGTGGTGCCGGCTGCGAGGTCGATGGCCGAGATCGCATCGGCGTCCCCGTCGGCCACATAGAGGTGACCGCCATCCGGGGCCAGCACCGACTTGTTCGGATGTAGTCCTGCCTCCAGGGTGCCGGTGACGATGGGTGCGGAGGTCAGACTGACCACCGACACGGTGGCGGCACCCTGGTTGGTCACATAGGCGGTGAGTCCGTCCGCGGCCAGCGTCACCGAGAGCGGGCGGTGGCCGACGGGGGTGGTCGCGACGGCGCCGGTGGCGAGATCGATGATGGATACCGCGTCAGCGAGTTGGTCTGCGACGACCAGGCGCGTCCCGTCACCGGTCAGCGCCAGGCCGGCTGGGAAGAGGTTCAGGGCGGTGCCGTCGGGGGTGGTGGTGGGAAGCGGGAGGGAGGCGCCCTCCGTGAGGACACCGTGGGCAAACGAGTAGGTGCGGATCTTGGAATTTGCTGCGGCGCTGGCGAAGGCCTTCGTACCGTCCTTGCTCCAGGCGAGTCCCATGTACAAAGACTCCGGGGACGCGTACGGAATGGTCTGCACTACCGCGCCGGCCGCCACATCAACGACCTGCAGCGATTGCGTGCCCTGGCCGTTGTTGGTGACGATGAGCGTTTTCCCGTCCGGGGAGAGAGCGGAGTTCAGGGGGAGATCGCCCAGGTTCGTCTGCCGACCCGTCGGTGTGACCCGTTGGCCCACCGGCGTCAGGGCTGTTCCGTCCCCTTGCGGCCCGGCGACGTTGGGGGCCGTGGCAGCGGCGGCAATTCCGCCGACGAGGCCGAGCGTGAGGAGGGCGACCAGCCCGGTGGATGTCTTGATTGTCATGATCCCCACGCTAGGAACGCGGCAAGACGCCCCGACGCCGTTCACAGAGACTCCGGATGAACGCGAGACGACGTTCGCGAGCCGGGGCCGTCTTCTGGCAGGTCCGTAACCAATTCCCCACCGGGTCGGCGATGGAAGCCGGCCGATGCGCCACAATGGGCCGTGGGAGGAGCTGCATGGCTTCCAAGTGGCTGCGGAGATGGGTGCCCGGGATCGACACGGCGCTGGGTTATCGGCGCGCGTGGCTGTTTCCCGATCTGCGCGCGGGCGCGGTACTGACTGCGCTGCTCATCCCGGTGGGCATCGGTTATGCGGAGGTTGCGGGACTCCCGCCGGCTACCGGCCTGTATGCCACGATCATTCCGTTGGCCGCCTACGCACTGTTCGGGCCGTCCCGGGTGTTGGTTCTCGGCCCCGATTCGGCGCTGGCGCCGATCATCGCGGCCGCGATCCTGCCCCTGTCCCTGGGCAATGACGGGCGCGCCGTTGCCCTGGCGGGTCTTCTGGCGATCATGGTCGGGTCGGTTCTCCTCGTCGGCGGGGTCCTGCGGCTCGGGTTCGTGACCGACCTGCTCTCGAAGCCGATTCGGGTCGGCTATCTCAACGCCCTGGCGTTGCTGGTGATCCTCTCGCAACTGCCGGCGTTCCTCGGCTTCTCGATCGAATCGGCGTCGCCCTTCGGCGACGCCGTCGCCATCGTGTCTGGCGTTCTGGGCGGCCGGACCAACCCGATCGCGTTGCTGTTCGGGCTCGGTTCGCTGGGCATCATCGTGCTGTTCTCCCGGGGCCGGACCCGGATCCCCGGGGTGCTTGTTGCCGTTGCGCTCGCCACGGTCCTGACCGTTCTCTTAGGGCTGCAGGATGTCGTGCGTGTCGTGGGGGCGCTGCCGAAGGGCCTCCCGGCACCCGCGCTCGGTGGACTGGGCTGGGCGGATGTCGCCGTTTTGGTTGCCCCTGCCCTGGGAATCGCGCTCATCGCCTTCGCCGACACCGCCGTGCTGTCGCGCACGTTCGCGGCCCGCAGGGGCGAGAACGTCAACGGCAGCCAGGAGATGGCAGCGATCGGTGCGGCGAACATTGCCGCCGGACTGCTCGGCGGCTTCCCCATCTCGGCGTCGTCGTCGCGCACGCCCGTGGCGGAGAAGGCAGGGTCACGCACGCAGCTCACCGGTGTTGTCGGGGCCGTTCTCATCCTGGCGTTCATGCTGCTCGCGCCCGGCCTGACCGGGTACCTCCCGGCGGCGACCATCGCCGCCGTGGTCATGGTCGCCGCGGCCGGGCTAGTCGACGTCAAGGGCCTGGTCGCGCTCGTCCGGATGAACAAGGTCGATGCCGGTCTCTCGTTCGCGGCATTTCTGGGTGTGCTGGTGGTCGGGGTGATCGAGGGCATCGCGGTGGCGATCGCACTGTCGCTGGGCGCCTTTGTCAGCCATGCGTGGCGGCCCTACCGGGCCGAACTCGGTCGCATCCGAGGCCTTCGCGGTTACCACGACCTGTCCAGGCACCCCGACGGTGAGCGGTTGCCCGGCATCGTGATCGTGCGTTTCGACGCGCCGCTCTTCTTCGCCAACGGCGGGATCTTCGACGACTACGTGCGGGCGACCGTTACCGCGGCCGGCAGCGGGGTGCGCACCGTCATCCTCGCGGCCGGGCCGATCACGGACATCGACACAACCGCCGTCGACGAGTTGCTCGAACTTGACGACTTCCTCGCCTCCCGGGGGATCACGCTCGTCTTCGCCGAGATGAAGGGACCGGTCAAGGACCACCTGCGCGCCTACGGGCTGAACGGGCGGTTTCCGCCGGAGCGGTTCGCCGACACCGTCGGAGCTGCCGTCGACGAGGCCACCGGCACACTGCGCGGCGACCTCGACGGCACCCGTTGGGACGAAGAGGCGTGACGCAGGCAGGGTATGGTCGGCTGCGCGGCGGAGACCAGCGGCCTGGGCTCCGGCGCAACTCGTATGCGGTGAGCCGCGTCAGTTGGCGACAGTGAGCCGGGCGCGAACGTGGTCGGGGGTCTCGATCTCGTCGAGCATGGCGACCGCGAAATCCTGGGTGGAGATGCTGCGGCCGACAGGGGAGTCGGTGCCCCGGTTGTACGAGCCGGTACGTTCCCCGGGCTGGATCATCGGAGCCGGGGTGAGCATGGTCCAATTCAGGCTCGGCCGCGCCCCGAGGAGGGGTCGTAGATCCGCGCCATGGTGAGCCCTTCCGGCCTGTATTCGGCGGGGAAGTCGGGGGAGTCGATGATCCGGGCGCCGTCGACAGTGAGCGTGTCCGCCCCGCCGACGACGAGCAGGCGGGTGTCGGCGACCGCGCCGAACGCCGCGATCACCGCCTCCACCCACGGTTCGTGGCTCTCCCCGGTGCGGCTCGGCACGGTCGCCAGTACGACCGCGTCATGCGCCGCCGCGATCTCGGCCAGCGCGGCGGCATCCGCCATGTCGACCCCAACTCTCGTCGCACCGGGCACGGTCGACCCCGTGCGTGTGACGGCAGTGACCTCGTGCCCGCGGGCGAGCGCCTCGGCGACGATCTCCCGGCCGACCATGCCGGTGGCTCCGTAGACTGCGATCTTCACGGTGGTTGCACCTGTTGTCGGGATCTTCTGATCGTGGACTTGCGGAGTTGAACAGACTGGGGCCCGCCGGTATTCCGGCGGGCCCCAGAACCTGGCGGGTCAGACGCTCGCGAGCCAGAGGTCGGGGCCGAAAATCTCGTAGTGAATGCGGTCAGCCGGAACGCCGGACTCCAGCGCCTGGGCCCGGAGGCTTCGCATGAACGGCAGCGGGCCGCACAGGTAGACCGACGCGTTCTCGGGGATCACCACATTCTTGAGTGACATGAAGCCATCGTGTGCGCCGTCATTCGGGGTTTCGAGACTCGGGGTTTCCAGCCACAGCTCCAGTTCGGCCGTCTCGAGAAGGGCGACGTCCTCGCGCATCTGGTCGCGTAGTGCCCAGCTCTCGAGGGTGCTCTCGGCGTGCAGGACCAGCACCTCGCGTTTGGACGCACTGTCCACCAGCGACCGGAGGATGGACGCGCTCGGGGTGCAGCCGATGCCGGCCGAGGCCAGGACCAGCGGGGTCTCGCCCTCGGCCAGGGTGATGTCGCCGCAGGGGTTGGAGAGGATCAGGGTGTCGCCGACCTGCACGTCGCGGTGCAGTGCGGGGGAGACCTCGCCGTCGGCGTCGAGCTTGGTGGTGAACACCCGAGTCGTGGCGGTGCCGGCGGAGAGCGAGTATTGGCGCACCTGGCGGATGCCGTCCGGCATCCGCACGGTGACGCTGACGTACTGCCCGGGCAGGCTCGGCGTGACCGGGGTATCGTCCGCCGGCTCAAGGGTGAACGTGATCGCGTCCGTCCCGGCCGCTTCCTTGCCGGTCACGACCCAGGGGGCGAGCGGTTTGTCGCTGGCCGCGTTCGCATAGAGTCCCTTTTCGAGCTTGATCAGGGCGTGGGCCATCAGCCAGTACACCTCGGTCCAGGCTGCGGCGATCTCGGCCGAGATCACGTCGCTGAGCTCGTCCGCAATGGCCTCGAAGAGGTACTTGTAGACGACGTCGTACTGTTCCGGACGGATGTCGAGGGAGACGTGCTTGTGCGCGATGCGGGAGAGCATGGCCTCCGGAGTGGTCTCCGGGTTCTTCACCAGGTAGGTGGCGAAGACGGCGATGCTGCCGGCCAACGCCTGCTGCTGGGTTCCGCTCTTCTGGTTCGAGCGGCTGAAGAGGCCATCGAAGAGTTCGGGGTGGGCGGTCAGCATCCGGGCGTAGAAGTTCTGGGCGATCTCGGGCATGCGTCCACCGACAAGGGGGAGCGTGGCTTCGATCAGGGGAAGTGATTGTGGTGACAGCATGCCGGCTCCTTGGGAGGTGAGGGGAATGCCTCTCAAACTAGCATCTCAAATGCTAGTTTGCGTCATTCGGGCCCACAAGGATGCGCACTGCGCCCGTTCTACGGTGTGTTACCGATCATTGTGGTCAACGTCAGGGCGACGGAGCCGGTTCCGCGACGAGGGACGAGGCTGGCAATCGTCGTGTTGTCCAGCTCGGAGTAGAAGGCCTCCCTTGCTCGCCGCAGGGCGGCACGAAGGCCGCAACCGCCGCTGAGTGGGCAGTCCCCATGGGGGGTCTCACAGTCGGCCACGTCGGCACGGGTGTCCAGCTGGCGCATGAGCCAGCCGACCGTGGTTCGGCGCCCGGCCGCGCTGATGCGCACGCCGCCGAACCGGCCTCGAACCACCTCGACGATCTGAAGCCCCCGCAGCCGGATGATGGCCTTGCTGACATGACTGTAAGGGGTGCCGACGCCGTCGGCGATGACTCGCGAGGTAAGCAGGGTGCCATCCGGCGCGGCGGCCAGGAGCATCGCCACGCGCAGGCACACGTCCGTGAAGGCATTGATCCTCATCTCTCCAGAGTACGGTCCCCTGGGCAGCCCCGATCACTCAGCGCGAGGCATCCGCCAGGGTCCCGGTCACCATCCCGGCCGGGTCGTAGATGAGGCACGTCACCGCGTGGCCGCCGAACCAGCTCGAATCCGTCGGCGTCAGATAGGCGAAGTCGAGAGCCGACCTGCCGTAGGTGATCCCGGCGAAGGCATCGAACCGAGTGGCGCAACCCGATTCCGCGGCCGCCGTGACCGCGTCGTCACCGGGGTAGTCATCGCCCGGGACGGGCACGATCGCATAGACCTCATAGCCGTGCGGGGCGGCGCAGGGGACGATCGGAAATCCGGCGGGGGAGGCTGCGTCGAGGTCGTCCAGGCAATCGGCGACCGCCAGGCGCGGCGCGATGTGCGTGGCTGCCTGTCGCGTGGTGGCGGTCGGGCTCGGCGGCGGCGCGGGCAGCAGATCGGCGACCGCGCTGCAGCCGGTGAGCGTGATGGCGGCCCCGAGCAGTACTCCGAGCGGTGCCGTCGACGGACGGTTCCACCAGGCCGGCACTAGAGGGCGGCCGTCGAGGGTTCAGCGAGGCCGAGGGTGCCAAGCGTCGCCTCGTGGAGCAGGCCGTTCGTGGCCAGGGCGCTGCCGTGCCAGGGACCGTCCCGGCCGTCAACGGAGGTGAACCGGCCACCGGCCTCCTGCACGATGGGCACGAGGGCCGCCATGTCATACGGTTTGAGGTCGAATTCGCCCGCAATGTCGAGGAGTCCCTCGGCCAGCAGCATATACGACCACATGTCGCCGTAGGCGCGCGTGCGCCAGACCTGCCGGGAGAGGCGGAGCAGGGCGGCCAGCTGCCCGGCCTGGTCCCACTGTTGGATGCTGTTGTAGCTCAGGGAGGCGTGGTCGAGCGTCGCCACACCGGACACGCGCAGCCGAGTGGGCGTCGCCGCGGGGGAGCGCTCGTCGGTCATCCAGGCCCCGCCGCCCGTGCGCGCCCACCAGCGTTTGCCGAGCGCCGGCGCACTGACCATTCCGACGACCGGAACCCCGTCCACGGCCAGGGCGATGAGGGTTCCCCAGATCGGGATTCCGCGGAGGAAGCCGGCGGTGCCGTCGATGGGGTCGATGATCCATTGCCGGGCGGTTGTGCCTTCGGCGCCGTATTCCTCTCCGAGTATGCCGTCGGTCGGGCGGTGCTCGGCGAGGGCGGCGCGGATGGCGCGTTCCACGGCCTGGTCGGCATCCGTCACCGGTGTGTGGTCCGGCTTCTCGGTCACGACGAGATCGAGGGCGGTGAATCGCTCCTGGGAGATGGCGTCGGCCACGTCGGCGAGGTGGGTCGCGAGGGCAAGATCGTCGTCCAGGGAAGGTGTTCGGGGCTCGGTCACACGTCCAAGAATAGTAATTGCGGGACCGGCTCGCGGGTTTGCGTTTCGATTCGCATCGGAGCCCTCCAGGATGTTAGTCTCTAGAGTCGGTTCGGGTCAGTCCGGGTCGGAAATACGCACCTCTAGCTCAATTGGCAGAGCAACTGACTCTTAATCAGTGGGTTCCCGGTTCAAGTCCGGGGGGGTGCACCATGCCAAGGCTAAAAAAGGGTCCGATCGGCGTGAAAATGCGGATCGGGCCCTTCGCTTATCACCTCGCATCATCGGAACTCACTCCACACCACCTCCGATATTCGTTGAATAAACGTGGAGCCAAGTTCGGTCAACGAGTATTCGTTCTCGAAGTTCCGCGGCCCAAGCTTTGTGCCCGTCGCCGCCAGGTAAACGCTCGCCGGGTGAACACGCAAGGTGGTACCGCCAGCCTGGTCAACAGTGATGTCGCTGACTCGGATCGCAGTTGCCTCTTTGGCCTCGGAGATACTGATCGACCGTGGATCGGTGAGCAATATTGTGCATCGCCCAGTGGAGAGCTCACGTAGCCGGAGGCCGCCGATTCTGGGAAGAACGTGGGCTCAACCGTTTGCCGGTACCGTATTTTTGTGGAACCGGCGGGGAACGGTATCTGCCACGTGGCGACAGCGCTCGTGCACGGTCGCGGCCTACCGTGACCGCTACGGCAGCGTCAGTGCCAAGCCGCTCGGTGCGGTATCGGAAGCGACGGCCCAGAAACTCGACGCCGCGCGCTCATGCCGCGCTCGGGGGTGCGCAGAGAATAGCGCGACGCCAGACCTACGATGCACCCAGACAGCATTTTGGGGTTGGGCCCCATCGTCACATGTGAATACGTTTTGGAAGTTGATTCATTGCTTCAACTGAGAATTTCTGCAGAGGTTTTGAGAGTCACCGCGGGAACTGGACTTCACAGTTCAGACTGACTAGCCTCAATTTCAGTTAGTGACAACTAACTGTACGCGTGACCGCTGTCACGGCCATTCACAGTGATCAAAGGAGATCCTGCACATGTCGTCGTACTCTCAGAGCCCGTCAGACCAACCGTTGCTGGAATCCACGATCGGCGATCACTTTGAAGACATAGTGGCGCGGTTTCCACATCGCGACGCGCTGATCGAGGTCGCGACCGGCAGGCAGTGGAACTATGCCGAGCTGAATTCGGTCGTGGACCGACTGGCACTGGGGCTCCTCGCCCTGGGCATTCAGCCTGGCGATCGCGTGGGCATCTGGTCGCCCAACTGCGCCGAGTGGACAATCGTTCAGTACGCGACGGCCAAGATCGGCGCGATCCTCGTAAACGTGAACCCGGCGTTTCGCATCGCCGAACTTGAATACGTGATTCGGCAGTGCGGCATGCGCATGCTTATCTCGGCCCCCTCCGACAAGAACAGTGAGTATACGAGCATGGCGCGTGAAGCGCTCGCGAGCTGTTCCGAACTGAGCGAACTTGTCTTCATCAATGACGAGGACCGCCCGAGCCAGTCCGGTGAGTTCACCTTTGGTGCGGTGCTCGATGCGGGCACAGACCTCTCCCGCCTCGACCTTCGCGACCGCATGGACGAGCTCCGTGCGAGCGACCCGATCAACCTGCAGTACACGTCGGGAACGACGGGTTTCCCCAAGGGGGCGACCCTGACCCACCGCAACATTTTGAATAACGGCTTCTTCATCGGCGAGCTGCTGCACTACACCGAGCACGACCGTGTTGTGCTCCCGGTGCCGTTCTACCATTGCTTCGGCATGGTCATTGGCAACCTGAACATCTACTCGCACGGGGCCGCCGCGATAATTCCGGGGCGCGGCTTCACAGCATCCGCTGCCCTTCAGGCCGTGCAGGATCACGGCGGCACCTCGCTCTATGGGGTGCCCACCATGTTCATGGCCGAGCTCGCCCTGCCCGATTTCGCCGACTATGACCTGTCCACACTGCGGACCGGCGTGATGGCCGGTTCAACGTGCCCGGTCGCCGTGATGAACCGCGTGATTGGCGAAATGAACATGGTTGACGTGGCCATTTGCTACGGCATGACCGAGACCTCACCGGTGTCGACGATGACACGCAGCGACGACACGATCGAGCGCCGCACCTCGACGGTCGGGCGCACGATGCCGCACCTGGAGAATAGGGTCGTGCACTTGCAGACCGGTGACACGCTGGCGCGCGGCGAGATCGGTGAACTGTGCACGCGCGGGTACAGCGTTATCTCGGGATACTGGAATGAGCCGGAGAAAACTCGAGAAGCCATCGACGACGAGGGCTGGATCCACACGGGCGACCTCGCGAGCATGGACAGCGACGACTACATCACGGTGGAAGGGCGCATCAAAGACATGGTGATTCGCGGGGGTGAGAACATCTACCCGCGCGAGGTTGAAGAATTCTTGCTGCGGCACCCGGGGATCCATGACGTGCAGGTGATTGGTGTGCCCGATGACAAGTATGGCGAGGAACTGATGGCCTGCATTATTCTCAAGCCGGGAGTCGACACGCTGACTGCCGAAGCTCTCGCCGAGTTCTGTCACGGGCGCCTCGCGCACTTCAAGGTGCCCCGGTACATGGATGTTCGCGACAGCTTTCCACTGACCGTTTCGGGCAAGATTCGCAAGATTGACATGCGCAACGAGGCAATCGCTCGCCTGGCCGCAGTGTCGGCGGAGTCGGAACAGACGCTTGTTTAGAACGGCCCTGCCAGCAAGCGCTTTGCGCGGTGAGGGCAATTCAATGACCTCACGCAGAAGCGGAGGTTGTCAACTGAGGCAACGTATGGGCCCACCCGGAGGTCTTTTGTGAGTCGCGGTGGGTCTTCCGCGCGCGGGCATCCAGTCCTGAAGTTTTCCTGGGCAAGCTCTATTACGCGCCAACGCTAGTTGCGATGGCATGACTTCTTCTCAACAGAAAGTGCGGCCGTGCGGAGCACGAAGGCCTTCGTTCATCTCGACAAGCGGCAACGGCAGCTTCGAGGAACCGGGTTGAGCGGCAAGTTGAACTTCCACCTCTGTTGTGATGAGCACTGCGTCTCGAAGTCCACGGGGCTACAGAAGGGCGACGGACAGTAGCTCGGCTTTGCAGGTGTGAGGGAAGGTCCAGTCGATCGCGTTTTTGCCTGTGCCTGCAGATCTGCGGCCGCGACTACGTGCCCGGATCACGGTGTCTACTTCGGAAACGGCCGGGAGCTATCGGAGGACCCCATCGTTTTCGCTCTGTATCTCGGTATCCTCGGCCAGCACGACTGACCCCAACCAGAAACGAACTGAAGTGCCGCCAGGACAACAGGGCGCCACTTTTCTGTGCTCGGTTGCGGTATCGCCGTGCCCACCAAGCTTGTGAAAGAAATTGTCAAAGCATTACAATATTAATGTAACTTCATTACATAGCGGTGTCGAGGTGTCTTCATCAGTGAAAGGACGTTCATGGTCGTCTTACAGGATGCCACCGGCCCGAATCCGCCGATCCCCTCCGACCTTGCGGCTCGCATCCGTGCTGTGCTACCGAGCCTCTCTCCGGCCCAGGCCAGCATCGTCCGCATTGTCGCGTCCGACCCGGCGGCGGTTGCCACCCTTTCGGTCAACCTGCTCGCCGCGCGCGCTGAGACCAGCACGGCGACAGTGGTGCGCGCGGCCCGGAGTCTCGGATTCGACGGTTACTCCCAGTTGCGCCTGGCCCTCGCCGCGCATACCGGCTCGGTGCGCGGTGAAGCAACCGTGCCGCTCGGGGCGGACATAGCCGACGGCGACTCTGCCGCGGTAGCGCTTGCCAAGCTTGCAGCCTTCGAGTCCGAACAGATTCGTGCGACCGCCGAGCTCGTCGACCCTGTCGAGCTCGAGCGGGTCATCGCCCTGATCGGGACTGCTCGGCGTATCACGGTGTACGGCATCGGCGCCTCCGGGCTCGTCGCAACCGACCTGGCACAGAAGCTCGGACGCATCGGGCTGGCCTGTCACGCGCACACCGAGTACGACGCCGCGATGGTGAGCGCGAGCTTGCTCGGCCCGCTGGACGTCGCGATCGGGGTATCCCACTCTGGCGAGAACCCGGGAGCCGTCGAACCACTTGGGCTTGCCCGGTCCCTCGGCGTCGCAACCGCGGCAATCACGGGCGCACAACGATCCACGCTCGCCCGGCACGCCGATCACGTCCTCGCAACGGCCGGACGAGAGTTTGGGTTCCGGTCGGCGGCAATGGCCAGCCGGACCGGACAACTCCTCATCGTGGACAGCATCTTCATCGGTGTCGCCCAATCCCTGCCGAGCGCCCGCTCGGCGTTACAACGCACCCACGACGCACTCTCGCCCCGTTCGACGCGAATGACGCGTTCCGTCACGAAGGATCCCAACGCATGATGCTCGCCGCACTGTCCACCGAAACCGCCAATGAGCGCACCCGTGATCTGGACACAATGTCCGTGTCGGACCTCCTGGCCGTCATGAACGAAGAAGACCGCACTGTCCCGCTCGCGGTGGCCGCTGCGCTGCCCGAGATCGAGCGCGCCGTGAATGTGATCGTCGAGGCCCGCCGCCGCGGTGGCCGTTTGATCTATATCGGTGCCGGAACGAGCGGTCGCCTCGGCGTCCTCGACGCCGTCGAGTGCCCCCCTACATTCGGTACCGCCCCCGGTGAAGTTCTCGGCCTCATTGCGGGCGGAGATCGGGCCTTCCTGCGCGCGGTCGAAGGCGCAGAAGACGATCCGGACCGTGCCGCCGCCGACCTGCGGGGCGTGGATCTGGTGGCCACTGACGTCGTCGTCGGCATCGCTGCGAGCGGTCGGACTCCCTACGTTATTGGCGGTTTGGACTATGCCCTAGAGGTCGGGGCGGCAACCGTGTCGGTCTCGTGCAACGTGGACTCCCTGATCAGCGCCCACGCCGATGTGGCAATTGAGGTCAACACCGGACCTGAGATTCTGACCGGTTCGACCCGGCTCAAGGCCGGGTCGGCGCAGAAGCTGGTCTGCAACATGTTGTCAACCGCGAGCATGATCCGCACCGGCAAGGTCTTTCACAACCTCATGGTTGATGTCCAGCCCACGAACGCGAAGCTCATCGATCGAGCCCGGCGGATCGTGAGTGCGGCCACCGGCGCCGACACCGACACCGCGGCGGCAGCCATTGACCTGGCGGGAGGACACGCCAAGACGGCCGTGGTGATGCTGCTTGCCGAACTGGGCCCCGAGGAAGCCACCGAGCGGCTACGGCTTTCGGGCGGCCACGTCCGGGCCGCCGTCGACCCGTCGACCCACTAAATCACGCCCCGGACACCACACGCCGGAAATTCACTCACCGCTGAGAAGGATAAGAACCATGACTGATTCACGACATATCGCAGAGCGACTCCTCACCGCCCTCGGTGGTCCCGACAATATCGTCGACGTCGAAAACTGCATGACCCGCCTCCGAATCGGGGTGCGCGATTCCGGACGGATCGACGCCCCGGCAATTAGCGACACCGACAAGGTGCTCGCGGTCATGCCCGGCCTGAACTGTCAGATCGTCCTCGGCCCGGGGCTGGTCGACAAGGTCGCTAACGATCTCAAGGCAGCACTTGCGAGCACAGCGAAGACGCTGTCGGCGGGCCAGCCGCGGTCCGGGAACTCCGCCGAGGAGCTGGCCTCGGTCGGCGCCGCGATCAAGCAACGCAATTCCGACCGCAACAATACCCCCGTCAAGAACGCGCTGCGTCGCATCTCGAACATCTTCGTACCGCTCATCCCCGCCCTGATCGGCTGTGGCCTGATCGCCGGTATCAATGGCACTCTGACGAATCTCTCCGCCGGCGGGGGTGCGCCGTGGCTCGCGGGAATCACGCCGCTGTTCGCGGTCATGTCGTCCGGATTTTTCGGGCTGCTCTCGGTGTTCGTCGGCATGAACGCGGCCAAGGAATTCGGGGGCACACCGATTCTCGGCGGCGTTGTCGGGGCGATCATCGTCGCTCCCGCCGTCGCGAACGTCACCGTGTTCGGGCAGGTCCTGGCTCCCGGGCAGGGCGGCGTCCTCGGCGCGCTGGGCGCGGCCATCCTGGCCGCCTACGTGGAACGGTGGGCCCGCAGCTGGGCACCGGACGTCCTTGCGCTCATCATCGTCCCGACCGTGACTATCCTCATCTCCGGTCTTGCGACCCTGTTTTTCCTGATGCCGATCGCCGGCCGACTCTCGGTCTTCATCGGTGAAGGCGCAACGTGGCTACTCGGCAACGCGGGCATCGGTGCCGGCTTCATTCTCGGCGGTGCGTTCCTGCCCCTGGTCATGACCGGACTGCACCAGACACTGACGCCCATCCACGCGACCTTGATCGAGCAAAACGGCTACACCATCCTGCTTCCTGTGCTCGCCATGGGCGGCGCGGGGCAGATCGGGGCTTCGATCGCGATCTACTTCCGTCTGCGCCGCAACACCAGCGTCAGGAAGATCATTAAATCTGCTCTGCCCGCCGGGTTCCTCGGCGTCGGCGAGCCGCTCATCTACGGCGTCACGCTTCCCCTTGGCCGCCCGTTCCTGATGGCCTGAGTCGGTGGTGCCTTCGGCGGTGCGGTGATAGGCCTCTTCGACCAGCTGGGCTACACGATCGGCTCGGTCGCGATCGGTGCGAGCGACCTGGCACTCTTCCCGCTGCTCGCCGGAAGCCACGGACAGGGAATCGCCGCGCTCGGTTATGCCAGCGGTCTGCTCGTCGCCTACATCGCTGGCTTCATCGCAACCTGGTTCTTCGGTTTCTCCCGAGACAGCCTCGCCGACCTGAACAGCGACCACCCGGCCGAGACCGGTCTCGGGGCCGATGGTCTCGTGGGCGATACGGACGCCTCCGAGCTCACTACGACCGGAAGTACCAGGTGATGCACCCCTGAACCGACAGCGTCAACGACAGCACCGCGCCCTGACGGTATGGCCGATGGGCACACGGCGGAGGGGTCCCACCAGCAGGAGGGGCCCCTCCTCAATTGGGACACCCCGGCCGAACGCTTCAGTAAGCTCTTGACCAGCGAATGACTCAACCCGTGTTGCAACGACCATTTGAATCCACGGGTATGGGGGCATGCCCGTTTTCGAAAGGATTTCCCATGAGTTCGAGCCAGTCGATGATCTACGCCCTGCATGAGAACCCCGAATGGTTCGGACCGTTCGGCCGCGCCTTCGAGGCCGAGGGTGTGGACGTGGAGGAGTGGCTGCTCACCGACGGGGTTCTCGACCTGGATTCGGTGCCACCGGAGGGCGTCTTCTGGTCGCGCATCAGCGCGTCCGCTCACACTCGTGATCACGGACTGTCGAAGGATTACGCGCGGGCCGTTTTGGCTTGGCTCGAGGCACACGGGCGTCGCACGGTGAACGGGCGCCGCGTTCTCGAGCTCGAAATGAGCAAGGTCGAGCAGCTTGTGGCGCTCAGGGCCGCCGGCATCGACACCCCGCGCACGGTCGCCGCTGTGGGCCGGTCGCAGATTCTCGACGCCGCCCTCGGGTTCACGGCGCCGTTCATCATCAAGCACAACCAAGGCGGCAAGGGGCTCGGAGTGCGCAAGATCGACAGCCATGACGAGCTCGCCGAGTATGTGAATGGGCCTGATTTCGAGCAGTCGCCGGACGGCATCACGCTCGTGCAGGACTACATTCGGGCGGCCGAGCCGTTTATCACGCGGGCCGAGATCGTGGGCGGTGAATTCATCTACGCGGTGAAAGCCGACACCGCGCGCGGCGGCTTTCAACTCTGCCCAGCGGATGCCTGCGCCATCGACCCGATCACCCGCGAACCGATCATGCCGCACGGGGCCACCATCGCCCCCGTGGCCGGGCAGCAGTTGTTCAGTATGCGGGACGACTTCGACCACACGATCATCGAGAAGTACCTCGAATTCGGACGCCGTGCTGGGCTAGAGGTGTTCGGGATTGAGTTCATCGAGGCGGAGGACGGCCGAGTGCTCACCTACGACGTGAACACGAACACCAACTACAACGCGGTCGTCGAAGCGGCGGCACCGCGCTCCGCCCCGCGGGCCCTCGCCCACTACCTCGGAGGCCTCCGCGCGTAGGCGCGTGAGCACCCGAGCCGACCGATGCGTCAAACTGGCAGTGGGGTGCCACCTGTGCGCCACCTCATGAAGGAGAGCACGTGTTCACCCTGGCTGACCTGCGGATACCCATTATTGCGGCGCCGATGGCGGGCGGGGCGTCCACGCCGACGATGGTCGTGAGCGTGGCGGAGGCCGGCGGGATGGGTTTTCTCGCGGCGGGATACAAAACACCTCAGGTGCTGGCCCAGCAGGTTGGCGCGGTGCGAAGCCGTTCGGGGCATCCGTTCGGAGTCAACGTTTTCGTGCCCCAGGCCCCGGCGAGCGACCTTGCCGGCGTGGAGCGCTACCGGCGTGACCTCGAGCCACGGGCGAAGGCGGCCGGCATCGCACTGCCGCCGACCAGGATCACGGACGACGACGGGTTCGAGGAGAAGATCGCGCTGCTCTGCGAGCTGCGGGTGGCCGTGGTGTCCTTCACGTTCGGGCTGCCGCCCGCCCCTGTAGTCGGTATGCTTCAGGACCTGCGCTCGAGCGTTGTCGCCACCGTGACGTCGGTGGCCGAGGCCCGGCAGGCCGAAGCTCTCGGCGTCGACGCGCTCTGCGTGCAGGGTCCGGAGGCCGGGGGACACCGCGGCACGTTCGTCACGGAGGACGAACCGGGGAAGATTTCGCTACCAGAGCTCGTGGCCACGATTCACGCCGAGTGTGGACTGCCGATCGTCGGGGCCGGGGGCATCCACTCGGGCGAGCAGATCGCGGCGCTGCTCGCCGACGGTGCCGCGGCGGTTCAACTCGGAACGGCGTTCCTGCGCACCGACGAGTCCGGCGCGAATGCGGCGCACAAAGACGCCCTCGCCTCGGCCGGCTTCGACCGAACAGTGATCACGCGTGCGTTCTCGGGGCGCGCGGCCCGTGGCCTGCTCAACTCGTTCATTGTCGAGCACGGCGCCGGGACCCCGCGCGCCTACCCGCAGGTGCATCACCTGACGGCGCCTCTTCGAGCGGATGCCGCCCGCCGCGCCGACCCCGACGGCCTCGCCCTCTGGGCAGGCACCGGGTTTCGTGCGGCGCAGCGTGGCCCGGCCGCCGATGTGGTCACCACGCTCTGGCGCGACAGCCGTTCGCGTTAGGAGATCGCGGACGACTTCCTCAACGGGTGCCACGTGCGATTGCGGTCGCGTTTTTCCCGGTCAAATTTTGTTTCGGTACGTCCACTGACAAGGCTGCCGGTACACTCCGGCACAGTGGGTTCCCGGTTCACGTCCGGGGCGCACCATGACGGGCCGGAAGCCTGGGCGACCAGGAATCCGGCTCCTTTTCGAGCCCGGCTCGGGGGCCGTGCCGGCTTCCGGAAACCGGTTCTGCTCAGGAAACCAGGCTGAGCGCGTCGTCTTCGCTGCCCCTGGCCAGGCGGGCAAGGGCCTTCCGGGCGAGGAATCCCCGCACCGTCCACCGATGCCGCCTCGTCCGGGGCTGGAAGTCGGGGACATGGCAGTAGACGGCCTGGCTCATCGGCGACCCCAGGTAGGGTCCGGGTGCGGAGCCCGCGAGCGGAACGAACGGGATGCCGAGATACTCGATCAGTTTGCGCAACGGCACATCGTCGATGATCGATATGAGGTGGTCGATGCCGTGCTGGAGCGCGGAGAGATACATCGCACGATAGAGCTGCACGCTGACGGCACCCGCGCCGCTGCGGTGCTCGGGCAGGACGGCGACCGTCCCGACGTCCCACAGGGCGTCAGGATCGTGGATCGCGTGCTGGACCGCCACGTCGTCCGGCCGAATGCTGAACGGCTCGGATCGGGCATCGTTGAGGCTCTTGAAGCCCCGCGGGGAGTTGCCGATGATCCTCAGCGCGCCGCTCGGCATCCCGGTGCACCGGTCGATCGAAACGAAGAAGACGCTGGCTGACTCGTAGGGCCCATATTCCGCCGTCATCTGCGCTGCATCGTTGCCGAAGGATGCCTCGAAGACGACTCGTTCGATGTGGCGGGCGATGTTGGAGAACGGGCTCCCCCCGGCAATCTCAATGCCGACATAGCGGTATTTCTCCGGCCAGGCGGATGTGAGGGAGGCCAGGAGCTCCACGGTGAGGACCCCGACGTCCTCCGGGGACAGGTCATAGCTTGCGGTGAATTCGGCGCTCTCCTGCACGAAGCGCCGATCGGGCATCAGAATTCCTTGTAGACGGCGTCGTCGCTGCCGAAGAAGTCCTTCGTATAGTCAACCGCGGTGCGCGGATCGAATGCCTTGCAGGTGTAGATGTCCACGCTGTAGAAGAGGATGGGTTGCTCCCAGGCGTAGAAATGCGCTCCCGAGGTTTCCCAGTGCGTCCAGCCGGCCCATCCGAACGCTTCGCTCCGATGGGTCACCGGTTCGATCAGGGCGTTCATGTCCAGGACAGGAGCCAGTCCCGCCAGGTAACGGATGATCTGTTCGGCGCTGATCGCCGCCTTCGGGTAGGCCTCGATCACCAGTCGTTGACGATAAATCGACGGTGCGAGATCAATCATGCAGACAGCCCCCCAAGAACCTGTTCCGGCAGCGAGACGCAGGTCTTCAATCGCCACACAAGCTGAGAGTAGCATCTGGAATGCCCGCTTCTTCCCGGGCGGACGAACGAGCGTTGGGACTAACCTGTGCCGCACGAGGCGAAGGAGCGCGGATGCTGTCGGTCGAGCTGGTTGCGGACGCCTTCGGGCGGGTGAAAGATGCCGTGCATGCCGTGCTCCGCGGCGCCGGACGCGACGTTCCGGTATACCGGCCGGACCCTGGTTCGAACACGGTGGCCTGGCTGATCTGGCACCTCACCCGGGTACAGGACGACCACCTTGCCGAGTTGCGGGGCGCGGAGCAGGTGTGGACCGGCGAGGGCTGGGCGGAACGGTTCGCCCTCCCTTTCGATCCGGCGGCCACGGGCTACGGGCACGGCGCCGACGAAGTGGCCGCCGTTCGACCGGACGCCGCACTCCTGGCCGGCTACCACGACGCCGTGCATGCCCGGACGGTCGACTTTCTCGCGACGCTGACCGAGGCCGACTTCGCCCGGATCGTGGACCCCCGGTGGACGCCGCCGGTCACCCTGGCCGTGCGGCTGGTCAGCGTGATCGAGGACGACCTGCAGCACGTCGGCCAGGCCGCCTATCTGCGCGGACTGGCGGAGCGCGCCGGACACTGACTGGCCTGTCGTTGCGGCTCGGAGCGCCGCGCCACCCGGTGCACTCACGTTCCCGGCCATCCTCAGCCGGCCGTGATCGGCCAGACGCCTCGGCAGGGCTACCGCCGCCAGGAGTACTCGTTCTCCGGCCGCCCGGGAGTGCCATACCGGGCGTTGCGCAGCACAGAGCCCGAGTCGGCCAGGTACTCGAGGTAGCGCCTGGCCGTCACCCGGGACATCCCGAGTTCGTCCATCACCTCGCTGGACGAGATCGGCTGAGTGCGGGTCTTCACGAAGTCGACCACGGCGGCGAGGGTTCCCTCGGCCAGCCCCTTGGGCCGGGGCAGCTCGCTGGGCGTACGGAGGCTCGCGAAGGCCTGGTCGACGTCCGTCTGCGAGGTGAGCTCGGACGGGATGCCCAGCTGTAGCCGGAAGTCGCGGTACTGCGCCAGCTTCTGGGCAAAGGTGGCGTACGTGAAAGGCTTGATCAGGTACTGCACGATGCCCGCGGCGACGGCGCCGCGCACGACCTGCAGGTCGCGTACGGCCGTGATCGCGATGATGTCGGTCACCAGCCCGGCCGACCGCATCCGCCGGCTCACGTCCAGGCCGTGCAGATCGGGCAGGGTCATGTCCATCAGGACGAGGTCGATCGGTTGGCCGAGGGAGGCCGCGGCCGAGAGGAGGCGCAGGGCGGTGTGGCCGTCCGTGGCGGTCCCGGCATGCACGAACCCGGTCAGTCGGCCCAGGTAGGCGCTGTGAGCCTCCGCGGCGATGGCCTCGTCCTCGACGACGAGCACCCGGATGTCGGTGTCACGCACGAGAGGTCTCCTCCGCGCCGAGGGGTGCCGTCCTGCCGACTGGGGTCGCCACACCGGGGAGCGTGACGGTGAACACGGCGCCGCGCCGGCGTTGGATTGTGAGGGTGCCGCCGAGGCGGTTCACGGTCTGGCGCACCAGGGCCAGGCCGAGGCCGCGACCGTGTGCGCCCGGTTCCTTCGTGCTGTAGCCATGGCGGAGGATGTCCGCCACGGCATCGGGATCGACTCCCGGGCCGCTGTCCGACACCTCGATGACGACACCGCCGCTCGCCGTGCTCACCGCCAGGTGCACCTCGCGGGGCGGTTCGCCGCCCGCAGCGGCGTCGAGCGCGTTGTCGACCAGGTTTCCGACCACCGTGACCAGGTCCTGGATGGACAGGCCGGAGCCGGCCAGGGCGCCCGAGGCCTCGACGGTGAGGCGGATGCCCCGCTCGGCGGCCTGGGCGAACTTGCCCATCAGCAGGGCGCTGAGCACGGGCTCGTCGACGGAACCGATCATCTCGTCGGTGAGCCGCTGGCTGACCTCGAGGTCCTTCGTGGCGAAGTCGAGGGCCTCCGGCACGCGGCCCAGTTCCATCAGGGACACGATGGTGTGCAGCCGATTGGCGTGCTCGTGGGTCTGCGCACGGAGCGCGTCAGACAGGGTGCGCATCGAGGCCAGTTCGCTGCCCAGCGACTGAAGCTCGGTGTGGTCGCGGATCGTCGCGACCCACCCCATCGGGATCGGGCGGTGGCGGATGCCCGCCGGGGGTGCCAGCGCGGGCTGCTGGCTGACCACGAGCACCCGGGTGTCGGTCAGGTGGATCTCGTCGACCGCGTTCCGGCCGCTCCGTAGGAGTTCGCCGAGGCCGGCCGGAAGCTCGAGCTGGGCGAGGGTCGGGGTGCCGGGGGCGGTCGCGTGCCCCGGCGGCTGGACAGGGATGCCGAGCAGTCGGGCCGCCTGGTCGTTGTAGAGCACGATCTCACCGGTGAGGTCCGTGAGCACCAGACCCTCTCGCACGGAGTGCAGCACCGAGTCGTAGTAGACGAAAAGCTGCGCGAGCTGCTCCGGACCCCAACCCAGGGTGACCCGGCGAAGGTAGCGACCGAGCAGCCAGGTGGCGACCGAACCGGCCAGTAGCAGGGCAAGCGCCAGGCCGAGCACGGCGGGGAGCCTGGCGCTGAGTGCGATCGACAGGTTGCTCGTCTTGACGCCGGCTGCGACCATGGCGCGCACGACCCCCTGGTCGTCGATCACGGGCACGATGGCCCGCACCGACGGCCCGAGCGTGCCGGTCGTCACCTCGGTAAACGCCGTGCCGGCCAGGGCCTTTTCGATCGCGCCGATGTAGGGCCGGCCGATCTCGGATGCCGTGGGGTGTGTCCACCTGGTGCGGTCCGGTGCCATGATCGTGATGAAGTCGAGGTTGCCATCGCGGGTGACCTGCCGGGCATACGGCTGCAGGAGTGCGCTGGGGTCGGCGGAACGGCTGGCCTCAAGGACGAACGGGTTCTCGGCGATGGCGGTGGCGACCGACAACATTCGTTGCTTGGTCTCGGCGTAACCGCGGTCCCGGGCGTCGACGAACGACGCGACACCCACGAACAGGGCGGCGACCACGATGAACAGGGCGTGCGCCACGAACAGGCGCCGGGCGATGCTCCAATCGTGACCCATCGCATTCGCCTCCCTGGCATTCGCGTCGTGAACAGTATGACCGCAAGCGTGACGGGCGCCGCCTCGTCGACCAGTGTGAAACACAGCACGGATTGTCGTCGGCGCCTCGCGCCCGCCTCAAGCCTAGACACTAGACAAAGGAGTCTTCCATGGCATCACCGCGAGCATCTCGCGCCGGCAAGTCGGCGAAACGGATCGATAAGTCCCACTACCTCTACCTGGCGGTCATCATCGCCGTCGTGCTCGGCGTCGTCGTCGGGTTGGTCTTCGGCGGCTCCGACGGGTTCGCCGTGTCACTCAAGCCGCTCGGTGATGTCTTCATCGCCCTGATCAAGATGATGATCTCGCCGATCATCTTCTGCACGATCATCCTCGGCATCGGGTCGATCGCCAAGGCGGCCACGGTCGGCAAGATCGGCGGGCTGGCACTTGGCTACTTCCTCGTCATGTCCACGTTCGCCCTCGCCATCGGCCTGCTGGTCGGCAACCTGATCCAGCCCGGTGCCGGCCTCAACCTCAAACCGGCCGCCTATGCCGCTCCGGTGGTCGCGGACTCGCAGGGCTTCCTGCTCGGCATCATCCCGACGACGTTGTTCTCCGCGCTCACAGCCGGGAACATCCTGCAGACGCTCCTCGTCGCGCTGATCGCCGGTTTCGCACTGCAGAAGATGGGCAAGGCAGGCAAGCCGATCCTCGAGGGCATCGCCCACGTTCAGGCGCTCGTCTTCCGCATCCTGATAATGGTGATGTGGCTTGCGCCGATCGGCGCCTTCGGCGCGATCGCGGCGGTCGTCGGCTCCACCGGCATCCAGGCCGTGGTCAGCCTCTTCACTCTGATGGGTGCGTTCTATCTGACCTGCGCCCTGTTCATCGTTGTCATCCTCGGCGGACTGCTCAAGATTGTCACGGGCGTCAACATCTTCAAGCTGATGCGCTACCTCGGCCGGGAGTACCTGCTCATCTTCTCCACTTCGTCCTCCGAGGCCGCCCTACCTCGACTGATCGCCAAGATGGAGCACCTGGGAGTGTCCAAGCCCGTCGTCGGCGTCACCGTCCCCACCGGTTACTCCTTCAACCTCGACGGCACCGCCATTTACCTGACCATGGCGTCGCTGTTCATCGCCACCGCGATGAACCAGCCGCTGCAGCTGGGGGAGCAGATCGGGCTGCTCGTCTTCATGATCATCGCCTCCAAGGGTGCGGCCGGGGTCTCCGGCGCGGGCCTGGCCACCCTTGCTGCCGGGCTGCAGGCCCACGCCCCGCAGCTGCTCGACGGGGTCGGCTTCATCGTGGGCATCGACCGGTTCATGTCCGAGGCCCGCGCGCTGACCAACTTCACCGGCAACGCGGTGGCCACCGTGCTGATCGGGTCGTGGACCAGGGAGATCGACCGCGCCCAGGTCGACCGGGTTCTCGACCGCCAGGACCCGTTCGATGAGACCACCATGATCGCGCACCACGGGGCGCCGGCTGTGCCGGTCGCACCGGCCGCACAGTCGGACGAAGCACGGACGCCGGAGCTCGCCGGAGCCTCGACGGCCGCACGCTGACCGGGCCGCGGACGCCCGGCATGAGCCGGGCATCCGCGGGGCTCTTCCGCCCGCCGCCTTCCGCCCGCTGCCTCGCGGTCGTCGGAGGCGGCGCGGTCGTGCAACGGGTAGACAAGAAAAGCCATTTCACCCCCAAAAAGGGGGATTGTGGTAGGGTGATCCATGGTCTAACGACCCTTCACCAGAACGCGAACACGAAGCCGCCAGCCTAGTCGGCCGTGGGCGTATGGTGAGGCTCTGATGGAGTCGACCCCATGGTCGCCCCAGCCCACGCCGGAATGGTGCCGGGCCGGTCACGGCCCACCCGTTCGACACAGCGTGCACCTGTTCGTCGGCCGTGACAACGGCTGCGCCGCCGTGCATCGGAGAATCCGTGACCGAAACCATTGCCGTCAAGGCTGATCGACTGTACAAAGCGTTCGGGCGCCGCCCGCACGAGATGGTCAAGAAACTGACCGGCGGAGCCAGCCGCGACGAGGTGGCCTCCCTGGGCACCGCCGCCGTCATCGACGCCTCCTTCGAGGTGCGACGCGGAGAGATCTTCGTCGTGATGGGGCTGTCCGGCTCGGGCAAGTCCACCCTCATCCGCATGCTCAACGGCCTGCTCGACGCGAGCTCCGGCACCGTGACGGTCGCCGGGCAGTCGATCACGGGGATCCCCGCCAAGCACCTGCGCGAGGTGCGCCGCCACAACGTGTCCATGGTGTTCCAGCACTTCGCACTGCTGCCGCACCGAACCGTCATCGACAACGTGGCCTACGGGCTCGAGGTGCAGGGCGTCGCCCGCGCCGAACGCCTGGAGCGTGCGAGCACCATCATCGGCCTGGTCGGCCTCGACGGCTGGGCCGACAGTCTGCCCTCCGAACTTTCCGGTGGCATGCAGCAACGCGTGGGCCTCGGCCGTGCGCTCGCCGCCGACACCGACGTGCTTCTGATGGACGAGGCGTTCTCCGCACTCGACCCGTTGATCCGCCGCGAAATGCAGGAACAGCTGATCGAGCTGCAGGCCGAGCTCGGCAAGACCATCATCTTCATCACTCACGACCTCAACGAGGCGATGTTCCTCGGCGACCGGATCGCGGTGATGCGCGACGGACGCATCGTGCAGATCGGCACGCCGGAGGAGATCCTGACCGACCCGGCCAATGACTACGTTGCCCAGTTCGTGCAGGATGTCGACCGCGCCCGCGTGCTGACCGCGGCGAGTGTGATGGAACCGGTGCGCAGTGTCGTGACGATCACGGCCGGCCCCAGGGCAGCACTGCGCACCATGCGGGACCTGCAGACGTCCGCGACGTTCGTGCTGAACCGTGACCGCAGTTTCGCCGGGGTCGTCCGGGACCGTGACGTGCTGCGCCAGGTCAAGGCGGGTGAGACCGACCTGCGCGCCATCATCCGCGGCGATGCCACCTCCGTCACTCCGGACACCCCGCTGGTCGACCTGGTCGAACCGTCGGTCGGCAGCGACCTGGCAATCGCCGTGGTCGATGAAAAGAACCGGCTCCTCGGTGTGATCCCCCGGGTGACCCTGCTGGCGGCCCTCGGCAACGTCAGCACCAACACGGGCGAACTGCCCGTGATCGAGCCGCCGGCCACCATCTCCAACAAGGTGATCACCGAAACCCTGCGCGACACCGCTCTGGAAGGAGCCGACCTGTGAACGACTTCCGACTTCCCCTGGGCACCATCGTCGAGGGTCTCATCAACTACATCACCGAAACGTTCGGCTTCCTCTTCGACTTCATCCGCGCCGTCTTCAAGGGTGCTTTCGAGCTCGTCGACGTGCTCCTCGTCTCACCGCCGTTCTGGGTGATCATCGTGGTTGCCGCGGCACTGGCCTACTTCACCCGCGGCTGGAAGTTCACCCTCGGCACCGTGGCCGGCCTCCTTGTGATCCTCGGCGTCGACCAATGGGAAAACGCCATGGACACCCTGGCCCTGGTTCTCGTTGCCAGCATCCTCGCCATCGTCTTCAGCGTGCCGCTGGGGATCCTGGCGGCCAAGTCGAAGGTCGCCTCGAGCATCATCAAGCCGATCCTCGACTTCATGCAGACCATGCCCGCCTTCGTCTACCTGATTCCGGCGCTCATCCTGTTCCGGGTCGGCGTCGTCCCCGGCATCGTCGCGACCATCATCTTCGCGATGGCACCCGGAGTGCGGCTCACCGAGCTCGGCATCCGCGGCGTCGACCACGAGGTCGTCGAGGCCGGCCAGGCCTTCGGCGCGTCGCCGTGGCGCATCCTGCGGCAGATTCAGCTTCCCCTGGCCATGCCGACGATCATGGCCGGCATCAACCAGGTCATCATGCTTTCCCTGTCGATGGTCGTCATCTCCGGAATGGTCGGTGCCGGCGGTCTCGGCGCCGAGGTCGTAGCCAGCCTGAACCGGATCGACGTCGCGCTCGGCTTCGAAGCGGGCCTGGCCGTGGTGATCCTCGCGATCTACCTCGACCGGTTGACCGCTGCCCTCGGAACGGGCGGCACGCCGCTGGGCCGGTTCTTCGGTTCCCTTCGCCGTCGGCCTCGAGCCGTCACTGCGCCGGGAGACGGGGTTCCGGCTCGCATGAACGAGCCGGTAGCGGTCTGACCCTGCCTTTCCCGGATGCCGTCGCATCCGCTCCGCGCGGCCTCGCCGCGCACTTTCCAGCGTCAATCGGTCGCCCACAGCGGCGACAAGTAAGGAAAAACGATGAAGAACCGTTCGAAAACAATGATCGCCATCGGAACCGTCGGGATCCTCGCCCTCACCGGGTGCAGCGCAGCCGACTCGAGTGTCGGCCACGGCAACAAGGACAAGAAGAACATGACCATCGCCGTGTTCAACGGCTGGGATGAGGGCGTCGCCGCCTCCGAACTGTGGAAGGCGATCCTCGACAAGAAGGGCTACAACGTCAAGCTCGAAGAAGCGGATGTGGCGCCGGTGTTCTCCGGTCTCTCGACCGGCGACTACGACGCCACTCTCGACGTCTGGCTGCCCGACACGCATGCCTCCTACCTCAAGGAGTACGGTGACGACATCGTCGACCTCGGCGCGTGGAACGACAAGGCGAAGCTCACCATCGCGGTGAACGCCGACGCCCCGATCGACTCCCTCGCCGAACTCGCCGCGAACGCCGACAAATTCGGCAACCGGATCGTGGGCATCGAACCGGGCGCAGGCCTGACGGCCGCAACGACCGACAAGGTCATCCCCGCCTACGACCTGAAGAAGATGGACTTCGTCACTTCGTCGACCGCCGCGATGCTCACCGAGCTGACCGCGGCCACCAAAGCCGGCGAGAACATCGTCGTCACCCTGTGGCAGCCGCATTGGGCGTACAGCGCCCTGCCGATCAAGACGCTCGAAGACCCTGAGGGTGCACTGGCCGCAACCGAAAGCCTGCACACCTACGCCAAATCCGACTTCAAGAAAGACTTCCCAAAGGCCGCGGGCTGGCTCTCGGGCTACAAGATGGACCTCGACCAGCTGCAGTCGCTCGAGGACGCAATGTTCGTCAAATACGACGGTAGCGACTACGGCCCTGTGGTGGCGAAGTGGATTTCCGAGCACCAGGACTACGTCGACTCGCTCACCAGCAAGTAACGTAGGGTCCCGGTTCAGCCGAACGCCCCCGTCGATCTCGACGGGGGCGTTCCTCGTCCACGCGGGCGGATGGGAACGGGCCGCAGGTCCGGGGCCTCCCGGGCCGGGCAGGTTCGGTTAGTCTCGGAATTAGCGCCATCGTGGGCGCCCTACCGGCGGAGGCCGTTGACAATGCCCGACCTGGTCGTGACGCAGTCCCTGGCCGGTGCGGCGAGCCGCCGGGCCGAAGATGTGTTGCATGACCTGGGGTCGTCCGCCCCCGGACTCAGCGCGGCGGACGCGGCAGGCCGGCTGATCGTGAACGGGCCCAACGCTGTCCGCACCCACAAGGCCGGCGTCTGGTCCGTGATGTGGCGGCAGCTGCGCAGCCCCATCCTGATCCTGCTCATCATCACCGCCGGTCTCTCCCTGTTCCTCGGTGACGTCACCAATTCGATCGTGATCGGGGTGATTCTCCTGGCCAGCGTCGGGCTGGGCTTCAGCAACGAATACCGGGCGGAGCTCGCGGCGGAGGCGCTGCACAGCCGGGTCACGCACCGGGCCGTCGTGCTGCGCGGCGGTGCCCCGGTGCAGGTCGACGTCGTGGAGATCGTCCCGGGCGATGTCGTGCACCTCGGGCTCGGGGTCATCGTCCCCGCCGACATCAGGCTGCTCACCTGCGAAGACCTGCTCTGCGACGAGAGCATCCTCACCGGTGAATCACTCCCCGTGTCGAAAGACCCGGCGCCCGTCGCGGCGGGCGGGGCGCTGGACGAACTCACCTCCTGCATCCTGATGGGCACGGTGATCCAGTCCGGCAGCTGCACCGGGGTTGTCGTCGCCACCGGTGGACGCGCCGAATTCGGCCGGATCGCGCTGGGCCTGGGCGAACGCCAGCCGCAGACCGAGTTCCAGGTGGGTCTGAGACGATTCTCGGTGCTGTTGTTGCAGGTGGCGCTGGCGTTGACCTCGCTGATCCTCATTGCCAATCTGCTGCTGCAGCGTCCGTTGCTCGAATCCCTGCTCTTCTCACTCGCGATTGCCGTTGGGATCACGCCGCAGTTGCTCCCGGCCGTCGTGAGCGCGAGTCTCGCCACCGGCACCAGGCAATTGGCGCGACGCAAGGTGCTGGTGAAACGCCTGGTCTCGATCGAGGACCTCGGCGACATGGACGTCCTGGTCACCGACAAGACCGGGACACTGACCGAGGGGCGGATCGCGTTCACGGTGGCGCTGCCGGCCCGGTCCGGTGATTCGACCTTGGACCTGCTCCGGCTCGGGCTCCTGGCCACCGAGGTGGACTACTCCGCTGGACCGATCTCGACGATCGGGCAGAACCCGCTCGACGCGGCACTCTGGGAGTCGCCGCGGGCCGGTGCGATCGATCTCACCGGGTACCGCCGACTCGACGTCATTCCCTTCGACCACGAACGACGGATGACCAGCGCGCTCGTGACAGGACCCGATGGCGGGGCTCTCCTGGTGACCAAGGGATCGCCGGAGGATGTGTTGCGAGTCTGCACCGGCATCCGCCCGCAGGCACAGGCGCTTCTGGACGAACAATACGATGCCGGCGCCCGGGTCGTCGCCGTTGCCACGCGGGAGGCCACCGGCCGTGCCGGAATCTCCCCGGTCGACGAACGGGATCTCGTCCTCCAGGGCTTCCTCGTGTTCCTGGATCGGCCGAAAGAGAGCGCGCGCGCGTCCCTGGAACGTCTGAACACCCTGGGGATCAGGGTGAAGATCGCCACCGGAGACAACGCCAGGGTCGCCGAGAAGGTCTGCGCCGACCTGGGGCTTGTCTCAGGCGGCACCCTCACCGGCCCCGACATCGACCGTCTGTCCGACTCCGAACTCGGTGCCTCGGCCGAGGAGACGACCATCTTCGCCCGGGTGTCACCCGAACAGAAGGCCCGGGTGATCAGGCTGCTCCGGGAGAACGGGCGCGCGGTGGGATTCCTCGGAGACGGGGTGAACGACGCGCTGGCCCTTCACGACGCCGACATCGGCATCTCGGTGGACAGCGCCACGGATGTCGCCAAGGACGCCGCGGATGTCGTGCTGCTGGACAAGGATCTCGGTGTGCTCGCCGACGGGGTGATGGAGGGCCGGCGGATCTTCGCCAACACCATCAAATACGTGCTGATGGGCACGTCCAGCAACTTCGGGAACATGTTCAGCGCCGCGGCGGCGTCCGTGGCGCTCAGCTTCCTTCCCATGCTCCCCGGCCAGATTCTGCTGAACAACCTGCTGTATGACGCGGGCCAGCTGGCCATCCCTGGCGACCACGTCGACAAGGAGCAGCTGTTGGCGCCCGCTCACTGGAACATCGCGTTCATCCGACGGTTCATGCTGTTGTTCGGTCCGATCAGCTCCCTGTTCGATTTCGCGACGTTCGCACTCATGCTGGGGGTCTTCCAGGCGGCGCCGGGGGAGTTCAGGGCCGGATGGTTCATCGAGTCGCTGGCCACCCAGACCCTGATCATCTTCGCGATCAGGACCCGGCGGGTCCCCTTCCTGCTCAGCAGACCGTCACTCGGGCTGACGGCAGCGGCCATCGCGGTGGTGGCAACCGGCGTGTTCCTTCCATTTTCACCGCTGGCGGAGTTGCTCGGGTTCGAGCCGTTGCCGATGCCGTTCTTCCTGGCGCTGGCTGGGATGACGGTGCTGTACCTGGTGCTGGTGGAGCTTGCCAAGGCGTGGTTCTTCTCCCGGGCGGCTCAGCAGCCGGCAGGCGTGCGCCAGCGGCCGGCCAGTCACCAGATCGGGCGGCGGGCGGCGCGGTTCAGCATCACGGCGCCGGTCGCGGTAGTCGGAGCCGTTCGATGGCGACGGTCCAGGCGGTCCAAACGGTCCAGGTCGTCCAGGCGCAACGGCTGATCGCGACCGACGGAGTGCGCGGTGAAGGGTCGATCCGACCGAGGCTCAGCGCCGAAGAGTCGGCACGATCGCGCCGGCCCATTCGGCGGCCTTGTCGAGTTCGCCCGCGGCCAGGGGACCTTCGCGTCCATCGACAATGAAGCCGTGGGGTTTGGCCACGATGTGGGCGCCGGCGCGTTCCAGGGCGTGGGAGATCTTCCCAGCCGCGTCGCCGTGGATGAACAGCCGCACGCGGGTGTCGAATGCCGCTGCCCTCACGCCGTGCAGCATGCCGACGCCGAGCTGGGCGAGGAAGGCCTGCATCCGCGGTGAGGGCCTCCAGCCGATGACGGGGCAGCCGACGACGAGGAGCTCGACACCGGTGAGGCGCTCGGCGGTGAGGCCGGAGACGGAGACAACGGCGGCTTCCGCACCGAGTTCCACGGCGATCTGCTCGGCCACAATTCTCGTGTTGCCGTAGTTGGAGTCGTAAACGACGAGTGTGCTCATGGTGGAACCTCCAGCGATCGGGTTCGGGTAGGTGCTGGTGTGACCAGTGTGGCCCCGCTGGATGGGCGCGGCAAGGGCGTGCGCGGGCCAGGAGCGCGGCTACTACCGTGTCAGGCTGCGCCGAGCTCCCGCACCTGGCGCAGCCAGTCGGCCTGCAGCGGGAGGTCGAGATCCGATCTGCTGCGGAGCTTCACCGAACAGAGCTTGCCGGAGCCGGCCGCCTCGAGCCGGCCTGAAGGGTCAGTGATGTCCTGGCCCCGCCAGAGCAGGAGAGTGACGTAGGCCGGATACGCCTTGAAACCGGCGACCGGGGTCTTCGCCGCGAGCCAGACCGGGTGGCCGTGCCACATCTGCCCGTCCGCACGCGGCAGCGCCTCGTCGAACTGCGCCTGCAGGGTCCTGCCGATGACGGCCAGATCCTTCGGGAGGGCGTCCAGATACTCTTCGACTGTTGTGGGGGAGGGCATGGTGGGGCTCCTGTCGTCGGCTAGCGGGGGGTCGAATCGGTCAGGAACGCGGCGAGGTCACGGGTGATAGCGGCGGCCACGGCATCCGTCGACACTGTCGCGATACCGTCGCCGACCTCCGCTCCGTAGTCGCCGAACCGGGCGTGATTGGCCCCCGGAATCTCCACGAATCTGGCATCCGCGGGGAGCAGTCCTGCGGTGTCGGCGATCTTCCCCGGTGTACTCAAGGCGTCGGCGCTGCCCGTGATGCTCAGCACGGGCAGCTCAGGCCTGGTCAGGGGCGCCGCGCAATAGCTCCCGAAGAGCACCAGCCCGGCGACCTCGGGCTGGCCGGCATACAGGCACGCCCTGACTCCGCCGAGGGAATGCCCACCCACCAGCCAGGTCGCCACGCCCGGGGCGACCCGGGTGAACGTGTCAAGCGGCCGCAGGTCGAGGATGGCCAGGTTCAGAACGGGCTTGGCTATGACAACCGTCAGCCCGGTCTCCTCGACCGTTCCGGACAGCTTGTAGAGGTAGGCATACGGGTCCACCCGGGCACCGGGGACGAAGACAAGTCCGACACCGGATGCGCCAGCGCTCGGGGCGAGGACGACCGCGTTCGCGGTGTCGGTGACCGTCACCGCCGGATTGCGAAACACCCGGTCGGCTGCACCCCGCTCCACGGTGCGCACGGTGTTCGCCCAGACCAGGAAGACGACGATGGCGAGCGCGAACGACCCGAGGGCCAACCAGCCGACCAGGCGTAGCCGGTGCAGGATCCGGCCCGGCCGGGCCTCGTCGGTGGTCGCAGTCTGGGACATCGTTCCTCATCCATCGGGCGCGCGGGAGGCGCGGGCTCCCAATCTAGAGCGGATGTGCTCAGTCGTCGAGTCCGCGGGCCACCAAGGCCTCACCGATCGCGTCCGCGGCGTACAACGACCGAACGACCACGGGCACCGCCAGAGCCAGCAGGGAACCCTGGGTGCCCCTGGCCCGCCGCGCTTCGAGCACCTCCGCGACGATCTCGGCGACGAGCGGGATACAGCGCAGGGTGAGCGCGACGAGTAGGCCGACGCGGTCAGCATCGATCCAGCGGCGGAACGGATGCAGCAGCGCCTGGAACCCTTCGAGAACCGCCGTGACCGTCGTTGTGAGGGTGAACAGGGCTGCCATCGCGACCGCGACCACCAAGCGACCGGCCATCATGCCGGCCGTCGTCCAACCGGCGAACAACGCCTGGAGCGGCACGACGATGACCAGGATCCAGAGGATCGGACCGATCTGCTCCCAGGCCGGCCGAGGTGGGATGCCTGCCACGATGTAGAGGACGAAGACGACGCCGAGGGCGACAAGCAGTTGCCGGGGTTGCCCGAGCAGCCCGACGGCGGTCACTCCGACGGACAGCAGCAGCAGCTTGAGCAGGGTCGGCGTGCGGTGAACGATCGACGAGCCCGGGTGGTACAGACCGATCATGACGGCCGGCCCCTCTCTTTTGGCCCCTTCACGCGAGCAGCTCCCGGTAGGCATCGAGGGCCGAATCCGGGGCGCCGTCGAAGGCAACCTCGCCCTCTTCGATCACGACGACCCGGTCGAACCCGGCCAGCAGATCGAGCTGGTGCGTCACAACGATGACCTGCTGGCTCATCTCCCGCAGGAGATCGGTGATGCGCCTCGCGTTCCGGGCGTCGAGGAGCGTTGTCGGCTCGTCCGCCACGACGATTTTCGGCTCGGCCACGAGCACGGCAGCCAGAGCCAGCAGCTGCTTCTGGCCGCCGGAGAGCCGGTGGGCCGGATGATCGGCGTGGGCGCTCAGCCCGAACCGGTCGAGGGCGGCCGCCGTTCGCTCGGCCACCTGCTCGCGGCTCAGCCCCCGTCGACGCAGGGTGAAGGCCACGTCCTCCTGCACCGTCGGCATGACGATCTGGTTGTCAGGGTTGGTGAAGATGAAACCGACCTGTCGGCGCACCTCCCTGGCGTTCCGGGCCACATTGAGGCCGTCCACGGTCACCGTGCCCCTGGTGGGGGTGATCAGCCCGTTGATCATGCGCACAAGGGTGGACTTGCCGGAGCCGTTGGCCCCGACCACCCCGATCCGGTGCTCGCTCAGGTCGAGCCGGATGTCCCGCAGCACGTTTCGATCCCCATAGGAATGGGATACCCCGTCGAACGTGATCCGGGTCATCGACCAGCGCGCCCCTCCACGATCGACGGCTTGCGGCGGAGGGCGCCCGGAATCAGGCCGGGGTAGGCCTTGTGCACCTGGCGGGCGACCAGCACGGTCACGACGGCCTTGGCCAGGTCGCCCGGCAGGAACTTGACGCTGTCGACGAGCGCGGCCCAGAGCGGCAGGCCCAGGTTCATCGCCGTGACCGGCACGCCGAACAGGTAGATCACGATGATCCCGCCGAGGACCGTCGCGCCCAGGGCCGGCCAGAACGGGTACTTCGGGAGCAGCACCGCGGTGAGGTAGCCGATGACCGCCACCCCGGCGAGCCAGCCGTAGATGTAGCCGGCCGACGGCGAGGTCGTGAACCAGACGAGCCCTCCTCGGCCGCCAGAGAGCAGCGGAAGGCCGGCCGCGGTGAGAACGAGGAACAGGAGCACGGCGAAGAAGCCCTTGCGCGCCCCGAGGATCGCTCCGGCGAGCATCACGCCCAGGGTCTGGAACGTGATCGGCACCGCGACGGCTCCGATCGTCAGGGCGCCGGGGAGCCCGAGGGCGGCGATGAGGGCGGCAAAGATGGCGATCTGGGCGAGGTCGCGCACGGTGAGGATACGGGCAGTCATGATCTTCAATCTAGGATTCAGCGCCACCCCGCCGCTGGAGAAGACCTACAAAGAATCGGCCGGATCTCTGGTCTCGGGGCTGGGCGCGGGTGCGGCCGTGGTCCGCGTCGCTCAACACTGCCCCGAACAATGCGCGCCAGGAAGTCATCCTGCCAGCTACGTTGGGCTGATGACCACGCCTATTTCCACGCTCCTGATCCTCGGCGCCGGCGGAGACCTTGCCGGTCGGCTGCTTCTGCCGGCCCTCGGCCAGCTCCTCACCGCCCACCCCGATCGACGGGTTCACCTGATCGGGGCCGGCCGAGAGGAATTCAACTCGGCCGAGTGGCTGGCGAGGCTGACCGCGTCGTTCGCGCTCGGTGAGGGGTCCGGTGCCGCGGTGGAGCACATCCTCGAGACGACGGAGTACCACACCAGCGACCTGGCCAACCCGGCGGAGCTGGAGCGCCTGATCGCCCTGTGCTCCGGCGTACCCGCGATCTATTTCGCCCTGCCGCCCGCCATCGCCGCCGGGGTCTGTGACGCCCTCGCCGACGTCGCCCTCCCCGACGGCACTCAGCTGGCCCTGGAGAAGCCGTTCGGCGTGGACGAACAGGGAGCCACCGCCTTGAATGCCCGCTTGGCCAGGCTCGTTCCGGAGGACCAGATCCACCGGGTCGACCACTTCCTCGGACGCTCCACAGTGCTCAACCTTGTGGGACTGCGGTTCGCGAACCGGATCTTCGAACCGCTCTGGAGCAACATCCACATCGAACGCGTCGACGTCATCTACGACGAACAGCTCGGCCTCGAGGGCCGTGCGGGCTACTACGACCGGGCCGGGGCCATGGTCGACATGATCCAGAGCCATCTCCTGCAGGTTCTCGCCGTACTTGCCATGGAACCGCCGTCGTCCCTGGGGGCGGCAGACCTCCGCGACGCGAAGGGCATCGTGCTCCGTGCGACCCGGCTGCGGGGCGGCAGCCCCACCCGATCCAGCAGGCGCGCACGCTACACCGCGGGAACGGTCGACGGGAAGCACCTTCCGGCCTACCTCGACGAGGAGGGCGTTCGGGCGGCCAACGACACCGAGACCCTGGCCGAGGTGACATTCGAAATCGACAACTGGCGGTGGGCGGGAGTGCCGTTCACCCTCCGCTCCGGCAAGGCGCTCGCCGAACGCCGCCGGGAGATCGCCATCACGTTCAAACCAGTACCTCACCTGCCGATCGGGCTGAGCGGGCTGCCGGGACCGACCGTGTTGCGGATCTTCCTCGGGCCGGACGAGATGGCCATCGACCTCAACCTGAACGGGCCGGGAGATCCCCACACCCTCGATCGGGTGCGCCTGGGGGCATCCTTCGGACCCGGCCAGCTACTGGCCTACGGTGAGGTGCTCGAGGGGGTGCTCGACGCAGATCCTGCCCTGTCGGTCCGGGCGGACACCGCGGTGCAATGCTGGCGCATCGTCGCGCCCGTGCTGGCGGCCTGGCACGCCGGGAAGGTTCCTCTGGAGGACTACCCGGCAGGGACTGACGGCCCGGCGGAATGGAAGAAGCTCGGCTGACTGAAGAGGCGCTGCGGAGAGAAGTTCCGCTGGGAGGAGAAGCTAAGCGACGAGGCGAGCGCGGTCCGCCGACTGCGGGGTCGGCTGGGCTGCGGGCTGGGCTGCGGGCTGGGCTGCGGGCTGGGCTGCGGGCTGGGCTGCGGGCTGGGCTGCGGAGAAGGTCGGCAGGCTCACCGGTGCTTTCACGGTTGCTCGCTCGGGTTCAGTGTGCACCGGTTCAGCGTGCACCGGTTCAGCGTGCACCGGTTCAGTCCAGACGGAGATCGGTGCGGGGGTCCATGGCAGCGCGGTGGGCTCGGCGACGACCTCGCCGCGCAGTAACGAGGTCTCAGAGCGCAGGACTGCGGCGAGCGAGGCGGCGATCTGATGGGCCTTGAGTCCGTGGAAGATCACGTCCGTGTCGCTGTCGCTGCGGGGGACGAGCGTCCACTTGCCCTGGGCTCCCACCAGCTGCGACAGTTGGTTGTGCAGGAGGCCGAAAACCTGTTCGTCGCTGAGTTCTGGGACAAGAACGGGTGCGGCAATGACCGGTGCGACGCGACGTCGGCGACCAAACATCGGGGCCCCCTTTCAATCGGCATGTTCAATTGGCACGCTGGTGTTGCTACCAGTGTGCGGCCCGGACGCGGGCTCGACTGGACGACACGCCGCAGGAAACCGCAAGTCAGCTCTCTATTTGCCGCTCTTCGGCGTCTTTCATGACCGTGCCGACGGCGACGGCAGCGCTGAGTGCCCAGCCCAGCCACATCAGGATGAGGCGCCAGTCTCGTGGACCGCTCCTGGTGGCGTGCAGGATGTTCCACCCGCCGGCGACGACGCCGATCATGGCGCTACTGAAGATGAACTTTCGCATGTGAGGGCCTCCTGCCTCCTACGCTACCGGGCTGGGCTGCCTCGTGTTCCCTGCGAGTTGCCAGTGTTTCTGACCGATCGTGCAGAACCTGACCGATCGGTTAACTAGGGTGATGGGGTGCATCCAGAATCTCCCCCGACTCACCCCGTCGTCCCGTCTCCCGTCGAGACCCCGCCGCATCCGGTCACCCGGCTCAGCACCGGCGACGAATTGCGGGCCACCGCGCTGGCCCAGTTCGCGTCGATCGGCTTCGCCGGCACGTCCCTGCAGCAGATCGCCGACGCCGCCGGCTATTCGAAATCGAGCGTCCTCTACCATTTCGCCTCAAAGGAGGCACTGCTGGGGGAGGTCCTCACCCCCGCGATCGACCGGCTGGAGGTCATCCTGGACCGGTTCGTCTCTGCCCCTGACGGTGCCGCGTCACGGCGGCGGTTCGTCGACGACTTCATCGACTTCCTGCTCGAGTTCCGGCTGGAGCTGCACACCTTCATCAACCAGGCCCAGTCCCTTCGCGGCATCCCGGTCATCGACCGGGCGGGCGTGCTGATCGTGCGCCTCTCCGACACCCTCTGCCACGATGGCGCCAGCACGGAAGACCGCATCCGCTTTGGAATCGCCCTCGGCGGCGCCGCCTACACCCTTGTTGCGGGGATGACCTTCCTCAACAAGGACATCGCCCCCGCGGACGAGATCCGACAGGCCCTCGCCGTCGTGATCGCCGAGCTCCTCGCCCCCGTCGCCGTCCACACCTCCCAGTCCCGGAAGTAGCACCATGGCCACCCTGCTGTACCGCATCGGACATTTCGCCTACCGCCGCGCCTGGCTCGTGCTCGGCATCTGGGTTCTTCTCCTGGCCGGGATCCTCGGCGGCGGCTTCGCCCTGGGCGGCCACAGCCAGGAGTCATACGCGATCCCCGGCACCGAATCGCAGGACACCATCGACAAGCTTGCTGAGGTGTTCCCGGCTGCGGCGGGCGCCCAGGTGCAGGTCGTCTACCGTGCGCCGGACGGGGCATCCATCAGCGCGCCCGCCTACCGGACCGCCATCGAGGAGATGGCCACTTCAATCGGCGATGTGCCCGGCGTCGACGCGGTGATCACACCGTTCTCGGAGTACGCCTCCGGCGCGATCTCGAAGGATGAGACGACAGCGTTCAGCCAGGCCCAGCTCAGCGGACCGTCGACCAAGGTCACGCAGGCAACCCTCGACGGGCTGACCGCGACCGCGTCGATCGGCCGGCACGCGGGCCTCCAGGTGGCGTTCGGCGGACAAGTGTTCCAGGACAATACGTTCGGCATCACCATCACCGAGGTCTTCGGTCTGCTCTTCGCCGGAGTGGTGCTGCTCGTCACGTTCGGCTCACTCGTCTCCGCCGGGATGCCGCTGCTGATGGCCCTGGTCGGCGTCGGCGTGGCCATCGGCGGCATCACGGCGATCTCCGCGTTCGTGCCCGTCTCCAGCACCGCTCCCATGCTCGCCCTGATGCTCGGCCTCGCCGTCGGCATCGACTACTCGCTGTTCATCCTGTCGAGGCACCGCACCCAGTTGGCGCGCGGCACGGACCCACACGAGTCAGCCGCCACCGCCGTGGCCACGGCAGGTAGTGCCGTCGTGTTCGCCGGCCTGACCGTCATCATCGCCCTGCTCGGGCTGCTCGTGGTGGGGATCCCGTTCCTCAGCGTGATGGGCGTTGCCGCGGCATTCGCGGTCTTGGTGTCCATCGGGGTCGCGATAACCCTGTTGCCGGCGATCCTCGGCCTGGCCGGGGCGCGGCTCGCCCCGAAACCCGGCGGCCGGGCCCACCGCCGCGCGATGATGCCGGACACCGGTCGCCCCACCCTCGGCCGGCTCTGGGTGGGCGTCGTGCTCAAGGCGCCCGCGCTCGTTGTGCTCGTCGTCGTCGGGATCCTCGGCACGCTGGCTATTCCGGCCCTCAGCCTCGATCTCAACCTGCCCGACGGCGCCTCCGAACCGGCCGCGTCCACCCAGCACAAGGCCTACACCCTGATCAAAAACGGGTTCGGGCCCGGCTACAACGGCCCGCTGATCGTGGTCGTCGACATCACCCAGACGACGAATATCTTCGCCGACCTCGACACCATCGGCGCGCGGCTGCGAGCGCTGCCAGACGTCGCCTTCGTCAGCAAGGGCACGCCGAACCCGACGGTCGACACCGCCATCATCCAGGTGATGCCGGGCAGCGCCCCGAATGCCCCGGCGACCAAGGTCCTCGTGCAGTCGATCCGGGCCCTCGCACCCGAGATCGACGCGTCGCTGGGCACCCCCATCGCGGTGACCGGCGCGACGGCCGTCTCGATCGACATCTCCAATCGGCTCGGCAACGCCCTGATCCCGTTCGCGCTGATCGTCGTTGGGCTGTCCATCCTCCTGCTCACCATGGTCTTCCGCTCCATCTTCGTGCCGGTCAAGGCCGCCCTCGGCTTCCTGCTGTCCGTGTTCGCGTCGATCGGCGCCACCGTCGCGATCTTCCAGTGGGGCTGGTTCGCCGACCTGCTTGGCGTCGCCCAGCCAGGGCCGATCCTGAGCTTCCTGCCGATCCTCCTGATGGCCGTGCTGTTCGGCCTCGCCATGGACTACGAGGTCTTCCTCGTCTCCGGGATGCGTGAGGAATTCGTCGCCAGCGGCCGCCCCCATGACGCCATCGTCCACGGGTTCTCGCACGCCGCGCGGGTCGTCACTGCGGCGGCCCTGATCATGTTCTTCGTCTTCTTCGCCTTCGTGCCGGACGGAACCGGGGCGATCAAAGGCATCGCCTTCGCCCTGGCCGTCGGCGTGTTCCTCGACGCCTTCCTCGTGCGGATGACCCTGGTACCGGCGGCGATGGCGCTCGCCGGCAAGTGGGCGTGGTGGCTGCCGCGTGGGCTCGACCGGCTCCTGCCCGACGTCGATATCGAGGGCGTCGGCCTGCGCCGGCACCTCGACGACAGCATCTGGGCCACTGCCCAGGATGCCGCGATCACCGCAGAGGGGGCCGTGCTCGGCGTTCCGGAGAGCCGGCTCGGGCCGCTTGACTTCTCGGTCGCCGCGGGCTCCATCGTGCTCGTCACCGCCAGCGCGACCCGCCGGCGAGTACTGGCCGCGACGCTCGCCGGGCGCCTCGACCTGGTCTCGGGACGGCTCCAGGTGTACGGAGCGCCGCTTCCGAGTGAGCGGAGCACGGTCATGCGCACGGTCGCCCTCGCCGAGGTGGGCGACCGGCACGACACCGGGCTCACCGTCGGTGAGGTGCTGGCCGAACGACTGGATCTCGCCCACCCGTGGCACCGCACCACCAGGCGCCGCGCGGAGCTCACTGCCTGGCTGGAGCGATTGGAGACCGCCCTCGCGCAGTCGCCCGGCGCGCGTCCGATCACGGCGGGCATGCCCATGGCGGCGCTTTCCGCCCTCGACCGGGCCGTTGTGCTGGTGGCGGCGGCGCTCGCCGAACGCCCCCGCATCGTCGTCGTCGATCTCGGTGACGGGCTCCCCGTTGACCCGGCAGGCAGGGATCTGGCCGCCATCCTGGCGTCACTGGCGCCGGCCGCGACCACGCTCATCATCGGCTCAGCAACAGGTTCTGGTTACGTCGCCTCCCGGATTCCCGACGCGTACGGCTCGAGGGCCGTTCAGGAGATTACCCTCGACGCCACCGACAACGGCGCTACCGACAACCACGCCACCCTCGACAGAAAGGCCCTCCAGCGATGAGCATGAGGCTTGAGAGACTGTTCAGCCGCACGCCCGGGCAGCGACGGTGGGCCTTCGGAGCGCTGCTGGCCGGCCTGATCGTGGTGCCGCTCCTCGTCGCCGGCCTCTTCGCCGGCGCCCTCGCAAGCGCCAACCAGCGGGTGGACACTCTGCCGGCGTTCGTCGTCAACAACGACACGTTCGTCACGACCACCCTGCCGGACGGCTCGGAACAGAAGGTGCTCGCCGGACGCCAGCTCGTCACCGAACTGACCAGACCGGCACGGGGCGGTACCCCATCCACCGGCTTCGCGTGGGCGATCTCCAATTCGGCGGATGCCGCCGCCGCGCTCGCCGCAGGCCGGGCCTATGCCGTGCTCACCATCCCGTCCGACTTCTCCGCCTCGGTCACCTCGCTCGGCGGGTCGACTCCGACCCGCGCCGACCTCGGCATCCGCACCGACGACGCCCACTCCTACCTGGCCGGTTCGGTCGCGCAGTCGGTGGGCATCGCGATGACGGGCGTCTTCGGACGCGAGATCACCGCGCAATACCTCAGCGCCCTCTACTCGAACCTGTCCGGGTTGGGCAAGTCCCTGACCCAGGCGTCCGCCGGTGCGGCCCAGGTCGCCTCCGGGGTGACCGGCGTCGCCACCGGCCTGGACGGCCTGGCTTCCGGCACGGCCTCTGCGGCCTCCGGCGCGGCCTCCGCCTCAGCGGGCGCCGCATCGCTCTCCTCCGGAATCGCGGGCTACACGGGGGGCCTGGACGCCTTGAGCTCCGGCCTGGCCGGACTGGGCACCGGCGCGGTCGGGCTCAGCCGGCTCAGCGATGGCTGGGCGCAATACACCGGGGGAGTCAGCAGTGCCGCGGCCGGCTTCGGCTCGCTCACCGCCGCGCTGCTAGCCAATCCGGCGAATGCGCCGTACGCCCAGTCCCTGGCCGATTACCAGGCCGTTCTCGACACCCTGGCCGGGCAGGGAACCGCGCTCAGCGGCCAGACGACGGCCGCGATCAGCGGTGTGCAGGGCGGAATCGGCCAGAGCGCCGCCGGGGCGTCCCGACTGGCCGCCGGGTCGGCAGCGCTTCGCACCGGAGCGAACGACCTCGCGACCGGGATCTCCGGGCTCTCCGACGGAGTCGACGGGCTCGCCGGGGGAACCGCTGCCGCGGCATCCGGCGCCCACCAGCTCGAGGCCGGCGCCGGTAAGCTCGCGGCGGGACTGGGGGATGGCGCGGCCAGTGCCTCCAAGCTGAGCCGGACCGACCCGAAACAAACCGCCGACGTCGTGTCCGAACCGGTCGCCATCGTCAGCACCCGCGACAACCCGGTCGATTCGATCGGGCCGATCATCGGCATGATCTTCGTGCCGGTCGGGCTGTGGATCGGTGCGCTGGCGATCTTCCTGGTGCTGAGCCCGCTCTCCGCGACGGCCCTGGCGTCCACCGCCGGGACCGGCCGCCTGGTCAGGCGCGGCATCGGCCGGGCCCTCCTCGTTGCGGCGGCCCAGGCCGTCGTGGTCGTGGCCCTGCTGCACAATTCGCTCGGTGTGTCCTGGCTGTTGCTGCCCTCCACCCTCGCCTTCGCGGTGTTCCTCGCGTTCGTGTTCGTCGCCGTGCATCACTTCCTCGTCACCGCCTTCGGCCGCGTCGGGATAGTCTTCTCGCTGGTGCTGCTCGCGCTGCAACTGACCTCGGTCGGCGGCCTGTACCCGATCGAACTGGTGGCGAAACCCTTCCAGCTGCTGAGCCCGTTCCTGCCGCTGACCTGGGCGGTCCGCGGAATGCAGGCCATCACCGCCGGCGAGGGCGGGAATGCGGCGGCCCCGGCCGCCGTCCTGGCCCTGTTCGCGCTGTTCGCTGTGCTCCTCTCGCTCTGGACCGTCGCCCGGCGGCGCGGGGCGCGCTCGTTCGGAGCAATCCTGGCCCGCGGTTGAACCTGGCCAGGTTGAGCCTGCCCGGGTGGAGCCCGGCCGGTCTAGTGGTGGCGTCCCGGCAGCAGCGCCTCCAGCGCGCGACGCGACCGCGGAAAGCGCCGGGGGCGGGCTTGCCTGGTGTGCAGCCGGGCGAACGCGAGGGTCTCCACGAGCAGGGCCAGCCGTTCCTCCTCGGTCCTGCACTTGCGGGTGTTCACCTCGGCCACGATCCGGCCGTCCCAGCGCCCCTGCGCGAGCATCCCGAGGACCTCGGCGACAGGTTCGCTGCCCCGGCCGGGCAACAGGTGCTCGTCGAAGACCTTGCCCTCGTCCATGGACCCGGAACCATCGCAGAGGTGAACGTGGCGGAGCCGGGCGCCGAGCGTGGAGGCCATGGCCAGGCTGTCGTGCCCGCTCAGCGCGCAATGCGAGAAGTCCAGGGTGACCGCATCGCAGTCCATCAGGGTCGGGTCCCAGCCGGGTGAGTACGCTTTCACGCTGCGGCCGCCGAACTTCCACGGAAACATGTTCTCGACGGCGATCTCGATCCGGGTCTGGGCGCTGATCTCCCGCACAATCGCGAGGAAGTCCAGGGCGTATTCGGCCTGCCAGCGGAACGGCGGATGCACCACGACCGTGGATGCCCCCACCGCCCTGGCCAGTTCGGCCGAACGTTCAAGCTTCACCCTGGGGTCCCGGCCCCAGACGAAGTGTGTGAGCAACAGGACGGGCGCGTGGATCGACAGGATCGGCATGCGGTACTTCTCGGAGAGCGCCCGCAAGGCCGCGGCATCCTGGGTGACCTCGTCACGGGTCACCATGATCTCGATCCCGTCGTACCCGGCCAGCTTCGCGAGCCTGAAGGACTGCTCGGTGGGGAGTGGATAGGCGCACGTCGTGCTCATGCCGATGCGGATCATTGGCGCCAGCATAGTCACCGTTCCTGAACCGTTGTGGTTCACTCCCATTGTCCCGGCCGGGTTTGTGGACCGGCTGATAACCTTGGAGAACCAGCAAGGTGATCGCGCGAGGCGCGCGCCGGAACGGAAGAGACCATCTCGCCAGCAGCCGAGTCCCCGCAATCCACCGATCCGAAGGCCACCTACTCCCTGGTGGTGGTGTCGAACCGTCTACCGGTTGATTTCGAGGTTACCGAAGACGGCACGGAAAGCTGGCGCACCTCGCCCGGCGGCCTGGTCACCGCCCTCCAGCCCCTGATGCGCTCCTCCGACGGGGCCTGGGTGGGCTGGCCGGGCGTGGCCGACCGGTCCTTCGCCCCATTCGTCAACGACGGGATCTCCATCGTTCCGGTGCGCCTGAGCGGCGCGGAACTGGAGGACTACTACGAGGGGTTCTCCAACGACACGATCTGGCCGCTGTACCACGACGTCATCGCCCCGCCCAGTTTCCACCGGGAGTGGTGGGAGGCCTACGTGCGGGTCAACCGGCGGTTCGCCGAGGAGGCCGCTGCCGCCGCGTCGACCGGCGCGACCGTCTGGGTACACGACTATCAGTTGCAACTCGTGCCGCGGATGCTGCGCGAGGCCCGCCCAGACCTCGTGATCGGTTTCTTCAACCACATCCCGTTTCCGCCCTACGGGATCTATGCCCAGCTGCCCTGGCGCAAACAGATCCTCGACGGCCTCCTCGGCGCAGACCTGATCGGCTTCCAGCGGGCGGCCGACGCCGGCAACTTCACCCGGGCGGTGCGCCGCCTCTACGGCTACCCGACCCGCGGGGTCGCCATCGACGTCCCCGGTCACAGTGGGGTGCATCGCCGCGTCGTCGCCAAGCACTTCCCCATCTCCATTGACGCCAGGTCTTACGAGGAACTGGCCCGGCGACCCGAGGTGCAGGAGCGGGCCCGGCAGATCAGGGAGGACCTCGGCAATCCGAAGACGATCCTGCTCGGCGTCGACCGCCTCGACTACACCAAGGGCATCGCGCACCGGATCAAGGCCTTCGGTGAACTCCTCGAGGATGGCAGTGTGAGCGTGGAGGACGTGACCCTGGTGCAGGTCGCGAGTCCGTCCCGCGAGCGGGTCGGGCCATATATTGCCCTCAGGGACGAGATCGAACTCGCCGTTGGTCGCCTCAACGGCGACTATTCGACGATCAGCCACACCGCGATCAGCTATCACCACCACGGCTACCCGCGTGAGGAGATGGTGGCCCTCTACCTTGCTGCCGACGTGATGCTCGTGACCGCGCTCCGCGACGGGATGAACCTCGTCGCCAAGGAGTACGTCGCCGTGCGGTTCGACCGCGACGGCGTGCTTGTGCTCAGCGAGTTCGCCGGGGCAGCGGACGAGCTCAAGCAGGCCGTGCTGATCAACCCGCACGACATCGACGGTCTCAAGGCGGCGATCCTCCGAGCCATCGCCATGCCCCGCCAGGAACGCCTGCGACGGATGCGGGCCCTCCGCCGCAAGGTCTTCGACAACGATGTGGCCGCCTGGTCCACCTCTTTCCTCCGCACCCTCACAGAGGGAGCCGCAGTGCGCCCCGGCATCCCCGACGTCCTCGCCACCGCCCTGCGGGACGTCACCAGCACCGGCACCCTGCTCGTCGCCCTCGACTTCGACGGAACCCTGGCCCCGCACGTGGACAATCCGGAGGACGCGCGAGCCGTCAACGGCACCCACGACGCCGTCCAACGCCTGCTCGACCAGGACGGCGTGCGGGTTGCCTTCGTGTCCGGCAGGGCGCTGGTCAGCCTCCAGCACGTTTCCCAGCCGCAGAGCGACGTGCTGCTCACCGGCTCGCACGGGATAGAAGTGCAGCTGGACACCCCGGAGATCGAGTTGGACCTCGTCGCCGCCGAACTCGAGCAGCTCGACACCCTGGCCCAGGTGCTCGAACGCGTCTCCGGCGGAGTGGCCGGCACCTGGATCGAACGCAAACCAGCCGGGCTCGCCCTGCACACCCGGCTCGCCACGCCGCTGGCCGCCCAGTCGGCGCAGAAGGAGGCCCGCGAACAGCTCAGTGTGCTGCTGCCGGGGCTGACCGTGCGCGAGGGCAAGAACGTGATCGAATTCGCGGTTCGGTCCAGCACCAAGGGCGACGCCCTTGAGCGCCTCCGTCTGCACACCGGTGCCGACCACGTCTTCTACGCCGGGGACGACCTGACCGACGAAGACGCCTTCGCGGTGCTGGGGGAGGGCGACCTCGGCCTGAAGATCGGTGCGGGCGCATCCCTCGCCGGCTACCGGGTTCGCGGCCCGGACGAGGTGCCCCTCGTGCTGGGAATGATCGCCGATTTCCGTGACGCGGCCGCCGAGACAACGTCCCAGGCGGGAGCCTGAGTCCTGGCCGACGTTCGGGGTCCGGCGACGTTCTAGACTCGGTTCATGCCTGAGTATGATCTGAAACCGCGCAGCCGCGACGTCACCGACGGAATCGAAGCCATGACCTCCCGCGGGATGCTCCGCGCCGTCGGCATGGGAGACGCCGACTGGGAAAAACCCCAGATCGGGATCGCCAGCTCCTGGAACGAGATCACCCCCTGCAACCTGTCCCTTGACCGCCTTGCCCAGGCGGCAAAGGAGGGCGTGCACTCCGGAGGCGGCTACCCGCTGCAGTTCGGCACCATCTCCGTCTCCGACGGCATCTCGATGGGCCATGAGGGAATGCACTTCTCCCTCGTCTCCCGCGAGGTGATCGCCGACTCCGTCGAGGTCGTCATGCAGGCAGAGCGACTCGACGGTTCCGTCCTCCTGGCTGGCTGCGACAAATCCCTGCCGGGGATGCTCATGGCGGCCGCCCGCCTCGACCTCGCCAGCGTGTTCCTCTATGCCGGTTCGATCGCACCGGGCTGGGTCAAACTCTCGGACGGCACCGAGAAGGACATCACCATCATCGACTCGTTCGAGGCGGTCGGCGCGGTGAAGGCCGGCCGGATGAGCGAGGCCGACGCGAAGCGAATAGAGTGCGCGTTCGCTCCCGGCGAGGGTGCCTGCGGCGGTATGTACACCGCCAACACCATGGCCAGCGTCGCGGAGGCTCTGGGCATGAGCCTGCCCGGCTCTGCGTCGCCGGCCTCGGCCGACCGCCGCCGCGACTACTACGCGCACCGCTCCGGTGAGGCCGTCGTCAACCTGTTGCGCCTCGGCATCACGGCCAGGGACATCCTCACCCGCAAGGCCTTCGAAAACGCGATTGCGGTTGCGATGGCCTTCGGCGGATCGACGAACGTAGTGCTGCACCTGCTGGCGATCGCGAATGAGGCCGAGGTGGAGCTCAGCCTGGATGACTTCAACCGCATCGGCGACACCGTGCCGCATATCGGCGATCTCAAGCCGTTCGGCAAGTACGTCATGAACGACGTCGACCGGCACGGTGGCGTTCCCGCCGTGATGCGCGCGCTTCTGGAGGCGGGGCTGATCCACGGGGACGCGCTCACCGTGACCGGCAAGACGGTCGCCGAGAATCTCGCGGAGATCGACCCGCCCGACCTCGACGGCGAGGTGCTGCGCACCCTCGACAACCCGATCCACGCCAGCGGCGGCATCACCATCCTGAAGGGGTCGATGGCGCCGGAAGGGGCCGTAGTCAAGACCGCCGGCTTCGACAGCGACGTCTTCGTCGGCCCGGCCCGCGTGTTCGAACGGGAACGTGCCGCGATGGACGCACTCACCGTCGGCGGGATCGCGAAGGGCGACGTGGTCGTCATCCGTTTTGAGGGCCCGAAGGGGGGCCCCGGTATGCGCGAAATGCTCTCGATCACCGCCGCCATCAAGGGCGCAGGGCTCGGCGCCGATGTACTACTGTTAACGGACGGCAGATTCTCAGGCGGCACAACCGGACTGTGCATCGGCCACATAGCACCCGAAGCGGTGGACGCAGGTCCAATCGCCTTCGTGCGCGATGGTGATCTCATCCGGGTCGATATCGCAGCTCGCACGCTCGACCTACTAGTCGAACCCGGAGAGCTGGCTGCACGGCGTGTCGGCTGGGCTCCACTCCCACCGCGTTACACCCGGGGAGTACTCGCGAAGTACTCGAAGCTCGTCCAGTCAGCGGCCGTCGGCGCCGTGACCGGCTAGCCCTCACGATTCGTCAACGAACTAGGGACTTGATCACATGACCGCGGATTCACCCGTGCCATCGCCATCACCCTCACCCGCCGCGCCCGGTCTCTCCGGCGCCGGCGTGGAGCCGGAGATCCTCACCGGCTCAGGGGCCATCATCCGGAGCCTCGCGATGCTCGGCGTCACCGACGTCTTCGGGCTCCCGGGCGGCGCCGTCATCCCGCTTTACGACGAGCTGATGACCCAGGACGCCATCCGGCACATCCTGGTGCGCCACGAGCAGGGAGCCGGCCACGCCGCCGAAGGCTATGCTTCGGCGAGCGGCCGGGTCGGGGTTGCGATCGCAACCAGTGGACCGGGGGCCACGAACCTGGTCACCGCCATCGCTGACGCCTACATGGACTCTGTGCCGATCGTCTGCATCACCGGCCAGGTCTTCTCCACCCTGATGGGCACGGATGCCTTCCAGGAGGCCGACATCGTCGGAATCACGATGCCGATCACCAAGCACTCCTTCCTGGTCAAGCGGCCCGAGGACATCCCGGCCGCCATCGCCTCCGCGCACCTGATCGCGTCGACCGGGCGACCCGGACCTGTGCTCGTCGACATCACCAAGGACGCCCAGCAGAACACGGCCCCGTTCATCTGGCCGCCCAAGCTGGACCTGCCCGGTTACCGGCCGATCACCAAGGCCCACGGAAAGCAGGTGCAGGCGGCCGCCCAGCTGCTCGCCGAATCCCGCAAACCGGTGCTCTACGTCGGCGGCGGCGTCATTCGTGCCCGAGCGTCCGAGGAACTCCTCGCCTTCGCCGAGCTGACCGGGACCCCTGTCGTCACCACGCTGATGGCCCGCGGCGCGTTCCCGGACTCCCATGCCCAGCACCTCGGCATGCCAGGCATGCACGGCACGGTCCCCGCAGTGCTCTCCCTGCAGGAGGCCGACCTCATCATCGCCCTCGGTGCCCGCTTCGATGACCGGGTCACCGGCAAGATCAGCGAATTCGCGCCGAACGCGACGATCGTGCACGTCGACGTCGACCCGGCGGAGATCTCCAAGATCCGCACGGCGGACGTGCCGATCGTCGGGGACGCCAAAGAGGTGATCGCCGACCTCACCGTCGCCTACGCGGCCGCCGTGCGAACGACGACCCCCGACATCAGCGTCTGGTGGACCTACCTCAACGGCCTGCGCGAGGAGTTCCCGCTCGGCTACTCCGAGCCGACCGACGGCCTGCTCGCTCCGCAGTACGTGATCAAGCGGATCGGCGAGCTGACCGGACCGGAGGGCGTCTATGCCGCCGGCGTCGGCCAGCACCAGATGTGGGCGGCCCAGTACATCAAGTACGAACGGCCGAACTCCTGGCTCAACTCGGGCGGCGCGGGAACCATGGGGTACTCCGTGCCCGCTGCGATGGGTGCCAAGGTCGCCGAACCGGACCGGGTCGTCTGGTCGATCGACGGCGACGGATGCTTCCAGATGACCAACCAGGAGCTGGCCACCTGCACGATCAACAACATCCCGATCAAGGTGGCGATCATCAACAACTCGTCACTCGGCATGGTGCGCCAGTGGCAGACCCTGTTCTACGACGGACGCCACTCGTTCACCGATCTGAACACCGGGCACGGCTCGGCGATGGTGCCGGACTTCCTGAAGCTGGCCGAGGCGTACGGCGCCCTGGGTATCCGGGTCACCAGCGCCGACCAGGTCGACGACGCGATCAAGCTCGCCCTCGCGACCAACGACCGACCGGTCGTGATCGACTTCATCGTCAGCCGCGACGCGATGGTCTGGCCGATGGTGCCGCAGGGCGGCAGCAACAGCTCCGTGCAATACGCCAAAGACCACGCACCGACCTGGGGAGAGGAATAAGCATGAGCTCCCACGTTCTCAGTCTCCTCGTCGAGGACAAGCCGGGTCTGCTGACGCGAGTCGCCGGCCTGTTCGCCCGCCGCGGATTCAACATCGAGAGCCTCGCCGTCGGCCGCACCGAGATCGAGGGACTGTCCCGGATCACGATCCTCGTCGACGTCGAGGACCTCCCGCTCGAACAGGTCACGAAGCAGCTGAACAAGCTGATCAACGTGATCAAGATCGTCGAGCTCGACCCGGCGCAGTCCGTGCAGCGTGAACACCTGCTGGTTAAGGTGCGCGCCGACAACTCCACCAGGTCCCAGGTGCTCGAGGCCGTCACCCTGTTCAGGGCGCGCGTTGTCGACGTCGCCATCGATGCGGTGGTGATCGAGGTCACCGGCGACTCAGGGAAGACCCAGGCGCTGCTGCGGGTGCTCGAGCCATACGGGATCAAGGAGATCGCGCAATCGGGCTTGGTCGCGATCGGCCGCGGGTCGAAATCGATCACCGAGCGCGTCTACAAGAACTAGGGCCTCGGCACGCTCGCCCACCGGGTCCCGCCCGATCGAAGAGCGTGTTGAGACACGACAACCGACAATCACGAAATAAGGAGAAACCCACATTGTCTGAGATCTACTACGACAAAGACGCTGACCTGTCGATCATCCAGGGCAAGAAGGTGGCCGTCATCGGCTACGGCTCCCAGGGTCACGCCCACGCCCAGAATCTCCGCGACTCGGGTGTCGAGGTCGTCATCGGCCTCAAGGAGGGTTCGAAGTCGAAGGCCAAGGCCGAAGAGGCCGGCTTCACCGTGCTTTCCGCCGCCGAGGCATCCGCCTGGGCCGACGTGATCGTGGTCCTCGCTCCCGACCAGGTGCAGCGTCACCTGTTCACCGACGACATCGAACCCAACCTCGCCGACGGCAAGGTCCTCGTCTTCGGCCACGGCTTCAACATCCGCTTCGGCTACATCACGCCCCCGGCGGGCGTCGATGTGGTGATGGTCGCCCCCAAGGGACCCGGTCACACCGTGCGCCGCGAATACGAGGCAGGCCGTGGCGTTCCCGTCATCGTCGCCGTCGAGAAGGATGCCTCGGGTTCGGCCTGGCCGCTCACCCTCAGCTACGCCAAGGCGATCGGCGGGCTCCGCGCCGCCGGCATCAAGACCACCTTCACCGAAGAGACCGAAACCGACCTGTTCGGCGAGCAGGCCGTGCTCTGCGGCGGCGCGTCGCAGCTGATCCAGTACGGCTTCGAGGTTCTCACCGAGGCCGGCTACCAGCCACAGGTTGCCTACTTCGAGGTGTTGCACGAGCTCAAGCTCATCGTCGACCTGATGTGGGAGGGTGGGATCGCCAAGCAGCGCTGGAGCGTCTCCGACACCGCCGAGTACGGCGACTACGTCTCCGGTCCGCGCGTGATCGACCCGAGTGTCAAGGAGAACATGAAGGCCGTTCTCGCCGACATCCAGAGCGGCGCGTTCGCCGACCGGTTCATCACGGACCAGGACGCCGGAGCACCCGAGTTCCTCGCGCTGCGCAAAAAGGGCGAAGAGCACCCGATCGAGGCCACCGGCCGTGAGCTGCGCAAGCTGTTCGCCTGGAACGCCTCGACCGACGACGACTACGTCGACGGCGAAGCCGCGCGCTAACACCCTCTGGCAGTCCTGCCGTGCGTGCCAGCGACAGGGTGTAGACCGTTCTCGACCGGCCCTGTCGCCGCGTTCGGCGCACCCGGGCGTGCCGTGGATCGCGAACCCGGGCGAGCTGCGGCCGGGTGCGGAAGCGGGTGCCCTGGTGGCGTGTTGTCGGGCCGGCCGGCGTTTCGCACGCTCAGGTGAGCCGTCGCCGGATGTATGAGGCGACCGGCTCCGGCGTGAAATAGACCAGATGGCCGGCACCGTCGACGACGTCGGGCCGCTCGGGATCGGCCGACCCCGGCCGTCTCCGCAGCCGGGTCAGCTCGTCGGCGATGTCCCGGAAGGCGGAAGGCGAGTCGCTGCCACAGGCAAAACGGATGTCGACGCGTGAACCGGCGAGGGCGTCCGCGTTGACGGTCTCGGCGGTGAGTGGGATATCGCCACGGATGAAGTTCTCGGCCAGCGCGTTGCCGCGTTCCGCATACCAGCCCAGCCCCTCCGGGACATCGAGCAGGCCGGTGAACCCGGCGGCCATCGCGCCGGCCCAGTCGTCGGGGTGGGAAAAGAGATGCTGGTCCAGGGACTGCGCGAACCCGGATGCCAGGGCGCGCCCGGACTCCGAAAGCCGGAGGTAGCCCGGCTCGAACACGAGAACCCGGCGCACAAGCTCGGGGTGCCGCAGGGCAAGTTGCACCGCGACGATACCGCCGGCGCTGGCACCGAAGATGTCGGCGCGGCGGCCAGGGGTGCCGGCGCCCTCGGCGGCCCCGGCGAGCCCGAGCGCACGGAGCAGGTCGGCGGCATCGTCGGCGTGCCGCGCCGAGTCGCACGGCCAGCCGTCG
>NZ_SOFP01000065.1 GCF_004402785.1 Cryobacterium algoritolerans
CCACACTGCAATGTTCGCGTTCTTCGGCGGCAGCGTCCCACGCCTGGTGCCCGACAACTTGAAGACAGGGGTGATCTCCCACCCGAAGGAAGGGGAGGTCGTTTTGAACTATGCCTACCGGGAGATGGCTGCGCACTACTCTGCCGCGGTGCTCCCCGGCAGAGTTCGGCACCCGCGCGACAAAAGTAGCACTGAGAACACGGTGGCCCATGTCGCGACCTGGGTCATCGCCGGTTTGAGGAAGGAGACGTTCACCTCGCTGGCGCAGTTGCGCCTGCGAATCCGGGAACAGATGGATGCCTACAACCGGGAGCCGTTCCAGAAACGCGTCGGGTCCCGCCTCAGCGTGTTCACCACCGAGGAGAAACCTCTGTTGCAGGCGCTGCCAGCGGCACCGTTCGAGATCAGCACGTGGTCCTATAAACGAAAGGTCAACGCCAACGCCCACGTGGTCTGGGCCAAGAATTTCTACTCCGTCCCCTTCAGCCACATCGGCGCGCTGGTAGACCTTCGTGTCACCGAGACGATGCTGGAGGTCTATCGGCGCGACGAACGTCTGGCCAGCCATTTGCTGCTGCCGGTCACGACGACGAACCAGTATCGGACGAACGATGCGGACTTGCCCGAGGGGCGCAGCTTCCAGGCCTGGGACCGAGCCCGGATCGAGGAATGGGCCGCGCGGATCGGGCCGGCAACCGTCACCGTGACGGCCAAGATCTTCGAGACCGTCTCCATCGACGAGGCCGGCTTCGACGCCGCGCTGGCCGTGCTAAAACTGTCGCGCCGGTTCCCTCCGGCCCGGGTCGAGGCCGCCTGCGCACTCGCGCTGCGGGGGCCGGTCCGCTCCCCGCGCTACGCGCATTTGCGGCCGATCCTCGACACCGGGCAAGACAAAACCGGACAAGTTCCGGAACCGGAACCGGAACCGGACGATGGCGGTTATGTTCGTGGCAGCGCTTACTACGCCGGAGGGAACCGTTGAGCGCGCTGGACGGGGAGACTAAACGCAAGCTCCGCGAGATGAATGCCGGCGAGCTATTGGAGGCCATCGACCTCCAGGACGAGATTCTCTCGATCAGCCTGACCTTCGAGGAACGGGTCCGGCTGGTCGTCGACGACGCCTACTCGAGCTTCATGCATTCCAAGGTTGACGGGCTGATCCGGCGGGCGGGACTGCGTTACCCGAACGCGGATTTGCGGCGCATCGACCTCCTCGACGAGCGCGGCCTCAACCGGCAGGTGCTGACCCAGCTCGGGACCTGCTCGTTCGTCACCCGGCAGCAGAACCTCGTCTTCCAGGGCTTTACCGGGTCGGGGAAGTCGTATCTGGGATGCGCGATCGCCAAACGGGCCTGCGAGCACCGAATCCGCGCCCACTACGTCCGGATGCCCGACCTCGAGGAAGCCTGGGTCGCCGCGCAAGACGCCCCGGGCGGGGCGGGCAAGTTCCTCCGCAAATATGCCGCGTTCACGCTGCTGGTCATCGACGAGTGGCTGCTCGATAAGCCGACGGAATCGATGCGGACAATGCTGCTGGAGCTGATGGAGCGCCGCTACGGCGAGACATCAACAGTGTTCTGCACCCAGTATCAACAGAAGGACTGGCACCAACGCCTCGGCGCCGGCGTCCACGCCGACGCCATCATGGACCGCATCATCCACAACACCACCTGGGTCGACACCGGCACCTACAACATGAGGGAACAAACCGCCCTCGCAACCGCGTAATCCGTGACGGGGAGCACCAGTGGTGCTGAGCCACACCACCACTGGTGCTCTTCCGCACGACCAGTGGGGCTCAACCGCACGATCGGGTGGGGCTCAGAGACTCGAATACTCAGATGAGTATTAGCACTTCTGGGGGCCACCGTTATTGTCTTTGGGGGCCACCGGGCGGTGTGGCCAGTAGCGTGCTCGGGGGCCACCGAATATTGCTGTTGGGGGCCATCTGCTTAGCTCCTTCCGCCGCGTGTATTGGCACGCGGCAGGAGGAGTAATCAACAATGGTACGAAGGATCAACGCGAAGCTCGTGCTTCAATTCCGCGCTGAAGGCATGACGGGGCGCGCGATCGCTCTCGCTCAGGGCATGTCGCGTAAGAGTGTGCTGGCGGTATTCGACGCCGCCGAGAAGGCCGGCATCGGCAGTGATGGCCATGCAAACCGCAGCGATGCTGAGGTGTATGCGTTGCTGTTCCCGGGCCGGGGCGAACACGAGAGTGTGTTCGTGCAGCCGGATTGGGACGCGGTGCATAAAGAACTCGCCATGGTTGGGGTGACGCTGAAGCTGCTCCATGGCGAGTATGTCGACGGGTGCGCTGCGAAGGCGCAGCCGGCGATGGGTTACGACCGATTCTGCAAGTCATACGCAGCCCATGCATTGGTCACGGGGGCGGCCTCCCGGGTCGGCCACAAGGCCGGGCGGACGGTCGAGGTCGACTGGTCGGGGCCGACGATGCAGCTCACCGACCCGGTGACCGGTGAGACGTCTCGGGTGTATTTGTTCGTCGCGTGCTTGCCGTTTTCGAGGTATGCGTTCGTGGAGCCGGCTTTGGATATGCGGCAAGATACCTGGCTGTTGGCCAACGTCGCGATGTTTGAATGGTTCGGCGGCACTGTTCCTAGAATCGTGCCCGACAACCTGAAGACCGGAGTGATCAAGCACCCGCGCGAGGGTGAGGTCGTGTTGAACGACGCCTACCGCGAATTGGCGGCGCATTACTCAGCCGCGGTGCTGCCGGGCCGCCCCCGGTCACCAAAAGACAAGGCATCCGTGGAAAACACGGTCTCTCACGTCGCGACCTGGGTGATTGCTGGGTTGCGTCATCGACGTTTCGGGACGCTTCCCGAGCTGCGGGCAGCGATCCGGGAACGCATCGATGCCTATAACCGGGAGCCGTTCCAGAAACGCGCCGGCTCCCGCTTCAGCGTGTTCCAGACGGAGGAGAAGGCGCTGCTTCGGCCGTTGCCGTCGGCTTCGTATGAAATCAGCCGGTGGATCATGGGGCGCCGGGTGCAGAAGAACGGTCATGTGGTTTGGGAGAAGAACTTCTACTCCGTCCCCTACGCGCACATCGGCCAGGCCGTCGACCTGCGCATCACCACCCAGCTGCTGGAGGTTTATCGCCATCATGAGCGGCTCACCAGCCACTTGTTGTTCGGCGAGCATGTCGTGAACGAATACCGCACGAACGATGCCGATCAGCCCCAGGGCGAGAAGTATCGGGAGTGGGACGGGCCCAGGATTCGGGCATGGGCGGAACGGGTCGGCCCGAACATGGTCACCGTCGTGAACAGGATCTTCGAAGCCGTGGCGGTGGAGGAGCAAGGCTTCGACGCTGCCCTGGCCGTGCTGCGGCTGAGCCGCCGTTACTCTAGCGCGCGAGTGGACAAAGCGTGTCAGATCGCGCTCGACGGTCGTGTTCGCTCGCCCCGGTATGCGCACCTGCAGCCGATCCTGGAGACCGGGCAGGACAAGACAGGCCCCCGCAGGATGCCGCGCTTCGAACCCATCGAACCTGAGCCTGGCGGGTATGTTCGCGGCGCCGACTACTACGCCGGAGGCGGTGCACGATGAGCCGGATCGATATCGAGACCAAACGCAAACTCCGCGAAATGGGCGTGGCCACCCTCTTGGACGCGTTCGACGCCCAAGACGACGTCCTGACGCTGGGTTTGGCGTTCGAGGAGAAGATCAAACTGGCCGTCGATGACGCCCATTCCGTCTTTACCCAGACCAAGGTGGAGGGGCTGATCCGCCGGGCGAACCTGCGCTATCCGAACGCGGATTTGCGGCGTCTGGACCTCGTGGAGGAACGCGGCCTTGACCGATCCATGATCGCCGGCTTGGGCACCTGCTCATTCATCGACCGGCAGCAGAACGTCGTGTTCCAGGGTTTCACCGGGTCAGGGAAATCGTATCTAGGGTGCGCGTTGGCCAAGGCCGCGTGCCTGCACCGGGTGCGGGCGCACTACATTCGGATGCCGGAGCTCGAAGAGGCCTGGCAGCTGGCTCGCGACAAGCCGTCCGGGTCGACGAAGTTCCTGAACAAGTACGCCGCGTTCTCGCTGTTGGTGATCGATGAGTGGCTACTGGATGAACCCGACGAGAGCACCAGGAGCATGCTGTTGGAACTCCTGGAGCGGCGCTACGACCAGGCATCAACGGTGTTCTGCACCCAATACGCCCAAAAGAATTGGCACCAGCGCCTCGGTTCTGGGGTTCACGCCGACGCGATCATGGACCGCATCGTGCACAACACCATCTGGGTCGAGACCGGCGGCCACAACATGAGAGAACACACCGCCGGCCAAGTCACGGTGTCCTAAACCCGTCGCGTGGTCGGGCGTCACTGGCCCCCGACCGCGCGACTGCCTGGCCCCCACAGGCAATACCGGTGGCCCCCAAAGGCAATATTCACTGGCCCCCAAGCCCTCAAATACTCACAGCTCTTCTGCGTGTTCCTGGCATCAGTTCGTTCCTCATCTGGAAGCACAGTGCCTCCTCGGGAACAGCTTCCGACAACGCCGGAATTATGCCGACAATTTCTGTGGG
>NZ_SOFP01000084.1 GCF_004402785.1 Cryobacterium algoritolerans
AGCTCGGCGCCCGCGATGCCAGATCCCGGGCCGTGTCCGGATCGATCGGCCCGTACCCTTCGGGATAACCCGGAGCGTCACGGTGCCCGAGGAGCGTCACGGTGCCCGAGGAGCGTCAGCACGGGAACGGTGACCTGCACGGTCGCTCTCACCCCGATGCCCACACCGGTGGGGGTGACCCCTCGGGCGGGATCGACCAGGCCGGGCCGACCACGGTCTGCGCGTGCCGGTAACTGATCCGCCGCCCGCCGGGGCCGCCAGGGCCGGCAGGGCCGCCAGGGCCGCCCGGGCCGCGGGCTGGTCGTTGGTAAGGGCCAGGCTCTCCTCGAGCAGGTTCACTGCGGTGCGCTCGGGGATCCGCAGCGTCGCGGCCAGTTCCCTGGAGAGCTCGCGCGCGGCGATCTCCTCCCAGGTCCAGAGGGACCGCGCATCCAACGGACTNGGGACCGCGCATCCAACGGACTGGACGCGGTGTGGGCCTCGCCGGACCGAGGAATTCTTCACGGCGGCCTGGCACATGGACGACATCACCAGGGTGCTCGAGTCCCACCGGAACGGGTCGGCCCTTCCGCTCGTTCTCACAATCGGCGAAGAGGTCGTGGGGCGAGTCACTCTCTCAGGTATCACCCGTGGCGCTTTCCAGAGCGCGAGTCTTGGCTACTGGATCGATGCACGGCACGCCGGACACGGCATCATGTCCACGGCCGTTGCTGCCGTCCTGGCGATCGCGCGCGATGACCTGCGGCTCCACAGCCTTCAAGCCGGCACACTGATCCACAACGAACCGTCCCAGAGGGTGCTGAAGCGAGCGGGCTTCGAGCGGATCGGTCTCGCTCCCCGTCACCTCCGTATCGCTGGCGTCTGGCAGGACCACGCGCTGTTCCAGCGCATACTGCACGACCAGCCCGGCCACGACCAGCCCGGCCACGACCGGCCCAGCCACGACCAGCCCGGCCACGACCAGCGCGATTCCGCCAGACCAGGCGACTTACCGTCCAATGGCCAGAGCAGTTCGAGTTTCCCGGCCCTCGGCAGCAGCGGAAACCGGGGAAATCAGCGACCAGCCAGCTATGGGAGAATTGTAAGACCATGTCACCGAGACCCCTCACTGCGCTTGAACCGGCCGCAACACCTCCCGAGTTCATCCGTAACTTCTGCATCATTGCCCACATTGACCACGGAAAGTCGACGCTGGCCGACCGGATGCTGCAGATCACCGGGGTCGTCGACGACCGGGCGATGCGCGCCCAGTACCTGGACCGGATGGATATCGAGCGCGAGCGCGGCATCACCATCAAGAGCCAGGCCGTGCGCATGCCGTGGGAACTCGACGGGCAGACCTATGCGCTGAACATGATCGACACCCCCGGCCACGTGGACTTCACCTACGAGGTCTCTCGCAGCCTGGCCGCCTGTGAGGGTGCCATCCTGCTCGTCGACGCCGCCCAGGGCATCGAGGCCCAGACGCTCGCGAACCTCTACCTGGCGCTCGAGAACGACCTCACGATCATCCCCGTGCTCAACAAGATCGACCTCCCGGCGGCCGACCCCGATAAGTACGCGAAGGAGCTGGCCAGCTTGATCGGCGGCAGCCCCGACGACGTGCTGCGCGTCTCCGGCAAGACCGGCGCCGGCGTCGCCGAACTCCTCGACCGCGCCACCCGGCTGATCCCGGCTCCGGTCGGCGACCCGGCCGCCCCCGCCCGCGCAATGATCTTCGACTCGGTCTACGACAGCTACCGCGGCGTCGTGACCTACGTGCGCATGATCGACGGCAAGCTGAACCCGCGCGAGAAGATCCAGATGATGTCCACCAGGGCAACCCACGAGATCCTCGAGATCGGCGTGACGAGTCCGGAACCCACGGTGAGCAAGGGACTCGGCGTCGGCGAGGTCGGCTACCTGATCACCGGCGTGAAGGACGTGCGCCAGTCCAAAGTCGGCGACACGGTCACGACCGCCCTCCGTCCGGCCACGGTGGCCCTGCCCGGCTACACGGAGCCCAAGCCGATGGTGTTCTCCGGCCTGTACCCGATCGACGGCAGCGACTACCCGGCCCTGCGCGAGGCGCTGGACAAGCTCAAGCTGTCGGATGCCTCCCTCGTCTACGAGCCGGAGACATCCGTCGCCCTGGGCTTCGGTTTCCGCTGTGGCTTCCTCGGCCTGCTGCACCTGGAGATCATCACCGAACGCCTCGACCGGGAATTCGGGCTGGACCTGATCACCACTGCGCCCAGCGTGATCTACGAGGTCACCACCGACGACAAGAAGACCGTCACTGTCACCAACCCGAGCGAGTTCCCGAACGGCAAGATCGCCAAGGTCGAGGAGCCGATCGTCAAGGCCGCGATCCTCGCCCCCAAGGACTACGTCGGCGTGATCATGGAACTCTGCCAGAGCCGCCGCGGCACCCTGCTCGGCATGGACTACCTCGGCGAGGACCGGGTCGAGATCCGCTACACGATGCCGCTCGGCGAGATCGTCTTCGACTTCTTCGACAACCTCAAGAGCCGCACCGCCGGTTACGGGTCGCTCGACTACGAGCCGATCGGCTCGCAGGAGGCGGACCTGGTCAAGGTCGACATTCTGCTCCAGGGCGAACAGGTCGACGCGTTCAGCGCGATCGTTCACCGCGACAAGGCCTACGACTACGGCGTGCTGATGACCGGCCGGCTGCGCAAGCTGATCCCGCGCCAGCAGTTCGACGTGCCGATCCAGGCCGCGATCGGCGCCCGGATCATCGCCCGCGAGTCCATCAGCGCCATCCGCAAGGACGTGCTCGCCAAGTGTTACGGCGGCGACATCTCCCGCAAGCGCAAGCTGCTCGAGAAGCAGAAAGAGGGCAAGAAACGCATGAAGATGGTCGGCCGGGTCGAGGTTCCCCAAGAGGCGTTCATCGCCGCCCTCTCCGGCGACGAGCCGCCCAAGAAAGAGAAGAAGTAACCGGATGCGACGCGCCACATTCACCGACACCGCCGTGAGTTACGCGGCCATCGGCGGCACCCTCGCCCCCGACCTGCTCCGCTACCCGCCGAAGGGCTACCGGCCGATCGAGCGCACGGTGCGTCTCGGCAGCGGCGAGGAACGCTTCCAGCTCGCCTCCAAATCACTGATGACCTGGGGTGTGCAGCGGGGGAGTGGGATGACCGTCACCGACCTGCTCAGTAGCACGGGTGAGCAGTACACCGGCCTCGTCTTCAACGCCGACGGCCAGGCCGCCCGGGATCAGAAGAGCCCGGTGAACGAGGCCACCTTCGGTGATGACGGTACCCCGTACATCGTCAACGGCATGTCAGCGCACCTGTCCGTCGCGGCCGGGCCGTTCACCATCGACGCCCCGGTGCGGGTCGTCTACGTGATCGCCGAGCCCGACCGGGTCGGCTTCGCCTACGGCACCATGGTCGGTCACCCCGCCAGCGGCGAGGAATCCTTCATCGTCGACAAGCGGGACGATGACTCGGTCTGGCTGACCGTTCGCGCCTTCTCCCGGCCGAGCACCTGGCTCTACCGGCTGGGCTGGCCCATCGTGCGGAGGCAGCAGACGAAGTTCACGAAGCGCTACCTGCGCGCTCTGCACCCGATCGGTGCGGCCTAACCCGATGGGCAGCGCCCTTCCCCTCGGCGACCCGGCACCCCGCGACGGCCTGCTGCCTGCCTCGGCGGCGGTTGGCGCAGCCGACCGCGACTTCGGCGTCTACCTGCACGTGCCGTTCTGCCGGGTGCGCTGCGGCTACTGCGACTTCAACACCTACACGGCAACCGAGCTGCGTGGGGCGTCCCAGCACGACTACGCCGGTCAGGCGATCAGCGAGGTCGAGGCGGCTGGACGCATCCTCCAGGCCTCAGGGGTACCATCGCGCGCTGCGACCACCGTCTTCTTCGGCGGCGGCACGCCGACCCTGCTGCCGGCCGAGCACCTGATCCGGATGCTGGACTCCGTGCGAAGCACCTGGGGTCTCGCAGCGGGGGCAGAGGTGACCACCGAGGCGAACCCCGACTCTGTGGACGCGGCCTACCTTGCCCGGCTGGCCACCGCCGGCTTCACCCGGGTATCGTTCGGCATGCAGTCGGCCGTGCCACGCGTGCTGGCCACCCTTGAGCGCACGCACGACCCGGAGAAGGTGCCGCTCGTCGTTCACTGGGCCCGCGACGCCGGCCTCGACGTGAGCCTCGACCTCATCTACGGCACGCCGGGGGAATCGCTCGCCGACTGGCGGGCCAGCCTCGAGCAGGCCATCGGCCTGGCACCGACCCACATCAGTGCCTACTCACTGATCGTCGAGGGGGGCACCAAACTCGCCAGGCAGATCAAGCGCGGCGAGCTCGTTCCGATCGACGAAGACCAGCAGGCCGAGTTCTACGAACTCGCCGACGAGCTGCTCGCCGAGGCCGGCTACGGCTGGTATGAGGTCAGTAACTGGGCCGCGGATGACGCCCACCGTTCCCGGCACAACCTCGCCTACTGGCGCAGCCAGGACTGGTGGGGAGTCGGACCGGGCGCGCACAGCCACGTCGGCGGCGTGCGCTGGTGGAACGTCAAGCATCCCTCGGCCTACGCCGACCGGATTCTCGCCGGGGATTCCCCGGCGGCGGGCCGGGAAACCCTCGACGCCGCCACCCGGGAGGTCGAGCGCGTGCTGCTGCTCACCCGCATCCGAGAGGGAATCCCGATCGCGTCGCTCACCGTGCAGGGCCGGCATGAGGTCGCCGGGCTCATCGCCGATGCGCTCATCGATGCGAAAGCCGCCCTGTCCGGATCACTTGAATTGACCAGGAGAGGACGGCTGCTCGCGGATGCGGTCGTGCGCCGGTTGTTGACCGACTAATCGGTGGTCGAGCCTGCCCCGACCTAACTGACGAACTTGATGCTGAGCGGGTACGTGTAGTATTCGCCCTTGTTGGCGGCCAGGGCCGCCATGATACCGAACACGATCGTGACGATGTACGCGGCCAGCAGCACGAGGAAGCCGACCAGGACCAGGGTCAGAATCCAGCCGACGACATAAGCGATGAGAAGTGTGATCTGGAAGTTCAGCGCCGTCGCGGTGTGCGCACGGATGAACGGCCCCCGGTCCTTGAGCACGAGGTAGCCGATCAGCGCCGGCAGGAAGCCGAACAGGATCCCGCCGATGTGGATCAGGGTCGCCCACAGTTTCTCATCGGACGGATTCATCGGGGTCGGCGCCTGGTAAGGGCTGCCGGGTGGGGGCATGGCGGACATTCGAACTCCTCTTGTCGGTGACGGTCGACGGGAGTCGGTTGGACTACTTGATCAGGCGGAGGGCGAACGGGTACTGGTAGTGCTGACCGTCCTTTGCCTTCATGAAGCCCATGATCGAGAAGATCACTCCGACGACCCACAGCACCCACGCTAGTCCTGCGAGGACTCCGCCGATGCCGAAGGTCACCATCGCCAGGAAGGTCGCGAGGATGTTGACGGCGATGTAACCGATCAGGAGTGTGATCTGGAAATTCAGCGCTTCCTTCGCCTCGACCGACGTGAACCGGCCACGGTCCTTGAACACGAGCCAGATGATCAGGGACGGCAGGAAGCCGAGGATTCCGCCGAGGTGAGCGAAGGAGGCCCACTGACGGTCATCGACGTCGGAGAGCGGCGCCGCGGCCACCGAGGCGGAGGCTGCCGGCTGGTACGGCGCTTGCGGGGGTCGCTGGCCCAGGTTCGGGTCTTCGGGGGTGTGGCCGGTGGAATCGCTCATGATCGTGCCTTTCAGCGCACAGGGAGAGGTGAATTACATGCCTAAACTACTGCGCCCAATCCTCAGAGGCAATGGGACGCGCCCAGCGGCTGGCGGTATGATTGGCAGTCAAACACCCCGAGTGCCAGTCGAGACCGGCACTCGCGACCGACCAGGAGGAGGCGATTCGTATGGTGTCAGATCGCAGTCTCGAGGTTCTGCGCGTGATCGTGCAGGACTATGTCGCGTCCAGGGAGCCCGTCGGGTCCAAGTCCATCGTCGACCGCCACTCCTTCGGAGTCTCCGCGGCCACCATCCGCAATGACATGGCCATCCTCGAGGAAGAGGAGCTCATCGCGGCCCCGCACACGTCCTCCGGCCGCATCCCCACCGACAAGGGCTATCGGGTCTTCGTCGACCACCTCGCCGACCTGCGTCCTCTCTCTTCAGCGCAGCGTCAGGCCATCGAGACGTTCCTCGGCCAGTCTGCCGACCTCGACGAGGTGCTTTCGCGCAGTGTCCGGCTGCTGTCCCAGCTCACGCACCAGGTCGCGCTCGTGCAATACCCGTCGCTGTCCCGGGCCAGGGTTCGGCACATCGAACTCGTGCCGCTTTCAGACACCCGCCTGCTCTCCGTGCTCATCACCGACGCGGGCCGGGTCGAACAGCGAGTGATCGAGCTGCCCCGCCCACTCGAGGAAACCGTGCTCGTCCACCTCCGAGCCCGACTGAACGCGGCGGTCATCGGACTGAGCATGACCGAGGCCGCGGCCGCGCTGGTCACGACCGACCTTGCCGGCACGTCCGGCCGAGGACTCATGCCGCAGCGGGAAGCCGTCGACCTGATCAGGGAGACCTTGCGCGACCAGATCGGCGCCAATCGCCAGGACCGGCTCGTGATGGCCGGGGCGGCAAACCTGGTCAGGACCGAGGAAGACTTCACCGGCAGCATCTACCCGGTGCTCGAGGCCATCGAGGAGCAGGTTGTGCTGCTGCGCCTCTTCTCCGAGATGGCCACCGACCAACACGGCGTGTCGGTGAGCATCGGCCGGGAGAACGCGCCGTTCGGCCTGGCCGAAACCTCCGTGCTCACGAGCGGCTATTCGTCGCAGGGAGGCGACCTCGCCCGGCTGGGCGTGCTCGGCCCGACCCGGATGGACTACTCGAACAACATGGCGGCCGTGCGCGCCGTCGCCCGCTACCTGTCCCGCCTGCTCGAATAAGACCCATACCCCACACCCCACACCCCACACCCCACACCCCACAGAATCGAAACGTTCCCCGGGCCACACCCGCCGGAGCGCCCGAACAGACCTAGGAGAGCCAGCTTTGGCTGACCATTACGAAGTACTCGGTGTCGCCCGTGACGCCACGACCGATGACATCAAGAAGGCCTACCGGCGCCTCGCCCGGCAGCTGCACCCCGACGTGAACCCCGGGGCAGATGCCTCGGAGCGGTTCAAATCGGTCACCCACGCCTACGACGTACTCAGCGACGCGAAACAGCGTGACAACTACGACCGCGGTGGCAATGGCCGCTCAGGAGGCGGAGGCGGGTTCGATGCCGGCAACTTCGGCAACTTCGGCGACATCTTCGAGACCTTCTTCGGGGGCGGCGGGACGAGCCGCGGGCCGAAGTCTCGCCGCGACCGCGGCCAGGATGCGCTGGTCCGGGTCGAACTCGACCTCGATGAGATCATCTTCGGCACCCACCGGGACCTCGAGGTCGACACGGCGGTGCTCTGTGCCAGCTGCAGCGGCACCTGCTGCCAGCCGGGCACCTCGCCGGTCACCTGCGACATCTGTCACGGCACCGGAAGCATCCAGCGGGCCGTGCGTTCGCTGCTCGGCAACGTGATGACGTCGAGCCCCTGCGGCTCCTGCCGCGGCTATGGAACCATCATCGCCACTCCGTGCGTCACCTGCCAGGGCCAGGGGCGCGTGCGCGCCCGTCGGACCGTTCCGGTCGATATCCCGGCCGGCGTCGACACCGGACTGCGCCTGCAGATGCCCGGAAGCGGCGAGGCCGGACCGGCCGGGGGCCCCAATGGCGACCTGTACCTCGAGATGAAGGTGCGCCACCACGACGTCTTCAGCCGCGACGGCGACGACCTGCTCGCCACCCTCGAGGTTCCGATGACGGATGCGATCCTCGGCACCACGGCCACCGTCAAGGCACTGGACGGGGACATCGCGGTGGAGGTGCGGGCCGGCGTGCAGAGTGCGGAGGTCATCACCATCAAGGACCGCGGCGTGACCCGGCTGCGCGGCAACGGGCGCGGGGATCTCAAGATCGGCGTGCACGTCGCCACCCCGACTCGGCTCGACCACAAGGAGCGGGAGCTGATCGAAGCGTTCGCCGCCCGGCACAAGTCTCCGGCACCCACGCTGAGCGCGGTGCAGCAGGGACTGTTCTCGAAGCTCCGCGACCGGTTCCGCGGCTAGAGCACCGTGGCGCATTTCTTCATCGACGACTCCTTGCGCGCCGAGACGGCCGTGCCGGGAGCCGTGCTCAGCATCGACGGCGCCGAGGCCAGGCACGCGGTGACGGTGACTCGGGTCAAGCCGGGCGAGCGGCTGAGGATCGGTAACGGCGCCGGTTTAATGCTCGACGTCACCGTGACGGGCGCCGAGGGGGCCCTGCTCACTTTCCGGGTCGATGAGGCCGCCGTTGTCGAAGCCGGCACGCCAAGGATTCTGCTCGTGCAGGCCCTGGCCAAGGGCGACCGCGACGAAATGGCAGTGCAGGCCGCGACTGAACTCGGCATCGACGGCGTCATCCCGTGGGCGGCCTCCCGGTCGGTCACCCGTTGGGAAGGCACCAAGGTTGCGAAGGGCCACGGCCGCTGGGCCAGCATCGTTCGTGAGGCCTCCAAACAATCGATCAGGGCGTGGCTGCCGGAGGTGGCCGTGCTGACCGGCACCAGGCAGCTGGCCGCTCTGGCGGGAAGCACCCGAATGCTCCTGCTCGAGCCGACCGCGAAGCTCCGGCTCACCGAGATCGCAGCCCCCACCGACGACCGCGACATCCTGCTCGTCGTGGGGCCGGAGGGCGGCATCTCGCCGGCCGAACTGGACCAACTCGAGCGGGCGGGCGCGACCCGGGTGCGGCTGGGCGAGACGGTGTTGCGCACGTCCACCGCCGGGCCGGCCGCCCTCGCCATCCTGAACGCAACCCTCGGCCGCTGGTAGCGCCGCTTAAGATAGAGCCATGACTCCCACCGGCCAGCAACCGTCCATCTTCAGCCGCATCGCCGCGCGCGAAATCCCGGCGACCATCGTCGTCGAAACCGAGAGGATCATCGCCTTCGAGGACATTGCCCCGCAGGCACCGGTGCACGTGGTCATCACCACCAGGACCCAGCAGTACCGCAACGTGGTGGAGCTCGCGGCCGGGGACCCGGGATTATTGGCCGAGCTCGTCGCAGTCGCCGCCGGAATCGCGGCCGAGCGCTCGAACGATCAGTTCCGCCTGGTCTTCAATACCGGCGAGACCGCCGGCCAAACCGTCTTCCACGTGCACGCCCACCTGCTCGCGCAGCCCGGTCCGGGGACAGCCGCCGGTGACGCTTCGCTCGGGGAGGGCTCCCTTGCGTTCCGCTGACGCGGGCGACGGCGCCGAGAACCCGGTGGAGGCGCGGGTGTCGGTCGACGGCATCGCCATGGTGCGCCTGCTCGGCGCCCAGGACCGTCTCCTCAGCACCATCGAACGGGAGCACCCCGCCGTTTCCGTGCATGTGCGCGGCAACGAGATCACTCTCACGGGGCAGGCCGACCAGGTCGAGGCGGCCCGCCGGCTGGTCGACGAACTTCTCCTGATGATCCGCGGCGGGCGCGACCTCGCCGAGGCCGAGGTGACCTCGTCGTCGCGGATGCTCGGCGTGGACAGTTCGACCAGCCCGTCCGAACGTCTCGGCCCGGCCATTCTTTCCTCCCGGGGCAAGAGCATCCGTGCGAAGACGCTCGGTCAGAAGGACTACGTCGACGCCATCGACACGTCGACGATCGTGTTCGGCATTGGCCCGGCCGGGACGGGCAAGACCTACCTGGCGATGGCCAAGGCCGTGCAGGCGCTGCAGCGAAAGGAGGTCGACCGGATCATCCTCACCAGGCCGGCCGTCGAGGCGGGTGAACGCCTCGGCTTCCTTCCCGGCAGCCTGACCGAGAAGATCGACCCGTACCTCCGGCCGCTCTACGACGCCCTGAACGAGATGATGGATCCGGAACTGGTGCCGAAGCTCCTCGCCTCCGGGACGATCGAGGTCGCGCCCCTCGCTTACATGCGTGGCCGCACTCTCAACTCGTCGTTCGTCGTGCTCGACGAGGCACAGAACACCACGGCCGAACAGATGAAGATGTTCCTGACCCGCCTCGGGTTCGGCTCCAAGATGGTCATCACCGGCGACATCACCCAGATCGACCTGCCCGTTGGCTCGAGCGGGCTCCGGCTCGTCACCCGTGTGCTCGACCAGGTCGACGACATCCGTTTCGTCCGCCTGACCAGCGCTGACGTCGTGCGCCACTCCCTCGTCGGCCGGATCGTCGACGCCTGGACCGAGTACGACGCCCAGAAACAGGCGCAACGCTACGAGAGCGAACAGGCCCACGAATTCGCCAAGCGCGGACCCCGCTCCGGCACCCCACGCGACCGCCTTCCGAAACGGAGCCCCTCTTGAGCATCGAGATCAACAACGAATCCACCATCCCGGTCGACGAGGCAACCATCCTCCGCCTGGCCGCCCACGCCCTCGACTCGATGCACGTGCACCCGGATGCCGAGCTCGCGATCGTGCTCGTCGACGAGGGCGCCATGGAGCAACTGCACGTGCAGTGGATGGACGAGCCAGGTCCCACCGACGTGCTCAGCTTCCCGATGGACGAACTCCGCCCGGGCACCGAAGACGAGGAGACCCCGCCCGGCCTGCTCGGCGACATCGTTCTCTGCCCGCAGGTGGCCCAGGCCCAGGCCGAGACGGCGGGGCACAGCACCCTCGAAGAACTCCTGCTCCTCACCACGCACGGAGTGCTGCACCTGCTCGGGTTCGACCACGCCGAGCCGGCCGAGGAAAAGGAAATGTTCGGTATTCAGCGTGACATCCTGATCGGTTTCGCCCTGCAGGAACGTCTCCGCAACCGATGATCATCGGGTGGTTTCTCACCGCGGCCATCTTCCTGGTGGCCTTCGGCGGCCTGATGGCCGCCGTGGACTCCGCCATCACCTCGCAGTCCCGCGCGGACATCGCCGACCTGGCCGAAACCTCCCGGGCCAAACGGTCCCTGGCGGCCATCGCCGCCGACACCGGGGCGCACCTGAATGCGATCAGCTTCATGCGGATCATCGCAGAGACCACGTCGGCGGTGCTCGTCACCCTCGTCTTCGCCACCACGATCGACCAGCTCTGGCTGGCCCTGGTGCTGTCGGCCGCGCTGATGACCGCCGTCTCGTTCGTATTGGTCGGCGCGAGTCCGCGCAGCGTCGGACGTGCCCACCCCAAGCAGTTGTTGGCTGGCACCGCGACACTGGTGCACTTCCTCCGGGTGCTCCTCGGCCCGATCGCGAACGCCCTCGTCGCGCTCGGTAACCGGGTCACTCCCGGCCGAACCCGGCTCGCCACGTTCACCTCGGAGGACCAGCTGCTCAGCATGGTCGACGAGGCAACCGAACTGGACGTGCTGGAGGAGGATGACCGGGAGCTCATCCACTCCATCTTCGAGTTCAACCAGACGGTCGTGCGTGAGGTGATGATCCCGCGTACCGACATGGTCACCATCGACGCTGACGCGTCGATCGGTGCCGCGATGGGCCTGTTCCTGAGCCGCGGCTTCTCCCGGGTGCCGGTCATCGACGGTGAGGTCGACGACGTCACCGGCATCCTCTACCTGCGCGACGTCGCCCGGCTGGTTTACGAGCGGCCACCGAACGTGGAGACCCTCACCGTCGCCGAGCTCGAACGCCCGGCCGTGTTCGTGCCGGAGTCCAAGAAGGCGGACGACCTGCTGCGTCAGATGCAGCTCGAGTCGAACCACCTCGCGATGGTGGTCGACGAGTATGGTGGAATCGCCGGGCTGGTAACGCTCGAGGACCTGATCGAGGAACTTGTCGGGGACATCTCGGACGAATACGACAGGGACGTTGCCCTGGTCGAGGACCTCGGCCATGGACGATTCCGGGTGAGCGCCCGGCTGCCGGTCGACGAACTCGGCGAATTGTTTGACCTGGAGCTGGACGACGACGAGGTCGATTCGGTCGGCGGGCTCCTGGCCAAAGCACTCGGCCGACTGCCGGTGGCCGGTTCGGTAGCCCGCACCAGCGGGCTGGTCCTCACGGCGGAACGCACCGAGGGTCGCCGCAAGCGAATCAGCACTGTGCTGGTTGAACGAGACGAAGCGCTGATTGACGCGCAGACCGCATTCCTCGGAGTGTCGGACGACGAGGGAGAGAACGGCCATGACGACAGAAAATGAATTCCGGGCGGGATTCGTGTCCTTCGTGGGGCGCCCGAATGTGGGCAAGTCCACCCTGACCAACGCGCTGGTGGGGGAGAAGGTCGCGATCACCTCGTCGAAGCCGCAGACGACGCGCCGTGCGATCCGTGGCATCGTGCACCAGGAGAATGGACAACTGATCCTGGTCGACACGCCCGGCATCCACAAGCCGCGCACCCTGCTCGGCGAGCGCTTGAACAGCCTGGTCCAGTCGACCCTGGCCGGCGTCGACGTGGTCGGCCTGTGCATCCCCGCGAACGAGCCGATCGGCCCGGGAGACCGGTTCATCAACGAGCAGCTCGACAACTTCCCCCGGGCACGCAAGGTCGCCATCGTGACCAAGATCGACGCCTCCTCGAAGACCAGCGTCGCCAACCAACTGCTCGCCGTCTCCGAGCTGAGGGACTGGGAGGCGATCGTGCCGATCTCGGCGACCAGCCGCATCCAGCTCGACATCCTCACCGCGGAACTGCTGCGGTTGCTGCCGCACTCGGATGCCCCGCTGTACCCGGCCGACGCCGTCACCGACGAGAGCCTGGAGTCGCGTATCTCGGAATTCATCCGCGAGGCCGCGCTCGAGGGCGTCACCGACGAACTCCCGCACTCGATCGCCGTGACCATCGACGACATCATCGAGCGCGACGACCAGGAACTGGTCGAGATCTACGCAAACCTCTTCGTCGAACGCGACAGCCAGAAGGGCATCATCATCGGCAAGTCGGGCAGCCGGCTGAAGGACGTCGGAATGCGCGCCCGCAAACAGATCGAACCGCTCGTGGGCAAACGGGTCTTCCTCTCGCTCCGGGTGAAGGTCGCCAAAGAATGGCAGCGCGACCCGAAGCAGCTCGGGCGCCTCGGCTTCTAGCGGGACGCCGAGGCCTGGGGGCCTGGGGAACTGTGCACCAGCAGTGAGTCTGCTGTGGCCTTGCGATGGCAAGTCTGAGGCCTCGTTCAGAACCGCTGTTTTCGCGTGCGCAGGGGCCGTACCGGTGTGAGAGTGGGCACGGAGGAATCGAATGAATGCGCTGCTGGACACCAGTCTCGTCGGAGGTCCCTTCCTGATCGGGCTGTACACCCTGACCGGCCTGGCCGTCGCCGGTCTCCTGCTCCGGCGGCAGGGCCTGCGGGCGGCGGCCCTGACCCTGATCCTCGTGCTGGGCGGCGCCCTCTCCGGCTGGGTCCTCGTCTGGCTGTTGAGCGATATCTGGGACGTTTTCGGCGTCTCTATGTCCACGCCCACCCGGCTGTGGACGGCGGGCCTGTTCGGTGCCCTCGTGCTCGCCATCTCCAACCTGGTAGCTGCCCGGCCGCGACGCCGGGTGCTTGCCATCGTCGCGATTCCGCTCTGCGTGCTCACGGCGGCCACCGGGATCAACGCCGAGTTCGGCCAGTTCAACACCGTGCGGGCCGCCCTTGGCATCCCGCTCTACGGGACGCTCTCGGATGCCCTCGCCGCCCCGGTCACGCCCACCGCCGACAGCAGGGGAACCGTCGGCACCGTCACGATCCCGGCGACCGTGTCGGGTTTCGCCGCCAGGGCCGCCATGGTCTACCTCCCGGCGGCGGCCCGGGGCGCGAACCCCCCGGCACTGCCGGTCATCGAGATGCTCTCCGGCCAGCCGGGCAGCCCGTCCGACCTGTTCACGGCGGGCCGGCTGGCCGGCATCCTCGATGCCTGGGCGGCCGCGCACCAGGGCCTGACACCGATCGTGGTCGTTCCCGACCAACTCGGTGCCTCCGACCGGAATCCAATGTGCGTGGATTCGAAGCTCGGCAACTCGGCGACGTATCTGAGCGTGGACGTGCCGGCCTGGATCCACGCCCACTACCGGGTTACGGATGCGCCGGAGGGCTGGGCCATCGCCGGCTTCTCCCAAGGTGGTACCTGCTCGATCCAGCTCGGCGCCGACCATCCGGAGCTCTATGGCACGATCCTCGACATCTCCGGGGAACTGGCGCCGAAGGCGGGCAGCCCGGAGCAGACCGTGCGGGCGGGGTTCGCGGGCAGCGCGACTGCCTACGCCGCCGCCGCACCGCGCGCCATCCTGGCCGCGCACGCGCCGTACCGGGCACTCCACATCATCTTCGCGGTCGGCGGTGACGACACCAGGTACATTGCCTGGACGAACACGCTCAAAGCGGCGGCGGTTCGGGCCGGGGCGACCACCGACCTCCTCGTTTCCCCCGGCACGGCCCACGATTGGCACACGGTGGTCTACGCCCTCACCCGAGCGTTGCCGCTGGTCGCCGCACGCACCGGATTGACGGCGACCCCGTGACGGAGCAACGGCGTGAGACTGCACCGCGGTGGAAGTGGACGACACCGCGCTGGGCTGCACTGCGCCGGGTCGCACGGCACCAGGCGGCACGGCAACCGTTCGCCCTCGCCTACGCGCTCGTCCTCCTCGTGCTGGCCCTCGCCACCGGCCCACTCCATGGCTCCACCAGGCCGGTACGGCTGCTGCTTGGAACCGGTTACGAGTCCGTCGTCGAGCAGGGGCACTGGTGGACACCGCTCACGTCCGTCTTCCTTGTCGACAACGGCGCCGAGCTGCTGCTTGCCCTTGCCGGCGCGGTCATCCTGCTCGGCTACGCCGAACGCCTGATGGGTAGTGGCCGCACCATCATCGTCTTCGCCAGCTCGGCGGTGCTCGGCGCCGCCGGCGGCATCCTGCTCCAGGATATCGGCGTCGCCGGCGGGGAACTCTGGTCCCGTGGGGTGAGCGAGCTCTTCGCGCTCGACCCGTTCACGCCGATCTTCGGCACCATCATGGCCGCAAGCTGTTACGCCGGCCCCCTCTGGCGACGACGCATCCGGGTATTCACGATCTCCGCAGCGATGGTCCTCCTGCTCTATTCCGGCCAACCGTCCGACGTCTACCGGTTGATCGCCGCCCTCGTCGGCCTCGGCATCGGAGCGCTGTTCCGGCCCAGCCGGATCGACTTCACCTGGCGGCGCAGCTCGCACCACGAGACCCGCACCCTGCTTGCCGCGGTCGCCGGTGTGCTCGCGGTCGGCCCGCTGATCACGATTTTCTCCGGTGCCCGGTTCGGCCTGCTCGCCCCGCTCGGCCTCCTGCTCACCCAGGACGTGCCTGCCGCCACCGACGTCGTCGATCGGTGTCTGCTCGGCAACATCACGAGGCAGTGCGTGCATGAGCTCACCCTGGAACGCATCGGCGGCCCCGGCCCGGTGCTGGTCAGCCTGCTCCCCCTGCTCACCCTCCTCGTCGCCGCATTCGGGCTGGCGCGCGGCCGTCGCTTCGCTGCCTGGCTCGCGATCGTCGTCAACGCCGGGATGGCGGTGCTCGGGGCTTGGTACTACGGCCTGCTACCTGTCTCCGGCCAGCCGTACGTCTGGCGCTGGCACTCAGCGCACTACTGGGAGATCGCCCTGGTGTTGGTGGTGTCGGTGCTCGTTCCCCTGGCCACGGCGATCGTGCTGGCCGCCAACCTCCGCCGGTTCCCGGTGCGGGGCCGGCCGGGGCGGCGCCGCCGGTTCGCCCTGACGGTGGTGCTCAGCTTCCTCGGGCTGGCATCTCTCTACGTCGGCGCGGGTTGGCTGCTCCGCGACAGCTTCCGGCCCAGGGTCACCCTGATCGACCTGGTCACGGATGTCCCGGAGCGCTTCATCCCGGTCGGTTTCCTCCGGCTGGAGCGGCTGTCGTTCCTGCCGACCGACTGGATCTCGGCCGCCCTGTACCAGTGGGTGGGCCCCGTATTCTGGATCATCGTCATTGTCGGCGCCATCCTCAGCCTGCGCAGCGGCACGGCAGGCGTGGGCCGGGACGACCAGGCCAGGTTGCGGGAGATCCACACCCGCGGGGGAGGAGGCTCCCTGGCGTTCATGGCGACCTGGGAGGGCAACTCGATCTGGTTCAACCGGGCCGGCGACGTCGCCATCGCCTATCGGGTGGTCAATGGTGTCGCCATCACCACGACAGAGCCGATCGGCAGGGCGGAGCATGGGGCGCAGGCGATCTCCGACTTCGCCACCATGTGCGACGACCACGGCTGGATCCCGGTCTTCTACAGCCTCCACGGCAGCTGGCAGGCAACGTTCAGCCGGATGGGCTGGCAATCGATGGGCATCGGTGAGGAGACAGTGTTGCGCCCCCGCAGCTGGGACCCGACGGGGAAGAAATGGCAGGACATCCGCTCGTCGATCAACCGTGCCGACCGGGCCGGCGTGCGAGCGGTCTGGACCGACCACAAGGCCCTCGGCGTGTTCCATTCCCTGCAGATCACCGAGATCTCCGAACTGTGGGTGCAGGAGAAGGAACTCCCGGAACTCGGATTCACCCTCGGCGGCCTCGACGAACTGCATGACCCGGCCGTGCGGCTCATGCTCGCCGTCGACGCGGACGAGCGCGTGCACGCCGTGACCAGCTGGATGCCCAGCTACCGGGACGGCATCGTCGTCGGCTGGACCCTGGACTTCATGCGCCGCCGGCCCGACAGCATGAACGGTGTGATGGAGTTCCTGATCGCCCGCACGATGCAGATGATGAGCGAGCAACCCGAGATCGAGTTCCTCAGCCTGTCGGCTGCTCCACTCGCCCAGACCGGGGCCCAGCCCGGCGCGGGGGCAGGCCAGGAGCGCGCCGGCAGCCTGGCGGCCCGGATGCTGGACTTCCTCGGCCGCAGCCTCGAACCCGTCTACGGCTTCCGATCACTGCTGGCCTTCAAGCGCAAATTCCAGCCCGAATTCCAGCCGCTGTTCATGGCCTACCCCGACCCGGTGGCGCTCCCGGCCATCGGGATCGCGCTCGCCCGCGCCTATCTGCCGACGTTGTCGATGCGTGAGGCGCTGGCCTTCGCCCGCGGCCTCGGCTAGCGTCAATACCGTTCAGTTAGTCCGATTCGCCGTAGATCAACACCCGAGAATCCACGACAATCACGGACGCGTGGATAGCGAAGTTCGTCCTAACTGAACGGCATTGCGGCTAGCGTTCCGGCAGCCGGGCATCCGTTGTCGAAACCTAATCGAAACTGAGGTGTAATGATGCTAAGTTGAAAATGTGTTTGTCGGTGCGCTCCTCCTTAGCTGCCGCGACGAGTCCTACTGAGGCCTCGCTCGTCGCGGTGTTTGTCGTTGGCTGACCACCATTCGCGAGGAGATGAAGGATCATGAAAAACAACCAGACCGCGTCGGCGATGCCGATCCACAAGTACCGCCCGTACCACGAGCAGTTCCGGGTTGACCTACCCGACCGCACCTGGCCGACGAAGCACATCAGCCAGGCTCCGCGCTGGTGCGCCGTCGACCTGCGCGACGGCAACCAGGCCTTGATCGACCCGATGAGCCCCGAGCGCAAGCGCATCATGTTCGACATGCTCGTGCGGATGGGCTACAAGGAGATCGAGGTCGGCTTTCCGTCGGCAAGCCAGACCGACTTCGACTTCGTGCGCAGCCTGATCGAACAGGACGCCATCCCCGACGACGTGACCATCCAGGTGCTCACCCAGGCCCGCGAACACTTGATCCGCCGCACGTATGAGTCGATTGCCGGCGCGAAGCAGGCGATCGTGCACCTGTACAACTCCACCAGCGTGCTGCAGCGCGAGGTGGTCTTCCGCGAAGACAAGCAGGGCATCATCGACATCGCCCTGTTCGGGGCGCGCACCTGCCGCGAGATGGAGAAGACCGTTCCCGGCACGACTGTCTACTACGAGTATTCCCCGGAGAGCTACACCGGCACCGAACTCGAGTTCGCCGTCGACGTGTGCAACCAGGTGATCGAGATCCTCGAGCCGACGCCGGAGCGCAAGGTCATCATCAATCTGCCGGCCACGGTCGAAATGACCACTCCCAACGTGTACGCCGACTCGATCGAGTGGATGGGCCGTCACCTCGCCCACCGCGAGAACGTGCTCATCTCCCTGCACCCGCACAACGACCGGGGAACGGCCATCGCGGCCGCCGAACTCGGCTACCTGGCCGGGGCCGACCGCATCGAAGGCTGCCTCTTCGGCAACGGAGAGCGCACCGGCAACGTGGACCTGGTTGCCCTCGGGGTGAACCTGTTCACGCAAGGCATCGACCCGCAGATCGACTTCAGCAACATCGACGAGATCAAGCGCACCGCCGAGTACTGCAACCAGCTGCCGGTTCCCGAACGCAGCCCGTGGGCGGGCGACCTGGTTTTCACCGCGTTCAGCGGATCGCACCAGGACGCCATCAAGAAGGGTTTTGAGTCCATGGCGGCGGATGCGTCGGCGCGGGGATGTTCGGTCGACGACTTGCCCTGGGCGATTCCCTACCTGCCGATCGACCCGAAAGACCTCGGCCGCAGCTACGAAGCCGTGATCCGGGTCAACTCGCAGTCCGGCAAGGGCGGCGTCGCCTATCTGCTCAAGACCGACCACGCGCTCGACCTGCCGCGCAAGCTGCAGATCGAGTTCTCCGGGGTCGTGCAGGCCAAGACGGACGCCGAGGGCGGCGAGGTCACCAGCGAGCAGATCTGGGAAATCTTCAACGACGAGTACCTGCCGGCGAGCCAAACGACGCCGGACGCCAAGTGGGGACGCTTCGAACTGCACGCCACCCGCACGTCGAGCGACCTGTCCGGCACGGTCGCACTCTCGGTCGACCTGCGCGACGACATCACGGTGACCAGCGCCGTCGGCTCCGGCAACGGCCCGGTCGCAGCCTTCCTCGGTGTGATGGCCGAGCGCGGCATCGCGATCACCCTGTACGACTACGTCGAGCATGCCATGTCGGCCGGCGGGGATGCCCTCGCGGCGGCCTACGTCGAACTCGACGTGAACGGCAAGCGATTCTGGGGCGTCGGCATCGATGCCGACATCTCGACCGCCTCGCTGAAGTCAGTGGTCTCAGCGGTCAACCGCGGCATCCGTGCCGAGGCAGCCAAGCGTAGCCTCGCCGACGCATCCGTCTGAATCGCGACAGAGCTCAACCGGGAACCGTCAGCTCACGTCGTGACCAATCGTGACCCCCCACAGAATCCGCGGGAAGCCGCCCCTCGTTGGCGACTTCCCGCGGATCCGTCCTTAACGGCCCGGCCATCATCCTGGCCGGACGATACCGAGCAGATCAGCTGCGGGCGTTGACCGGCCGCCGGAGGTGGGGCTGCGTCTCCACAGTCCGGGCCGGCTGTTCCGGCGCCCTCGTCGACTCCGGCCTCGGGCGGAGGACGTCGACGCAGTCATCGATCGCCCCGGTGAGCAGGTCGTACAACCGGTCGTCGGGGTTGGGCGTGCACGCCTCGGCGATGCCCTGAACGGAGACTCGAATGATGGTCTCAGCCGTGCGGTCGGTGAACTTCGAGCGCGACCAGGACCCCATCGAGGCGATGAACTCCCGGGCCCAGCGTTCGGCGGCGGGTGCTTCGTCGAAGGCGGCGCGGATCCGCAGGGCAAGCCCCGCGGGCAACTCGCCGGAGTCACCGGCCAGGTGGCGTTCGCAGTTCAGAATCCCGACAGCGAGGGCGTGCTGGTGTTCGGCACTGGTCACGGACAGCGCCGACGTCGCGGCGCGGACGGCGATCAGCAAGCGCACCCGGTGATCGTCGCCGTGCAGTCCGATCACCGATGGGATGAGTGGAACCAGGCGCCACCGTGCGGTGTCGGAGGTGCAGTCGTTCACCATCCTGGCCATCGAGGCAAGCAGCGGGTGCGTGCAGGTGGGGTGGTCGCTCCAGGATTCGCCGGCGAGGTAGGAGGCGAACTCCATGAAACATGCGCCCGACCGAGGGTTTCTGTGCTTTCCTCTGGAAAGTACGGGCATCAGGTCTGGCACCGGCATCGGGCCGGGGGTGTTTCCTTTCAGTAGATTCATGCGCATCCTCCAAGCAGGGTGAATTCTTCTCACTAGTGTCACCCCGCGCGGCAGGAAAGGCGAGAGTGAATTCGTCCTGCTGTGGGGGATTTCACAGGTTTCTGGTGGTCAGGCCCCGCGGTTGCGGCGTCGGCGGAATGCGACGACGTTCTCGTTCCGCCGCCAGCGCGGCCAGCTGCCGATAGCCCGCTGTTGCGGGAGGCTCCAGCCAAAGCGGGCCGCGAGCACGCGGATGACGGTCGTCACCACAACGCAGCTGATCCCGGCGATGGTGATCGGCACGTGGAGCACGAAAAGCACCACGAGCAGTCCACTGCCGACCCCGGCGGCGACGGCGTAGAACGATCCGACGTGCATCACCGCGATCGGCACGTTGAGCATCATGTCCCGGAGCGCCGACCCGCCGACGGCCGTGATCACTCCCACGAACAGGGCGGGGATCTCCGGCAACCCCTGGGCAAGCGCCTTGCTGGTGCCCAAGGCACCGAACAGACCGATCGTGACGGCGTCGAGGGTGATGATGAGTGGACCGAGCCGGTTGAACAGGCTCTGGAGGAGCATGCCGAGCAGCGCGGCCCCGGCCGACACGGGCAGGTACCAGTTGCTCTGCAAGGCGGCCGGCACGCCGTCGAGCATGATGTCGCGGAGCAGTCCACCACCGAGCCCGACGGTGATGCCGATGAACGCGATCCCGAGCAGGTCGAAGCGGCGGTCGGTGAAGCGCCCCGCGAACATGGCGCCCTGGATCGCGCCGATCGCGACGGCCGTGAGGTCGAGCCACAGCGGGATCGTGAAGGTGGTTGTGGGCACACTCAATGAAACCACTGAAACGCACGCTGCGGCGCGCACGCCGACATCCGTCGCCGCAGGTGGGAGAATCGAGGTGTGCCTGTCTACCGTGATGATGCCGTCGTGCTGCGCACCCACAAGCTGGGTGAAGCCGACCGCATCGTCACCATGCTCACGAGGAAGCACGGCAAGGTGCGCGCCGTGGCCAAGGGAGTGCGGCGCACCGCCTCGAAGTTCGGGGCCCGGCTCGAGCCGTTCATGGTCGCCGACGTGCAGCTCTACGAGGGCCGCAGCCTCGACATCATCACCCAGGCCGAGTCGATCGGGTCCTATGGCGCGCAGATCACCGCCGACTACCCCAGCTACACGGCGGCCAGCGCCATGGTCGAAACCGCCGACAAGCTGACCGAAGCAGAGGGTTCGTTGCAGCAGTATCTCCTCCTGGTCGGCGCCCTGAGATCGCTGGCCCGTCAGGAGCACGGGGCCGGCCTCACCCTCGATTCCTACCTGCTGCGCGCCCTGTCGATGGCGGGTTGGGCACCCAGCTTCCAGGACTGTGCCCGGTGCGGCGCCCGGGGGGCTCACTCGGCGATCGTCGTGCAGGTCGGCGGGCTCGTCTGCGACGACTGCGCCGCCCCCGGCTCGCCGAGGCTCGACGTCCAGACGATCGCCCTGCTCAGCTCCCTGCTCACCGGTGACTGGGACCATGCCGAGTCAACCGCAGAGAAGACCAGAGCCCAGGCCACCGGGGTCGTCGCCGCGTACACGCAGTGGCACCTCGGCCGCGGCCTCCGATCGTTGGAGCATGTCAGTCGATGACCCCGAATCCTTTCGCGCCCAAACCGTTCACCCATAAGGACGCGATGCCGTTCAAACCCCTGGACTGGACCGGGCTCTACCCGCCGAATCTACCGTTGAAGGTCGTCCCCGAGCATGTCGCCGTGGTGATGGACGGCAACGGCAGGTGGGCGAACGCCAGGGGGCTGCCTCGGGTCGAGGGCCACAAGGCTGGGGAGGCGGCGCTGCTCGACGTCGTCGCCGGTGCCATCCAGATCGGTGTCAAGCACCTGAGTGTCTACGCGTTCTCCACCGAGAACTGGAAGCGCTCGCCCGACGAAGTGCGCTTCCTGATGGGGTTCAACCGGGACGTGCTGCACCGCAGGCGTGACCAGCTCAACGAATGGGGAGTGCGCGTGCGGTGGGCCGGGCGCAAGCCCAGGCTCTGGGCATCCGTCATCAACGAACTGCAGTTCGCCGAACGCCTGACCGCCGGCAACGACGTGCTCACCCTGACCATGTGCGTGAACTACGGCGGGCGCACCGAAATCGCGGATGCCGTGCGTGCGCTGGCCGAGGACGTCGCCGCCGGTCGGTTGAAGCCGTCCGGTATCACCGAGAAGTCCATTCAACGCCACCTGTATACCGCGGACCTTCCCGACGTCGACCTGTTCGTGCGCAGTTCGGGGGAGCAACGCACAAGCAACTTCCTGCTGTGGCAGAGCGCCTACGCGGAGATGGTCTTCCTTGACACCCTGTGGCCTGACTTCGGCCGGGTTGACCTGTGGCGGGCGATCGAGCTCTACGCGAACCGGAACCGCCGCTACGGCGGCGCCGTCGACGCTCCCTCCGCCTGAGTCCCGGGCCGGCCCCGCCCGAGCGCGAGCCCATCGCGACCGGCCCCGCCCGGAGCGCGAGCCCATCGCGACCAGTCCCGCCCGGAGCCCGCGCCCCCTTCCGCAGCCCGCGCCC
>NZ_SOFP01000029.1 GCF_004402785.1 Cryobacterium algoritolerans
ACGAGGCGATGGCCATGATCGTGCGCGGCTTCATCGAACCGATCGCCCGGGAACTCCCCATGGAGTATGCCCTCGAACTCAACAAGCTCATTGAAATGGGCATGGAAGGGTCGGTCGGCTAGATGTCCGCGACCGCAATCCTGACTACCGCCATGCCCACTGCCGGGCAGCACGGCATCACCGAGCACTCGGACGGCCGTTTCGGCTACGTTCCGGTGCAGACCCGTTCCGACCGGTTCACGAGCGTGAACGTGGCCGACTTCGGACCCGTCACGGGCCGCGAGGCGGTCTGGAAGCTGTCCCCGGTGAAGAAGTTCACCGATCTGACCACGGGTGCGCTCGACGGGTCGCAGTACCCGGTCGAGTCGATATCCGTTGCCGGCGTCAGTGTCGCCTGGGTCGGTCGGGGGGATTCCCGCATCGGCTCAGCCGGCGCCCCCGAAGAGCGGGCGTCGGCGAATGCATGGTCGAGTTTCGAGAAGGCTCTCGCCATTACGATCAGCGGCGAGGAGGCCAAGGAGATCACGGTTACCCGTGCCCAGCTGGGTTCCGGGCCGCGCGGTGCGCACACGATCATCGAGGCCAAGCCGTTCAGCCGGGCGATCCTGATCCTGTCGAACACGGGCGAGGCTCGGCTGACCGAGAACGTCGAGATCATCCTGGGCGAGTCGGCGAACCTGACGGTGGTGAGCCTGCAGGAATGGGGCGACACGGCCGTGCACCTGACGAACCACTTCGCGACCATCGGCCGCGACGCGCGCCTCAAGCACGTCGTGGTGACCCTGGGCGGCAGCATCGTGCGGGTGAACCCGTCGGTGCGACTGTCCGGGGCCGGTTCGGACACGGAACTGTTGGGGCTGTACTTCGCCGACGCCGGCCAGCACCTCGAGCAGCAGGTGTTCGTCAACCATGCCGCGCCGAACAGTCGCAGCCGGGTGACGTACAAAGGGGCGTTGCAGGGCCAGGGTGCCCGCACCGTGTGGATCGGCGACGTGCTGATCGGGCGGGATGCCGCCGGCACCGACAGCTACGAGCAGAACCGTAACCTTGTGCTCACCGAGGGCACCCGGGCGGACTCGATCCCGAATCTGGAGATCGAGACCGGCGACATCAAGGGCGCCGGGCACGCGAGCGCGACCGGCCGCTTCGACGACGAGCAACTGTTCTACCTGCAGTCGCGAGGCATCACCGAAGACGAGGCCCGGCGCCTCGTCGTGCGCGGCTTCCTCAGCGAAATCGTGCAGCAGATCGGATCCCCGGTGCTCGAAGAGCGCCTCCAGGCGGCCATCGAAGCAGAACTCACCGAGAGCACCCCGGCCTAAGCATCCGGCTCACTCTGGCCGATACATCGGCCACTCCACCCTTTTCACGGCGCGCGCGCCGACGAACGAAAGTGAATTCCATGTCAGTTCTACAGATCATCGACCTGCACGTCAGTGTCGAGACCGACCAGGGCACCAAGCAGATCCTGCACGGGGTGAACCTGACCATCAACGAGGGCGAGATCCACGCCATCATGGGCCCCAACGGCTCCGGCAAGTCCACCCTCGCCTATACGATCGCGGGCCACCCCAAGTACACCGTCGACAGCGGTTCGATCCTGCTCGATGGCGAAGAGGTCACCACGATGACCGTGGACCAGCGCGCCCGCGCCGGGCTGTTCCTGGCCATGCAGTACCCGGTCGAGATCCCCGGCGTGACCGTGACGAACTTCCTCCGCACCGCCAAGACCGCCACCGATGGAGTCGCGCCGCCCATCCGCACCTGGATCAAGGAGGTGCGCGACTCCATGAAGCAGCTCCGGATGGACAAGAGCTTCGCCGAGCGCAACGTGAACGAGGGCTTCTCGGGCGGAGAGAAGAAGCGCAACGAGATCCTCCAGCTCGAACTGCTGAGGCCCCGGTTCGCCGTGCTCGACGAGACCGACTCCGGCCTCGACGTCGACGCGCTCAAGATCGTGTCGGAGGGCGTCAACCGGGCCAAGGAGAACACCGGCCTGGGTCTGCTCCTGATCACCCACTACACCCGCATCCTGCGCTACATCACGCCGGACTTCGTGCACGTCTTCGTCGACGGACGGATCGCCGAACAGGGTGGCCCCGAGCTCGCCGACCGGCTCGAAGACGAGGGCTACGATCGGTACCAGAGCAAGGCGGTGGCGCGTTGAGCCTGGACACGGACACCGCGAAAGCTGCCCCGATCGAGACGGCCGAATCCACCCTGAGCGCGAAGCGATTCGACGACGTCCAGGAGGCCCTCAAGGACGTCATCGACCCAGAACTCGGCATCAACATCGTCGACCTCGGGCTGATCTACGACCTGGGCTGGGACGACGAGAACAACGCCCTGATCATCCACATGACCCTCACGTCGGCCGGCTGCCCGCTGACCGACGTGCTCGAGGAGCAGACCGGCATCGCCCTGGACGGCGTCGTCGATGCGTTCCGCATCAACTGGGTCTGGATGCCGCCGTGGGGCATTGAGAAGATCACCGACGACGGCCGGGAGATGATGAGCGCCCTTGGTTTCACCATCTAACCGGCCGGATCAGCGCCGCACGGGCCCCGCATCGCACCTCCCTCTGAGAGGAGCGGCGCGGTGACCTATGTGATCGCGCTGCCCTGCGTCGATGTGAAGGACCGCGCCTGCGTTGACGAGTGCCCGGTCGACTGCATCTACGAGGGCGACCGCGCCCTCTATATCCATCCGGACGAGTGCATCGACTGCGGCGCCTGCGAGCCGGTCTGCCCGGTCGAGGCAATCTACTACGAGGATGACCTTCCCGAGGAATGGGCCGACTACTACAAGGCCAATGTCGAGTTCTTCGACGACATCGGCTCGCCCGGCGGGGCGGCCAAGTCCGGGGTGTTTCAGAAGGATCACCCGATCATCGCCGCCCTGCCACCGCAGGTGGCGTCCTAGGCGCTCCGGCCGCCGGAACCGCCGCGCCCCGCGAGGAGCGGATGCGGCGGTGCACCGGCTGCATCCCGCGGTGACGACGGCGCACACGTTCGCCGGGTCCATCGATGCCCCTCGACTGGCCTCGGTGGTTCCCCACGCCTCGGCGCGTCGACCCGGCCAACCGGGTTCACATCGGTGCTGATCAGGACAATTCTATCGGGTGACGGCCTCAGTTGGCCGGCCCGGTGCCGGAATTCCCGGCCGTCGAACCGGCCGTCGCACCGGCCGTCGAACCGGCCGTCGCACCGGCCGCGTCAACCGAGGCGACCGCCCGCTCGAGGGCGGCCAGTGAGAGCGCGACGTCGTCGGCATCCGTGGACCAGTTGCTCACCGAGATGCGCAGCACGTCCCGGCCATGCCAGCGCGACCCGGACATCCAGGCCACGCCGCCGTTGAGCAGCGCCGTGGTCACCCGACGGGTGCGCTCGTCGTCACCGAAGCTGACACTGACCTGGGTGAACACCACCTCGTTCAGCACCAGGGCGCCGGGGATGCGCGCGATACCCGCTGCGAGTTCTGCCGCCCGGTCGGCCAGCCGCTCCACGAGGGCGATGGTGCCCGCGCGGCCGAGGGACCGGAGCGCGGCCCACACGGTCACGCCGCGGGCACGTCGAGAGAGCTCCGGCACCTTGTCGAACGGGTCGCCCGGGCCGGAGCTGTCGGTGATGAGGTAGCTGGTGTGCACGCCGAAGGCCGCGCGCACGACGTCGGGCCTGGCCACGATCGCCATGCCGCAGTCGTAGGGAACGTTGAGCGTCTTATGCCCGTCGGTCGCCCAGGAGTCGGCGAGCTCGAGTCCGGCCAGGGCCTCCCGGTAGCGCCGGCTCACCGCCGCCCAGAGACCGAACGCGCCGTCGACGTGCACCCAGGCCCCGCGATCGTGTGCGACGGCGATCGCGTCCGCCATCGGGTCGAACGCGCCGGAGTGCAGATTGCCTGCCTGCAGGCAGACGATGGCCGGGCCGACCGGGACTGCACCGTCGTCCATGGCGGCGGCCAGCGCGTCGGGCCGGATGCGACCCTGCTCGTCGGCGTCGACGAGGATGGGCGCGCCGAGGCCGAGGTAGCGCAGCACCAGGTCGATGACGTCGTGCCGCTCAGCCCCCGCGAACACCCGGATGCGCGGCGCCCCGCTCAGCCCGAGGCCGGCGAGATCCCAGCCGACCCGGTCGAGCACGGCCTGCCTGCCCGCGGCGAGGCCGACGAAGTTGGCCGTGGTCCCGCCGGTCGTGAAGCCCACGTCCGACCTGGGTGGCAGGCGCAGTAGGTCGAGCAGCCACCCTGCGGCGGCCTCCTCCGCCGCGGCGACGGCCGGACTGGCAAATCGCATGCCCGCGTTCTGGTCCCACGCGCTGACCAGCCAGTCGGCCGCAAGCGCCGCCGGGAGGGTTCCCCCGATCACCCAGCCGAAGAAGCGACCGGAGGGCATCGCCATCAGGCCGGGTTCGGCCAGGCGCGCGAGTTCGTCGATGACCTCGGCCGGGTCGGTCGGCTGCTCCGGCAGCGGCGCTGCGAATCCGGCACGCAACTCGTCGGCGGTGCGCGACGGGCCCACCGGGCGGGCGGGAACGGACGCGAGCCACTCCATGGCGTGCACTCTCGCCCGTTGCAGCGCCGCCTCGAAGGCGTCCGGCTGGGCCGACATGGGGCCAGTGTAGCCCCCCGCGGGTCGATCGGGTCGGCTAGTTTTGGAGTGGACGGCCGCGACAGACCGATGACACCCACCGAGGATTCCCCGTGACCCAGCCAGCACACCCGAACGGTACGACCGGTACGACCGGTCCCAGCCGGGTGGCCCCCGGCCTCCTTGCCTGGCGCAACGCCGTTTTCGTGATCTTCTTCCTCAGCGGGCTCAGCCTTGCCACCTGGATGTCGCGGATCCCGGCCGTGCGCGACGGGCTGCGGCTGAGCACCGCCGAGGTCGGCCTCCTCATTTTCGGTCTCTCCGCCGGGTCGGTGTTCGGCCTCGTCGCCGCCGTGTGGATGCTCGGCCGATTCGGCGCGCGACGGTCGATGCTGCAGAGCGCCTCACTCTCGGTCGTCGGGCTGATCCTCGTCGGAGCCGGCTCCAGCCTGCTCACCTCAGCTCCCTTCGTCTTCTTCGGCCTTGCCCTTGTCGGCTTCGGTATCGGCTCGCTCGACGTCGTGATGAATGTGGAGGGCGCGGCGGCGGAGCGCGAGATCGGCAAGACCCTGATGCCGCTGATGCACGCCTGCTTCAGCCTCGGCACCGTGGTCGGGGCCCTCATCGGCGCCGGCGCCTCCCTCGTCGGGCTCCCGGTGCACTGGCACCTGCTCGGGATCGCCATCCTCGTGCTGGCCGCTGCGGTCGTCGCCGTGCCGTACATCCCACTGGTCGACCCGCGCCCCGAGACCGCGGCCGATTCAGCCGCCGGCCCGCAGACCCGGCGCGAACGGTTGCGCCGGAGCCTCACCGTCTGGGCGGACCTGAAGATCCTGCTGATCGGAGTGATCGTGCTCGGGATGACCTTCGCCGAGGGTTCGGCGAACGACTGGCTGGCCCTGGCCTCCGTCGATGGGCATGGCCTCAGCAACACCGAGGGCGCGATCGTCTTCGGAGTGTTCGTGGCGGCAATGACGGTCGGCCGGGTGCTCGGCGGCCCCGTGATCGACCGGTTCGGGCGCGTGCCGGTACTGCGCAGTTGCGCGGTTCTCGGCGGGCTCGGCCTGCTCCTGTTCATCCTGGCGCCCAGCCACGCCCTGATCTATTGCGGCACGGTGCTCTGGGGCCTGGGTGCCTCCCTTGGCTTCCCGGTGGGCATGTCGGCCGCCGCGGACGACACGAAGAATGCCGCCGCGCGGGTGAGCGCGGTGGCCATGATCGGCTATTTCGCGTTCCTGGTCGGCCCCCCGGTGCTCGGGATGCTCGGCCAGGCCTGGGGCATCCTGAGCGCCCTGTTCCTGATCCTCGGGCTGATGGTGCTTGCCGGACTGGCCGCACCGGCCGCGCGCGAAACCCGACACGTCTCCGGTTAGGCTCATCGGGTGCGTCTCGTTATTGCCCAATGCTCCGTTGACTACGCCGGAAGGCTCAGTGCGCATCTGCCGCTGGCCACCCGGCTGCTGATGATCAAGTCCGACGGCAGTGTGCTCGTGCACTCCGACGGTGGCTCGTACAAGCCGCTGAACTGGATGAGCCCGCCGTGCGCCCTCCAGGTCGCCCCGCCCGATGACGACCAGGCGGATGCCGGCGTCACCGAGGTCTGGACGGTCACCCACGCCAAGACCGCAGACCAGCTCATCGTCAGCATCTACGAGGTGCTGCACGACTCGGCCCACGAGCTGGGAATCGACCCGGGGCTGATCAAGGACGGCGTCGAGGCTCACCTGCAGAAGCTGCTGGCCGAGCACATCCACCTGCTCGGGGACGGCCACACCCTCGTGCGTCGCGAATACATGACGGCGATCGGCCCGGTCGACATCCTCGCCAGGGACGCCGCGGGCGGCTCGGTCGCGGTCGAGCTCAAACGCCGCGGGGACATCGACGGGGTCGAGCAGCTCACCCGGTATCTTGAGCTGATGAACCGGGATCCGCACCTGGCCCCGGTAGCCGGGGTGTTCGCGGCGCAGATCATCAAACCGCAGGCGCGCATGCTCGCCGAGGACCGCGGCATCCGTTGCCTGGTGCTCGACTACGACGCCATGCGCGGTCTCGACGACACCCAGTCCAAGCTGTTCTAGGCCCGAAGCGGGCCGCCGAACGCCGGGCCGCCACACACGGCACAAGGGGCTGGCGGCCACGGCGAAACAGGAATGCGCTCCATTTTTTACTTTACGGTGCAGGAGTTTGCGGCCATTCCGCCTAGGATGGGCGAGTGAATTCGACACTGACGCGCACCTGGAGCGCCATCCTCTTTGACCTCGACGGAACGATCACCGACTCCGCCCCGGCCATCACCAACTCCCTGGCCCGCACCTTCGCCCTCCTCGGCCGCCCGGTTCCGCCGGCAGCGGAACTCCTCGCCTACGTCGGCCCGCCCCTGCTCGCGGCCTTCCGTGAATACGCCGGGATGACGCCCGATGAGGCCCTCGAGGCCCTCGCCGTCTACCGGGCCGACTACCAGGGTGAGCATATGCTCGACACCGCCGTGTACCCCGGCGTGGCCGGCCTGCTCGAGCGCATCCACGAGGCGAAGATCCCGATGGCCCTGGCCACGAGCAAGCCCGAACACAGCGCCATCACGATCCTCGAACACTTCGACCTCGCTAAATACTTCACGGTCATGGTCGGCGCGTCCGACACGGAAACGCGAAGCTCCAAGGCCGACATCGTGGAGGAGGCCCTGACCCGCCTCGGCGCCGTCGGCGCCAACCTTGCGGCCCCGGTCATGGTCGGCGACCGTAGCTACGACGCTGAGGGTGCCGCCGCCCACGGCGTTCCCACCATCCTCGTCGAGTGGGGCTACGGCTCCCCCGCCGAGGCCGCCGCCGCGACCGCCACGGTCTACTCGGTCGACCAGCTCGGCAGGCTCCTGCTCGGCTGATCCACCCGACACACGAAAACGCACGAGGTGCCTTCCTTCCGGCGGCGCCTCGTGCGTTTCCTGTGTCGGCGGCTTCATGCCGCCGAGACATGCCGCCCCTGACCCAGATGATCTGGCTCAGATGATCTGGCTCAGATGATCTGGCTCAGATGATCGCCGCACGCAGGGCCCGGGCCGCGGCCGCCGGATCCTCCGCACCGTAGATCGCGCCGCCCGCGACGGCAACGGATGCGCCGGCCCGCTGCACGGAGGCGATGGTGGCAATGCTCACACCGCCCGCCAGCGAGAACGGCACCCGGGCCGTCTCGCCCTGGTTGAGCAGTGTCGCCAGGGAGAAGCCGGGCTCGGCCTGCTCGTCGAGGCCGGCATGCATCTCAACGAACGCGGCGCCGAGTTCGGTGACCTCCCGGGCGCGGGTCACCTTGTCGGCGACCCCGATCAGGTCGACGACGACTCCCTTGCCGTGCTTCTTAGCCGCTGCGACCGCCCCGGCGATGGTGCTGTCACCGGCCGCCCCGAGCACGGTCACCAGGTCGGCGCCGGCCGTGAACGCCAGGTCTGCCTCGAGTTCTCCGGCATCCATGGTCTTGAGGTCGGCGAAGACCGTCTTATCCGGGTGCGCCGCCTTGATGGCGGTCACGGCGCGCAGGCCTTCCGCCTTGATCAGCGGGGTGCCGAGTTCGATGATGTCCACGTGCGGCGCGACCTGTGCGGCCAGCGCGAGGGCCGCATCCGTGGTGACCACGTCCATGGCTACTTGAAGCTTCATGTTGTTCTTCTCTCTGTTTCGGTTGGATTGACTGGATTCGTCGGGGAGACGGGGTGGTCTGGGAGGGCGAGGCTGGTCAGGGCTATTCGAGGTTGGCGTGGCGCGGCCACAGCTCCTCGGCCGATGCGCCGGATGCCTTCCACAAGCCGTGGAAAATGGCGTCGCCGATGACCACGACACTCTGCTCGAACAGGCCACCGGAGTACTGGGCCGAGACCTGCCCGTCGTGGTCCTGCTTCCGGGCGGCAGGAACCACGACCGTCACCTTGGCCAGGCCGCCGAGCGGCGAGCCGAGATCCGTGGTGATCGCCACGATCCCGGCGCCGGCCGCCGCCGCAGCCTCGGCCGCACGCACGATCGCACCGGTGCTGCCCGAGCCGCTGGCCACCAGCAGCACGTCGCCGGGGCCGATCGCCGGCGCCGTCGTCTCGCCCACCACGTGCACCCGGAGTCCCAGGTGCATGAGGCGCATCGCGGTCATCTTCAGTGCGAGGCCCGACCGGCCGACCCCGAAGACGAAGACGCTCCGGGCGGCCAGCAGCCGTGCGGCGGCCGAGTCGAGGGTTGCCTCGGCATCTGCCAGCAGCCGAAGGATGACGGCGGCGTTCTCGGCAGCGATGAGTTCGAGGGCGGGCAGGATCGAGGGGGTGGGTTCGGGGCGCGAGACTGTGGCGCGTGAAGGCATACCTCATCGTGCGCCGTTCCGGGCAGGCGTGCGGCCCACCAAACGGACGGCAGACCTACCCATCCGGGTAGGTTTACCCGGATTCAGCGAGTCAGGCACGGGAATGGATAGGCTGGATTCGTGAATCCACTTCTCCAACCCCATTCGATCGAATTGCTCGAGCGCGTCGACCTGGTGCTCTCGAGCCCGCTCCTCGGCATGGCGGCGAGCCTCTCCGAACTGGTGCGCCCCCTCCTCACCCACAGCGCGCTGGTGATCTTCACCGAAGACTGCACCGGGCGGCCACAGAAGAAGGCCGGAGACGACGGGATCACGGACCGGGTGTCGATCGCGGAACTGGATACGCTGCGTGGCTCGATGCCGGAGGGCTCCGCGCCCCTCTGGCTGCCCGGCGCGACCATCGGCTCCGAGGTGCGCCCGGTGGCGGTCTGGCTCGCCGCCACGGGCGCGCTGCTCGTGCTCACCGACCCCGAGCCGGGTCCGGAATCCGAGTGGGCCGGGGCGCCCGCCCGACCTGGCACCGTGTCGGAGGACGGGCCGGAGAGTGGGCCGGCCCGGTCCATCGCCGTGATCGGGCAATTGTGGGAGCTCGTCGCCGCCGGCATCCGTCGCCAGGTGGCCGCGGCGCCGCCCGCCTATCTCTTCGACTCGCGGGCCGCATCCGCTGAGCGGGCCAGGGTGATCGCCGATCTCACCGACGCACACGCGACCACGCTGGAGTCGCTCCTCGCCGTGCTCCGCGCCCGCGACGCCAGCGCGGAAGCGGCGCGCCAGAACGCGATCGACGTGACGGCAAAGGCCATGGTACGACTACGGGCGGTCTCCGACCGCGACCGGTCCCTGTCGGAGGAACCGGTCGCTCAGGCCTTCGAACGGTTGCGTGACGATCTGCGGCCGCTGGTGCGTTTCGGCGACCTGGACGTGCAGTTCATTGAGCCCCCGCTCAACGGCCGCGCGCTCCCCGGCGAGGTTGCCCACGCCGGGCGAGCCATCGTGCGCGGTGCCGTGCTCGCCCTGATCGATCAGGAGGGGGTCGGCCGGGTGCGGGTGCAGTGGGACTGCGACGGCAGCAACCTGCTCATCCGCGTCCGGGACGACGGGCCGGGCGATCTCACCACCGACGTTCCCAGTGTGAGCCGGCTGGCCGGCCGGGTTGCCGCGCTCAGCGGCAGCCTCGAAGTGGAGGCCACCGCCGGGTGGGGCTCCGAGATGGTGGTGACCCTCCCGCTGGACGCGCCGGTCGCCGCGCTGGCCCCGGCCGCCGAATGGGGCCTCAGCCCCCGCGAACAGGGTGTGCTGGAACTGGTCGCCTCCGGTGCGCGCAACCGCGCTATCGCCGAGGCGCTGTTGATCAGCGAGAACACCGTCAAGTTCCACGTGGCAAACCTGCTTCGCAAGGTGGGTGCCTCCACGCGGGCGGAGCTCGCCTCGCTCGCTCGCTGAGCGCATCCGCTCTCCCGACCCGAGCCGAGCCGAGCCGAGCCGAGGCGGAGTGCACGCCGAACCAGGCACCGTGCGAAAATTGGCACGCCGGAAGCCGGATTGATCGAAGGGACCTCGCGATGGACGCACACGAGTGGGACGACCGCTACCGGCAGGCGCGGGAGGGCCATGACGCGAGGCTCTGGTCGGCGGTGCCGGCGCAACTCGTGCAGGACACCGTGGCGCCCTGGCAGCCGGGGCGCGCGCTCGATCTGGCCACCGGCGACGGCCGCAACGCGATCTGGCTGGCCGGCCGGGGCTGGCAGGTCACCGGGCTGGACTTCTCCGCCGAGGCCATAGCCCAGGCCGGGGAGCACGCGCGGGCCGCGGGCGTCCACGTGGACTGGCTGGTCGCGGATGCCACAACCTGGCAACCCGAGGGACGCTTCGACCTGGTCACGGTGATGTACCTGCACCTTCCGGAGGTGCTGTTCCGCACCCTGCTGGCCAGGATGCTGGGCTGGCTCACCCCCGGCGGTCACCTGCTCGTCCTCGGCCACGACCGGGCCAACATCGGCGTCGGCGGCCCCGGCCCCGGCAACCCCGACATTCTCTACACGCCCGAGCTACTCTCCTCGATTGTGGGACCGGAGCGAGTCCTGCGTTGCGAAACCGTCAGCCGGGACCTGGCCACCGACCCTGAGTCCCCCGCGGACACCGGCGGAGTGGCCCTCGACACCGTTCTGGTCGCCAGGGCCTGAGGTCTCGCCAGAATTACCCCATAGGGTATATTGGGAGGCACAGAGCAAGGGAGCACATGATGTCCACTCTTCAGTTCCTCGGGTCGACCGCCGGTCGCTGGGCACGCATCATCGCCGGCCTCACCCTCGTCGCCCTCACCGTGGTCCTCGGCGGCTGGTGGTGGATCCTGGCCGTGCTCGGCGCCGTGTTCATCGCCGCGGGTTCGTTCGATTTCTGCCTGCTCGCGCCGCTCTTCGGCAAGCCGTTGCAGGGACCCGACTTCCGGAAAACCCACACATCCTGAACCCGGACCGGCCCGCGACCGGCGGGGTGCCGGTCGCACCGCCGACCACGCCGCCGAGCACGCCGCCGGACCACAGCCCGCTGCAGCGCTCGGTGGTGCGGGTTCTCGTCATCGGCCAGGTCCTCGGCGGCATCGGCATGGGTGCCACGCTCTCCCTGGGCGCCCTGCTGGCCGCCCAGCTCTCCGGTTCCAGCGCCTGGTCCGGCATGGCTGCCACCATGAGCACGCTCGGCGCGGCCCTTGTCGCCGTGCCGCTGTCCAGGCTCGCCCAGGCCCGCGGCCGGCGCCGTTCCCTGGCGGCCGGGTCGCTCATCGCCGGGGCCGGAGCCGTTCTGGCCATCACTTCGGTGGCCGTCGACGCGTTCCCGCTGCTGCTCCTGGCCCTCATGCTCCTCGGCGCGGGGTCGGCCACCAACCTTCAGGCCCGGTTTGCCGCAACAGACCTGGCCAGCGTGCGGTTTCGCGCACGCGACCTCTCGATCGTCGTCTGGTCCACCACCGCCGGCGCGGTGCTCGGCCCGAACCTGTTCGGCCCCGGCGAGGTGGTCGGCGCTTCCCTGGGCCTCCCGCCGTTGACCGGAGCGTTCGCCTTCTCCCTGCTGGCCACGGTCGGCGCCGCCGCCGTCTATTCGGTTGGCCTCCGGCCCGACCCGCTGCTCACGGCCCTGGCTGTGCACACGAGCGGCTCCGCAGGCAGGCGCCGGATCGGCGGGCTGGCCATCATCCGGGCCAACCCGCCTGCCCGGTTCGCCGTCTGCGTGATCGCCCTCAGCCATGCCACGATGGTGGCCCTCATGTCGATGGCCCCCGTGCACCTGCGCGACCACGGCGCCACGCTCACCCTCGTCGGGCTCACGATCAGCCTGCACGTGGCCGGAATGTACGCCCTCTCCCCCGTCTTCGGCGCCCTCGCCGACCGGGTCGGACGGATGCCGGTGATTCTCACCGGCCAGGCGCTGCTGTTGGCCGCGCTGACCCTGTTCTGGCTGAACGGCGACTCCCCGGTGGCCATGACTGCGGGGCTGATCCTGCTGGGGCTCGGCTGGTCGGCATCCGTCGTCGCCGGCTCCGCGCTTATCGCCGAGGCCGTCGAGGTGCACGATCGCGCCCCCCTGCAGGGCTTCTCCGACCTCTCGATGAACGCGGCCGGGGCGCTCGGCGGCGCCATGGCCGGCCCGATCCTCTCGGCGGCCGGCTATTCGGGCTTGGGCCTGGTCACCATGCTCCTGGTTGCCGTGATCGTGGTCTGGTCCGCGCTGCGACTCGCGGCGGCACAGCGCTCCGGATAGCCTCCCGTGCTGAGGCCGTCAGTGCACGCCTGCCCCTGGCCTACCGTTGCCCAGGCTGTGACCCGGCAGCGACCGTCTGAATCGTAAAATGATCGAGATTCGGCATCGCGCGCTGCAGATGACGCTCGGCCTCGTTGGCCACCAGCCCTGCCGCAGACAGCAGGGTATCGGCGACCACGACGCGCGCCTCACCTCGAAGTCGGTGACCAACCCATCTCAAACGGATACCGGAAACCTCCACCACCCCGGGGGCCTCCGCCAGTGCCGACCGCGCCCGGTCCACGAGCTCCGGTTCGATACCATCCATGAGTCGCCGACCGATGCTCCGCACCGTTCCCGAGAGCAAAACGATGATCGCCGCGGAGATCAGGAGGCCGACAATCGGGTCGGCCAACGGGAATCCGAGCATGACGCCGAGCGCACCTGCGACCACGGCCAGGGACGTGAAGCCGTCAATCCGTGCGTGAACGCCGTCGGCGACGAGGGCCGCCGATCCGATTTGCTGCCCGACGCGGATGCGATAGACCGCGACCAGTTCGTTGCCCGCAAAACCGATCAGGCCGGCGGCGAGCACCCACCACAGGTTGTGCAACGGCGCAGGGTTGAAGAGCCGGTCGATCGACTGCCATGCTGCCACGACGGCGGATAGGGCGACCACCCCGACTATGAAGAGTCCGGCGAGGTCCTCGGCCCGCCCGTAACCGTAGGTGTATCGGCGGGACGCGATGCGACGGCCGAGGATGAACGCGATCCACAACGGAATCGCGGTCAGGGCGTCGGAGAAGTTGTGGATGGTGTCGGCGAGCAAAGCCACCGAGCCGCTGACGAGCACGACGGCGAGCTGCAGGACGGTGGTGCCGAGGAGGATGAACAGGCTGATTTTGACCGCGCGGATGCCTTGGGTACTGGCCTCCAACGCGTCATCGATCGAGTCAGCGGCGTCGTGGCTGTGAGGCACGAATAGTCCGTAGAAGAATCCCTTGACGCCGGTGGGGTGCGCGTGGCCAGCGCCATGGCCGTCCTCGTGGTCGTGCCCGTGGTCGTGCTCGTGCCCGTGGTCGTGCTCGTGCCCGTGCCCGTGGTCGTGCCCGTGGTCGTGCTCGTGCCCGTGCCCGTGGTCGTGCTCGTGCCCGTGCCCGCGGGTGTGGGCGTCGCCGGGAAGGCCATTATCGGGGGAATGCAGGTGTGGCGCGCTCATGCGCTGGCCTCGTTCTGGGTGTGGTGATGGCGCGGAGTGCCCCCGAGGGAGTGCTCCGCCTGGAAGATCGCATCCGACACGAGTTGACTCGCGTGCTCGTTTTCCAAACGGTAGAACACCCGGGTCGCTTCATGGCGCGTGGTTACCATCCGCGCCAGACGCAGCTTGGCCAAATGTTGGGAGACGGCCGCGGGCGACTTGGTGATGGCATCTGCGAGTTGATTCACGGAAAGCTCTCCGTCGCGCAGGGCAAGGACGATCCGCACCCGGGTGGGGTCTGCCAGCATGGCGAAGACTTCAACAGCCAACTCGACGAATTGACTATCGGGCGCACGGCCACACATCTCATTATCTGCATCCATGCGCAGATTATTGCACATTCGGTTCGCGCGTCGCTGATCGGACGCGAACGTCGTTCGCCCGCGCGGAGTAATGTTTGCTGGTGATCAAATCTCGCGTAGGGTCCGCCGGCATCCGCACCTGGATGCTCAAGGGCCTTGTCAACCAGCGGGGCGAGCACGTGGGTCCCCACGCCGCCACGGCCGAGAAGACGCATTCCTGGTGGCGGGTGATGTGCCTGACCGGGGTCGACTACTTCTCCACCCTCGGCTACCAGCCGGCCATCGCGGCCCTCGCGGCCGGTCTGCTGTCGCCGATCGCGACCATCGTGCTGGTCGCCTTGACTCTTCTGGGTGCCCTGCCGGTGTATCGACGGGTCGCGCAGGAGAGCTTCCACGGGTCTGGTTCGATCCAGATGCTGGAACGCCTGTTGCCCTGGTGGGCCGGCAAGCTCTTCGTGCTCGCCCTGCTCGGGTTCGCCGCCACGGACTTCATGATCACGATCACCCTGTCGGCGGCCGACGCCACGGCCCACGCGATCGAGAACCCATTCGCTCCCGCCTGGATGCACGGTCAGGAGGTGCTGGTCACCCTGCTGCTGGTCGCGCTGCTCGGCATCGTCTTCCTCCGCGGCTTCAAGGAGGCCATCGGCATCGCCGTCGTGCTGGTTGCGGTCTACCTATTCCTCAATCTCGTCGTGATCATTGTGGCCATCGGACACGTCGCTGGGCATGCTGCCCTGATTACGGACTGGTGGGCAGCACTCACTGCGCAACATGGTAATCCGCTCGTCATGGTCGGAATTGCCCTGATCGTGTTCCCGAAGCTGGCGCTGGGCCTGTCCGGCTTCGAGACCGGGGTTGCCGTGATGCCGCAGGTGACCGGCGACTCAAGCGACACCGAGGAGGACCCCGTCGGCCGGATCCGCGGCACCAAACGCCTGCTCACCACGGCGGCGCTCATCATGAGCGCCTTCCTGATCACCTCGAGCGTCGTCACGACCCTGCTGATCCCGCAGAAGGACTTCCAGCCCGGCGGACCGGCCAACGGTCGCGCCCTCGCGTATCTCGCACACGAATACCTCGGACCGGTTTTCGGATCCGTCTACGACATCAGTACCATCTGCATTCTGTGGTTTGCCGGCGCGTCGGCGATGGCCGGCCTGCTCAACCTTGTTCCCCGCTACCTGCCGCGCTACGGGATGGCGCCCCAGTGGGCCAGGGCCGTCCGCCCACTCGTCCTGATCTTCATCGGCATCGCCTTCCTCATCACGGTGGTCTTCCAGGCGAACGTCGACGCCCAGGGCGGCGCGTACGCCACCGGGGTGCTCGTGCTGATGACGTCCGCCTCCGTCGCCGTAACCCTCTCGGCCTGGCACAAGCAGCAGCGCTGGCGCACCCTCGGATTCGGCGTCACCGCCCTGATCCTGACCTACACGACGGTCGCCAACGTCTTTGAACGCCCGGATGGCGTCCGGATCGCCGGACTCTTCATCCTCGCCATCATGACCACCTCGATCCTCTCCCGCGTGCGGCGTTCCTTCGAGCTGCGGGCGACCTCCGTCGTGCTGGATTCCAACGCGCTGGACTTCGTCATGTCGGATGCCGAGGAGTACGACGTCATCCGGATCATCTCGCACGAGCCCGATGAGGATACCGAGGCCGAGTACCGGAACAAGAGCCGCGACGAACGACGCTTCGGCCACATCCCGCCCGGGTCACCGATCATGTTCCTCGAGGTGCACCCATCCGACTCCTCCGATTTCGAGGAGGACCTGCTCGTGCGCGGAGTCGCCAAGCACGGGTACCGTGTGCTCCAGGTCACGAGCGGGAACGTACCGAACACGATCGCCGCCGTGCTGCTGGAGATCCGCGACCAGACCGGCCTGATCCCGGAGATCTACTTCGAATGGACCCAGGGCAACCCGATCTCCAACATGTTCAAGTTCCTGTTCACCGGACTCGGCGAAATCGCCCCCGTCACTCGCGAGGTGTTGCGCGAATCGGAACCCAACGCCAAACGGCGACCGCACATCCACGTCAGTTGATGAATTAGGGCGCGCGTGCCCGGCTCAGCCCGCGACGGGTACCGCCCGGTCGGCACCGTGGGGCCGTGGGGCCGTGGCCAGCGCCTGGTGGACGTCCCCGCCGCAGATTCCCGCGCCGCAGCACAGGCCCGGTTCGGAGATCTGGATGTTGGCCCTTGGGCACCGACTGCCGGTCCGGCATCCGTGGAGACGACCTGTCAGTGCTGTCGGTGAATCCTCCATATCGATGAACATCAATATTTGGCTCATTCGGCGGGGAGTACTCGCAATGCCCGCCGGTCGGTGGCACGATCGGACTGGTCGGCACCCAGCCGCGCCGAAAGGGAGCAGATCATGAGCGCTAGTCACCCGGCGCGCGTGATCGTGGGCGTCGCCCCGGGCCAACCGGATGCCGTCGTGTTGCAGGCGGCCGTATTCGCCGCCCATTTCGCGGCGGAGCTGATCTGCGCCTGGGTCGATGCCGGCCGTTTTATGGTCTCCGAGCACCCCGACGGCAGCATGTCCACCCTGTCGTTCGACCCGGACAACACGGACCTGGCCGACGAGGGTTTCCACCCGGGGCTGCGCGCCCACCTGGAGGCGCTGCTCGAAGGGAGCGGCGTGGCCTGGAGCACGCGGGCCCTGGCTGGCGACCCTGCCCTGGCCCTCGGCCATCTCGCCGAGACGTTGGGGGCGTCGCTGATCATTGTCGGCACGCGGGAATCCAGCGTCCGTGGCGGCCTCCAAGCGTTCTTCTCCGGTTCGATTGCCGTGCGCCTGGCCCACCGCCAGCACCGCCCGGTGGTGATGATCCCGCTCGCCCCCGTTCCCTTCGACGAACGGCTCCCCTGGGAAATGCGCTGAACAGAACTGGGCTGAACTGGGACTCAGGCGAGGACCCTCGGGCCCGCGTCCCGGGTTCCAGCGAGTGTCGGTGGCTACTGGGACCCTGCCGCCATGAATACGACTCAGCCCCACATCGACGAAATCCTCCAGGTGTTCTTCGACCATGAGCTCGCGGGGCGCGCCGGTCCTGTCACCCGTCAGCGCATCACGCGTGCGTACCAGCGGATGCTGGACTGCCTGGAAACCGAAGCGGACGTCATCCTGGTCGCCGACGACCGCGTGCTGCTCGCCGCCGAGCGCGAGATCGAGCCCCAGGGGGCCATGGTTCCGCACCATGCACGCCGAGGACCTGCTCTTCGGGCTCGGTCTGTTCCTGCGCGAGCCATGGCTCGATCACGGCACCCAGGAGCCTCAGGACCAGCGGGTACAGCTGCGACTGACCTCCGCGCTGATCGGCATGCTCGTGACGAACCGGCTCATCGACCGCGGCCGTTGGGAGTGCCCGCTAATGGATTTGCACGCTCGCATCCGTTCCGCCTCGAGCCCGCTGTATCCACGACGGATGCCGCGGTCGGCGATCCCGAAGGCGGAAGGGTGGCGCTGAATACACCACCTGGCTTTCCGGGGCCCATCTAAACCGGGGGCGAACTTCTTCGGCTGCTTCAGACGGGAGCACGCGACCTTGGTCCTCTCCTGGCCTGAACGGCAGAGGAACCTGGGTCGGCTCAGATGGTGGCTGGGCTACGCAATCGGTTCTTCGCCGCGTGCTCGATCAGCACGGGAACGTAGTCGCGCACCGGGTTTCCCGCCAGCGCTTCCTGCTGTTCGTGAACGGTCTGCTCGATCCGCACTCGCGGCTCTTCCGGGAACTTTTCGGCCAACCGATCGATGACCTTGGCGACGGCACGGTCTTCCTCTTGGGGGTTCACCTCTCCAGTTTCAGCCCCCGCCCCCATTTGGTCAACTTCCGGACGACGCGCGGGGCCGGTTTGCCCCGGCTTCGACGCTCCGGCCGCGTGGAAGACTGGAGCAACGGGCGCACACCGACGCGCTCGCCCGAAAGGCGAACCATGACCGATGCATCGGAGGCGGCAGACCTCCTCAGCACTCTGCTCGACCAGGAACGCACCATCCAATTCGACTCCTTCGACTTCGGCGACGCCTGGGCGGTGGGCTCCAGGCTGGTGGAGCTCGGCTCTCTACGCGGGCATCCGATCGCCGTGTCGATCACGTTCGGGGACCAGCGCGTCTTCCACGCGGCGCTACCCGGTTCGAGCGCCGACAACGACGCCTGGCTCGAGAGCAAGTTCCGGGTGGTGCGCCGGTTCGCGAACTCCTCGTTCGCGGTGGGCACGCGCTTTCGCTCGCTCGGCCGCGACTTCCGCACGGCCTCGCACCTCGACCCGGCCACCCACGCCGCGCACGGGGGCGCCTTCCCGTTGCGCGTGCGCGGCTCGCTGATCGGCGTGGTCGGCGTCTCCGGCCTGGCCCAGCGCGACGACCACGACCTCGTCGTCGAGGTGCTCGCGGAGCACCGCCTGGCTCAGGGCTGAGCCGCCGCCGTTCACAGCTCCCGCCACGCGGACGGACCATTGCACAATGCGTTAGCCGCTGCTAACGTTTGTTCATGGTCGACCTCCTCGAGGTGGCAACCGAGCCCACCAGGCGCCGGTTGCTCCAACTGCTCGCCCACGGTGAACAGACCGTGACCGAGTTGTCCGGCGAGTTTGCGGTGAGCCGTTCCGCGATCTCCCAGCACCTGCTGCTGCTTGCAGGAGCCGGGCTCGTAGCCGCCCGCAAAGAGGGCCGCAATCGGCATTACCGGCTGGACCAGGCCGGCATGGGACGGCTCCGCCGACTCTTCGACGCCTTCTGGACCAGTGAACTCGACCAGCTTGTGTCCGATGCCCACGCACTTCGTTCGCGCCCACCGCAAGGAGAATCCTGATGCCCTTCGACATGACCGTCTTTCTGCCGCTCGACCCCGACGCCGTGTTCCGGCTGATAACCGAGCCGGAGCGCCTGCGCCGCTGGAAGACCGTGGCCGCGCGGGTGGATCTGCGCGTGGGCGGCGAATATCGGTGGACCATCGTACCGGGTCGTTCCGCGGCCGGCACGTTCACCGAGATTGAGCCGGGCAGGCGGGTCGTGCTCAGCTGGGGCTGGGAAGACTCGTCCGACCTGCCACCCGGATCCTCCACGGTCTCGATCACCCTCGACGCGGTCGAGGGTGGCACCACCGTGCGGCTCGTGCACGACGGTCTCACTGCCGAGCAGGCGGCAAGCCACGCCCAGGGCTGGCAGCACTTCCTCGGCCGCCTGGTCACCCTCGGTGTCGAGGGGGAAGTCGGCCCGGATGAATGGGCCGCTTTCCCCGACCCGATCGACCCGCTGGCCAGCGCGGAGGCCGCCCTCGCCATCGTGCAGCGCGTGCTACGCGGCGTGACCGCGGAGAACGAGGATGCCCCCACGCCCTGCGAGGACTTCACCGTCGCCGGGCTCGTCGCTCACCTTCAGGGCTCGATCGCCCGGATCGGCACGGCGCTCGGGGTGCCTGCGCCCGACGCCACCACCACACCCGCCGCCGCCGCCGCCGCCGAAGTAAGGATCGCCGACATCGCCCAGAAGACCCTCGAGGCCCTCCGGCTCCGCGGGCTGGCCGGAACCCTTGACCTCGGACCCGGCGGCCTTCCCGCGACGACCGTGGCGAACATCCTCAACCTGGAGTTCCTGGTGCACGCCTGGGACCTGGCGACGGCGACCGGGCAGCACCTCGAGGTGGCGCCGGCGCTCTCCGACTACATCCTCGGCCTGGCCCGCCAGATCATCACCGACCCGATGCGCGGCGGCAGTTTCCACACGGCCATCGAAGTCGAGGAATCGGCCGCGAGCCTGCCACGCCTCCTGGCCTTCACCGGCCGCCGGAATCCGGAGTGACTCCCATGGTTGACGTGACAACCGAAGCGATCATCCGCCGCCCCTGCCGGGAAGTCGCGGACTACGCGGCCGACCCCGACAACGCACCGAGCTGGTACTCGAGGATTGACACGGCAGAGTGGCGCAGCCCGCGCCCACTGGCTCCCGGCGCGCGGATAGCCTTCATCGCACGATTCCTCGGCCGCACCCTCGACTACACCTACGAAATCGAGGAATACGTCCCGGGGGAACGCCTCGTGATGCGCACCTCGGAGGGCCCGTTCCCCATGCGAACTGAATACACCTGGGCCGCGGTCGACGCCTCCCGCACCCGGATGACCCTGCGCAACAGCGGCGCGCCGCACGGTTTTTCCCGACTCGTCGCCCCGGTCATGGCGGCCGCGATGCGATTCATCAACCGCGGCGATCTGCGACGGCTGGCCGGCATCCTCGAAGCGGCCGGACCCGGGGCCGAAGCACCGAGCTGACCGACACCCACGAAACAGCACCTAGCCGCCTGGCCGGGTGCACCAACAGGAAGGAAGCACCATGAGCAAGTTCATCTACATCTACAAGGGCCCCGCCACCCCGACGGACCAGTTCACTCCTGAACAGGGTGAGAAGGAGACCGCGGCATGGGGGGCCTGGATGGGTCGGATCGGGTCGGCACTCGTCGAGGGCGGCGCCCCGTTCGCCGGCGGCACCGCCCTCGTCGACGACGGCTCGACCGCAGCGGCGGCCGACCTGACCGGGTACAGCGTCGTCGAGGCCGCCAGCCTCGACGAGGCGAAGGCCCTCGCCGAGGGTCACCCGTTCCTCAGCGAAGGCAAGGGCCGGTTCAGCCTGCAGATCTTCGAACTCGGACAGATGTAACCTCGGATCAAAGTCCGGCCGGCCGGGACGCTGGTCCCGGCCGGCCACCCTCTTCGTCAGGAGGCACCGATGGGCGAGTCTGATCCCCTCGGCAGCGCTCCGCCCGCACGCCAGTGGTCGGCCTGGCGGGTGGTGCTGAACTTCGGCATCGTGAGCCTCGTCGTCGATCTGGCCTCCGATGGCGCGCAGTCGCTCACCGGCCCGCTCCTGGGCCAGCTCGGGGCATCCGCGCTGGTCGTCGGTGTCGTGACGGGTCTGGGCGAGGCCTTCGCGCTCTCCTTCCGACTGATCTCCGGTCCATGGTCGGACCGTACCGGCCGCTACTGGACCTTCACCATTGCCGGTTACGCCCTGACCGCGGTCTGCGTCCCCCTGCTCGCCGTCACCCCATTTGTCGGCGGGACCGGCCTGGTGCTCGCCAGCGCACTGATCCTGGCCGAACGCACCGGCAAGGCGATCCGCAGCCCGGCGAAGACCGTGCTCCTCGCGAACGCCGCCGGCGCCGTCGGGCGGGGCCGAGGCTTCGCCGTGCACAAGTCCCTCGACCAGGCAGGTTCGTTGCTCGGACCGCTGGTCGTCTCCGCCGTGATCGCCGCGACGACCGTGATCTGGCCGGCCTTCGCCGTGCTCGCTGTTCCGGGCGCCGTGGCAATCGGCATCCTCGTCTGGATGCGAACCCGAGTGCCCGACCTCAGCGTGTACGAGGGCAGCCGGGACCGCGCCCCTGTTGCTGCGCCGCCACAGGCAGGCGCGCCGGAAGATTCGGTCGACCCCGGTGACCCGTCCGACCCCGCGGACCGTCCCGCGGCCTTCAAGCTGCCTCGCACGTTCTACCTCTTCGCTGCGACCGTGGGGGTGTCCACGGTCGGGTTGGTCAGCTTCGGCGTGATCTCCTTCCACCTCGTAGACGCCGGAATCCTGCCGCTTGCCGCAGTTCCGCTGGTCTTCGCTGTCGCCATGGGATCGGCCGCCATCGGCGCCCTGGCCAGCGGCTACGCCTATGACAAGCTGGGCACCGGAGTGCTCTTCACCCTGCCCGTGATGATCGCCCTCGTGCCGGGGCTCACCCTCTCGGCCCAGCTCGGCGCCGTCATCGTCGGCGCTGTGCTCTGGGGAATGGCAACCGGAATCCAGGAGTCCACGGTGAAGGCACTGGTCGCCGACCTGGTGCCGAACGGCATGCGCGGCACCGCCTACGGTATTTTCGCCGCGTTCGAGGGAGCGGCGGCACTCGCCGGCGGGGCACTGGCGGGGGCTCTCTACGGCCAGGTCCCGGTGCTGGTCGCCACCGTCGTCGCCCTCCAGGTGGCGGCCTTCGCACTGCTCTGGGCCACGATCCGGCGCCAACACCGGGACGCCGGACTCCTCGCCTGATATTTTCCATAATCCTGCCCGGCGTGGGATTGTGGAACCAAGCCCCCGACCTGGCTCCCTTGGAGTTCCCGTGACCATACCGACGACGCCAACTCCGGACACCGACGACACCGTACGGGTAACGGAGCCGGACGACCGCATCACCCTGCGCTTCATGGCCGTGCCCCAGGACGTGGCGGCCTCGGGCACCACGGTCGCCGCCGGCAGCGTGCTCGAGTGGATCGACAAGGCAGCATATGCCTGCGCTGTGGGTTGGAGTGCCTCGGACACGGTGACGGCGTACGTCGGCAACGTGCACTTCACCCGGCCAATCAAGCCGGGCAACCTCGTCGAGGTACACGCCCGCATCATCCACACGGGCCGCACAAGCATGCACGTGCTCGTCACCGTCGAGACGACGGATGTGCGCGCCAGGGAATACAGTCCGGCAACCCACTGCATCCTCGTCTTCGTCGCCGTCGACGACGCGGGTAAGCCACGGGAGGTGCCCACCTGGATCCCCCACTCGGAGGTGGACCGCTCGTTGCAGCAGAACGCCCAGGCCCGGCTCGAGCCGCGCAAACGCATCCAGTCGATCATGCGCGCAGCGGAATATACCGAGGAGGGCAGCACACCGCGCACCATCTTCCGTTTCCTCGCCGCTCCCGCCGACGCGAACTGGGGCGGCAACGCCCACGGCGGCACCGTCATGCGCTGGATCGACGAGGCCGCCTTCGCCACCGCGGCGGCCTGGAGCTCGGAGTCTGCCGTCGCGGTCTACTCCGGCGGCATCCACTTCTACCGCCCCATCCACATCGGGCACATCGTCGAGGTGGATGCCCGGCTCATCCATACGGGTCATCGCAGCATGCACATCAGCATCCGGGTGCACTCGGGCAGCCCGAGAAACCCGCACGACCTCCAGCTCACCACGGCGTGCATGAGTATCTTCGTGGCGATAGGGGCGGATGGGCACGCGGAACCGGTCACCCCACTCACCCTGATCACTTCAGAGGACAAGGCCCTCGACGAGCAGGCCAGGACGCTCATCGCCCTGCGCGCGCCACTCGCGATGATGCCGGTGGAACTCTTCCGCCGGCCCTAGTCCGCCGGGTTGCTGACGCGGGTCCCTGGCCCGCCGAGGCAGGTCAGGCCGGGGATGCCGGCGAGAGGTGTTCGTGCACGCCGAGCCAGCGACCGCCCTGCAGGGCGAGCACGATCGTCTCCCGTTCGCGCTGGGTCTCCTCGACCCCGTCGGATTCGAGCAGGGTCGTCACGTCGTGGCTGAAAACGGCGACAGTGCCGAGGAGCTGCAGGCGCCGGTTCGCCGAGGTGCAGCCCAGGACGCGGAATCCGTTGGTCTGCTCCCAGTCTCGCCACAACTCTTCGTAGGCGGCGCGCGTTTCAAGCCGCTCCGGGACCGTGTGGAACACGAAGGTGGCCTCAGCTGCGAACCCGGCAAAGTAGGCATCCCGCCGATGGTGTCCGAAGTCATCGATGATCGTGTCCGCCGCGGCAAGGGCCTCGGCCACCAAGCCTGTCCGGTCCAGCTCGTTCGGCATGATCTACCGCGCCCTGCGGACAGCGGCCCTGGCCGCCGTCGAGCCATGGTCGGTGACGACTTCCTGCGCGGCCCCGTCGGTGGCGCGCACGAGACGTGGCCCGCTCGCACCGAAGACGTAGCGCGGTTCGGGGAAGATCCAGAGCGCGCCCAGGTAGAGCACTGCGCCGGCCACGACGGCTGTGACCAGGCTGAGGTCCATGCCGCCACCGATCCCGATGAAAGGGCCGACGATGATGGGCGGATAGTTGGCGAAAAGCAGGCCGATGACGGCGGCGGCTATCCACGCCACCATCCCTCGCCAGTTCACGCCGGAGTTGAACCAGTAGATGCCGCCGATTTCCCCCTTGTTGAAGACCTGGAGGTTTCGGGCGTCGAAGTGGCCGCGGCGCACGACGTAGCCGATCGCCATGATCACCATCCACGGAGTGGTGGTCACGATGATGGCACCGACGAAGGCGTTGACCGCACCGAGGAGGTCGAAGAACAGCCGGCCGGTCAGAATGAACAGGAAGGCGACCACGCCGATTCCGATCGTGGCCTGCACCCGGCTGAAGGTAGGGAACACCGAGGAGAAGTCAAGGCCGGTGCCGTACAGCGAGGTCGTCCCGGTGGACAGTCCGCCGATGAACGCGACCAGCATCAGTAGCACCGCGTACCAGATCGGAGAGGCCTGGATCAGGGCGAAGACGTAGTCCGCCTGTCCGGCGACCAGCGTTGCCGTGGCGACGCCGAACAGGAACGGCACCAGGGTGAGGATCTGGCCGAGGAACGTCGCAAGGAGCAGCTTGCGCGGCGGTGTGCTCTTGGGGATGTACCGGGACCAGTCTCCGAGGAACGCCCCGAACGAGATCGGGTTGCTCATCACGATGAGCGCTGCCGCCACGAAAGTCGGCCAGAAACCGCCCAGTGCCAGCGCGTCGGGTCCGGGGTTGTAGCCGGCGTCGAAGGTTCCGGAGAAGGCGACCACGGCCAGGAGGATCAGTGCCGTGTTGGCGATCACCGCCGTCTTGTTCACGAGCAGCATGAACTGGAAACCGTAGACCACCACCACGATCACGATCACGCCGATCACGCCGTAGACCAGGGTCCGCAGGCCGATCGAGTCGGAGATGCCGGCCAGTCGATTGAGCCCCCCGACGAGGGCGTCGCCGCTCACCCACACCGAAATGGAGTAGAACGCGATCGCGGTGAGGAGCGACAGGAACGACCCGACGACCCGGCCGCGCACGCCGAAGAACGCTCCGGACGATACCGCGTTGTTCGTGCCTGTCTTCGGTCCGAAGAGCCCCATGGGCATCAGGAAAACGGTGCCGACGAGCACGCCGGTCACCGTGGCGAGCACGGCCTGCCAGAACGAAAGCCCGAGTACGATCGGGAACGTGCCGAGCAGGACGGTCGCGAACGTATTCGCTCCGCCGAACTGGATCCTCAGCAGGTCGACCCAGGTGGAGGTGCGGTCGGCAGGCGGAATCGTGTCGATCCCGTGCGTCTCCACCTCGGTGGCCTTCGGGCGGGCATTCAGCACCACCGTGCCGTCGTCGTGGACGGTACCGGTGTTTTCACTCATGTGGACGACCTTCGGGTTTCTCGGATGGCGCTGCGCGGTGGGAGAAGCGGGGGCTCAGAACAAGTTGGGTAGACCCTAGCCGCTTGCTTGTCCCTCATGCAATAGTTCTTGACTATGAAGATAATCAGCGTCGTCGATCTCTCGGTCGCCGTGAACACCGCCACCCAGGTCTACCCGGGCGACCCGGTTCCGCGATTCGAGGTGCACAGCACGATCGAGCGTGACGGCTTCAATCTGCTGAGCGTGAGTATGGGCTCCCAGACCGGCACCCACGTGGACGCGCCGTACCACTTCGACGAATCCGCTCCGAAGCTGGACGCGCTGCCGCTGGGCCGCTTCATCGGGCCGGGCGTCATCGTCGATGCCAGGGACGTCGGAGCGCGGGGACGAATCACCTGGCGGCACATCGAACCCGTCGCTCATCTGCTCGAGCCCGGCTCGATCGTGCTCCTGCACACGGGCTGGAGCACGCACTACGGCACCGACCGGTACTTCGACAATCCCTTTCTCGATGCGAGAGCATGCGCGCGCTTGATCGACCTCGGCATCCGCACGTTCGGGATCGACGCCATCAACATCGACGAAACCCCCGACGAGACGCACCCCGGCGAGGGCTTCCCCGTTCACCACCTCATTGCCGACGTCGCGGGCGTGATCAGCGAGAACCTCACCAACCTGGCCTCGATCGACTTCGCCGGTCCGGTGATTTCGTTGCTACCGATAGCCTTTGAAGCAGCAGACGGCGCCCCGGTCCGGGCAGTCGCGCTGCACCTCGAAATGTAGGGATCTCCATGGCGCGACAGGTTCCAATCGGCGCGCGGCTGCGCGCGGCGCGGCTGGGCAAAGGCCTCACCCTCGAGGCCGTCGCCACCAGCGCCGGTATCACCCAGGGATTCGTCAGCAGGCTGGAACGCGACCAGGTCTCGCCGTCCGTTGCCACCCTGGTGGCCATCTGCGACGCCGTCGGCCTGCGGGTGGGCGAGCTGTTCGAGGCTCCCCCGACCCAGATCGTCCGCGCGGGGCACGGCTCACCGATCAATTTCGGCGGCCGGGGCGCGACCGAGAGCCTGCTGACGCCCGGCAACCAGAACCAGGTCGAGGTCATCCGCTCGGTTATCGATCCCGGCGGCTCGGCCGGCCTCGACCTCTATGTTCTCGACACAGAGATCGAATTCGCCTACATCCTGCACGGCACCCTGATCATCGTGATCGGTGAGGAAACGTTCTCACTGAATGCGGGCGACGCGATGACCTTCCGGGGCCGCGACCCTCACACCTGGCGCAACGCGTCGACCGCGGAGGAGTGCGAAGTGCTCTGGATGCTGGCCCCGGCCCCGTAAGCCGTGCTGAATCGCGGCCAAAGCACCTTCGTCGAGCGCGCGAACGTGTTGTGTCCGCAACTCAGCCGCACGGGACGGGCGGGTCAGCTCTCCGGGGCGATCGGGTCAGGGTCGGCCGCGTTCTCCGCACCCGCCGTCGGCCCGCCGTGTTCGCCGCTCTGGCGCGCCACATAGGCACGCTTGAGCTCCGCCCAGCGCGGCAACGACACCTGATTGACCGGCGCCGGCTGCGCCTGGTCGGGTGCGGACGGTTCAGCCACTGTCGCTCTCAGTCCCGATCCTTGTCCCGAACGCCATTGGAGGCACTCTGCCGGGAGACGAACTCCCGCTTGAGTGCGGCCCATCGAAGCGCCGAAACATACTGGATCGTTGAATTGTTCGTGGAATCGGCCATTGGGTCTCTCAGTCTCAAACGTGAAGTGAACGGCACGCCGCTGAGCCTTGTTCAATGAATGGACGATCGAGATTGTCACGGTTTGGCATCGGACTGCACGCGAGGGATGTCCCACCGACCCACCACCATCAGTGGACGGGATCGCAACCACAATGATACCTCCGCAGCGGCCGTGGACGGGCATCGGCCAGCCGCGCCCACTAGAGTCCTCTGATGCAACCCCTGCCCCGTGACCCACGCTCCACCGAATCGACCATTGGATCGAGCACCGGGTCGAGGACCGACGCGACCACGGGCTTCGTGCGCGTGCGCGGGGCGAGGGAGAACAACCTGCGCGATGTCGATGTCGACGTGCCGCGCGACGCCATCGTCGCATTCACCGGGGTGTCCGGCTCCGGCAAGTCCTCCCTGGCGTTCGGCACGATCTTCGCCGAGGCCCAACGGCGGTTCCTCGAATCGGTCGCACCCTATGCCCGCCGCCTGATCCAGCAGGGGCACAGCCCGAGGGTTGACGAGATCACCGGGCTGCCGCCAGCAGTCGCGCTCCAGCAGCGGCGCGGCACGCCCAGCGCCCGGTCATCGGTGGGCACGCTCACCACGCTCTCCAATTCGCTCCGGATGTTGTATTCCCGCGCCGGCACATATCCAGCAGGCGCGGTGCGCCTCGAGTCGGACTCGTTCTCGCCGAATACCGCAGCCGGTGCCTGCCCGCAGTGCCACGGGCTGGGCATAGCGCACACCGTCACGGCCGATTCGCTGGTGCCCGACTCGACCCTGAGCATCCGCGACGGGGCCATCGCGGCCTGGCCGGGCGCCTGGCAGGGCAAGAACCTGCGGGACATCCTGATCGTGCTCGGCTACGACGTCGACACGACCTGGCGTAACCTCCCGGCCGCCGACCGCGACTGGATCCTGTTCACCGAGGAGCAGCCCGTCGTGGAAGTTGTGCCCCAACGCGACCGAATCGCCAAGCCCTACCAGGGGCGGTTCTGGAGCGCGCGCAGCTACGTCATGCACACCCTGGCCGACTCGAAGAGCCAGAGCCAGCGCGAACGGGCGCTGCGATTCGTCGAGTCAGGGCCGTGCCCGCTCTGCGGCGGCACCGGGCTGACCCCCGCGGCCCTCACGGTGACCTTCGCCGGCCGGTCGATCGCCGAACTGGCCGCGCTTCCGCTGACCGGCCTCGCCGAGGTCATCCGGCCCACTGCGGTCCTCACCGAGGCCGGCGCGGCCCGGCCGGATGCGGCATCCGGCGAGGTCACCGAGGTCGCCGTCACGCTGACCCGCGACCTGCTCTCCCGGATCGAGGTGCTGCTCGAGCTCGGCCTCGGCTACCTCAGCCTGGCCAGGGCAACCCCCACCCTCTCGCCGGGCGAGATGCAGCGGCTCCGTATCGCCACCCAGCTCCGCTCCGGTCTTTTCGGCGTGATCTATGTGCTCGACGAACCCTCGGCCGGATTGCACCCGGCCGACGCCGAGCCGCTCCTCGTCGTGCTCGAGCAGCTCAAGGAGTCCGGCAACTCCGTCTTCGTCGTGGAGCACAACATGGCCGTCGTGCGCAAGGCCGACTGGGTCGTCGACGTCGGGCCGCTGGCCGGCACCGAGGGAGGCGCCGTGCTCTACAGCGGGCCGATCGCCGGGCTGGCCGACGTGCCCGAGTCGGTCACCCGTCGATTCCTCTTCGCCGGGACCGAGGATGGATCCCGAATCAAGGTCGAGAACGCCTCCGCGGCCCTGTCCCCCGCACCGGCCGAGCCGCAGCGCCGGGTGCCCGCCGAGTGGCTCGGCCTGCACGGGATCAGCCGCCACAACCTCCGTGCCCTCGACGCCAGCTTTCCGTTGGGCGTTCTCACCGCGGTGACGGGGGTCTCCGGTTCGGGCAAGTCCACCCTGGTCAGCCAGGTCCTTGCCGACGCTGTCCGGCATGAGCTACACCCCGGCGGGGCGGCGGCCGACGACACGGTTGTCGCCGGGGCCGACGACACCGGCGACCCGGAATCTCCCGGCACGGTCTCTTCCGCGACCACCGTCGACCGGATCACCGGCCTCGCCACCGTCGATCGCCTCGTGCGGGTCGACCAGAAGCCGATCGGCCGCACCCCGCGCTCCAACCTGGCCACCTACACCGGGCTCTTCGACGCGGTACGATCGGCCTTCGCCGCGACGGACAAAGCCCGCGCACGCGGCTACGGCGCGGGCCGCTTCTCCTTCAACGTGGCCGGCGGCCGCTGCGAGACCTGCCTCGGCGAGGGGTCCGTGGCCGTCGAGCTGCTCTTCCTGCCGGGCAGCTACGCGCCCTGCCCGGCCTGCGGCGGCTCCCGCTACAACCCCGAGACGTTGGAGATCGACTACAACGGCCGCACCATCGCCGAGGTGCTCGGCCTCACCGTGGACGCGGCCGCGGCATTCCTCGTGGACGTCCCGGCCGCCGCGCGCAGCCTGGGCACCCTCCGCGAGGTCGGCCTCGGTTACCTCCGGCTCGGCCAGCCGGCCACCGAACTCTCCGGCGGTGAGGCGCAGCGGATCAAGCTCGCCACCGAGCTGCAACGTGCCCGCCGCGGCCACACCCTTTACCTCCTCGACGAGCCGACCACCGGCCTGCACCCCGCCGACGTGCAACTGCTCCTGACCCAGTTGAACCGGCTCGTCGACGCCGGCAACACGGTGATCGTGGTCGAGCACGACCTCGACGTGGTCGCAGCGGCCGACTGGGTGATCGACCTCGGGCCGGCCGGCGGCGACGCGGGCGGGCGCATCCTCGTCTCCGGACCGCCCGAGACCGTTGCCGCGCATGCGGAGAGCCGCACCGCCGCCTACCTGTCCCGGCGCCTGGCCGACGGCAGCGCCGGCTAGCCCACCGCGGGGCTGCGAACCCGGCTGTCTGCGGGCGCTACCGGTCCCGGATGACCTAGATTTGTCAGCACACCTCATGGCGCGAAGGAGCCTCAATGACCGGTTGGCGTATTCGGGACTTCCATGCAGACGATCTCGACGGCATCCTACAGCTCTGGCAGGAGATCACGGCGGCAAAGACGGAGCCGGTATACGGGCTGTCCGAGGTGATGGCGTCCTGCCAGAAAGACCACGCCGTGGTCGCACTGCACGGCGACGAGGTGGTGGGCGCTGCCGTCGGCCGGGCCGCCCACGCCCAGGGCTGGATCGTCTTCCTCGCCACCCGGCAGTCCTGGCAGAGCCAGGGCATCGGCACCGCCATGCTGGCGGCCCTCGAGACGCGGATGGCGCCGCACGGGATCACGAAGCTCTCCGCACTGATGCCGGAGACCGCCAGCCGGGTCGACGCGTTCCTCAACCGCGGCTTCGAGGTGAAAAAGCAGCTGCGCTACTTCGAGCGCGATATCCCGGTGCAACGAGAGGGCCTGCGCGCACTCAGCGAGGTGGGCGGCCGCATCCTTCCCCGGGACCTGTGGGCCGGGGTCGGAGGCATGCGCAAGGAGAAGGAGCTGCTCGAGCGACGACTGGTCATGCCGTTGGCGAAGCCGGACATGGCCGACCGGTACGGCGTTGTGCCGCCGAAGGCCGTGGTGCTCTTCGGCCCGCCAGGCACCGGCAAGACCACCTTCGCCAAGGCCATCGCCTCCCGTCTCGAATGGCCGTTCGTCGAGGTGTTCCCGTCAAGGCTGGCCGGGGACCCCCAGGGCCTGGCCGGCGCACTCAGGGAGACATTCCTCAAGATTTCCGAGCTCGAGCACGCGGTCGTCTTCATCGACGAGGTCGAGGAGATCGCCGCGCAGCGGGGCGGTGAACCACCCTCGCCCCTGCAGGGCGTGACCAACGAGCTGCTCAAGATCATCCCCGCCTTCCGGGAACAGCCCGGCCGGCTGCTCGTCTGCGCGACCAACTTCATCCGAGCCCTCGACTCGGCGCTGCTCCGGCACGGACGCTTCGACTACGTCATCCCGATCGGTCTGCCCGACGATGCCGCCCGCCAGGCGATCTGGGCGGGTTACATCCCCAAACCGTTCGCCGACTCCGTCGACCTGGCCACCCTGGTCCAGGCGAGCGGCGGCTTCTCACCGGCCGACATCGAATACGCCGCGCGGCGCGCCTCACAGCAGGCGCTGGAGCGGGCGCTCTTCGACGACCCTGGCGACACCGACCCGAGCGGCCCCGGCACCGACGACTACCTGGCGGCGATCCGCTCGACCCGCACCACAGTGTCGGCCCAGGTGGCGGCTGAGTTCTTGGAGGACATCGAGCGGCTCGCCCGGCTCTGAGCGCTCCGGAACGGCGGGCCGCTGGGCGGATGCCGCGGTGTCAGACCCCAGGCCGGCCCGCGGCGTCGCCCGCCTCCTGCATGAACTCCGCCAGGGTGGCCTCGATCGTCGCGTACGACCAGCGGTGGGCGGCGTCGGCGTCACGCTCGGCGAGCGCAACGGCGAGCTGGTTGTGCCGGTGCGCGGAGGGCGGGGTGTACTCGGTGATGGTGAACCGCTTTTCCTCTTCCCTGGTGCGCAGCAGCGCGGCGACAGTGCCGGCGAAGTGACCCATCACGCTGTTGCCCGATCCGACCAGGATCAGGCAATGGAAGGCGATGTCCGACTCCAGGAACCGGCGGCCGTCGCCGGCGAGATCGGCGGCGACCATCGCCGCGGCGGCCTCGGCGACGGCGACGAGCTGGGCATCCGTCATCAGCCGAGCACTCAGCCGGGCGGCGACCGGCTCGATCCCGAGTCGCATCTCGAGCATCTCGCGCATCTGGGTGAAGTACTCCGGCCCCCGGCCGCGCCAGAGGATGATCTGCGGGTTCATCAGGTCCCAGGCCCCTCGCGGGAGCACCTGCGTTCCGACCCGCTGGCGCGGCTCGACCATGCCGAGCGACTGCAACACCCGCAGGGCCTCGCGCAGCACCGAACGGGACACGGCGAAGGCCGCGCTGATCTCGTCCAGGTTCAGGATGTCCCCCGGCGCGTAGCGTCCGTCGACGATCTCCTGGCCGAGGGAGTTCAGCACCCGGGCGTGCAGCCCTCGTTCGCGCCACGAGCCGAGGCCATCGCCAGTGATCATCAGTGCTTCCTTCCGGTGCCGCTCGCTTCCGGTGCCGCTCGCTGCCTGCGCCGCGGTGACCGGTATCAGCAATCGTTTGCGGCGTCCCCGCGATCGTAGCGGCGAATTGCGCCGTCGCTCTTCCCACAACCACGTCACGTATGCCACACTCAATTATCTGATTAATCAGATTTATTACCGCACGGTGTGTCCTTCCACTATGCCGGACCCACAGCCGGCCGGACGACTCCCCGTGCGCCACTTATGACGATGGGGTCGCAGGGACGCGGCCTCGGAATGGACATCCAGATGTATCTCTCCCTTGTGACCGCGGCACCCACGCCGGTTGTGCCGATCACCCCGGCCGGAAGCGACGCCCAGCTGATCATCGCCGCGATCGTCGGCATCGCCGTCATCATCGTGTTGATCACCTGGCTCAAGGTCCACCCGTTCCTCGCCCTCGCGATCGGCGCCGTCGGCGTCGGCGCCGGCGCCGGGCTCGCACCGGGTGCCGCCGTCACCAGCTTCAGCACCGGTTTCGGCGGGACCATGGCGGGCGTCGGTATCCTCGTCGGCTTCGGCGCCATGTTCGGTAAGCTGCTCGCCGACTCCGGCGGAGCCGACCGGATCGTCGACTCGCTGGTCACCCGCTCCAGCGTCCGCACGCTGCCCTGGACGATGGCGCTGATCGGCGGGCTGATCGGCCTGCCGATGTTCTTCGAGGTCGGCCTCGTGCTCCTCATCCCCGTGATCATCCTGGTCGCACGGCGCAGCGGGATGTCCCTCATCCGGATCGCCATCCCCGCCCTCGCCGGCCTGTCCGTCATGCACGGCCTCGTGCCGCCTCACCCCGGCCCCCTGGTCGCCGTCACGGCACTCGGCGCCAACCTCGGCCTCACCCTCGCGATCGGCGTGCTCGTCGCCATCCCCACGGTCATCGTCGCCGGCCCGGTCTTCAGCAAGTTCGCCAGCCGCTGGGTCTCCGTGCCCGTGCCCGCCCTCTTCATCACCACCGAGGACCTGGGTGCCGGCGAGACGCGCACCGCACGCCCGAGTTTCCTGATCACCCTTTCCGGCATCCTGCTCCCCGTTGTGCTGATGCTGGCACGGTCGATCGCCGATGCCACCGCCCCCGGCTCCACCGCGCCGCTCAATACCGCGCTCGACTTCCTCGGTACCCCGATGATCGCCCTGGGCCTGGCCGTCATCTACGCAATGATCGTCTTCGGCCGCGGCGGCGGCATGGATCGCGCCGCCGTCTCCAAGTCGCTTGCCGACTCACTTCCCCCGATCGCGGGCATCCTCCTCATCGTCGGCGCCGGCGGCGGGTTCAAGCAGGTCCTGATCGACACCGGGATCGGAACCGTCATCGCGAATGCCGTCGCCGGCAGCAGCATCTCGGTGCTGCTCCTGGCCTGGTTCGTCGCCGCACTCGTCCGCGTCGCCACCGGTTCGGCGACGGTCGCGACCGTCACCGCCGCCGGCATCCTCGCCCCGGTTGCCGCCAGCCTGGGCGGCACGGATCTCGCACTGATGGTGCTCGCGATCGGCGCCGGTTCCCTGTTCCTCTCCCACGTCAACGATGCGGGCTTCTGGCTGGTCAAGGAATACCTGGGCACCACCGTCGGGCAGACCCTGAAGACCTGGACCATCATGGAGTGCCTCATCTCCCTCACCGGCCTGGCCGGCGTGCTCCTGCTGAACATAGTGATCTAGCGTGTTCGAGAACCAGCAGCCCGTCCTCGTGATCATGGGAATCTCCGGCTCCGGGAAGTCGACGGTGGCAGGCATCCTCGCCGGCCAGCTCGGCTGGGACCTGGAGGAGGGCGACGACCTGCACCCGCAGGAGAACATCGACAAGATGTCGGCCGGCCACGCCCTGAACGACGAGGACCGCGCGCCGTGGCTCGACACCATCTCGTCGTGGATCATCGAGCACACCATGGCGGGCATGCCCGGGATCATCACCTGCTCCGCGCTCAAACGCCGCTACCGCGACGTGCTGCGGGAGCACAACGTGATCTTCGTGCACCTGGCCGGGTCGAAGGACCTGATCGGCCGGCGGCTCGCCACCCGGCACGACCACTACATGCCGACCTCGCTGCTCGACTCGCAGGTAGCGACCCTCGAGGCGCCGGACGCCGACGAGCGGGCGATCACGATAGACGCCGGACGCGCACCGGCCGAGGAGGCCGCCGAGATCGTGCGGCGGCTCGCTCTCACGCCGCGTCCGGGCTCGTCGAGCCTGGGCGCCGCGGAGCCCGGGAAATCCTCGGTCGGCCGCGGCGCCACGGTCCAGGGCGCCTGACAGCACATCGATTGACCGACGAACGGCCCCGTTTTCGCGGGGCCGTTCGTGCGTGGCGGCCGCTCACAGGGTTTCCCTGCCGAGTTCGGCTAATCTGAATGGGTACCGTCGGTGTATCCGGCCGGTTATCGTGCCGCACATCCGTGCCGGGCGAGCGGAGGTGAGATGAACCAGGTCGCCTCCTCCGCGGTGTCGGCCGGCCCCGCGTCGGCCGCACACGGCCCCCTTCGCGCCGTGATCCTCGTCATGCTGACCCTGGTCGCCATGCTCCTCTGCCTGGTCGCGGTCTACTCCGGCGGCACCGGGCATGCCATGGCCCACATGGGGGCAACCAGCATGGCCGCGCCCCGGGCGGCGACCACGAACCAGATGCCGGGCGCGAACCCAGTGGCGGATGCGCTCCCGGCGATTCCCCCAATCGCGGCTGCGCCGGCGACGCGCACCGGTCCGACGATGACCCTGGCCACGTCAGCAAGCCAGCCGGCGTTCTGCTCCAAGTACAACTCGCTCGGCGGCGGCGGCACGGCCGCAACGTCCTGCTCCAACGTGCTCGTGGTCGGCTCCAACGCTATTCTCGCGCGGATGCCGTCCGAGTCGGGTCTGGTCTTCGCCTCCGGCGGCTTCGTCAATGACACCTTCCGGGCCATTCCGCTTCACCTGCATCGCCCCAGCCTCACCCTCCTCTCCATTAGTCGCGTCTAGATCGAACCCGTCCGCGCGCCCTCTCCGGCAGCGTGGATTCGCCGTGTCAACGGCCACCGGTTTCGCACTCTTCCCCGACGAATGGATGACCAACATGCAGCTGTACCCGCGCACCTCGCGCCCACCCATCCTCACTGAGGAGATCGCCGTCATGACGAGCCTCCTCGCGACGCTCTGGAGCGGGGGTTCACGATGATCTCCCCTCGCAGAACCAGGCAACTCGGCTGTGCCGGAGCTCTCGCGACCGGGGTCGCGATCCTTCTGGCCGGATGCGCCCCAGGCCCGGATGCCGCACCTGCCGCCCCGCCAGCCGCAGCCGATGGCTTCGAGCACATCCACGGCCTGGGCGCGGACGCCGGATCCGGTAAGACCTTTGTGGCCACCCACCAGGGAGTGTGGCTGATCCCCACGGACGCGCTGCCTTCCAGCTATCCGGCCAGGTCCTCGGTCGGTGGCATCTCGCAGCCGACGCGGGTCGCCAACCGCCGGCTCGACGTCATGGGCTTCACGGTGGCCGCACCCGGCCTGCTGCTGGCCTCCGGGCATCCCGCTCCCGATCAGCCTTCCGATCTCGCCCTGCCCAACCTGGGTCTGATCTCCAGCACGGATGCCGCGGAAAACTGGACCCGGCTTTCGCTCGCGGGCAAGACGGACTTTCACGATCTCGACGCCGTACCCCTGCCCGGCGACAATCTGCGGGTCTACGGCTACGACTCCGGCACCGGCACCCTGGTGATCAGCGACGACTCGGGCGCGACCTGGTCGACCGGCGAAACAGTGCCGCTGCGAGACCTCGCGGCCAACCCGGCCAATCCGGACCAGGTCTTCGCGACCACGGCCGAGGGTCTCGTCGGCAGCAGCGACGCCGGCCGCACTTTCAGCCTGGAACCCGACGCGCCGACCCTGCTTTTGATCGACGTCGGCGATGCACAGACCGGCGGCGGCCTCGTCGGGATCGACCCGGCTGGCGTGGTCTGGCATCAGGGGTCCGCCGCCGGACCCTGGGTCAAGGGCGGCCGCACCGAGGGTGCCCCCATTGCCCTCAGCTACGTCGGCGGCAGCGTGCCGTGGATCCTCGCCGCGGACAACCGCGGCGTCGTGGCGAGCGATGACTTCGGAGCGACCTGGACCGTTCTCGTCTCGGTAAAGGCCTAGGGCCATGAGCCAGAGATCTACCTGGGGCACGAAGCTCGGAATTACCCCCGGGGGCATACTGACACCGACGGAAAATCCGTCCCACACGAAAGGAGACCAATCATGATGTACGGCTACGGAGGAGGAATGGGATGGGCCTGGGTGTTCGGCCTGCTGGCGCTGGTCGGCATCGCCTTGCTCGTCGTCCTCATGGTTCGGCTGTTCTCCGGCGGAGTGGATCGGAACACGCCGGACCCGCGGAACGCACCGGACCCACGGACACTACCGGCCGGCTCACCCGGCAGGAGCCGCGCCCGCCAGATCCTCGACGAACGCTTTGCGCAAGGCGACTTGACCGCCGAGCAGTATCGTGAGCAGGTTCAGGTACTCGGCGAGGGCGCCTAGTGAAGCCGATCAGCCGCCGGACCGCCGTCACCCTCGGCGGTCTGGGACTGGCCGGCACCGTCGTCGGGGGTGCCGGGCTGCTCTGGACCGCGCAGCCCGGCCGTACCCCGTTCGGCGACACTGTCGCCCGGTCGGCGTTCGGGGCGAAATCCGGCGAGCCGCTGCGCCAGCCGACCGAGCTGAAGAGCCGCGACGGTGTGCTGGAGGTGACGCTGGATGCCGCGCCGGGCCAGGTGCGGATCGGCGGCCGGAACGCCGCCACCCTCGGCTACAACGGCGGCCTCCCGGGTCCGACGCTGCGTGTGCGGGCCGGGGACCGGGTTGCGGTGACCTTGCATAACGGTCTCGCCGACCCCACCAACCTGCACACCCACGGCCTGCACGTCTCCCCGGAGGGCAAGAGCGACAACCCGTTCGTCATGATCGAGCCAGGCGACTCGTTCGACTACGAGTTCCGGCTGCCGGCCGACCACCCGCCCGGCCTCTACTGGTACCACCCGCATCACCACGGGGTCGTGGCCGCCCAGGTCTTCGGCGGGCTCTACGGCGCCATCGTCGTCGAAGACCCGCTGCCGATCCCGGTCACCCGCGAACGCGTGCTGGTGGTCTCCGACCTCACCCTCAACGCCGAAGGCAGCCTGGCCCGGGCCACGGTGGCCGAACGGATGCACGGACGTGAGGGTGAGCTGGTGCTGGTGAACGGACAGCTGAACCCGGCGGTGGACATCCGTTCGGGCGAACGCGAACGCTGGCGGATTGTCAACGCCTGCGTCTCCCGCTACCTGCGACTCCGACTCGACGGGCAGGAGCTGCGGCTCCTCGGTCTGGACTCCGGCCGGTTCGGCAAGCCGAAGAAGGTGGACGAGGTGCTGCTGGCACCCGGCAATCGTGCCGATCTGCTCGTCACCGCGACGGAGGGCGTCGCCGCCCTGCGCGCCGTTCCCTACGATCGCGGGGACGACGGCATGATGGGCGGCAGCGGCGGTTCCTCCCCCTCCGAGGTCACGCTCGCCACGGTGACTGTCGCAGATGCCGGTTCCGGCGGCAACGCCAACGCGCTGGCGCCAATCCCCCGTCAAGCCACACCGCCCGACCTTCGCGGCGCCACGGTCACGGCGCGCCGCGAATTCGTCTTCGAAATGGGCATGGGCGGCATGATGGGCGGCGGCGGCATGGGCTTCACCATCAACGGCCGCGAATTCGACGGCGCCAGGGTGGACACGACCGTGCAGGGCGGCAGCGTCGAGGAATGGACCCTGACCAACGCCAGCCGGATGGACCACCCGCTGCACCTGCACGTCTGGCCGATGCAGGTCATCGAACGTGCCGGCCGCGCCGTGGACTCCGTGCTCTGGCAGGACGTCATCAACGTGCCGGCCCGCTCGGTCGTTCTGGTGCGGATCGCCTTCACCGGATTCACCGGCAAGACCGTGTACCACTGCCACATTCTCGACCACGAAGACAACGGCATGATGGGCGTCATCGATGTCCGTCCGGCCGGCTAACCGCTCACCTGGACTGAGCCGGAAAGATTCAGGATCATGAAACACAACGGACTTTTCCGGCGCGCCACGCCGGAGGCGATCAGGACCGACCGTCTCGCCGACTTCTCCTACCTCGACCCCGGCGTGGTCTATCTCGACTCCGCCTGCCAGAGCCTGCGCCCGCAACCGGTGCTCGATGCCCTGACGGAGTATTACACCAGCTACAACGCCTGCGGCGGCCGGGTGAAATATGCCTGGGGCAGGCGCGTCGACGACGAGGTGGCGGCCGCCCGGCAGGGCGTGCTCGGTCTGCTCGGACTCTCGGGACGCCATTACGCGGTCTCCTTCACCCTGAACACGACCTTCGGCCTCAACCTGCTGCTACAGCAACTGCCGCATGGCCGTTACGCCCGGGTCGTTACCAGCCACATCGAGCACAACTCGGTCTTCCTGCCCACCATGACGGCGGCAAAACGGCTCGGCATCCCCCGGCTCCTGCTCGACCGGGCCGCCGACGGCGCCCTGCTCTACGAACCGGCCCGGCTCGAACGCGCCATCGTGGTCGTCAACGCCGCCTCGAACATCGATGGCCGGCTCCTGACGAACCTGGCCGACCTCGTGCGCGACACGCACGCACGCGGCGGGATCGTCATCCTCGATGCCGCCCAGGCGATGGCCCACGAGCGCGCCCTGCTGCAGAAGACTGACGCGGATGCGATCTGCTTCTCCGCGCACAAGATGTATGGCGCGAGCCTGGGCGTGATCGTCGCCCGGCGCGAACTGCTGGCCTCGCTCGAGCTCGCCTTCGTCGGCGGCGGCATGGTCGCGGATGTCCGTGAGGACTCCTACGACCTGCTCCCGAACGACCCGGGCGCCCTGCTCGAACCTGGGCTACAGGCCTGGGCCGAGATCATCGCCCTCCGCGGGGCGACCGACTGGATCGGCCGGGTTCGCCCCGGCGGCCGGCTCCCGACCGAACACCTCTCGGCCCTGTCGGAGCGGCTCTTCGACTCGCTCTCCGACATCCCCGGCCTGACAATGGTCAACGCCGCGGCCAGTCCGGTGATCAGCGTCTACGCGGCGAAGCAGGATTCACACCGACTGGCCGTCTTTCTCTCCCAATCGGGGATCGCCGCGCGCAGCGGTTACTTCTGCGCGCATCACTACCTCAAGCAACGGCTCGGTCTTCCCCCGCTGCTGCGTTTCTCGCTCGGGCTGCATTCGACCATGGCGGACGTCGACCGGGCACACGACGCCCTCGCCCGCCTCATGAAAGGCCTCTCCTAAGTGTTCTGCATCGCCGCCTTCATCGTTCTCCTCTTCATGGCCGCCATCTCGGCGCGCTACCGGCGTTACCTCGCGAAGGCGGCGAGTTGCACGCTCCGCCGGGTCACCTTCCGCCCCTGCGACACGACCTTTAAGCAAGATCTCAAGGACCACATGCTCGCGCCGCTCGCGGCCCGCCGCCCCGGACTCGTCGGCCCCGCCAGCGTTGCCCTCGAGGTGGTGGCGTTCCTCGTCGTGCTCACGACCATCTGGAGCGGCTACGTCGTCGTCGAGAGCGCGGCGAACCTCTACGTCTACGGCACCTGCAACAAGCAGGACTCTGCCTCGTGCAGCCTGGGTGCCGAGGCCTGCTCGATCCCCGACCAGACCCCCACCTTCGGCGAATCCCTGGCGGCCTGGGACGTCGTCGGTGCGTTCGGCAACGACTTCGTGCGGCTCGGCGAGACGTTCTCCGCGATTCCCTCGCGGATGCAGAACTGGGACGCCTCGGAATACCTGCCGGCGAACGCGACCTACCTGAACGGCCCGGACGCGAAGAAGGAGACGGCGCTCGAGGTGATCGACCCCGGCTGCACCTACTGCCTGCAGCTGTTCCAGAACATCGAGAAGGCCGGGTTCGCCGACCGCCGGAACCTCAGCTACATCGCCTTCCCGATCCAGTCGGCAACGGGCTACAAGTTCCCGAATTCGCTGCTGGTCACCCAGTACCTCGAGGCCCTGCGCCTGAACCCGCTCGCCGACGCGAAGACGCCGGTCGACTGGCAGATCCTCAAGCGCATCTACACCGAGGAGAACGACGAGGGCGTGTCCTGGCAGAGCGTCATCAACGGCGCGGACTCCGCGGAAACCACCGCGCTGCTCCAGGAATGGGCACAGGAGTTCGGCCTGAGCCGGGCGCAGGTCGACACCGTCGCATCCGTCGCCGGTTCGACCGAAGTCGCCCAGGTGATCGCCCACAACAAGACCCTGGTCGAGGAGCGCATCCACACCGTGAAGATCCCGACCATCATCTTCGACGGACGCCGGCACGACGGGCTGGTCTCGGTGGACGACCTGGACTGACCTGGGTCGGGCCTCGAACGGCCGCGAACCGCGTCTGGCAGACTACGGATGGGGCACGGTTCCCGGTCGCCCGAGGCAAAGGAGCTGGCGTCATGGCAACGAATGGATGGATCGGGCTCGGCAAGATGGGCGGGCCGGCGCGGGCATTCTGGACTGCTCCGCGATCGTGAAGCTCGTCGACGGGACTCCCGACAGCAACGCCGGCCCCGCGTGACGCTGGTCGATGGCGCGATCATCGTGCTCGCCGGAATCGCCGCCGGGATCATCAACGTGGTCGCCGGCGCCGGCACCCTGATCACCTTCCCCGTGCTGCTTGCGCTCGGCGTGCCGCCGATCATCGCGAACGTGTCCAACACGGTCGGCCTGGTTCCGGCCTCCGTCGTCGGCGCCGTCGGCTACCGGCGTGAACTGGCGACGCAGTGGCGGGCGGTCGCCTGGATGGCGCTCTTCTCCGCGGTCGGCGGGATCACCGGCGGTTTGCTGCTGCTGGTGCTGCCCGGGGGGTTCTTCGCCGGCGTCGTCCCGTTCCTGCTGCTGGCCGCGCTTCTCTCGGCCATCCAGCCTCGCGTGGCCCGCTTCGTCCGGCGCCGGGCGACCGCGGGACCGGCCGGCACGTCCCTCCGCGACGCCGAAGAGGCGGCAACGGATGCCCGCCCGCTCACCCTCGGGCTCACCCTCGGCGTGCTCGCCACCGGCGTGTACGGCGGCTACTTCGGCGCCGCCCAGGGTGTGGTGCTGCTCGCCCTGCTCGGCATCCTCTGGTCCAGCGACCTGCACCGCGCCAACGGCGCCAAGAACGTGCTCGCCGGGATGGCGAACCTCCTTTCGGCGATCGTTTTCATCGCCAGCGGCACTGTGGACTGGCGGATCGCGATTCTGATCGGCGTCGGCTCGGCCGCGGGCGGCTGGCTGGGCGCCCGGATCGGCCGCAGGCTGCCCGCGCCGGTGCTGCGCACCATCCTGGTGCTCGTCGCGGTGATCGCCGCCGTGGTCCTGTTCGCGACCTGAGGCTACGGCTTCCAGACCATGAGCACGACCACGATGACCAAAAGAAGCGACGAGCTCCCGGATCCCATCGCCACGCGGGAGTAACCGGCGGGCTTGGCCTCGAGGGTGGCCGCCCCCGCTCCGGCGGTGATGGCCTCCGCCGCCTGTCGCATGGCCGGGACGACGACGAACAGGTTGATCGCCAGGGCGATCACATAGGCGAGGATCGAGAGCAGTACCCAGGTCGAGCCGAAGGTGAAGCCGTCCTTGGGGTCTGAGACCCCGAGGGCGCCGAAGCCGAAGAATGCGACGACGATCGACAGCAGGGTGAACAGGTTCACCGACTTCGCCAGCGTGGCGACCTGCCCAGCCTCCCCCGCCCGGATGGAACGCATGGCGGTCATCGGCAGGATGGCCATCGGACCGACAATGAAGACCGCGGCGACGATGTGCAGGGTGTTGAACAGAATATCCATGGTTTCAGCGTAGAGCGTCGCCCGGATGGGATCGGACTGCGTCGCCCGAATGGGATCGGACTGCGTCGCCCGAATGGGATCGGACTGCGTCGCCCGGATGGGATCGGACTGCGTCGCCCGGATGCCCGCTACTCGTCGACGAGCAGGCCGAAGAGGTGACCCGGGCGACGGAGTTCCGGAGGGTCACCAGGCACCTGCCGCGGCAACACCGGGGTGGTCGTCGGGGAGGCCATGGCGTTTGCCTGCCGCGAGCAGGGCCAGGTTCTTCTTTTCCCAGTCGCTCACGGCCTGCCGCTGCGGGTCGAGCACGCGCCCCTCGGCGCAGGCCATGATGGCTCGTCCGCAGGCGCAGGAGCCGAGGCGTGCGGGGTCGTCATGATGCAGCATCCCGAGCCGCCAGATCACGGCCATCGCCCAGTCCCGCTGACGCAGTGCCAGCATGCCGCGGCGTTCGGCGCGCCTGACCAGGTCGTTTTCTAGCACGGCCCGGAGTTCCCCGCTCACCGTGCGGTCGAAGCGGCCGGCGACCAGGCCGCGGAGGTCGTCGAGTTGTCCGGTCAGGGTCAGGATCGTCGCGGCAGCCTCTGCCGCGGCCACCGCAGCCTTTTCGGCGCCCATCCGGTGCACCTCCTGCAGGTCGGCGTACTGTGCCAGCCAGAGTTGCACGTGTTCGGCGTCCCGGCGCTCTGCCTTGTCGCCGCCGAGGTGGTGCAGGCACAGCGCGCAGACGACCTGGTCGGTCGCGGAGGTGAAGGTGAACGATTGCAGTGCCTGGCAGCAGAAGCATTGGGCCCGGATGGCCTGGTAGAGCGGATACGAGTGCGTCACGGTTTCTCCCTGGCTGGCCTGTAGTCGAGCGTAGCCGGTGGTCGAGCACCGCCGCCGGTCGGGCACCTCCATGGCCGCGCACCGCCATGGCCGGGCACCGCCATGGCCGGGCACCGCCATGGCCGGGCTGCGCAGACGCTTCGTCCTCGCTCCCGCGGTGGTTTCGGCAGCCCGCGCCCGCGGTCGCGGCAGCGCCCAGCGGTTTCGGGCGCGGTGTGGGCGGGCGCGGGCTGGGCAGGCCCGCGCGGCCGTGGGATTG
>NZ_SOFP01000012.1 GCF_004402785.1 Cryobacterium algoritolerans
CGCCGGCATCCTGGTGCTGGCCGGGGCCGGCGAAGGCCACCGACAGGGTCTCGCCCTTGGCGTGCTCGCCCATCAGGTAGATCGACGGGTACTTCATGGTCACCTTGGACCCGATGTTGCCGTCGATCCATTCCATCGTGGCACCCTCGGCCGCCGTGGCGCGCTTCGTGACGAGGTTGTAGACGTTGTTGGACCAGTTCTGGATGGTCGTGTAGCGAACGCGGGCGTTCTTCTTCACGATGATCTCGACGACCGCGGAGTGCAGCGAGTCCGATGAGTAAATCGGGGCGGTGCAGCCCTCGATGTAGTGCACGTAGCTGCCCTCGTCGGCGATGATCAGGGTGCGCTCGAACTGACCCATGTTCTCCGTGTTGATTCGGAAATACGCCTGCAGCGGGATTTCGACGTGCACGCCGGGCGGCACGTAGACGAAGGATCCGCCCGACCAGACCGAGGTGTTGAGCGCAGCGAACTTGTTGTCGCCCGACGGGATGACTGTGCCGAAGTACTCCTCGAACATCTCCGGGTGCTCCTTGAGCGCCGTGTCGGTGTCCATGAAGATGACGCCCTGGGCTTCGAGCTCCTCGTTGATCTGGTGGTAGACGACCTCGGACTCGTACTGGGCGGCGACGCCGGAGACGAGACGCTGACGCTCCGCCTCGGGGATGCCGAGCTTCTCATAGGTGTTCTTGATGTCGTCGGGCAGGTCGTCCCAGGTCTGGGCCTGCTTCTCCGTGGACCGGACGAAGTACTTGATGTTGTCGAAGTCGATGCCGGAGAGGTCGGCGCCCCAGGTCGGCATGGGCTTGCGCTCGAAGAGTTCGAGGGCCTTCAGCCGACGCTTCAGCATCCAGGCCGGCTCGTTCTTGAGCTTGGAGATGTCGGTGACGACCTCCGGCGAGATTCCACGGCGGGCGGACGCGCCGGCAGCGTCGGAGTCGGACCAGCCGAATTCGTAGACACCGAGCCCCGCGAGCTCGGGGCGGTCGAGCAGGACGTCAGACATATTTACCTCTTCTCCCCTCCACGACAACCCGGATATTAGTCCGGTCATTCCCGGACGGGCCTTCCGAGGGAGACCCTGTGCGGGAATGTGTTGTGTGGGCGGCTACGTTGCGTACCTAAGATGTTTAAGGACGACGTGGTTCTCAGCTGCGGTTGTGTGTCAACCGCGGTCGAGCCGCCCTGGAAACACCTAATTCTACAGGTTAGCGGTGGGATTAGTAGTGCGATCCGGCGTTTTCACATGAGCCACAGCGAAGAGGAAGCAGAACCGGTGAAACGGATTTCGGAATGGTTACCCACGAGCGTTGACAAGCGGGTTCGAGTGCTGGCGTGGATCTACCTCACCGCCCAGATCCTGCTTGTGGGCACGGGCGGCCTGGTGCGGCTCACCGGCTCCGGCCTCGGGTGCCCGACCTGGCCCCGGTGCACGGACGGTTCCTTCGTCAACACGCCCGAAATGGGCATCCACGGCGTGATCGAGTTCGGCAACCGGCTGCTCGGCGTTGTGCTGGGGCTCGTCGCGATTGCAGCGTTCCTGGCGGTCGTGCGCGTGCGCAGGTCGCGTCCCGACCTGTTCTGGCTCGCGCTGCTGGCTGGCCTGGGCATCCCCGCGCAGGCGGTCATCGGCGGGGTGAGCGTGCTCGTGAAGCTCAACCCGTATGTGGTCGGGCTGCACTTCGTCATCTCCGTCGCCCTCGTCGGGCTCTGCACTGTCTTCGTGCACCGGGTCTACACAGGCAACCCGCGCCGGATCCTGGCCGTCCCCGGGTGGTTCAGGCTCCTCACCTACGCAACGGCCGCCGTCATCCTGGTCACCATCCTCGTCGGGATCGTGACCACCGGCTCCGGCCCGCACGCCGGCGACGCGAACGCACCGCGCAACGGCCTCGACTCCGAGCTGCTTCAGCATGTGCACAGCTGGCCCGCCTATGCCACCCTCGCCCTGACGATCGCCCTCGTGGTCGCCTCCGTCGCGCTCGCACTCCCCCCACGCGGCTGGGCCGTGTTGCTGCTCATCATCGAGGCCGGGCAGATCGGCATCGGACTGCTCCAGGCGAACATCGGCCTGCCGCCCGTGTTGGTGGGCATCCACATGGTGCTGTCCTGCGTGCTCGCTGCGGGGATGACCGCGGTTGTCCTGAACCTCACGGTTCCGTCAGCGAATCCCACGTCGACATCCGTCCCGCTCGCGGAGAGCGCGGCCGCCCGTTAGCGAGGATCGGTGATGAATCCCCTGGCCTTCATCCACGCGAAAGCGACGTCGGCGGGTTCCTCACCGTCGACGTCGACCTTGCGGTTGAGTGACCTGAGCACCTTGTCGGTGAGGGCCGGGGTGATCTGGTCGAAGACATCCGCCAATTCGGGGTGCGTCGTCAGGGTGTCGGTGGAGTACACCGGAGCTACGTTGTAGGCAGGGAAGAACTTCCGGTCGTCGGTCAGCACGGTGAGGTCGAGTGCGTCGATGCGGCCGTCGGTGACGAACACCTCACCGAAGTTGCAGTCCCCTCGGTCGGTGGCGCTGTACACCGCGCCGGCATCATAGATTCCGACGTTGGCGTCCGGGACGCCGGCCGCGGATCCGCGTTTGAGTCCGTAGGTTTTGAGCATCGGGTTGAAACCGTCGGAGCGGGAGTTGAATTCCGCCTCGACGCAGAAGGTGCGATCCTCCACTGGCAGCGACGCGATCTGCGACATTGTGCTGATTCCGCCGAGGTCGGCTGCCGCCTCGCTGCGGATGGCGAGGGCGTAGGTGTTGTTCATCGGGGCGGGCCTGCCCCAGGTGAGCCCAGTCGCTAGATCCGCGTCGTGCACGGCCTGCCACTGGGCCGCCTGATCCGGGATGCCCTCGGCCTGGGCGAGGTACGTCAACCAGGCCGTCCCGGTGTACTCCCACATGAAGTCGGCCTGGCCGAGGGTGAGGAGTTCGCGAGCCGGTTGGCTTCCCGGCAGGTTGCTCAGGTCCGTGACGTCGAAACCGGCGGCCCGAGCCGCCAGCACAGCGATCTTCCCGAGGATGAGTTGCTCCGTGAAGTTCTTGGAGGTGATGGTGAGCGGCGCGTTCCCCAGTCCCGGGATCGGCCGGATGGTGCCAGGGCCCACGGCCGGCACGTACGAGGTGGCCGGTTGCAGCCCGCAGCCGGTCAAGGCCAGTATGGCGACCAGGCACGCCGCCGGGGTGACCAGGCGCCGTCGTCGATTCGTCATGGCGCGGCCATTCTCGTGGGTAAGGGTGGTCGTCCCGGAGAGCATCAGAGGCCCTTCGGCCGGGCGAGCTGCTCGACGACGCGGCCCAGCCAGTCCACCAGGAGGGCGAGGAGCGCTACCAGCAGCGACCCGGTCACGAGCACGGAGGTGAGCTTCAGGTTCACCCCGGTCGTGATCAGGATACCGAGCCCACCGCCGTTGATGAAGGTGGCGAGGGCTGCGGTTCCGACCAGCAGGACCATGGCGGTGCGGATGCCGGCGAGCATGACCGGCACCGCGAGTGGGAGTTCCACTCGCAGCAGCACGGCTCCCGCGCTCATCCCCATCCCGCGGCCGGCCTCCACCAGCCGGGCGTCGACCTGCTGCAGCCCGACGATAGTGTTCCGCAGCACCGGCAGCAGGGCATAGAGCACGAGCCCCATGGTCGCCGCCCAGAAACCGAAGCCCAGCCAAAATGCGAGGAGCACGACGAGCCCGATGGCGGGGGCGGCCTGACCGATGTTCGCAACGGCGAGCACAGGCCCGGTGAACCGCCGCATCGCCGTGCGCGTGAGGGCGATCCCCAGCGGGACCGCGATCAGCAGCACCATCACCGCCGACACGAAGGTGAGCTCCAGGTGTTCGAGGGTGTAGCCCCACAGTGCGGCCGGGGAGAGTGTCGTCAGCTCGGTTGTGGACAGGTCCGCCGTGGCCAGCCAGCCTGCAAGGCCCAGCGCGGCGGCGATGATCCCGGCCAGCTGCAGCGCCAGGCCGCGCCACGCCGCGCGGCCCGGCGCGGATACCCTGCTCGTTGCGCTGCTCACTGCGCTGCCGGGGTGTCGCCGGTGCCGGTTCCCGGGCCGGGGGTGTCGGCGGAAGCCACTTCGTCGGTGGTCACCGCGCCGAAGATGCCCGTGTTCAGCCCGACCGGGGCATCCGTGGAGTCCATCGCCGCCGTGTCCTGCGACCGGCCGATCGCGTCCATGACGGTCTTGATGTCGATCACGCCCCTGAACACGTCGCGGCGGCCCGTCACGAGCGCAGCCCCGGCGCTGGACACGAGCATCGTGTCGAGCGCGTCACTGAGGGTGGCCCTGCTCCCAACCACGGGCAGACCCGGATCCGGGGTCGAACCGATCGTCTGGAGACGGTCCAGTTTGCGGCGGGAAAGCCATTGGATGGGCCGTTCGCGCGAGTCGACGACCACCGCGTGGCCGTGGCCGGCCGCAACGATCCGGGCGAGGACGTCCCGTGCCGGCTCGCCGGGCCGGGCGAGGATGGCCTCCGCCATGCCGACATCGCCGACCCTGGTCAACGTGAGCTGCTTCAGCCCGGCCCCGGACCCGATGAAGTTCTCGACGAACTCGTTGGCCGGGTTGCCCAGGATCCGTTCGGGTGTGTCGTATTGCACGAGCTGGGCACCCTCGTCGAAGATCGCAATCCAGTCGCCCAGTTTCACGGCCTCGTCGAAATCGTGGGTCACGCAGACGATGGTCTTCTGCAGCTCGTCCTGGATGTTGATCAGCTCATCCTGCAGGCGCAGGCGGGTGATCGGATCCACGGCCCCGAAGGGTTCGTCCATCAACAGCACCGGCGGGTCGGCCGCCAGGGCCCGGGCCACACCCACTCGCTGTTGCTGACCGCCCGAAAGCTCCTTCGGGAATCGGTCCCGGTACTGCTCAGGGTCGAGGGAGACGAGCTCGAGCAGTTCGTCGACCCGAGCCGCAATCCGGTCCCTGTCCCAGCCGAGCATCCGGGGCACGATACCGATGTTCGTTGCCACCGTCATGTGCGGGAACAGGCCGCCGGCCTGGATCACGTAACCGATTCCCCGCCGGAGCCGGTCGCCGTTCATCTGCGTGACGTCGTCTCCGTCAACGACGATCCGTCCTTCAGACGGTTCGATCAGCCGATTGATCATCTTGAGCGTCGTGGTCTTGCCGCAGCCTGACGGGCCGACCAACATGACCGTTTTGCCGGCGGGAATTTCCATGGTGAGGCCGTCCACGGCCGGCCTGGCCTGGCCGGGGTAGCGTTTGGTGACGTGATCGAGCAGGATGCCGGCCCCGGTCACGACGGAGTCGGCCGGTCTGGCTGGAGTTCGTTCAGGCACGGATACCTCGCGGGATGGTCAGGCGGCCGAGGCCGACGAGCAGAAGATCAAGGACGAGGGCCAGGATGATGACCCCGACGACACCGGTGACCACGGATTCGAACGAGTTGGCGCCGCCCAAACGGGAGAGTCCGGAAAAGATGAACCCGCCGAGGCCGGGGCCGAGCGCGTAAGCGGCCACGGCGGCCACGCCCATGACCATCTGGGCGGAGACCCGGATCCCGGTCAGGATGATCGGCCAGGCCAGCGGCAGTTCGATCTGAACCAGGGTCCTGAATCGGCTCATGCCGATCCCCCGGGCCGCCTCGACAACGGTCGGCGCGACGCCGGACAGTCCGACGACGGCATTGCGGAGGATGGGCAGCGTCGCGAAGAACGCGACGACGATGACGGCGGGGAGAACTCCGAAACCGAACGGCGAGATCAACAGGCCGATCAGGGCGAAGGAGGGAATGGTCAGGCCGATTGCGGAGACCGAGTTCACGACACCGGTCAGCGCCGGGCTGCGATAGACCAGCGCGGCGATGACCACGGCAAGCACGGTCGCCATCAGGAGGCACTGCAGGACGAGGCTGAAATGCTGCCAGCTGGAGAACAGGATCTGCTCGTACCGGTCGCCCAGGAAATCCAGCACTGCGAGGCCTCTTCACGTGGGTGACGGCCGGTACTGACACGAAGGAGGGCGCGTAGGGCCTAACGGACTGCCTCCTGCGGGTAGGAGACATTCCCAGAGTACAGCAGGACCTCGCCCCGAGCGGGAAGCTGTTGCCGTTCTGCGCAGTAACGCCCGGAAACCGGGACGGGTCAGAAGGGCAGCAGCGGGTCGACGCCGACGGCCACGAAAAGAAGCGTCAGGTAGACGATCGAACCGTGGAAAACCCGCATGGGCGACACGTGTTCGTGCCGGATGGCCAGGCTGTACAAGCGGTGTGTCTCGTAGACGAACCAGCCACCGGTGACGAGCGCCGTGAACGCGTAGACGAACCCCATGTCGGCGATGGGGATGAGCAGCAGGGAGCACGCCACCGTCGCCCAGGCGTACAGGATGACCTGGAGTCCGACCTGGCTGCGGCCGCGGATGACGGCGAGCATGGGTACCCCGGCGGCCTGGTACTCGCTGCGGTACTTCATCGAAAGCGGCCAGTAGTGCGGCGGGGTCCACAGGAAGATGATCAGGAACAGAATGAACGGGGGCCAGGACAGATCCCCGGTTACCGCTGCCCAGCCGATCAGCACCGGCATGCAGCCCGCGATGCCGCCCCAGACGATGTTCTGCGCGGTGCGCCGCTTGAGTACCAGAGTGTAGAAGACCACGTAGAGCAGGATCGCGCCTAGCGACAGCAGGGCGGCCAGCCAGTTGGTGAACACCCAGAGCCAACCGATTGACACGGCACCGAGCACCCACGCGAAGACGAGGGCCTGCCGGTCGGACAGCTCCCCCGTGACCAGTGGACGGTTCTTAGTGCGGTCCATCACCCGGTCAATATCCCGATCGATGTAGCAGTTGAACGCTCCGGCCGACCCGGCGCTGAACGCGCCGCCGATCAGGGTCGCGAGCACCAGCCATAGGCTGGGGATACCCTGTTGCGCCAGGATCATCGTCGGCGCGGTCACGACGAGCAGGAGTTCGACGACCCGCGGTTTCGTCAGCGACAGGTAGGCCAGAAAAGTGCGTCGGAAGGAGCGGGTTTCGCTCACATTCGGGGTGGAGACGGGTCCGGGCATGACACCTCTTACGCTGTACATTGTGAGACAAGTCTAGGCGATCCGGACGTGAGGTTCAGGCAGGGACTCTCTGACCCGGAGGCATGCGAGAGTCCGGCGCCATGCGTCGTCACATCGCTGGGCCGTTTCCCGACGACTGCCTATACTGGGGGGTGCTCGCCAATCTCGGTGCATGCGCGGATCTACCGAAGTCGGGCCTCTGCCGCAACGCTTGGATGACGTCGATGTCCACGGGCGCGCTCAATCCAATGGGTGCGGGTTCACGACTACCTGCCCCCGTTGTCTACGAAGGGTCAAGACCAAGTGGCAGCACTGCAGTGGGATTCGATTGACAACAAGGCGGTCGACACGGCACGCCTCCTCGCGGCGGACGCCGTCGAGAAGGTCGGGAACGGGCACCCCGGCACCGCAATGAGCCTCGCTCCTGCCGCATACCTCCTGTTCCAGAAGGTCATGCGCCGTGACCCCGCCGACAACGAGTGGATCGGCCGCGACCGTTTCATCCTCTCGGTCGGCCACAGCTCCCTCACGCAGTACGTGCAGTTGTATCTCGGCGGCTATGGCCTCGAGCTGGACGACCTCAAGGCACTTCGCACCTGGGGTTCGAAGACCCCCGGTCATCCTGAATACGGTCACACCGCCGGTGTCGAGATCACCACGGGTCCGCTCGGCCAGGGTCTGGCCTCCGCCGTCGGCTTCGCCTACGCCTCTCGTTTTGAGCGCGGCATGTTCGACCCGGAGGCGGCGGCCGGCGCCAGCCCGTTCGACCACTTCGTCTATGTGATCGCGGGCGACGGCGACCTGCAGGAAGGCATCACCAGCGAGGCATCCTCGCTGGCCGGCCACCAGCAGCTCGGCAACCTGATCGCGATCTATGACAGCAACCAGATCTCGATCGAGGACGATACCAACATCGCCTTCACCGAGGATGTCGCTGCCCGCTACAAGGCCTACAACTGGCACGTGCAGACGGTCGACTGGAAGACGACCGGCGTCTACGTTGAAGATCTGAACGCCCTCAACAACGCCATCGACGCCGCCAAGGGCGAGACCGATAAGCCGTCCTTGATCATCCTAAAGACCATCATCGGCTGGCCCAGCCCGAAGAAACAGAACACCGGCAAGATCCACGGGTCCGCCCTCGGCGCCGAGGAGCTGGCCGCGGTCAAGGAAATCCTGGGCTTCGACCCTGCGCAGACCTTCGAGGTCGCCGACGAGGTCATCGAGCACACGCGCAAGGCACTCCAGCGTGGTGCAGCGGCGCACTCCGAGTGGGACGCTGCGTTCGCGTTGTGGGCGGACGCCAACCCGGAGCGGAAGGCGCTGCTGGACCGGGTGCTGTCCGGAGCGCTGCCCGAGGGCGTCGAAGCCGCACTTCCCGTATTCGAGGGCGGCACGGACGTGTCGACCCGTGCAGCATCCGGCAAGGTCTTGACCGCGCTCGGCGCTGTCATCCCCGAGCTGTGGGGCGGCTCTGCCGACCTCGCCGAGTCGAACAACACCACCATCGGCGGCGCGACCTCTTTCATCCCCCGTGAGCACTCCACCCACGAGTGGACCGGCAACGAACACGGCCGGGTGCTGCACTTCGGTATCCGTGAGCACGCCATGGCCGCCATCCTCAACGGCATCGTGCTTCACGGCAACACCCGCCCTTTTGGCGGCACCTTCCTTATCTTCAGCGACTACATGCGCCCCGCGGTGCGTCTTGCCGCGCTGATGAAGGCACCATCGATTTTCGTCTGGACCCACGACTCCGTCGCCCTCGGCGAGGACGGTCCTACCCACCAGCCGATCGAGCAGCTCGCGACCCTGCGGGCCATCCCGGGCCTGGACGTGGTGCGCCCCGGCGACGCCAACGAGGTCTCGTGGGCCTGGAAGACGATCCTCGAACGCCGGGGCGGTCCGGCCGGGATCGTGCTGACCCGACAGAACATCCCGGTGTTCACCCGGGGAGACGGTGAGGCCGTCGGCGATGTCCTCGCATCGGCGCGGAACGTGTCCAAGGGTGCGTACATCCTGGCGGAGGCGGCGAACGGCACACCCGACGTCATCCTGATCGGAACCGGTTCCGAGGTACAACTCGCCCTGGCCGCCAGGGACCGGCTGAAGACGGAGGGCATCGGTGCCCGCGTCGTTTCTGCTCCTAGCCTCGAGTGGTTCAAGGAACAGTCCGCCGAGTACCGAGAGTCGGTCCTTCCGAAAACTGTGACGGCCCGGGTATCGATCGAGGCCGGAATCGCGTTGACCTGGGATAGCTACGTCGGAGATCGCGGCCGCAGCATATCCATCGAGCACTTCGGCGCATCGGCGGATTACAAGACCCTGTTCCGTGAATTCGGAATCACGACGGAGGCTGTCGTCGCCGCCGCAAAGGATTCGCTCGCCGCCCTCTGAAGTCACAAGCGCGAACTCGTCACCAGCGCGAATCCCACCCCTGAATCACCCGTTTCATTAGGAGAATCACTATGACCGAGAACACTCCCCTCGCCCAGCTTTCAGCTGCCGGCGTCAGCATCTGGCTCGATGACCTGTCACGCGAACGCATCGTTTCCGGCGGGCTTCAGAACCTGATCGACACAAAGAACGTCGTCGGCGTGACCACCAACCCGACGATCTTCGCCGGCGCCCTGAGCAAGGGCGAGGCATACGTGGGGCAGGTCGCGGCCCTCGCCGCCGCCGGCGCCGGCGTGCAGGAGGCCGTTTTCGAGATCACCACCGACGACGTCCGGGCCGCGAGCGACATCTTCCGGCCGGTTTACGACGGCACCCGCGGGGTCGACGGCCGCGTCTCGATCGAGGTTGAGCCCGGGCTCGCCCACGACGCGGGCGGCACGGTCGCCCAGGCGCAGGAACTCTGGGCCAAGGTGGACCGTCCGAACGTCATGATCAAGATCCCCGCAACCGTTGAGGGTCTCGACGCGATTACCGCAACCATCGCGCTGGGCATCAGCGTGAACGTCACCCTGATCTTCAGCCTCGAGCGTCACCGCCAGGTCATCAACGCGTATCTGTCCGGCCTGGAGAAGGCCCGCTCGGCGGGCCTCGACCTGTCGACGATTCACTCAGTGGCATCGTTCTTCGTTTCGCGCGTCGACACGGAGATCAACCAGCGCCTCGAAGCCATCGGCACGGAAGCGGCCCTAGCCCTGAAGAGTAAGGCCGGCGTCGCCAACGCACAGCTCGCCTACGAAGTCTACGAACAGGCCTTCTCCAGTGAGCGCGCCCTCGGCCTGCTCACGGCCGGTGCCAACAAGCAGCGCCCGCTCTGGGCGTCCACAGGCGTCAAGGACCCGACCCTGCCGGACACCCTCTACGTGACGAACCTGGTCGCGCCGGAGGTCGTCAACACGATGCCGGAGAAGACACTCGAAGCTACGCTCGACCACGGAGTCGTCCCCACCGACTCGGTCACCGGCGCGTACGACGAGGCCAATGCCGTGCTCGACGCGCTCGCGAACGAGGGCGTCTCGTACGTCGACGTCACCCAGGTACTCGAAGCCGAGGGTGTTGCCAAGTTCATCGTGTCCTGGAACGAACTCCTGGAGACCGTCTCCGTCGCGCTCGACGCCGCGACGGCCACCTCGGGAGCAGCACTGTGAGCTTCCGCGTCTCGGTCAGTGGCGCCGCCGCCGACGCCGTGCGCAGCACGGTCCCGACCCTCGTGGCCGACCTCGTCGCATCCGGCATCACCGCGCTCGACCCTGCCCTCTGGGGCCCGGAGGTCGAGGCCGAGGCCGGCAAGCGACTCGGCTGGACGGAGTCGGTTTCCGACTCCCGGCCGCTGATCCCCGAGATCCTGGCGCTGCGCGACTCGCTGCGCGCCAAGGGAGTTAACCGGATCGCGCTCGCCGGTATGGGCGGCTCCTCGCTCGCGCCGGAGGTCATCACCGGCACCGCCGGCGTGCCCCTGACGGTGCTCGACTCGACCGACCCCGGTCAGGTCCTCGCCGCGCTCGGCGACCACCTCGCCGCGACCGCGCTCGTCGTCTCCTCCAAGTCGGGCTCGACCGCGGAGACCGACAGCCAGCGCCGCGTGTTCGAACGGGCATTCCGCGAAGCCGGAATCGACCCGGTCGATCGCATCATCGTCGTCACCGACCCCGGCTCCCCGTTGGACGCGTCAGCGCGGGCCGCCGGCTACCGCGTCTTCAATGCCGATCCAACGGTCGGCGGGCGTTTCTCCGTGCTCACCGCCTTCGGCTTGGTGCCGTCCGGGCTAGCCGGGGTCGACATCGCCGAATTGCTCGACGAGGCCGAGGCGATCTCGGTCGCCCTGGCCGTCGACAGCCCGGAGAATCCCGGGCTCATCCTCGGTGCGGCGATCGCGGCGACCACGCCGCGTCGGGACAAGCTTGCGATCGTGTCCGACGGCACCCACATCGTCGGTTTCGCCGACTGGGCCGAACAGCTCATCGCCGAGTCCACCGGCAAACAGGGCACCGGCATCCTCCCGGTCGTCCTCGGCCGAGACGCCCCCGAGCTGTCGGAGAACCTTCCGGACGTCCAGGTGCTGCGCCTCGTCGCCGACGCCGGAGTCGAGGTCTTCTCCGACAATGACGGCGCGGACGAGATCCGCGTCAGCGGAACCCTCGGGGCGCAGTTCCTGGTCTGGGAGTACGCCACCGTCATCGCCGGCCGCCTGCTCGGCATCAACCCGTTCGACCAGCCCGACGTGGAGGCAGCCAAGATCGCCACCCGCGGCCTGCTCGACGCCCGCCCGGAGCCCGTTCCGGCGGCGTTCATCTCCGACGGCATCGAGGTCAGGGGCACCGCCCACGTGCTCGGGGCCGCCAGCGACCTGGCGTCGGCGATCGACGCGCTCCTGGCGGAGCTCGGCCCGGACGGTTACGTGTCCGTGCAGGCCTATGTCAACCGCCTGGCCCTGCCGCAGCTCGCCGAGATCCGCGACCTGATCGCGGCCCTCTCGACGCGCCCGGTGACATTTGGCTGGGGACCGCGCTTCCTACATTCGACCGGTCAGCTCCACAAGGGTGGCCCGGCCACCGGGGTCTTCCTGCAGATCCTCGCCACTGCCCCCGTTGACCTGGACATCCCGGAGCGCCCTTTCACCTTCGGCGAGCTCATCCAGGCGCAGGCCAGCGGCGACGCGAGCGTGCTCGCCGAGCACGGTCGCCCGGTGCTCACACTCACGCTGACTCAGCCGGAGGCGAACGTCGCGACACTGTTCGCGGTCCTGCGCTAGCAACCACGCGTCACCTCGGCCGGCCCCGGCCACGCTGTCCGTCCACACCCTGAAGGAGCTGCATGTCCCCGGTGGAAATCACCCCGGAGTTCAATCCGCTGCGATCACTCTCCGACTACCGCCTGAATCGAATCGCGGGGCCGAGCAGCCTCGTCATTTTCGGCGTGACCGGTGACCTCTCACGGAAGAAACTCATGCCGGCCGTTTACGACCTTGCCAACCGGGGCCTGCTGCCGCCCGGCTTCGCCCTGGTCGGCTTCGCCCGGCGTGACTGGGACAACGAGGACTTCATGCGGGTGGTGCACGACTCCGTCAAGGAGTACGCCCGCACCGAGTTCCATGAGGATGTCTGGGCGCAGCTGGCCGAGGGCATCCGTTTCGTTCCGGGGACGTTCGACGACGACGAGTCGTTCGAGCGTCTCAAGGAGACGATCGCTCTGCTCGATCAGGAACGCGGAACGATGGGCAACCACGCGTTCTACCTGGCGATTCCGCCGAAGGCCTTCCCCCAAGTGACCGAACAGTTGCGCCGGTCCGGGCTGGCGGACCAGAAGGACGGGCAGTGGCGACGCGTCGTCATCGAGAAGCCGTTCGGCAGCGACCTGCCGACCGCGCGCGAACTGAACGACGTCGTCGAGTCGGTATTTCCGCCCGACTCCGTCTTCCGGATCGATCACTACCTGGGCAAGGAGACGGTCCAGAACATCCTGGCGCTGCGTTTCGCCAACCAGTTGTACGAGCCGATCTGGAACGCCAACTACGTCGACCACGTGCAGATCACGATGGCCGAGGACATCGGCGTCGGCGGCCGGGCCGGCTACTACGACGGTATCGGTGCGGCCAGGGACGTCATCCAGAACCACCTGCTCCAGCTCCTGGCCCTGACCGCGATGGAGGAGCCCATCTCCTTCGACGCGGCAGACCTCCGCAGCGAAAAGGAGAAGGTGTTGGCGTCGGTCCGTCTTCCGGAAGACCTCGCGACCGGCACCGCCAGGGGCCAGTACGCCGGAGGCTGGCAGGGCGGGGAGAAGGTCCTCGGCTACCTGGAAGAGGACGGTATGGACCCCGAGTCTTTCACCGAGACCTACGCGGCGCTCCGTCTCACGATCGACACCCGCCGCTGGTCGGGGGTTCCGTTCTACCTCAGGGCGGGCAAACGCCTCGGACGCCGCGTCACCGAGATCGCCGTCGTGTTCAAGTGCGCGCCGCAGCATCTATTCGCCAAGGGCGGCGCCGCGGCGCTCGGCCAGAACGCGCTTGTAATCCGGGTGCAGCCCGACGAGGGTGTCACCATCCGGTTCGGCTCGAAGGTACCCGGCGTGGGCATGCAGGTGCGCGACGTCACCATGGACTTCGGCTACGGCCACGCGTTCACCGAGGCAAGTCCGGAGGCCTACGAGCGTCTGATCCTTGATGTGCTTCTCGGCGACCCACCCCTCTTCCCCCGGCATGAAGAGGTGGAACTGTCCTGGAAGATCCTCGACCCGATCGAGAAGTTCTGGTCCGAACAGGGACAACCGGAGCAGTACCGCCCGGGAACCTGGGGTCCGACCTCCGCCGATGACCTGCTGTCTCGCGACGGCCGACACTGGAGACGCCCATGATCGTCGATCTTCCCGACACCACCACCTCCAAGATCTCCAAGGCCCTGGTCAGAATCCGCGAGGAGGGTGGCGCGGTCGCGCTTGGCCGGGTCCTCACCCTGATCATCGCGTCGACGATGGGGCACGAGGAGGAGGCGATCGAGGCCGCGAACGATGCCTCGCGCGAACATCCGATGCGGGTCATCGTCGTGTCGACGCAGGCGCTCGACGACAAGGGCCTGGCCACGACGCCGAGGATCGACGCGGAGATCCGGGTCGGCGGCGACGCCGGCGCGAGCGAGGTGATCGTGCTTCGAGCCTACGGTGAGGCCGCCAGCGACCCGGAGAGCCTGGTCACCGGCCTGTTGCTGCCGGACGCTCCCGTCGTCGCCTGGTGGCCCGGCGTGGCACCGGCCGTGCCTGCGGAGTCTCCGCTCGGGCGCATCGCCTACCGTCGGATCACGGATGCGTCCGCGCAGCCCGATCCGCAGGCTGCGCTGCACCACCTCTGCACCTCCTACCGCCCGGGCGACACCGACTTCGCCTGGACCCGGCTGACCCTGTGGCGCGCCCAGCTCGCCGCGGTCCTCGACCAGCCGCCCTACCTGCCCGTCACCGCGGTTGAGGTGTCCGGTGCCGCCGACTCCCCATCGACAGCGCTGCTGGCCGCCTGGCTGCAGTTGCAGCTGCGGGTGCCGGTCAGTTACGAGTTCACCACGGGCCCCCTGTCCAGCGGAATCCGCGGCGTGCACCTCACCCGGTCGGCCGGCGTGATCTCGCTCGAACGGGGGGTACCCGGCATCGCGACACTCACCCAACCGGGTCAGCCGGTCCAGGACCTCACCCTCAAGCGACGAAGTCTCCGTGACTGCCTCAGTGATGAGTTGCGCCGGCTCGACCCGGATGAGTTGTATGGTGAGGTCATCACGCGCGGCCTCCCGCACCTTGACGATGTGGTCGCAGATCAAACCGAAGGACGACCGTGACCAACGAAAGACGCGTACTCGTACACCCCGACCGGGCAGCCCTAGCGGCGTCGGTGGCGGCACGATTCATCACGACGACCGTGGATATCCTGCACGAACAGGGTGAGATCAATGTGGTTCTTGCTGGCGGCTCCGTCGCCAACGAGGTGCTCGAGGCCATCAACGCCTCCGCGGCCAGGGACACCATCGATTGGGACCTGGTCACTTTCTGGTGGGGGGACGAGCGCTGGGTACCTAAGAATGACCCCGAGCGCAACGAGGTGCAGGCGCGGATGGCACTCCTGGACCACATTGCGGTCCCCGAAGGCAACATCCACCCGTTCGCGGCCTCGGACGAGGGCACGGACCTGGATTCCGCCGCCGCAGGCTATGCGGCCCAGCTCCAGGCCGCGTCGATCGAGGGCACGGCCCTTCCGCGCTTCGACATCACGTTTCTCGGCGTCGGACCAGACGGGCACGTCGCCTCTCTGTTTCCACACCAGCCCGGTATCAGGGAGTCGGAGGCGAGTGTGCTCGCAGTGCGGGACTCCCCTAAGCCCCCTGCGGAACGTCTCAGCCTGAGCCGCCCCGCCCTCAACTCCTCGCGCTGCATCTGGATGGTCCTCGCCGGACCGGACAAGGCGTCCGCCCTCGGGCTGGCTCTCGCGGGTGCGAGCCGCGACGAGGTGCCCGTCGCCGGTATCAAGGGGCGCCGATACACGAATTTCTTCGTCGACAGGCAAGCCGCCGCGGAGGTTCCGGAGAACCTCACGGCGTCCACCTTCTGACCCCAAGCACCTGGCACGACAGAGCGGGCCCCGATTTCGATCGGGGCCCGCTCGTGTTTGCCTGCGCTGAGCAACTGCGCCGATCCGCTGCCAGCCGGTCGCCTGGGGCGTCAGTTGGTCGCGGAGAGCTTCCCTCGACGAACCCGCAGTTGCTGCAACGCCTCTTCGAGGAGTGACTCAGCCTCCTCCTCCGTTCGGCGCTCTTTCACGTAGGCGAGGTGCGTCTTGTAGGGCTCCAGCTTGACCACTGACGGCGGGTTCTCCTTGTCGCGACCGGCAGGCAGGCCGGAGGAGGGACAGTCAATGGTCTCCGGGATCTCGTCGTCCGGAAGGTTCGCCGCGAAGTATCGAACGGTCTCATTGCCGAGGGCGTCCCAGTAGGAGACCCTGATCCGGTCCGCGTGGAAACCGCGGTCCTGCTCGCCCATGGGGCCAGCTCCTACACGAGAGCCACGAATTGCGCTGCCACCAGATGCCATAATGTTCCTCCGCTAGAAAGGGGCGTTGAAGCTGATTGGCCGCTTCAGCCGATGTTGAGCTGAACGGGTCGTGCCGAACTCGCGAGGCCGGGAATCAGCCCGGCCGGGCGGTCGTGGTCAGAGACCCACGCCAAACTTCGTGATCAGTCCGAGGACGACGATGCACGAGATCCACAGCAGTCCCAGGATGACGGTGATCCGGTTCAGGTTTCGTTCGGCGACGCCGGAGGCGCCGAGGTTCGAGGTGACGCCGCCACCGAACATGTCCGACAGACCTCCGCCACGTCCCTTGTGCAACAGAATGAGCATGGTGAGCAGGAGGCTCGTAATGCCGAGCAACACCTGCAGCACTACCTGGAGAATACCCACGCGAAACCTTTCACAGTGCGGTGGGGCACTTGCCCCACCAAGATCAGTGATAATCATAGCCTGACTCACGTCACAACCCGCCGCCCCCCGGTTCGGGGGACAGCGGGTTGCCTCAAACGGTGTGACCGGTGCTACAGCCCAACGTGCTTCTGGAAACGCACGATGCTGGAGAACTCGTCGATGTTCAAGCTTGCGCCGCCGACGAGGGCACCATCCACATTGGGCTCGCGCATGTAGCCGGCGATGTTGACGCCCTTCACGGAACCGCCGTACAGGATGCGGGTCTTGGCGGCCACATCCTCCCCGAGGGTGTCCTTGAGCACGGCGCGTAACTGAGCCGCAACCTGCTCGGCCTGCTCCGGCGTGGCAGCCTGGCCGGACCCGATCGCCCAGACGGGCTCGTAGGCCACGACGATGTCCGCCGCGTTTGAAACGCCGGCCAGCGCCGCCTTCAGCTGGGCGACTGGCACGGCGCTAGGGCCGTGCACTTCCAGGTCCGCGGCGGTTTCGCCGACGCAGATGATCGGAACCAGGTTGTGCTTGAGCGCGGCCATCACCTTGGCGGCGACCTGTTCGTCGTCCTCCCCGTGCAGCGTGCGCCGCTCGGAATGTCCGATGAGAACGTACTGGCACTCCAACTGGGACAGGAAGGCACCGGAGATCTCACCGGTGTAGGCGCCGGAGTCCCGGGCCGACAGATCCTGCGCGCCATAGGCGAGTGGGAGCTTGTCGGCGGACACAAGCGTCTGCACCGAGCGGAGATCGGTGAACGGGGGGAAGACGGCAACCTCGACGGCTGAGAAGTCGTGCTTCGCATCCTTGAGGTTCCACGCCAGCTTCTGCACGAAGGCGATGGCCTGGAGGTGATCCAGGTTCATCTTCCAATTGCCCGCGATCAGCGGGGTGCGCCGCGGGTTGTCGTTTACTGCCATCCGAGGACCTCCAGTCCTGGTAGGCGCTTGCCTTCGAGAAACTCGAGGCTGGCGCCACCGCCGGTTGAAATGTGACCGAACTGATCATCGGTGAAGCCGAGGATGCGCACGGCGGCGGCAGAATCGCCGCCACCGACCACGCTCAGGCCGTCGACCTCGGTCAAGGCGCCGGCAACCGTCCGGGTGCCTTCCGCGAACGGAGCCAGCTCGAACACGCCCATGGGGCCGTTCCAGAAAACCGTCTTGGAAGACCGGATGATTTCGGCGAACGCAGCAGCTGTGTCGGGACCGATGTCCAGGCCGAGGCCGGACGTACCGAACGGGGTTTCCTCGATCGCGTTGGCCGGTGTGACTGAGATCTCCGCGTCGTCGCCAAACTTCGAGGCGACGACGACATCAGTCGGAACCACGATCTTCACGCCCAGGCGATTGGCCTCCAGAAGGTAACCACGAACGGTTTCGATCTGGTCGGCTTCCAGCAGGCTCGAGCCGACCCGGTGACCCTGGGCTGCGAGGAAGGTGTACGCCATGCCGCCACCGATGAGCAGCGAGTTGACTCGCGGCAGCAAATGACCGATGACGCCGAGCTTGTCAGACACCTTCGAGCCGCCGAGGACGACCGTGTAGGGCGCCTCCGGCTTCTCGGTGAGGCGATCGAGCACCTCGAGCTCCGCGGCGATCAACAGGCCGGCTGCACTTGGCAGGATCGCTGCCAGGTCGAACACGCTGGCCTGCTTGCGGTGGACAACACCGAAGCCGTCCGAGACGAGGACGTCGCCGAGAGCGGCGAGCTCGTTGGCGAAGGCAATCCGTTCGTCGTCGACCTTGCTGGTCTCCCCCGGGTTGAACCGGAGGTTCTCGAGCACGACGACGTCACCGTCAGCCAGCGCCGACACTGCTGCCTTCGCGGACTCACCGACGGTGTCGGTGGCGAACGCCACGACGCTGCCCAGCAGCTCAGCCAGGCGGGCGGCAACGGGAGCCAGGCTGTACCTGTCTTCCGGCGCGCCCTTGGGCCGACCGAGGTGCGAGACGATCACGACTCGGGCGCCCTGCACGAGCAGCGCCTTGATGGTGGGAAGGGACGCGCGAACGCGGCCATCGTCCGTGATCTCTCCGGCTTTCAACGGAACATTCAGATCGCAACGGACGATGACACGCTTGCCGTGGAGCTGCCCCAGTGATTCGATTGTACGAAGTGTCACCGTGGGCCTCGGTTAGAGGCTCTTGGCGACGAGCTCGGTGAGGTCAACCATCCGGTTGGAGTAGCCCCACTCGTTGTCGTACCAGGACGACAGCTTGACCTGGTCGCCGATGACGCGCAGCAGACCGGCATCGAAGATGGAGGAATGCGGGTCCGTGACGATGTCGCTGGAGACGATCTCGTCTTCGGTGTACATCAGGATTCCCTTGAGGGGGCCCTCGGCTGCTGCCTTGTAGGCGGCCTTGATCGCTTCGACGGTCACCGGGCGTTCGGCGATGACGGTGAGGTCGGTGATGGAGCCGGTGGGAACCGGAACGCGAAGCGCGAAGCCGTCGAGCTTGCCCTTGAGCTCCGGAAGCACGATTCCGAGCGCCTTGGCGGCACCGGTCGAGGTCGGGATGATGTTGACAGCGGCGGCGCGAGCGCGACGCAGGTCGGAGTGCGGCCCATCCTGAAGGTTCTGGTCGGCCGTGTAGGCGTGGATCGTGGTCATCAGGCCGGACTTGATACCGAAGTTGTCGTTGAACACCTTGGCCAGCGGCGCGAGGCAGTTCGTGGTGCACGACGCGTTGGAGATGATGTCGAACTTGGCCGGATCGTAGTCCTGCTCGTTGACGCCCATGACGATCGTGGCGACCTCGCCGGTGGCGGGAGCGGAGACGATGACCTTCTTGGCGCCGGCGGTGATGTGCTTGCGCGCATCGTCAGCCTTGGTGAAGCGACCCGTGGACTCGATGACGATGTCGACGCCAAGGGCACCCCAGGGGAGATTGGCCGGGTCGCGCTCGGCAAGGACCTTAATCGGCTTGCCGTTGACGAGGATCGAGTCGCCGTCAACCGAGACCGTGGCCGCAAGGCGCCCGGTGATGGAGTCATATTTAAGGAGGTGGGCGAGCGTCTTCGTGTCGGTGAGGTCGTTCACGGCGACGATCTCGATGTCGCTACCCTGGGCAAGGGCAGCGCGAAGATAATTACGGCCGATGCGACCAAATCCGTTAATACCAATTTTTACAGACACGAATGTCTCCTAATCTTGTGCACCGAAGCGCGTTTCTATGGGTGAACTGGACGGGGTGCCGGCCCCCTGCGAGGGGGCCGGTCCTGCTACGAGAGCAGGAGCAGCCCGTTGGTCTTTTCGCGTGCAATAGTGAAGCGTTCCTGGACGTTCGCCCAGTTGACGATGTTCCAGAACGCCTTCACGTAGTCGGCACGCACGTTGCGGTAGTCGAGGTAGTATGCGTGCTCCCAGACGTCGAGCATCAGCACGGGGATCGTGCCGGCGGCGAAGTTCGCCTGCTGGTCGAAGAACTGCTGGATGATCAAGCGCTGGCCGATCGAGTCCCAGGCGAGCACTGCCCAACCGGAGCCCTGCACGCCGAGCGCGGTGGCCCCGAAGTGGGCCTGGAACTTGTCGAACGATCCGAAGTTGTCGTCAATCGCGCTGGCCAGGTCGCCGGTGGGCTTGTCGCCGCCGTCCGGGGAGAGGTTGGTCCAGAAGATCGAGTGGTTGACGTGGCCGCCCAGGTTGAAGGCGAGATCCTTCTCGAGCTTGTTGACGTAGGTCAGCGATCCGGAATCACGAGCCTCGGCCAGTTGGGCGAGGGCGGTGTTCGCCCCGGTGACGTAGGCCTGATGGTGCTTGCCGTGGTGGAGTTCCATGATGGTGCCGCTGATACTCGGCGCAAGCGCCGAGTAGTCATAGGCGAGGGCCGGGAGTGTGTATTCAACCAATGTGTATCTCCTCTGTAGTTGTCGGCGCGAAATACTCCGCCACCAGTTTGTGAGCGACCTATCTAGTCTACTCAGCTAGCGCTTCCCGCGTGACGAGTGCCAGAATCAGGCCTCGTCGAGGTCGGCGGGGAGATCGGCGTCGGTCCCGGCAATCCCGAGATCGGCGGCCTTCTTGTCCGCCATGGCGAGCAGGCGGCGAATCCTGCCGGCGACGGCATCCTTGGTCATCGGTGGGTCCGCGTGGTGGCCGAGTTCGTCAAGGCTCGAGTCCCGGAACGACAGCCGCAGCTCGCCAGCGTAGCGGAGGTGCTCGGGGATGTCGGTGCCGAGGATCTCCATGGCCCGCTGCACCCGGGCGCAGGCGGCGACAGCGGCCTGCGCGGACCGGCGAAGGTTGGCGTCGTCGAAGTTGACGAGCCGGTTGGCGGTTGCCCGAACCTCGCGGCGCTGGCGGAGAGCCTCCCAGTTGAGCACGGTGTCCTGGGCGCCCATGTGCACGAGCATCGCACCGATTGCATCGCCATCGCGGATGACCACCCGGTGCACGCCGCGCACCTCCCTGGCCTTGGCGACGACGCCGAGGCGGCCGGCCGCTCCGACGAGGGCCATGGCCGCTTCGTTGCCTGGGCAGGTGATCTCGAGGGCAGCGGAACGCCCCGGGTCGGTCAGCGAGCCGTGGGCCAGGAACGCGCCCCGCCACACGGCGGCGATCTCTTCCTTCGACCCTGTGGTCAGCCGGTTCGGCAGCCCGCGGATCGGACGCCGCCTGGCGTCGAGGAGGCCGGTCTGCCTGGCCAGAGTCTCTCCCCCGTCGAGAACCCGCACGAGGAAGTGGCTGGTCCGGCGCAGCCCGGCGGCCGCGATCACGGAGACGTCGCTGCGCACGCCGTAGAGCTCGGCCAGGTCCTTGCGCACACGGCGGGCGAGCAACGCGGTGTCAAGCTCGGATTCGATTGCGATCCGGCTGGAGATCATGTGCAGCCCGCCGGAGAACCGGAGGATGGTGGCCAGTTCCGCGGCCCGAACCGTGGTCTTCGACACCTCGACACGAGCGAGTTCGTCCTTAACGTCGGCGGTGAGTGCCAATCGCTTGTCCATTCTGTTGTCCTGGCCGTATCCCGGCCGGGAGTTGTTCTGGCTGGCCCGGTGGCTGTTTCCAGCACCGTCGGCCGTGGTTACTCTCGTCCGAGGTCGCGGTTCTTGAGGCTGACCGCTACCCCGGGGAAGTCCTTGATCCGGCGCGCAATTTCGGCCGACATGGCCACCGAACGGTGCTTGCCTCCGGTGCAACCGACGGCGATCGTGACGTGGCGCTTGTTTTCACGCTGGTAGCCGGCAAGAACGGGTTCCAGTGCCGCCGCGTAGTTATCCAGGAATTCCACCGCACCGGCCTGAGCAAGAACGAAGTCCCGGACTTCTGCGTCCTGCCCGGTGTGCGCTCGGAGTTCGGGGATCCAGAAGGGATTCGGCAGAAAGCGCACGTCGGCGACCATGTCGACGTCCGTGGGCAGACCGTACTTGAAACCGAAACTCATCAGGGTGACGTTGACCCCGGCTGTGTCAGCGGCCGCGAAACGTTCGGTGATCGACGTGGCAAGTTGGTGAATGTTGAGGTCCGAGGTGTCGATCACGAGGTCGCACGACTCCCGAACAGCGCTCAATTTGCTGCGCTCGGCTGAGATCCCGTCGAGGATGGTCCCGTCGCCCTGGAGCGGATGCGGCCTGCGCACCGACTCGAACCGCCGCACGAGCACATCGTCCCTGGCCTCGAGGAAGATGATCCGCACGCGAGCGCTCTTGCGCAGGGACTGGACGATCTCCTGGAAATCGCTGAAAAACCCCCGTCCGCGAATATCAACGACCGCGGCGATCTTCGGCAGGCTGGTGCCGGCCCGGCTGACCAGTTCGACCAGCGGCCGCAGCATTTGCGGGGGTAGGTTGTCGACGACGTACCAGCCGAGGTCCTCCAGCGCATTGGCCACGGTCGAGCGTCCCGCTCCGGACATCCCCGTCACGATAAGCATCTCGTGCTTGTCGTTTTCCGTTGTCATATTCGCTCTCGGGCCTTCGATTGTGGTGGATCTCGCGTGTCCAGCCTACCGACCGGCCGAGGGGTTCAGGCGCGCAGGTACTGATGGATCGTGCCCGCGAGGCCGGGGCCGATCCCCCGAACCTCGGCGATCGACTCCGCCGGGGCATCCTTCAGACGCGCCACCGAGCCGAAATGCTGCAGGAGAACCTTCACTCTCGCGGGGCCGAGACCCGGGATCTCACCGAGGACGGTGGAGATGTCACGTTTGCGCCTGGTCCGTTGGTGGGTTATGGCGAACCGGTGCGCCTCGTCCCTGATCCGCTGGATCAGGAACAACGCATCGCTGTTCCTGGGTAGGATCACCGGGTAGTCGGAGTCCGGCAGCCAAATCTCCTCGAGTCGCTTGGCGATCCCGCACAGGGTGATGCCGGTGACGCCGGATTCCCGGAGCGCCCTCGCCGCGGCGGAGACCTGCGGCTGCCCGCCGTCGACGATGAGCAGATTGGGCTGGTAGCGGAACTTGCGTCGCTTCACCGACAGAACGTCGTCGTCGGGCCGATCCGGCTCGTCGTCGGAGACCAGGTAGGCCAGTCGCCGGGTCAGTGTGCGGTAGATGGAGTCGGTGTCGTCCGTCGATTCCGGGATGCCGAACCTGCGGTATTCGTCGGTGCGGGGCAGTCCGTCCTCGAAAACCACCATCGAGGCGACAATGTTCGTTCCGCTCAGGTGCGACACGTCGTAACACTCCATGCGCAGCGGCGCGGACGGCATCCCCAGAGCCTCCTGGATGTCTTCCAGCGCCTTGGAGCGGGCCACGAAGTCTGAACTTCGCCGGGTCTTATAGAGCATCAGGGCGTGCTTGGCGTTCTGGGTCGCCGTCGCGAGCAGGGCCGCCTTGTCGCCTCGCTGGGCGGCCAGGATCCGCACCTTGCGCCCGGCGATCCCGGCGAGCCAGCCCTCGAGAGCCTCAGCGTCGTCTGGCAGCTCGGGGACAACGATTTCCCGCGGCGGCACGGCGTCCCCGCCGTAGGCGGTCTGCATAATCGAGTCGATGAGTTCGCTGGTGGTCAGGTCGAGTTCCTTGTCGACCATCCAGCCGCGGACACCCCGGATGCGTCCGCCGCGCACGATGAACAGTTGTACAGCGGCCGCGAGCTCGTCCTCGTCGAAGGCGAACAGGTCGATGTCGACGTTGTCGCGCAGGACGACGGCACTCTTCTCGAGCACCGCGTGGAGGGCGCGGATCTGGTCGCGCCGTTTGGCGGCGACTTCGTACTCCTGACTGGCCGCGGCGACCTTCATCTCCATGGTCAGCCGGTTGATCAGTTTGCGATCCTGGCTTCCCAGGAAGCTGACGAATTCGTTGACGATGACGCGGTGTTCCTCGATGGTCACCGTGCCGGAGCATGGTCCGAAGCACCGCCCTATCTGACCGGCGAAGCAGGGCTTGCCGGACTGCATCGCCCGTTTGTAGTTGGAGTTGTTGCAGGTGCGGATCGGGAAGGCCTTGAGCATCAGGTCGATGGTTTCGTGAACCGCCCAGACCTTCGGATACGGCCCGAAATAGCGAGCCCCTCGGATGCCCGTGGTGCGGGTGACGAGGGCGCGGGGGGACTCGTCGGCCAGGGTCACCGCCAGGTAGGGGTAGGACTTGTCGTCCTTGAACTGGACGTTGAATGGAGGGTCGAACTCGTTGATCCAGGTCCACTCCAGCTGCAACGCCTCGACCTCGGTGCCCACGACGGTCCACTCCACTGAGTTGGCCGTGGTGACCATCCGCCTGGTTCGCTCGTGCAGACTGCCCAGCGGCGCGAAGTAGTTGCTCAGTCGCGCCCGGAGGTTCTTCGCCTTACCGACGTAGAGAACGCGTCCCGTTTCGTCACGGAACCGGTATACCCCTGGGCTGATCGGGATTTCGCCCGCCTTGGGACGGTAACTCAGCGCGTCGGACATGGTTCTCCTGGTCTGCGCCTACTGCGCCGCCAGGATCTCCTTGAGGAACTTCCCGGTGTGGCTCTTCTTGACAGTGGCCACGTGCTCCGGGGTGCCGGTCGCGAGCACGCGCCCGCCACCCGACCCGCCCTCCGGGCCGAGGTCGATCACCCAGTCCGCCGACTTGATGACGTCGAGGTTGTGTTCGATCACGATGACGGTGTTGCCCTTGTCGACAAGGCTGTTGAGCACGAGCAGGAGCTTGCGCACGTCTTCGAAGTGCAGGCCGGTGGTCGGCTCGTCGAGCACGTATACGCTGCGTCCGTTGGAGCGGCGTTGCAATTCCGTCGCGAGCTTGACTCGTTGCGCCTCACCGCCGGAGAGGGTGGTGGCGCTCTGGCCCAGTCGCACATAACCGAGGCCCACCTCAACCAGGGTCTTGAGGAAGCGGTGGATGGCCGAGATCGGCTCGAAGAACTCCGCCGCCTCACTGATGGGCATGTCGAGCACCTCGGCGATGTTCTTGCCCTTGTAGTGCACGGTAAGGGTATCCCGGTTGTACCGCGCTCCCCCGCACACCTCGCAGGCGACATACACATCTGGCAGGAAGTTCATCTCGATCTTGATCGTGCCGTCGCCAGAGCAGGCCTCACAGCGCCCGCCCTTGACATTGAAACTGAACCGGCCGGGCAGGTATCCCCGCGCCTTTGCCTCGATCGTTTCAGAGAACAGCGTTCGGATCTTATCGAAGACGCCGGTGTAGGTGGCCGGGTTCGAGCGGGGGGTTCGCCCGATGGGCGCTTGGTCGACGTGGATGACCTTGTCGAGGTGGTCGAGTCCGGTCACCCGGGTGTGCCTCCCCGGCAGCTTGCGCGCACCGTTGAGCCGGTTGGCCAGTACCCGGTACAGAATGTCGTTGACCAGGGAGGACTTGCCTGAGCCGCTGACCCCGGTGACGGCGGTGAATGTGCCGAGGGGGAAGCTCACCGACACCTTGCGGAGGTTGTTCGCTTCGGCGCCGACGACGGTGATCTCGCGCGCGGGGTCGATCTCGCGTCGCGCGGTGGGCGTGGGAATGCTCTTGCGGCCCGCCAGGTAGTCACCGGTCAGGGACTTCTTGTTGGTCAGCAGGGACTCATAGGAGCCGGAGTGCACGACGTGACCTCCGTTGACGCCGGCGCCCGGCCCGATGTCGACGATCCAGTCCGCCATCTTGATGGTGTCCTCATCGTGTTCGACGACGATCAGGGTGTTGCCGAGGTCACGCAGGGCCACCAGGGTTTCGATCAGGCGGCGGTTGTCCCGCTGGTGCAGCCCGATGCTTGGTTCGTCGAGCACGTAGAGCACCCCGGTGAGGCCGGAGCCGATCTGGGTGGCCAGCCGGATGCGCTGGGCCTCGCCGCCGGACAGCGTCGCCGCGGCCCTGGCCAGGTTGAGGTAGTTGAGACCGACGCGGATCAGGAAGTCCAGACGTGCCTTGATCTCCCGGAGGACCTGGGCCGCGATGGTCGACTCACGATCGGTGAGCTCGAGCTTGTTCATGAACGAGCGGGCGTCGGTCAGGCTGAGATTGCAGACATCCGCAATGCTCGACCCGTGCACCAGCACGGCGAGGACTTCCGGCTTGAGTCGGGTGCCGGAACAGACCGGGCAGTCGACCTCGCGCAGGTACTCGCCCCAGCGTGCCCGCTGCGTGTCAGACTCGGCCTGGAGGTACTGGCGCTCGATGTAGGGCACGACCCCCTCAAAGCCGGAGGTGTAGCTCATCTCCCGGCCGTAACGGTTCTTCCACTTCACCTTGACCTCGAAGTTGTCCCCGCGGAGCACGGCGTTCTGCACCTCCGCAGGCAACTCGCCCCAGGGGGTGTCGAGGGAGAACTCCAGGTCGCGGGAGAGCCCGTCGAGGAGTTTCTCGTAATACTGGAACAGGCCCTTGCCCTGGGTGGTCCACGGCAGGACGACCCCGTCCGCGATGCTGAGCTCCGGGTCGCCGAGCAGCAGGTCGGCGTCGACAGACATGCGCGTGCCAAGCCCGGAGCACTCGGGGCAGGCGCCGAACGGCGCGTTGAAGGAGAAGGTGCGCGGTTCGATCTCGGTCAGCTGCACCGGGTGGTTGTTCGGACAGGAGAGCTTCTCCGAGTAGCTCCGCCAGGCGTCGTCACCTTCGCCGTCGACGTAGTTGATCTGCACAATACCGTCGGTGAGTTTGAGCGCCGTCTCGAGGGAGTCGGTGAGTCGGCTGAGCAGTTCCGGCCCGGCGACCAGGCGGTCGACGACCACGGAGATGTCGTGCTTGATCTGTTTCTTAAGTGCGGGCGGCTCGTTCAACTGGATCTGCGTACCGTCGACGATGGCCCGGGAGTAACCGCCGGCAGCCAGTTCCTTGAACAGATCGACGAACTCGCCCTTCTTCTGCGAGACGACGGGGCTCAGTACCTGGTACCGGATGCCGGCCTCCAGCTCCATGAGCTGGTCGGCAATCTGCTGCACGGTCTGGGCCTGGATCACTTCGCCGCAGACGGCGCAGTGCGGCACGCCGATGCGCGCCCAGAGCAGCCGCATGTAGTCGTACACCTCGGTGATCGTGCCGACCGTGGACCGGGGATTGCGGTTAGTGGACTTCTGGTCGATCGAGACGGCGGGGCTGAGCCCCTCGATGAAATCGACGTCGGGGCGGTCGACCTGGCCGAGGAACTGGCGCGCATAGGCGGACAGCGACTCGACGTAGCGGCGCTGGCCCTCCGCGAAGATGGTGTCGAAGGCGAGCGATGACTTGCCCGAACCGGACAGCCCGGTGAAGACCACGAGGGAATCCCGGGGGATCTCCAGGTCTACGTTGTGCAAATTGTGCACCCGTGCGCCGCGAACACTGAGTTTTGACCCGGACTCTACCTTGGAAATTGACACCGTTCGAGTCTATGCAGTGCCACCGACACTCCGGTGCGTCATCAACACGCCCTGAGCGAACGGATATTCGACAGGGCAGGTTTTCGACACGGCAGGTTTTCGACAGGGCAACACTTCGACAGGGCAACACTTCGACAGTGTCGCTTTTCGACCGCGGCATGGCGGGGTTAGATGTGACCGGCCTTCTCCATCTGGCGCAGTTCCCGCTTCAACTCGGAAACCTCGTCACGCAGCCGTGCCGCGAGTTCGAACTTGAGCTCCCCGGCGGCCTCGAGCATCTGTCCGTTCAAGTCCGAGATGATGGACTCCAAGTCGTTGGCGCCGTTGGCGGCGATGCCCTGGCGGCGAGGTGTCGGCGCGAGTCCCTTTCGCCGCTCGGTGCGGCCGGCCAGAAGCTCGGCGGTGTCCGCCTCCTCCCGGGCGAGCACCTCTGTGATGTCCGCGATCCGTTTGCGAAGCGGAGTCGGGTCGATCCCGTGCAGGGTGTTGTAGGCGACCTGCTTCTCCCGGCGGCGGTCGGTTTCGTCGATGGCGCGTTCCATCGACGCGGTGAGCCGATCCGCGTACATGTGCACCTCGCCCGAGACGTTGCGGGCCGCGCGCCCGATGGTCTGGATGAGCGAGGTCGCCGAACGTAGGAACCCCTCCTTGTCGGCGTCGAGGATGGCGACAAGCGACACCTCCGGCAGGTCGAGTCCTTCCCTGAGAAGATTGATTCCGACGAGCACGTCATACACACCCGCGCGGAGCTCCGTGAGCAGCTCCACCCGACGCAGGGTGTCCACGTCGGAATGCAGGTAGCGAACCCGCACTCCGGCCTCGGTGAGGAAGTCGGTGAGTTCCTCGGCCATTTTCTTGGTCAACGTCGTAACGAGCACGCGTTCGTTGCGCTCGACCCTCTTGTGAATCTCTTCGAGGAGGTCGTCGATCTGCCCCTTGCTGGGTTTCACGACGATCTGCGGGTCAATCAGCCCGGTCGGACGGATGATCTGCTCCACGACGCCGTCGGCGATGCCCATCTCGTACTTGCCGGGCGTCGCGGACAGGTAGACCGTCTGGCCGACCCTGCCCTTGAATTCATTGAATTTGAGTGGCCTGTTGTCCAGGGCGCTGGGAAGCCGGAATCCATGCTCGACGAGGGTGCGCTTGCGGGAGGAGTCACCCTCATACATGGCGCCGATCTGGGGGACGGTGACGTGCGACTCGTCGATGACCATCAGGAAATCGTCGGGGAAGTAGTCGAGCAGGCAATGCGGCGCCTCCCCCGGCTGCCGGGCATCGATGTGCCGAGAGTAATTCTCAATCCCGGAGCAGAACCCGATCTGCTCCATCATCTCCAGGTCGAAGGTGGTGCGCATCCGGAGGCGCTGGGCCTCGAGGAGCTTACCCTCGCGTTCGAGCTGTTCGAGGCGTTCGGCCAGCTCCTCCTGGATGGTGCCGATGGCTCGCTGCATGACCTCAGTGCTGGCTACGTAGTGCGACCCGGGGAATACGGAGACGGAGTCGAGCTTGCGCACGATGTCGCCGGTCAGCGGGTGCAGGCTGTACAGCGCCTCGATCTCGTCGCCGAACATCTCGATCCGAATCGCGAGTTCCTCGTACATCGGGATGATCTCGATGGTGTCGCCCCGCACCCGGAAGTGCCCTCGGGAGAAGTCGACGTCGTTGCGCTGGTACTGCATGGCGACGAACCGGCGGACGAGCCACTCCCGGCTGACCTTTTGGCCGACTTGGAGGGCAATCATGGCCTCGAGGTAGCCCTCCGGGGTGCCGAGGCCATAGATGCACGAGACGGTGGACACGACGATCACGTCGCGCCGGCTGAGCAACGAGTTGGTGGTGGAGTGCCGCAGCCGCTCCACCTCCGCGTTGATCGACGAGTCCTTCTCGATGAAGGTGTCTGTCTGCGGAACGTAGGCCTCAGGCTGGTAGTAGTCGTAGTAGGAGACGAAGTACTCGACGGCGTTGTTGGGCATCAGCTCGCGGAACTCGTTCACCAGCTGCGCGGCCAGGGTCTTGTTGTGGGCGAGCACCAGAGTGGGGCGTTGCACCTGCTCGATCAGCCACGCGGTGGTTGCCGATTTACCGGTTCCGGTGGCGCCGAGGAGCACGATGTCGGTCTCACCGGCGTTGATCCGGCCGGCCAGCTCGGCGATCGCGGTCGGCTGGTCACCGCTCGGGGTGTACTCGCTCACGACCTCGAAGGGATGTACAGAGCGCGTGGGTTCCATGGCTCCAGTCTACGGAGCACCCCTGACATTCAGCTCGTCAGCGGCTCTGCGGACTCGGAGCCAGAGCTCGTCGACCTGGGCCAGAGTGTGGCTCAGGCTGCCTCCGGTGTCGATGACCACGTCCGCGACGGCGCGGCGCTCGTCGTCAGTGGCCTGCGTGCGCATCCGGCGCAGCGCCTCCGCTTCGGCCATCCCCCGCAGCTCCACCATGCGCCGCACCCGTGTCGCCTCGTCAGCGTGGGTGACCACAATCAGGTCGAACGGATGGTCGACGCCGGCCTCCACCAGCAGCGGAACGTCGTAGACGACGACCGCGTGCGGGTCCCGCGCGGCGGCCTCGTGGATCAGCAGGTTCGACAGGGAGCGCACGGCCGGGTGCACAATCGCATTCAACACGGTGAGAGCCGCAGGGTCGGCGAAGACGATCGCCCCCAGCGCCGCCCGGTCCAGGCCGCCGTCCGGCGCGAGCACGGCCGGACCAAAGACGCCGATGATTCTGCCAAGGTCGGCAGTGCCGGGTTCAACCGCCACCCTGGCGAGACGGTCAGCGTCGATGTGCACGGCGCCGAGTTCGGCGAGCCTGCGCGCGACGGTGCTCTTTCCGGATGCGATCCCGCCGGTCAGTCCAATCAGGTACACCCGTGCAATGCTAACGTCCCTCAACGCACTCAGAACGCAGGACCGTCCACCGCTGGTGGCGCCCGTTACGGCGCAGCCAGCCAAGACCACGACGAGGAGGACGGAAAGGAATCCAGGGAATCGGGGCCCAGACCTGACCGCGGTCTACGGTGGGCACCGGTGTGGGCAAGCCCTGCACACAGAAACAGGCCGGACCCCGAAGGGCCCAGCCTGTTTCAGCGCGTCCGCACCGTTACGGCGCCAACGGGCTAGTTTGAATCGCGCATCTAGTTGGAACTGGAGAGCTTCTCGCGCAGAGCGGCGAGGGCCTCGTCGTCCGCGAGCGTGCCGGCGCCGGCGGTCTCGCTGGAGAAGGTGGAGCCTGCCGCGGACGGGACGTCGCCGGGGGCGATGATCTCGTCGTTCGCGGACGCAACCTGCTTCTTGTGTGCCTCCCAGCGAGCCTGGGCTGCAGCGTAGTCCTGCTCCCACTTCTCGCGCTGGGTTTCGAAGCCTTCGCGCCACTCGTTGGTCTCCGGGTCGAAGCCCTCAGGGTACTTGTAGTTGCCCTGGTCGTCGTACTCGGTGAGCATTCCGTAGAGTGCCGGGTCGAACTCGGTGCCCTCGGGGTCGACACCCTCGTTGGCCTGCTTGAGGCTCAGCGAGATGCGGCGACGCTCGAGGTCGATGTCGATGACCTTGACGAAGACCTCGTCGCCGACGGAGACGACCTGCTCGGCGAGCTCAACATGCTTGCCGGAGAGCTCGGAGATGTGGACCAGACCCTCGATGCCCTCGGCGACGCGAACGAACGCGCCGAACGGGACGAGCTTGGTGACCTTACCCGGTGCGACCTGACCGATGGCGTGGGTGCGGGCGAAGACCTGCCAGGGGTCTTCCTGGGTGGCCTTGAGCGACAGCGACACGCGCTCGCGCTCGAGGTCGACCTCGAGGATCTCGACGGTGACTTCCTGGCCAACCTCAACGACCTCGCTGGCGTGCTCGATGTGCTTCCAGCTGAGCTCGGAGACGTGGACCAGACCGTCAACGCCGCCCAGGTCGACGAACGCACCGAAGTTGACGATCGACGAGACGACGCCCTTGCGAACCTGTCCCTTCTGGAGGTTGTTGAGGAACGTGGTTCGGCTCTCGGACTGCGTCTGCTCGAGCAGGGCGCGACGGGACAGCACGACATTGTTGCGGTTCTTGTCGAGTTCGAGGATCTTGGCCTCGATCTCCTGGCCCAGGTACGGGGTCAGGTCGCGAACACGGCGCAACTCGATCAGCGATGCGGGCAGGAAGCCACGCAGGCCGATGTCCACGATGAGGCCACCCTTGACAACCTCGATGACCGAACCGGTGACAACGCCATCCGATTCCTTGATCTTCTCGACGTCGCCCCACGCACGCTCGTACTGAGCGCGCTTCTTGGACAGGATGAGACGGCCTTCTTTGTCTTCCTTCTGAAGAACGAGGGCCTCAACCAAGTCGCCGACCTTGACGACATCGGAGGGGTCGACGTCGTGCTTGATGGAGAGTTCGCGGGAGGGGATGACACCCTCGGTCTTGTAGCCCACGTCGAGGAGAACCTCGTCGCGGTCGATCTTCACTACGGTTCCTTCGATGAGGTCACCGTCGTTGAAGAATTTCAGAGTCTTTTCGACCGCGGCAAGAAAGTCTTCAGCAGATCCAATGTCGTTGATGGCGACCTGCTTGGGTGCCCGTTCGGTCGTTGCGATTGTCATGTAGTAGTTGCTCCAGGATGGACATAGATCGGGCCATACACAGTAAGAATTCAAGTGTTGTGCACCGCGCACGGCAGCGGATAGATCGTCACAAACGTGACATTCAAGCTTAGCTCTTTGCGGACGGGCGCGGCAACTTGACGCGGAGCGGCCGCAGGGCGGCAATCTGACGGGTCTGGACCGGCTCGACCACCGGTACTCGACCGGCTCCCGCTGATAACCAGCGCCGCGGCCTAGCTGTTGTTCCCACGGAGGTTGTGTGCGTGGCGTGAGCTAAAAAGGTGAGGACCTCCGGTATCGATTGGGTTACCACACTCAAGCCGATGCCACGGAGGCCCTCAT
>NZ_SOFP01000036.1 GCF_004402785.1 Cryobacterium algoritolerans
CGCCGGCATCCTGGTGCTGGCCGGGGCCGGCGAAGGCCACCGACAGGGTCTCGCCCTTGGCGTGCTCGCCCATCAGGTAGATCGACGGGTACTTCATGGTCACCTTGGAGCCCAGATTGCCGTCGATCCATTCCATCGTGGCACCCTCGGCCGCCGTGGCGCGCTTCGTGACCAGGTTGTAGACGTTCGTGGACCAGTTCTGGATGGTCGTGTAGCGAACGCGGGCGTTCTTCTTCACGACGATCTCGACCACGGCCGAGTGCAGGGAATCCGACGAGTACGTCGGGGCGGTGCAGCCCTCGATGTAGTGCACGTAGCTGCCCTCGTCGGCGATGATCAGGGTGCGCTCGAACTGACCCATGTTCTCCGTGTTGATTCGGAAATACGCCTGCAGCGGGATTTCGACGTGCACGCCGGGCGGCACGTAGACGAAGGATCCGCCCGACCAGACGGCCGTGTTCAGCGCGGCGAACTTGTTGTCGCCGGAGGGGATGATGGTGCCGAAGTACTCCTCGAAGAACTCCGGGTGCTCCTTGAGCGCGGTGTCGGTGTCCATGAAGATGACGCCCTGCGCCTCGAGGTCGGCGTTGATCGCGTGGTAGACGACCTCGGACTCGTACTGGGCGGCGACGCCGGAGACGAGGCGATTGCGCTCCGCCTCGGGGATGCCGAGCTTCTCATAGGTGTTCCGAATGTCCTCGGGCAGGTCGTCCCAGGTCTGGGCCTGCTTCTCCGTGGACCGGACGAAGTACTTGATGTTGTCGAAGTCGATGCCGGAGAGGTCGGCGCCCCAGGTCGGCATGGGCTTGCGCTCGAAGAGTTCGAGGGCCTTCAGCCGACGCTTCAGCATCCACGCCGGCTCGCTCTTGAGGTTGGAGATGTCGGTCACCACCTCCGGCGAGATCCCGCGACGGGCGGACGCGCCCGCGGCGTCGGGATCCGACCAGCCGAATTCGTAGACGCCGAGTGTTTCGAGTTCGGGGCGGTCGAGAAGGACGTCAGACATATTTACCTCTTCTGCCACCCTGACAACCCGGATATTAGTCCGGTCATCCCGGGTCGGACTCCGTGAAGAGGCCGACAGGGAACGAGTTGTGAGGACGGCTCAGGTGCGCGCCGCTGGTTGTCGGTGACAATCAGGGCGACGCCGTACTGCGTCGCGGTCATCTGGACCGCGCGCATAAAAAAGCTGGACCTCTCCACCCTAGGCTTCAGGATTTCATCTGGCTAGAGTCAGGTCTGCTTTGGCGGGTCACTGGCAGGCCAGCGTTGGGTCAATGGCGTATCGCCGGCGCCGGGCGGATGCCGCCGGGAGCCTCCGAGGTTCGCAGAACGGCCGCGGAAGCTTAGAGTGATTGAATACTCGCGCAGGCGAATCGCTCCAGCTGAGCGGGCCCGACGCGTCCATGCAGAGTGAAGTCCGAGGAGTCCCATGACCGACACCATTGCCCCCATCGCACCGGCCCACGGCGTCGGCCTGACCGAAGCCGCCGCGCTGAAGGTGCGCAGCCTGCTCGGCCAGGAGGGTCGCGAGGACCTGAACCTGCGCGTTGCCGTGCAGCCCGGAGGCTGTTCCGGCCTGATCTACCAGCTCTACTTTGACGAGCGCATTCTCGAGGGCGACGTCGTTGTGGACTTCGACGGGGTCGGGGTCGTGCTCGACAAGATGAGCGTGCCATACCTCGAGGGTGCCTCGATCGATTTCGAAGACACCATCGCGAAGCAGGGCTTCACCATCGACAACCCGAACGCCGGCGGCAGCTGCGCCTGCGGGGATTCCTTCAGCTAAGGTTTCTCCCGGAACGGCTCGGTGCGGCGGCGTATTCGTCCTGCGAAGGCATCCGCTCGCCGATCAGCCGCCGCCGACGTGGATGCCGGGCCGGCGGGCGGGGTCTGGCTCGATGGTGCGCAGGATCTCGCGCACCACGGGGGCGGTGTCGCCCTGGCCGAGCAGGAGGTAGCGGACGAGGTGGTGGACCGGGTTGCCCTCCGACCACTCGAAGTAGGCGTGCGGTCGCACGCCGGCGGCGTCCCGGAGCGCCAGTAGGATGGCGGCGATGGCGTTCGGGGCCGCGGGGCTCTTCGCCCGCAGCACCCGGTAGCCGTCGACCTCGACGCCGCGCACCCGTAGCCGCTCGCTGAAGCCGGACGGGTCGACGACCTCGATCTCCAGGAACAGGAGGTCGGCGGCACCGGGAACCGGGTTCATCCCGCGTTGCTCCTGTTCCTTCTCGGTGTAGTCGTCATGATCGCCGGCCGCCCGCTTGTGCGCGATCAGGTTGAGGGCTCCGTCGTAGTCGAGCGAGTCCTGGATGTAGCGGCGGGCCGTCTCGTCGAACTCGATCTGCTCCACCCGGAGTTCGGTCGTGCGCGACACCCTCGAGACCAGGGATACGGTGACGATCCCGAGGATGAAGAAGGCGGAGATGGTGATGCCGTCCGGCTTCTCGATGATGTTCGCGCCGAGCGCGTAGAGGAGCACGAGGGTGAGCACCGCGAACGCGACGCTGGCAACCTGTTGCCGTCGCCGCACGGCGGAGATGGTGACGGCGACGGCGCCGGACACCATCATCACCAGGATCCCGGTGGCGTAAGCCCCCGCCTGGGCGTTCACGTCGGCGTTGAATCCGATCGTGATCAGGATGCTGACGCCGGTGTAGACGAGCACGACCGGCCTCACCGCCCTGCTCCACTCGGGGGCCATGCCGTAGGAGGGGAGGTACCGCGGGACGATGTTGATCAGCCCCGCCATCGCGGACGCCCCGGCGAACCACAGGATCAGGATGCTGCTCACGTCGTAGACCGTGCCGAACACGTTGCCGACCCGCTCGTGCGCGAGGTAGGCGAGGGCGCGCCCGCTGGCCGCCCCGCCGTCCTGGAACGCGGCGGCGGGGATGAGCACGGTGGTGACCAGGCTGCTGGCCAGGAGGTAGACGCTCATAATGACGGCCGCCGCGGTGAGCAGTTTGCGGGTGTTGCGGATGCGGGAGGCCAGCCGTTCCTCCGGGCTGCTTCCCGTGGCGGCGACGAGCGGCATCATACTGACCCCGGTTTCGAAGCCGGACAGGCCAAGCACGAGCAGGGGGAACGCGATGATCGCCGGGCCGACGATGGCGCCGAAGCCGGTGCCGCCCGCGGTCAGGGCGCCGATCCAGTCGGACAGGGCGCGAGGTTCGGTGAGGACGTCGTACAGACCGACGCCGATCACGATCCCGTTGAGCAGCAGGAACAGCGCGACCAGGGGGATGGCGACGGAAACGGCCTCGCTGAAGCCGAGCAGGAAGACCCCGCCGAGGATGAGCAGCAGCACGACTGTGATGGTCACGGCATGCCCCTGGAGGAACGCCGGTGCGAAGGGGTTCTCGAGAAGGTGCACCGTGGCATCCGCCGACGAGAGCGTGATCGTGATGATCCAGCTGGTGGCGACGAAGCCGAGCAGCACGAGCACGAAGACCTTCCCCCGCCAGAACGGCAGGAGTCGCTCCAACATCGCCACCGATCCCTGGCCGTGCGGGCTCTCCCTGGCCACCCGCCGGTACATCGGCAGCATGCCGAGCAGGGTCAGCGCCACGATCAGCAGCGTTGCCAGCGGCGAGAGGGCACCGGCCGCCAGGGCCGCGATGCCGGGAAGGTAGGAGAGGGTCGAGAAGTAGTCCACGCCGGTCAGGCACATCACCTTCCACCAGGAGTGGGTCGCCGTGGTCTCCTCGGTGCTCTCCGGTCCGACCGGCTGCACCCGGTTCCGGAGCAGCCAGCGCGTGAAAACGCTGGTCGGGGCCGTGGCGCGCGGCGGGCGTGGCACGCTCGCGGGGATCAGATGTCCGGCAGGTGCAGTCATGGTCTTCTCTCCCGGGTGATACTCGGTCTGCCTCGGGGGGACCACGTCGGCAGACCACCATTCTCGACCCGCCCACCCGGTTTCGTGGCCATTCGCGCCCATTCGAGCCGCCGTGATGCGCAACGTCGCCGGGGCGCGCCCGCCGGGCCGCCGGAGCCGACCATAATCGACGTGTACCCCCTGGGCAGCCGGCCCACCGGGAGCAGAGGTCCCGAGCCGAGCATCCGCCCGCGCTCGCCGCCGGAAAGTGAATCCATGCCAGGCATCCCCACCACCCGGGTCGCCGTTCGAGGCGTCTGGGAGGGTGACACCCCGGACTACGGCAACGTCGTCGACGCCGAGAACGCGGGCAGGCTGCTCACCGACCTCGTGCGTTCCGCCCTCGAACTGCTCGAATACCGCCGGCTCGCCTGGGAGCCCGACGCGATCCAGCTCGTGTCGAGCGACCGGGCGGCCTACCTGAGGTTTCCGGCGGCCGACGAGCGCACGGCGGATGTCGCGGTGCAGCTGTCGCAGGCCCTCTCCGCGCATGCCGCCGACGGGCTCAACCTCGGCCGCATCATGGGGGCCAACCTGCCCTGGCGGTCGGTGCGCATCCTCGTGCTCGCCGACGAGGACGGTGCCGCGACCACGCGCCTCGACCTCGATCCGGAGGGGGAGTGCCGGGTGTCCTGGTACGGCCCCTTCGACAACGCCCGGTTCTCCGAGATCGCCACCGGGTTCGCGGTCTTCCTCACCCATATCGTCGCGAACGTGTTCGACGACGACGACGGCAGCGAGACGTTCGAGGAATCGTTCGACTGGGTCGTCTGAGACCGATCTTCGCCGGGCCGGTTCAGCGCGCCCCGACGACCATCCAGCTCGAGGCGCGGGCGCGCAGACCCAGGGTGACCGCGCGGGCGCCGAGGTAACCGAGGGCGAAGGCGGCCATCAGCCACGCCAGCCCGGCAGCCCCGGATGGCGCCCAGACCAGCACGCCGACGGCCAGCGGAACGAAGGCGGCCAGGTTCACGACGCCCGTGACGGCCAGGTAGCGCGCGTCGCCCGCGCCGATCAGCACCCCGTCGAGCACGAAGACCACGCCGCCGAGCGGAACGGAGAGCCCGAGCACGACCAGCGTGGCCGGCAGCAGTGACGCCACCTCCGCGGCGTTCGTGAAGAGGCTGCCGAGCCCGCCGCTGCCGAGGATCACGAGCAGTCCGAGGGCCGCGCCGCTGAGCACACCCCACTCCAGGCAGCGCCGGAGCACGGCCCGCACACCGGCCAGGTCGCCGGCGCCGAGGCCGCGGCCGACCAGTGCCTGGGCGGCGATGGCCAGCGCGTCGAGCGCGAACGCGAGGGTGGCGAACAAGGTCATCGCGATCTGGAAGGCCGCCAGCTCGGGTGAGCCGAGCCGGGTCGCCACGAACACCGCGAGCAGCATCGCCGCGCGCAGGCTCACCGTGCGCAGGAAGAGCCAGCCGCCGCTCGATGCCCCGCGCAGCACGCCCGCGCGGTGCGGGCGCAGCCGTGCCCCCTCACGGCGGGCGTGGCGCCCCACGACGACGAGGTAGACGGCGACCATGGCCCACTGGGCGACGACCGTGCCGAGCGCCGAGCCCACGATGCCGAGTCCGAGCCCGTAGATGAACCACAGGTTGAGCAGGATATTGGCGGAGAAGCCGAGCCCGGCCACCCAGAGCGGGGTGCGGGTGTCCTGCAGCCCGCGGAGCAGCCCCGTGGCCGCGAAGACCAGCAGCATGGCCGGGAGTCCGAGCATCGAGAGGCCCAGGTAGCCCGCGGCGGCCTCCGTCACGGCCGGCTCGGCCCCGAAGGCGCCGACCAGCGCCGGGGCGGCGAACCACCCGGCCGTCGCCAGCAGCACGCCCAGGCCGAGGGCGAGCCAGAGGCCGTCGATGCCGACCGAGACCGCCCGCCCGCGGTCGCCGGCGCCGAGCCAGCGCGCCACCGCCGGGGTCGTGCTGTAGGCGAGGAACACCATCAGGCCGATGATCGTCTGCAGCACCGCGCCGGCCAGTCCGAGCCCGGCCAGGGGCACCGCACCGAGGTGCCCGACCATCGCCGAATCGGCGAGCAGGAATAGGGGTTCCGCAATGAGAGCGCCGACGGCGGGAATGGCGAGGCGCAGGATCTCGCGGTCGATGGGCTGCGGGCGGAGGATTGTGATGCTCCAGACTAGCCGCCGGGCGGCGCGATGGGTGCGCGTGTGCGGCGGGTGAGCGTGCGCGGTGGGTGAGCCTGTCAGGCCACACACCGGGTCTCGATGGGCTCGACCACCGCTGGGAGGGTGCCCAACTCTGCGGACGGCGAGGTCGATCGGGGCAATGCAGCGAATAGGCTGGGGCCATGACTGATCAGGGGACCGCATCCGGAATCGACCGCGACGAACTCGACCCGGGCGTGCGTCCACAGGATGACCTGTTCCGCCACGTCAACGGGAAATGGATCGAACGCACCCTGATCCCGGCCGATAAGGCCCGCTGGGGTTCGTTCTACCTCCTGGCCGAGGAATCAGAGAAGGCCGTGCGCGAGATCATCCTCGAGGCCCAGTCTGCGAAGCCGGGCACCGAGGAACGCAAGTTCGGCGACCTCTACGCCAGTTTCCTCGACGAGCAGAAGGTCGAGGGTCTCGGCGCCACCCCGCTCGCCGACGATCTCACCACCGTCGACGGCGTCTCGTCCATCCCCGTGCTGCTCGGCACCCTCGGACGGCTGGAACGGGCAGGGGTCGCCGGCGCCTTCCAGCTCTACGTCGACAACGACCCGGGAAACCCGGAGCGTTACCTCGTCTTCGTCGAGCAGGCCGGGCTCGGTCTGCCCGACGAGTCCTACTACCGCGACGAGACCTCCGGCGCGATCCGGGAGGCCTACCAGGCCTTCATCGAGCGGATGTTCGGACTCGCCGGGCTCACGGATGCCGCCGCCCGCGCCGGCCGGGTCTTCGACCTCGAGACCGAACTGGCGACCCACCACTGGGATAAGGTCCGTTCCCGCGACAGCGAGAAGACCTACAACCTCAAGACCTGGGGCCAGGTGACCGCGCTCGCCGCGGGGGCCGACCTGCAGCTCTGGCTCGAGGGGCTCGACGCCCCGGCCGCGGCGTTCGACGAGGTCGTCGTGCGCCAGCCCAGCTTTGTCACCGGCCTTGCCGAGATGCTCACCGAAGACCGGCTCGTCGCCTGGCAGGACTGGTTACGCTGGCAGATCATCCGTTCGAGCGCCGCGTACCTCTCGGCCGACTTCGTCGACGCCAGTTTCGACTTCTACGGCCGCACCCTTACCGGGACTCCCCAGCTGCGCGACCGCTGGAAGCGCGGCGTTTCGCTGGTCGAGGGTGCCCTGGGCGAGGCAGTTGGCCGCATCTACGTGGAGCGTCACTTCAAGCCGAGCGCCAAGGCGAGCATGGACGTGCTCGTCACCAACCTGGTCGAGGCCTACCGCCGGAGCATCGCCGACCTCGACTGGATGACCGAGGAGACCCGCGGCCGCGCGCTCGAGAAGCTCGAGAAGTTCACCCCGAAGATCGGCTACCCGGTGAAGTGGCGGGACTACTCCACGCTCGCCATCGACCCGGGCGACCTCATCGCCAATGTGCGCAGGACCAACGAGTTCGAGTTCCAGCGGGAGCTCGGCAAGATCGGCAGCCCGCTGGACCGCGACGAGTGGTTCATGACCCCGCAGACCATCAACGCCTACTACAACCCCGGTTTCAACGAGATCGTCTTCCCCGCAGCGATCCTGCAGGTGCCGTTCTTCGACGCCGACCGGGATGCCGCGGCAAACTACGGCGCGATCGGCGCCGTGATCGGCCATGAGATCGGGCACGGATTCGACGACCAGGGCTCCAAGTACGACGGCGACGGACTGCTCACCGACTGGTGGACCGAGCAGGACCGCGCCGCGTTCGAGGAGCGCACCAGTTCGCTCATCGAGCAGTTCAACGCCCTGGCCCCCCGGCAGATTCCGGGCCACTTCGTCAACGGCGCCCTGACGATCGGCGAAAACATCGGCGACCTCGGCGGCCTCTCGATCGCGTGGAAGGCCTACCTGATCTCACTGGCCGGTGCCGAGCCGCCCGTGATCGACGGCTTCACCGGCGGGCAGCGTTTCTTCCTGTCCTGGGCCCAGGCCTGGCAGCTCAAGATGCGCGACGAGGAGGCCATCCGCCTGCTCGCGATCGACCCGCACTCGCCCAACGAATTCCGCTGCAACCAGATCCTCAGCAACATCGACGACTTCTACGCCGCGTTCGGTGTCGCCGAGGGTGACGCGCTCTGGCTTGCCCCGGAGAAGCGCGTCACCATTTGGTAGGGGCACTCTCCGCAAGAATCCTCCAACCTCGTTGAGTTATGGTATTGCCGGGCCGGCAGGTCCGGCGCACGGAAGGATCCGCAACCGGTGGTCAAGCCATCCCAAGACTCAGGGCGACGGTCCCGTCATGCTTCCGCGCATCGCGGGAAGCACGGTGGGGCCCTGGCGAGCGCGAACTTCGGCCGCGGGTTCCAGGCCCTCGGTGACCTCGCCGTCAACGGGGTGCAGGTGTCGGCGCGGGCTACGGACCTGGTCACCGGCCGGGTGTTGTTCTCCGTCGACGATCACGTCGTGATGCCCACCGCAGGGATCGGCACCGTGCTCCTCCTGATCGAGGTCGCGGCCCGGCTGCGGGAGGCGGACTTCGGCGCCTACACGATCCTCGACCGCACCTCCCTCGACTCGGTCGGCGGCTCGGGCATCTGGCAGCACCTGCAGGCCCCGTCACTGCCGGTGGCCGACCTTGCCGCGCTGATCGGCGCCACCGGCGACAACCTGGCCGCCAACGTGCTCATCAGGGCGGTCGGCCTGAACGCCGTGCGCGCCCGCACCGAACAGCTCGGACTGTCCCGCACTGCTCTGCTCGACCTCGTCCGCGACGAACGCGGGCCCGACCACGCGCCTCAGCTCTCGGTCGGCAGCGCCAAGGACCTCACCTGGCTGTTCACGGCGCTCGCCCGCGGCGAGATCGTCGACACCGCGTCCAGCGAACGGGTGATCGGCTGGCTCTCCCTGGGCAGCGACCTGTCCATGGTGGCCAGCGCCTTCGGCTTCGACCCGCTCGCCCACCGCCAGCGCGACCACGGCATGCTGCTGGTGAACAAGACGGGCACGGATGCCGGCGTGCGCAGCGAAGTCGGGGTCCTCCGCGGCCCGCGCGCGGGCGTCACATACGCGGTGTCGATGTCGTTCGCCGACACGGCCCTCTCGGCCAGGCTCGCCGTGCTCGACGGGATGCGCGCGGTCGGCATGGACCTGCTCGAATACGTGCACTGACCGGGCGACGTCCAGAGGCGGATCCACCGGGTCGCGGCACAGGGCGCCCGGCCTTGACAGGCGTCCGCGCGCCGCCCTAGTCTCCGCTGTACAGGCTTTGGCAGGTTCGACGAGAGGACCTTCGCATGTCCACCCCATCCACGATCGGCCCAGACGGCGGGGCCACGGTTTCGGCCCTCGAGATCGAGTTGAACGGCATCAACGCGATCCATTCGAGTGAGCACAAGGGGAACCCGAGGGACCTGTTCTGGCCCTGGTTCGCCGCCAACGTCTCGGTGCTCGGCATCAGCTACGGCTCCTTCCTGCTCGGCTTCGGTATCTCCCTGTGGCAGGCGGGCATCGTGGGGCTCGTCGGTATCGTCGTCTCGTTCCTGTTCTGCGGTTTCATCGCGCTAGCCGGCAAGCGCGGCCACGCCCCGACGATGACCCTCAGCCGGGCCGCCTTCGGCATCAACGGCAACCGGGTGCCGTCGGCACTGTCCTGGCTGCTCACCGTGGGCTGGGAGACCGTGCTCGCCTCCCTCGCCGTTCTGGCCACGGCGACCGTGTTCACCGAGCTCGGCTGGGAGGGCGGCATCCTGACCAAGATCGTCGCGCTCGTGGTCGTGGCGGCCCTAATCGTCGGCGGCGGGGTGCTCGGCTTCGACTTCATCATGAAGCTGCAGAAATGGATCACGATCATCACCGGCATCCTCACCGTGGTCTACGTCATCCTCGTGGCGGACCAGATCAACTTCGACACGCTGGCGGCGATCCCCGGCGGCGGCACCCCGCAGGTGATCGGCGCCCTCGTTTTCATGATGACGGGCTTCGGTCTCGGCTGGGTCAACGCGGCCGCCGACTACTCGCGCTACCTGCCCCGGTCGGCCTCGAGCAACGGTGTCGTCGCCTGGACCACGTTCGGCGCGTCGCTGGGGCCGATCGTCCTGCTCCTGTTCGGGCTGCTGCTCGCCGGTTCCTCCGCAGGGCTCAGCAGCGCCATCGCCGTCGACCCGATCGGGGCCCTCACCACGATCCTCCCGATCTGGTTCCTCATCCCGTTCGCCCTGGTTGCTGTGCTCGGCCTCGTCGGCGGCGCCGTGCTCGACATCTACTCCTCCGGGCTGGCCCTGCTCACGACCGGCGTCCGGGTGCCCCGGTTCCTGGCCGCCGGGATCGACGGGGTGCTGATGGTGCTCGGGGCGGTCTACGTGGTCTTCTTCGCGGGCAGCTTCCTGGTTCCGTTCCAGGGTTTCCTGATCACCCTCGGCGTGCCCGTCGCGGCGTGGTGCGGCATCTTCATGGCCGACATCCTCCTCCGCAAGAAGAGCTATGCGGTGAAGGAACTGTTCGATCCGGCCGGGCGCTACGGCAGCGTGCGGGTGCTCTCGATCGTGCTGATCGCGGTTGGCTCCCTCGTCGGCTGGGGCATGGTCACGAACGGTTTCGCCGACTGGCTCGCCTGGCAGGGTTACCTGCTCGACCCGTTCGGGCTCGGCGGCCGCGGCGGGGAGTGGGCCTATGCCAACCTCGGAGTGCTCGCCGCGCTCGTGATCGGCTTCGGCGGGACGCTGCTCTTTGGGCGCGGCACGATTCGGGCGCAGGAGGCCGTGCCGGTCCCAGGCGAGGACCAGGCCGCCCAGGAGCTCCTGTCGGCATGAGCGGCGCTTGGGAGGGTTCCCCGGCCGCGCCCGCTGCGGGCCGTGAGTCCGGTTCGTGGCTCGTCCTGATCGACCTGCAGCGCATCTTCGGCGAACCGGCCAGCGAGTGGTTCACGCCGCGATTCGCCGAGGCCGCGGCCAACGCGGCCCGGCTCCGGTCCGCGTTCGGCCCGAAGGTCGCCCTGACCCGTTTTCTCGCGCCGGACAAGCCCGAGGGGGCCTGGATCCCGTACTACGAGGCCTGGCCGTTCGCGCTCGACCCGGCGAACGGTGCGCTCTACGACCGAGTCCCGCAGTTCCCGGCGCTGGACGCCAGGCTGATCGACCGGTCCACCTTCGGCAAGTGGAGCGCCAAGACCCGCGCTGCCCTCGACAATCCGCGGGAGATCGTGCTCGCGGGCGTGTCCACCGATTGCTGCGTGATCTCCACGGCGCTCGCCGCGGCCGACGACGGCGTGCGGGTGCGGGTGGTGGCGGATGCCTGCGCCGGCCTCAGCGACGCCGACCACCGGCGCGCGCTCGACGTGATGGCCCTCTACACCCCGCTGATCAGCATCACCTCCGTCGACGACATCCTCGCGGAGCGCGCCGCGGTCCGCTGAAATCCCGTCCTCTGAGGTCTCGTCCGAGGACGGTCGGCGGTTCGGGCTACCGAGCCGGGGGAGCCAGGCCGAGCCGGGGATAGAGAACCTCGAAGGCCTTGTCGAGACCGTCGGTGAGTGCGGGCAGAACGTGGCCGCCGTTCGGTGACTCCCAATAGGTGACGGCCATACCGGCATCCTGGGCGGCCCGGGCGAGGAGCCGCTGTCCGGGAATATAGCCTGGGTCGTTCGACCCCACAGTGAACACGGCCGGGGTACCGGGAAATCGGTGGCCGGCGAGCAGATTGACGGGTTTCTGGGCGTCGTACGCCGCCTGATCGCCGCCGAAGACATCCTTGAGTGTGGCGGCGGGATTCTCGGCGCCGGGGTACTCCTCACCCGAAATGTCGACGACGTTGGACCAGAGGTCCGGATGCTTGGCCGCCAGGGAGATGGCACACTGGCCGCCATTGGAGAAGCCGGCTATCGTCCAATACCGGTGGTCGGGAATGATGTTGAGGTTCGTGCGCGCCCAGTTCACGACATCCCTGGTGAGAAAGGTCTCGACATTTCCGTACCTGGCGGTGTCGAGGCAGAGCGGGTCGACGTTCGGGGTGCCGAGCTGGTCGGCAACGATCACGATGGGGGCGAGGCCGCCATGCTGGCCAGCCAGACGATCGAGGGTGGCCGCAATGTACTCCGGGTCCGGGTTGCCCGGCTGGCCCATCAACAGGATGACGAGCGGCAGTGCGGGCGCGTTGGGAACAAGGGCGGCCGGAGGGAGGTAGATGCCGGCGGGGCGAGAAGAAAAACCCGAGAGCGGACTGGGGAGGACCTGGCTGCCGACCTTACCCGTGGCCGGGAGATCGGGCGGTGCAGCCCAGCTCTGCCAGAGCGGTCGGGCCGGACGCCCGCCGGCGGCCGGCGGCCCTGCCAAGGCAATCGGGCCGAGCGAGCTGATGCCGAAGAGGGAACCGAGCGTTCGATTGAGCCCGAAGCTGGCGTTGATGCCGAGAACCCCGGCGGCCAGGAAGACCAGGACAGAGGCAGCAGCGATGCTGCGGCGGAGGGCGCTTGCCTTCCACAGGTTCGCGCCGGCGAGGCCGATGCCGGCGCAGACAGCGGCCAGCCACAGGTAGGCGACCCGGCCCGGCGACATCCCGAACACGTTGGAGACCCGCACCGAGACGAACCAGATGAGCACGGCGACCGCGACGCCGACGGCGGCAGCCGCGGCGGCCAGCGCCCAACGCCAGGCGCGGCGACGCACCAGCAGGAAGACGAGCGCTGCGACGGCCAGGGCGTCGACAATCACGATGACCGGCCCCCGGTCGATCTCGATCGCCCAGAGGGCGGTGACCCAGTCGCCCGCGATTGGCACCACGGCGGCTAACCCAATCCCAGGCGCGAGGACAGAACGTCGAACGCGAGAGTGAGGCCGCCGGTCAGAGCCTCGACCGAATGGCCCTCGCCCGGCACCTCGTAGTAGGTCATCGCCAATCCCGCGGCCTGCGCGTCGATGCTCAGTTCCCGCATGCCGGGCTCCATCACCTGGTCATCGGTGCCGACCGTGAACACCGCAGCTGAGTCCGGGTAGCGGCCGGCGGCCAGGACCGTGGCCGGTTTCGTCGCATCGTAGGCGGTCTGGTCGCCGCCGAAGACATCGGCGAGCACTTCTGTTTCGGATTCGATTCCGGCGTACGTCGTACCTGAGGCGTCGATGACGTTGCCCCAGACCTGCGGGTACTTCGCGGCGAGTGAGATTGCACACTGTCCGCCATTCGAGAAACCCGCCACGGTCCAGTGCACCCGGTCGGCCTGGATGTGCAGATTGCCCCGCGCCCAGTTGACGACATCGCGTTCGAGATACGTTTCCACCTGACCGAACTGATCGGTGTCGAGGCATAGCGAATCCACGTTCGGGTCGCCGAGCTGGTCGGCCACGACCACGATCGGAGCCAGGCCGCCGTGTTGTGCCGCGAAGGCGTCGAGCACGCCCTTGATGGGTCCGGCATCCGGTTCTCCCGGCTGCCCCATCATCATGAGAACGAAGGGCAGAGCGGGAGGATTCGGAACGAGCGCCGCCGGCGGGAGGTAGACCTGCGCGTCGCGCGCGACAAAACCCGAGAGCGTGGCCGGGATCTGAACGGAGCTGATGGCCCCGACGGACGGCATGTCCGTCGGGGCCCGCCCGTTCGCCGGGCTGAGCGAGGGGACGCCGGAGGCCGGAGGCGTCGCCGTGAAAAGAGTCACCGGGCTCTGCGGCAGCCCGGCCAGGAGCGCGCCGAGCAGGGCGAGGCCGACGATGACCCCGCAGACCGAGTACCAACGGCGACGCGAGCTGAAACGACGCACAATGACCTCTCCTTGTTGCGGAGGCCATCGGTGCGCGCCTCATCGCTGAGGTTAGGAACGCAAGCTGGGGATTCGGTGCACGCCTGCTGTGCACCGAACCGGGCCGCTGGATCCGCGTTTCAGCAGCACCGGCCCTGTGGGTTGGTGTCCTGTCGGTCGGTCTGGTCCCGCCAGAACTCCCGCTCGGTCATCACCGGGGGAGCCTCGCCCCCGCCGGACGGGTGCCGGGACTCGTGATGGGCCTTGTACTTGTCGTAGGCGTCTTCCCCCATGATGCCCTTGACGAACCAGGCCAGGTCCCGTGCGCCCTTCTTCAGGTGCTCGACGGTGTTCATCAGCGGTTCGACTTCGCTGACTTCTCCAGCCTGGCCTGGGCGTCCCAGCTGGCGCCGAGTTCCTTCTCGGCCGGTGTCGGCAGGAAGCCCGACGGGGCAAACATCTCAGACGGGATGGCCGTGTCTTCATTGGTGCCGAAGTCGCGGCTCTTCCACGAGCGCCAGGTGGCCTGGATTGCGGTCACCATGACGATGATCGCCAGCACGACGAAGAGGATCGACAGGAGCCCCTGCACCATCGTGTTGCGCACGACGGCCTCCATCGCGGCCACGGTCTTGGCCGTGCCGAAGCTGGTCTGTCCCGCCGCCAGCGCCTCGGAGAAGGCCCGGTTCTGGGCGAAGTAGCCGACCGCCGGGATCGTCGAGAAGATCTTCAAGAACGACGCCGAGATGGTTACGACGGCGGCGAAGGCCAGCGGCATGGCCACGATCCAGAGATAGGTGAACATGCCGCGCTTGGCGACGATGGCCATGCAGACGGCCAGGGCGATGGCCGCGAGGAGCTGGTTGGCGATTCCGAAGAGCGGGAACAGGGTGTTGATGCCGCCGAGCGGGTCGGTGACCCCCATGATGAGCACCGCGCCCCAGGCCAGTACCATGATCCCGGTCGTGAGCCACGCGCCCGTGCGCCAGGACGTGTTCTTGAACTTCGGGAAGACGTTGCCGAGGCTGTCCTGGAGCATGAACCGCGCCACCCGGGTGCCGGCGTCGACGGCGGTCAGGATGAAGAGTGCCTCGAACATGATCGCGAAGTGGTACCAGAACGCCATCATCCCCTTGCCGCCGGCGACCTGCTGCATGATGTGGGCCAGGCCAACCGAGAGGGTCGGGGCGCCACCGGATCGGGAGACGATGGTGGCCTCGCCGACATCCTTCGCCGTCTGGGTGAGCATGTCAGGGGTCAGGTTGACGCCGGTCAGGCCCAGGCTGTTCACGAACGCGACGGCACCCTCCACGGTGCCGCCGGTGAGGGCCGCGGATGAGTTCATCGCGAAGTAGATGCCGCGGTCGATCGACACGGCGGCCACCAGGGCCATGATCGCGACGAAGGACTCCATCAGCATCCCGCCGTAACCGATGAACCGGGTCTGGCGTTCCTTCTCGATCAGCTTCGGGGTCGTGCCGGACGCGATCAGGGCGTGGAAGCCGGAGAGTGCGCCGCAGGCGATCGTGACGAAGAGGAACGGGAAGAGCGAACCGCTCACGACGGGCCCGCCGTTGGCGGTGAACTCGCTGAAGGCCGGCACCGAGATCTCCGGGCGCACGATGACGATCGCGATCGCGAGCATCCCGATCGTGCCGATCTTCATGAAGGTGGAGAGGTAGTCCCGCGGGGCCAGCAGAAGCCAGACCGGCAGAATGGCGGCCACGAAGCCGTAGATGATGATGCCGATCGCGAGCGGAAGGGGGTCGACGTGGAAGAACGCCGCGCCCCATTCGGTGCTCGAGATCATCCCTCCGCCGATGATCGCGGCCAGGAGCAGGATGAAGCCGATGATCGACACCTCGGTGACCTTGCCGGGGCGGAAGAAGCGCAGGTAGCAGCCCATGAGCAGGGCGATCGGGATGGTCATCGAGACCGAGAAGACGCCCCAGGGGCTGGCCGCGAGGGCGTTGACGACGACGAGGGCGAGGATGGCCACGATGATGACCATGATGGCGAGGGTGGCGATGAGGGCGGCCGTGCCGCCGACCTTGCCGAGCTCGTCCCTGGCCATCTGGCCCAGGGAACGTCCGCCGCGGCGCATCGAGAAGAACAGCACGAGGTAGTCCTGAACGGCGCCAGCGAGGACGACGCCGACAATGATCCAGATCGTGCCGGGCAGGTAGCCCATCTGGGCGGCCAGGACGGGACCGACGAGCGGTCCGGCGCCGGCGATCGCGGCGAAGTGGTGGCCGAAGAGAACCCGCCGGTCGGTCGCGGCGTAGTCCTTGCCGTCGGCCTTGTACTCGGCCGGGGTTGCCCGCCGGTCGTCGGGCTTGAGCAGGTGCTTCTGGATGTAGTTCGAGTAGAACCTGTAACCGATGAGGTACGTGCAGACGGATGCGAAAACAAACCAGATGGCGTTGACCGTCTCCCCGCGAACCACGGCCAGCATCACCCAGCTGAGACCACCGAGTAGCGAGATGCCGCCCCAGATGGCGATCTTCGCGGGGGTCCAGTGGGCCTCCTCGGCGTCATGCGTGGTCTGGTCGAGGGCTACGGCCAGCAGGGCCGGATCCCGATCCAGCGTCCCAGCCCCCTCGGTTGAATCGTGTGGCGTGCGGGGCCTGGTGCCCATGATCTCTCCCTTGAGGTGCCGCAAAGACTGCGGGATTCGTTAGCAAGACTAACAGCTTGGCGGCGGAGCGGAGGCGAACGCCTAAAATGAGATGAGCGCCCGCCGGGCTCCCGCCCGCTCGTGACACACTTTCCCACCCTCGACCATTGGAGCCACCGTGGCCGCCCCCACCCGCCTCGATTCCGTCATCGCCCTCGCCCGCCACCGCGGGTTTGTCTTTCAGGCCGGTGAAATCTACGGCGGATCCCGCTCCGCGTGGGACTACGGACCGCTAGGGGTGGAGCTCAAGGAGAACATCAAGAAGCAGTGGTGGCGCTTCATGGTCACCAGCCGCGACGATGTGGTGGGTCTGGACTCCTCGGTGATCCTGCCCCGCAAGGTCTGGGAGGCATCCGGCCACGTCGAGGTCTTCAGCGACCCGCTGGTCGAGTGCACGAGCTGCCATAAGCGCTTTCGGGCCGACCACCTCGAGGAGGAATTCGAGGAGAAGAAGGGCCGCCCGCCCGAGGGCGGCATCGACGGCATCCCCTGCCCGAACTGCGGCAACCGGCACATCTGGACCGAACCGCGCGCCTTCTCCGGCCTGCTCAAGACCTACCTCGGCCCGGTCGACGACGAGGCCGGCATGCACTATCTGCGCCCCGAGACCGCGCAGGGCATCTTCGTGAACTTCGCCAACGTGCTGCAGGCCGCCAGGATGAAGCCGCCGTTCGGCATCGGCCAGATCGGCAAGAGCTTCCGCAACGAGATCACCCCGGGCAACTTCATCTTCCGCACCCGTGAGTTCGAGCAGATGGAGATGGAGTTCTTCGTCGAGCCGGGTACGGACGAGGAATGGCACCAGTACTGGATCGACCAGCGGATGGCCTGGTACACGGGCCTCGGCATCGACGCCGACAACCTGCGGCTGTTCGAGCACCCCGCCGAGAAGCTCTCGCACTATTCCAAGCGCACCGTGGACATCGAGTACCGCTTCGGTTTCAGCGGCAGCGAATTCGGCGAACTCGAAGGTGTGGCGAACCGCACCGACTTCGACCTGAAGACGCACGCCGCGGCATCCGGCAAGGACCTGTCCTACTTCGACCAGACCAAGAACGAACGTTGGGTTCCCTACGTGATCGAGCCGGCCGCCGGCCTGACCCGTTCGCTGATGGCCTTCCTGGTCGACGCGTACCACGAGGAGGAGGTGCCGAATGCGAAGGGCGGCGTGGACAAGCGCACCGTGCTGAGGCTCGACCGACGCCTGGCACCGATCAAGGTCGCCGTGCTGCCTTTGTCCCGCAACGAGGCGCTCTCGCCAATGGCCAGGACGCTCGCGGCGCGCCTCCGGGAATCGTGGAACGTGGACTTCGACGACGCCGGCGCGATCGGCCGGCGCTACCGCCGCCAGGACGAGATCGGCACGCCGTACTGTGTCACGGTCGACTTCGACTCTCTGGAGGACCAGGCCGTCACCGTGCGCGACCGCGACACCATGGCCCAGGAGCGGGTGCCGCTCGACAGGCTCGACGCCTACCTTGCCGAGCGCCTCCGCGGCGCGTAGCCCCCGCCCCGCGCCCGGCGGCGCGGCTGAGTCACGGAAAAAGCACCTTAACCCCGCGTGTGAAGGTGATTTTTCCGCGAAACACCGGGCCGAAAGTCATCACCGGGAGGGGCGCGCGACCTCGATCAGGGTGACGCCGGCCTGCGACACCGGGTTCGACATCGCCGCGAGGGCAGCGGGCGCCTCGGCGAGGGTGATCCGTCGGCTGACCAGGGTCCCGGGGCGCAACCGGCCCGATTCGACCAGGGCCAGCAGTGCCGGGTAGGCGGCGGCGGGCATCCCGTGGCTGCCGAGCACCGTGAGTTCACGGGCGATGACCTCGCCGAGCGGCAGCCGCGGGTCCTCCGCGAACAGGCCGATCTGCACGTGGCGGCCGCGGGCCGCCAGGGAACGGAGGGCAATGGAGACCGTGCTCTCCCGGCCGAGCGCCTCGACGCTGACCTGCACGCCGGCGCTCCCGGCAGCGGCGCGGATCCCGGCGACCACCTCGTCATCGTCCAGGCCGGAGGAGTCGACCGTGTGGGTGGCTCCGCAGCGAGCGGCCGCGGCCAGGGCCACGGCACTGATGTCCACCGCGATCACCGTCGCTCCGAGGGCGACCCCGATCATCACCGCGGAGAGCCCGACACCGCCGCAACCGACGACCACGAGCGTCTCACCCGGCGCCAGCTCGGCCTGGTGGGCCAGGCCGCGGTAGGCGGTGGCGAACCGGCAGCCGAGCAGGGCGGCCGCTCCCGCGTCGAGACTGTCCGGCACGGCGATCAGGTTGACGTCGGCGTGGTGCAGGGCCACCAGCTCGGCGTAGGAACCCCAGTGGGTGAAGCCCGGCTGGGTCTGGTTGCGGCAGACCTGGGCGTTTCCCGACGCGCAATCCGGGCAGTCGCCGCAGGCGCAGACGAACGGCACCGTGACCCGCTGGCCGACCCGGAACCGGCGCACCTCCGATCCCACGGAATCGATCACACCGACGAGCTCGTGGCCGGGCACGTGCGGCAGAGCGATGCCGGAGTCGTGACCCAGCCAGCCATGCCAATCGCTGCGGCAGAGGCCGGTCGCCTCCACCCGCACGACGACTCCCGCGGCGGCTGCGATCGGGTCGGGCAGCTCGCGAAGCTCGGGCAGCTCGCCGAAGCGGTCGAACCAGACGGCCCTCATCGAGCGGCCTTCCATTCGCGGCCGAGGATCGCGAATACCTGCAGGTCGGACCATTCGCCCATGAAGAACTCATTTTCGACGAAGTGCGCCTCGAGTCGCATCCCCAGCCGCAGGCAAAGGGCGGCGGATGCACCGTTTCGCGGATCGAGTTCCGCGAACACCCGGTGCGCGCCCAATTCCCCGAACGCAAGGTCGAGCACCGCCGTTGCCGCTTCGGTCGCGTAGCCCCGGCCGTGCCAGAGGGGGTGGAAGACCCAGCCGACCGCGACCTGGGCGTGCTCGCGGCTCGTGAGGAAGACACTGAGGTCACCGATCACCGGACCCGGCGAGCCGTCCGCGCCGACGAGTTCGGCGGCAAGGATGAGGCCGTCCTCGTCGTCGGCCAGCCGGGTCAAACCGGCTCGTGTGACGGTGTGTTCCCGCGACTCCGCGGGACTCCGCACCGGCCACGGCAGATACCGGACCACGTCGGGCAGGGTCTGGTAGGCCGCGACGTCATCGGCGTCGGCCTCGCTGAGCGGGCGGAGCAGCAGGCGACGGGTGCGGATCGGGTGGGCGTCGAACGGGAGGGCGCCGGGCAGTCCCGGTTCGTTCATGACGGCTGGAACCTCACGACGGCCACCGCGTCACGAGGCGGTGGGGGTGATTTCGACGTCGCCCGGTGAGAGCGTGACGGCGGGGAGGTCGACCTGGATGCCGAACATCGCGTCGAGTCCGGTCAGGAACGCGGCCTGTTCGCCGGCCCGGGCGAGCTCACGGGAGCGCACCATCGGGGTGTGCAGGAGCACGCTGGCCAGGTGCCGAAGCGCCGCCTCGGTCTGCTCGCTGGAGTCGCTGCGGCGGCGGGCCCGTTCGATTTCCGCGTCAAGCAGGCCGAAGATGTGGCCGCGCAGGGCGACGACGGCCGGGGCGAGGCTCTGCTCCTCGGCGACGGAGGAGAACTTGCGGGCGGCCCGTCCGACGAGGAGGCGGGCGTCGCTGGTGGCGTTGAGTTCTTCGAGCGGCGCATGGATGCGGATCGTCTCGAGGTCGAGCAGTTCCACCCCGGCCAGCTCGGTGACGTCAGGGTCGACGTTTCTCGGCAGGCCCAGGTCGATGATCAGCCGCTGCGAAGTCTCAGGAGTCCCACGCGCCTCGCCGGCCGGGCAGCCGGTTTCCCTCGACGCGGCATCCGCCGTGGCATCCGCCGTGGCCTCGCCCTGGGCGCGCCCCGCCCGGAGCAGCGCCGCGGTGATCACGTGGTGCTCGACGGTCGTGCAGGTGAGGATGAGGTCCGCGCTCGCGGCCGCCACGGCGAATTCCGACTCGGCCACCGCGATGATCTGGTGTGAGGACGCGAACTTGCGGGCGCGGCCCGAGGGCGAGTAGACCCGCACGTTCTCGGCGCCGAGGTCACGCAGCGCGGCCAGGGAGGCGCCGGCGTAACGTCCGGTGCCGACCAGGAGCACCCGGGTCTCGGCCCAGTCGGGGATGCGGCTTTCGGCCAGTTCGAGGGCAAGCCGCACGAGTGAACGGCCGGCCGCGCCGATCCCGGTGCGGTTCTTGATCCCCCGGGAGGTCTGCGACGCGCGCTGGAACAGTCGCTCCAGTTCCGGGCTCGTGGTGCCGACCAGCCGGGCCTGTTCGAGCGCGCGGCGCACCTGGCCGGCGATCTCGCCCTCGCCGACGACGACTGATTCGAGTCCACTGGTGACAGCGAAGAGATGTTCGGCGACGGTGTTGCCGTGGACGAGTTCGAGGGTGTCACGCAGCACCTCGGCGGCCACGCCGGTGCTCGCGCTGACGCCGTCGATGGCGGCGCGGACAGCCGACAGAGGAGAGGTGCCGGTGGGCTCGTCCAGGTCGAGGTAGGCCTCGAAGCGGTTGCAGGTGGCCACGACGACGGCCCCGACCAGGCCCGGGTGGCGCTCCAGGATGCCGCTCGCGACGTCGCCCGCACCGACAGACAACCGCTCCAGCACGTCGAAGCTGGAGTTCTTGTGGCTGGCGGACAGGCAGATCAACACCATTGGAGTCTACTTTGCGATTCTGGGGGTCGAATCGCCCGGGTGTGTGAAGTTTGACAGAATTGAGTCAAATGAACCTTGACGCGCAACACCCCCTCGCATCCGGACTCACCGCCGACGCCCGTCTCATCCGGGCCTACCAGGGCACCCGCCCGGAAGTGACCCCGATCTGGTTCATGCGCCAGGCCGGTCGTTCCCTGCCCGAATACCGCTCGCTCCGGGTGGGCACCCGGATGCTCGACGCCTGCCTCGACCCCGAGATGGCCAGTGAGATCACCCTGCAGCCGGTGCGCCGCCACAACGTCGACGCCGGCATCCTCTTCAGCGACATCGTGATCCCGCTCAAGCTGGTCGGGGTGGACGTCGAGATCGTCGCGGGCATGGGCCCGGTCCTCGGCAAGGCCGTGCGCACGGCCAAGGATGTAGCCGAGCTCACCCGCCTCGACCCTGCCGTGCTCGACACGAGCCTCACCCCGATCCGCCAGGCCGTCGCCCGCACGGTCGCCGAACTCGGCTCGACCCCGCTGATCGGCTTCGCCGGCGCCCCGTTCACCCTGGCCGCCTACCTGGTCGAGGGCGGACCGTCGAAGGACCATATCAATGCCCGCACCCTCATGCACGCCGACCCGGAGGCCTGGGCCGCGCTGATGGCCTGGACCGCGGAGGTGACCGGTCGCTTCCTGCGCGCGCAGGTGCTGGCGGGGGCCAGCGCCGCCCAGCTCTTCGATTCCTGGGCCGGGGCCCTGTCGCTGGACGACTACACCCGCTACGTCGCACCGGCCTCCGCGGCCGCGATCGCGCACGTGCGCGATCTCACCTATGCCGAGGGCGGCACCCCGGCAACGGATGCCGATCAGGCCATCGAGGAGACGGCCACGCGCCGCAACGTGCCGGTCGTGCACTTCGGCGTTGGCACGGGGGAACTCCTCAAGGAGATGCACGGCGTGGGCGCCGACGTCGTCGGAGTCGACTACCGGGTGCCCCTGGACGAGGCCAACCGCCGCCTCGGCGGAGTGGTCCCCGTGCAGGGCAACATCGACCCGGCCCTGCTCGCCGCGCCGTGGCCGGTGCTCGAAGTTCATGTGCTCGATGTGCTCGAACGCGGACGCACCGCCCCGGCCCATGTACTCAACCTGGGCCACGGCGTCCCGCCGCTCACCGACCCGAATGTGCTCACACGCCTGGTCTCTTTCGTGCACGAGATCGGCGCGTCCGCCCCGGTCGCCTCCTGACCGCCCGTCGACCAGGGAGCTGAGAAACACATGCAGGACGTCATCGTCATCGGTGGAGGTGTGGCCGGCCTCGTGGCGGCCAGGGCGTGCGCGCGGGTCGGCCTCGCCGTCACGGTGCTCGAGGCGACGAGATCGGTGGGCGGTGCTGTGGCAGGCCACGAGGTGGCCGGGCTGGCCCTGGACAGCGGGGCAGAGAGCGTCGCCGTGCGCCGTAACACGGTCGCCGAGTTCGTGGACTCCCTCGGCCTCACCGGCGACGTGGTCGCCCCCAACCCTGCCGGGGCCTGGCTGCACCTGCCCAATGACGGGCCGGGCGGCGGCTCGATCAGCCTCCCCCTGCCCAAGGCGGGGGTGCTCGGGATCCCGGGTTCGCCGCTGGCCGACGACGTTCGCCGCGTGATCGGCTGGGGCGGGGCCTGGCGCGCCTACCTCGACCGGTTGATGCCGGTGCTCACGATCGGCCGCGAACACAGCCTGGGCGACCTTGTGCGGAAGCGGATGGGCCGCCGCGTGCTCGAACGGCTCGTCGAGCCCGTCACCGCCGGGGTCTATTCCTCCTCAGCAGCAGACCTCGAGATCGACGTCGTGGCTCCGGGGCTCAACGCCGCCCTCACGACGGCCGGCTCGCTGTCGGGGGCGGTCCTGTCGCTCCGGTCCGCGGCCCCGGCCGGGTCCGCCGTGGCGGGCCTGCGCGGCGGCATGTCGCGGCTGGTCGCCGCGCTCGTTGCCGACCTCGACCACTTCGGGGTCGAGATCGTGACGGATGCCCCGGTCACGACCCTGCGGCGCGTCGGGTCGCCCGATGCCGGCGAATCGACCTGGGTCGCGCGGCATGGGGTTCCGGTTCCGGCTGCGGCCCCGGCCTCGGACCTGCCTGACGAGCCCTCTGCCGCAGGCGGGGAATCGCCGCCGGCAACCCGCGACCGGGAGGCCCGCTTCGTGATCCTCGCGACCCCGGGCGCCCCGGCCCTTCGTCTGGTGGCCGACCTCGGCCCCGAGCTGGCGGCGCTCACCGGGCTCGCCTGGCCGGAGACCACTGCGGTCGAACTGGCCACCGTCGTCATCGACGCCCCGCAGTTGGACGCACACCCCCGGGGAACGGGCGCGCTCGTGGCCGCCGGCACCCCCGGCGTGACCGCCAAGGCCCTGACCCACGCCACGGCGAAGTGGGACTGGCTGGCCGAGGCGGCCGGACCGGGGCGCCACGTCATCCGTCTCTCCTATGGCCGGTCCGGCGAGGCCAGCCCAACGGCAGACCTGTCCGACCCCGAGCTACTCGCCCTCGCGCTGCGGGACGCGTCGGCCATCCTCGGTGTCGACCTCGACGCCGCAGCGGTGCGCGGCTTCGCCCGCACGGTATGGGCAGACGCCCTGTCGCCGGCGACCATTGGGGCGCCCGGCCGGGTGCGTCAGGTGCGCGCGGCCGTCGAGGCGACGCCCGGGCTGGAGCTGACCGGCGCCTGGCTGGCCGGCACCGGGCTCGCCTCGGTGATCCCCGACGCCCTCGCTGCGGCCGCCAGGGTCAGGCACGCGTCGCTCGGTATCTGAGCGGCCGGCCCCGGGGAGGCTGGGAATCGCCCGGACAACCTCGACCCTGCGCGTGAACCCGGGGAGGGATACGCTGGTGAAACACATGAACCTCGAGGAATGGAGTGACAATGCGGGGAAAGCTTCTCTTCATCACAGGTGGACTCGTCGGCTACGTCCTGGGCGCCCGCGCCGGACGTAAGCGCTACGACCAGATCGTGGCTGCCGCTGAGAACCTGTGGAGCGCCCCGCCCGTGCAACGCCGTGTGACCGAGGTTCGCGACTTCGCCCTCGAACGGGTCGGCGACGTGCCGTCCGCGCTATTCGACGCCGGCAAGAAGATCGTCACCGCCGTGCAGGCCAAGACCGGTGGGTCGACGGATGCCGTCGGTACCCCGTACAGCCCGGTCGCCCCCGACAAGACCGCGGCCGCCACGCCGGCCGCGGCGAAGTCCGCAGCCAAGTCCGCGGCGAAGGCCGCCACGACGGCCGCGTCCGACGACGACGCCACGAAATAACCGCCGCGCACTCCAACGAATCGAAGGAAGGGGGAACTGTGAGCAACAGTGGATTCAACCCGAATGGTTTCAACCCCAGGGCGAAGCGACCGCTCGTCGTGCTGCTCGGTGAGCTGCCCGGCCAGATCATCGCGCTCGTCAAGGCGGAACTCGATGCTTTCAAGGCCGAGGTTGCCGGCAAGGCGAAGAACATCGGGCTCGGCATCGGCCTGTTCGCCGTGGCCGGCGTGTTCGCCTTCCTCGCCGTGATCGTCCTGATCGCCCTTGGCGTGATCGCCCTCGCGCTCGTGCTGCCGCTCTGGCTCGCCACACTGATCGTGGCGGTGTCGTTGCTGCTGATTGCGGCGATCCTGGTCTTCGTCGGGGTGAACCGGGTGAAGGCCGGCACGGCCCCCGACCCGGAGGGAATCGCGGCAAGCATCCGTCACGACGTTGACGCGTTCAAGGGAGTTGGCGAGTATGAGCACTGAGGACATGACCCGGGCCGGGAGTGAGGCGAAAACGGTCGCCGTCACCGGCGAAGCCGCCCTTCATCGCTCGAAGGCCGAGCTGCGCGCCGACGCGATGACGGCCAGGGCCGAACTCGCGCGCACGCTCGATGCGATCGAGTACAAGCTCAACCTGCCCAAGCAGTTCCGCTACCGGGTGCGGCTGCTCAGGTTGCGGCTGAATCGCCTCGGCGAGGACAACCCGGCCGCCTTGGCCGGGATCGCCCTCGCCGCCGCCCTCGTCACCGGCGCGGCGGTCTGGCTCGGCGTGAAGGCCGTCCAGGACCGCTGAACCACCGCCGGACAGAGCGCTGCGCCCGCGGGGCGCGGGTGCGTCTTTTGGCTCTGGTCGCAAAGCAGTGGAGACTAGTGGCATGACTCACCCGGCTGCCGGAGAGGCAGTAAACCCACTCCACCCGACCAGTCCCGCCGAGACCGCTTCGGCGGCCGACGCCCCTTCGGCGTCCCCCCAGGGATTCACCCTGTTCACTGTCCTGCGCAAGGACCCGACCAACCCGGATGACCTCGACGGCCGCGACGTGCCGCATGCCGTCCTCGAGCTCGATGACGTGGTGGAGCTCGTCGAGGCGGAGGGTGTCACCGTGCGCGGCTTCTACGATGTCTCCGGGCTGCGCGCCGACGCCGACGTGATGATCTGGACCCACGCGCCCGAGGCAGAGAGCCTGCAGTGGGCCAACCGGGAGCTGCGCCGCAGCCGCCTGCTCAAGAGCCTGCTCCCCACCTGGAGCGCGATGGGCGTGCACCGGGACGCCGAGTTCAACAAGAGCCACGTGCCCGGGTTCCTTCGCGGAGTCGAGCCGAGGGGCTGGCTGACGGTCTACCCGTTCGTGCGCAGCTTCGAGTGGTACCTGCTCCCCGAGGCCGAGCGCAGCGCAATGCTGGCCGACCACGGCCGCAAGGGTGCCGCCTACCGCGGCGCGATCGCCAACACGGTCTCCGCGTTCGCCCTCGGCGACTACGAATGGCTGCTGCCGATCGAGAGCGACGATCTCACCGAGCTGGTCGACCTCATGCGCGGCCTGCGCGAGACCGAGGCGCGCCGGCACGTCCGCGAGGAGATCCCGTTCTACACGGGCCGTCGCATCGGTACGGCCGAGCTCGTCGAGGTGCTGCAGTAATGGCAAACTACGACGCGATCCTGCTGGCAGGGTTCGGTGGGCCGGAGGGCCAGGACGACGTGATCCCGTTCCTGCGCAATGTCACGCGCGGCCGCGGCATCCCGGAGGATCGCCTCGAAGAGGTGGCCCATCACTATCGCCACTTCGGCGGGATCAGTCCGATCAACAACCAGAATCGCGTGCTCAAGGCAGCACTCGAGGTCGAGTTGGCCGGCCGCGGCATCGATCTGCCCGTGCTCTGGGGCAACCGCAACTGGGGTCCGTATCTGCGCGACGTCGTCGCCGAGGCGCACACCAACGGCCAGGATCGGCTGCTCGCCATCGCCACCAGCGCGTACAGCTCCTATTCGGGTTGCCGCCAGTACCGCGAGGACTTCGCCGAGGCGCTGTCCGCCAACGGGCTCGAGGGTGTGGTGCAGATCGACAAGGTGCGCCAGTTCTTCGACCACCCCGGCTTCGTGATGCCGTTCATCACCGGGGTCCGGAAGGGCCTTCTGGAGGTCGCCGCTGCGATCCCCGGCATCGACCTGGCCACCGAGGTGGAGATCCTGTTCACCACCCACTCCATCCCCATGACGGATGCCGCGAAGAGCGGCCCCGCGGCCCTCGGCTTCGGTGAGGGCGGAGCCTACAAGGCCCAGCACCTGGCCGTCGCGCAGGTGGTCATCGACGGCGACTCTGTCGCCGATCCGATCCAGAGCCCGTGGCAGCTGGTTTTCCAGTCCCGCAGTGGTCCGCCGAGCATGCCGTGGCTGGAGCCCGACATCAACGACGCCATCGCGCTGCTGCCGGCCCGGGGCATCCGTGCCGTCGTGATCGTGCCGCTCGGATTCGTGAGCGACCACATGGAAGTCATGTGGGACCTCGACAACGAGGCAACGGAAACAGCCAGGGAACACGACCTGTTCTCGGTGCGCGTGCCCACTCCCGGCGTCGACCCGGCGTACGTCAGCGGACTGGTCGACCTCGTCCGCGAGCGCCTGACCGACGTGCCCGTCGCGGAACGCCCGGCAATGACGGACCTCGGCCCCTGGTACGACGTGTGCCGTCCCGGCTGTTGCGAGAACGTGCGTCTCGGTTTCAAGCCGGCCGTCGCCGGGATGGCACCGTGAGTGTTGCCATTCGCGTGGGCACCCGCGGGAGCGCCCTCGCCCTCGCCCAGACGACACAGATCGCCAACCGGATCGCCGCAGCCGCGGGAGTCGAGGTCGAGATCGTTCGGGTCACGACCCACGGGGACACGTCCACCGAGCCGTTGTCGAGCCTCGGCGGAACCGGTGTGTTCGCCAGCGCCCTCCGGGAATCCCTGCTCGCCGCGGAGTGCGACCTCGTCGTGCACTCGTTCAAGGACCTGCCCACCGCCGCCTACGAGGGCCTGGTCATCGGCGCAACGCCCAAGCGGGCGGATGCCCGCGACGTGCTCTGCGCCCGCGATGGCTTCACCCTCGCCACCCTGCCGCAGGGGGCGCGGGTCGGTACCGGGTCGCCGCGCCGGGTGGCGCAGCTGCGCTCGGTGCGCCCGGACCTCGAGGTCGTCGATCTGCGCGGGAACGTGGACACCAGGCTGGGTCGTGTGGTGGAGGGCGACCTCGACGCCGTCGTGCTCGCGGCTGCCGGTCTCGGCCGGCTCGGACTGCTGAGCACCTTCGAGCCCGAGTTCCTCGAGCTGTCCGCCTGGCCGACCGCACCGGGCCAGGGTGCCCTGGCGATCGAGGTGCGCTCCGGCCGTCTTGAACGCACGCTGGCCAGGGCGTTGGACGCGATCAACCACGCGACGACCCAGGCCACGACGACGGCCGAACGGCTCGTGCTCGCGCACCTTGAGGCCGGGTGCGCCGCGCCGATCGGCGCGATGGCCGCGATCGACGACGGTCTCCTCTTCCTCACCGCAACGGTGTACAGTCCAGATGGTGCCAAAAGCCTCGTGAGCTCACATGCCGCGACGCCTGAATCCTCTTCCATTGCACACCTGGTCGACGCCGCCCAGGACGTCTCAGAACGTGTGGCCCGAGACCTGCTCTCCGGTGGTGCTGCCGACTTCGCCCCGATGAAGGTGACTTCGTAATGACCTGGCGTTACAAGACCAAACCGAAACTGACCAAGCCGCTGACCGGCTGGCGCGTCCTCGTGCCCCGCGGCGGGCCGTGGGGCGACCACGTCGCGGCCGACCTGCGCGCCAGGGGTGCACAGCCGATCGTAGCGCCGATGATCAACTTCGCCGCGACCGACGACGCGCCCGCGCTCGAAGAGGCGCTGGCCAGGCTCGCCGCCGGCGATTTCGACTGGATGACCGTCACCAGCGCCACCACCGTCGACGTACTGTCGTCGCACCGGGCCTCCGTCGCCCCCGGCACCCGGATCGCGGCCGTCGGCGAGACCACCGCCGCGGCTCTGATCGCCGCAGGGTACCGCGTCGACATCGTTCCCTCGGAGGAGAACTCGGCCCGCGGTCTCCTTGCCGAGTGGGAGGCGGCAACCCAGGGAGTGGTGCCGCTGCGCATCCTCACCCTCCGGTCGGAGATCGCCAAGCCGCTCCTCACCGAGGGGCTGCGCCGAATCGGCCACGAGGTCGAATCGGTGGTCGCGTACCGCACCATCGGCGTCCCGGTTGATGAGCGGGTCGTGGCCGACGTGGCGGCCGGCCGGGTGCAGGCGCTGCTCGTCACCTCCGGGAGCGTCGCCCAGCAGGTGCAGGACCAGCTCGGGCCCGTGCCCGAAACCACCGTCGTCGCCTGCATCGGGCCGCGAACGGCGAAGGACGCTGCGGCGATCGGACTGCGGGTCGACGTGGTCGCCGACGCGCCCAGCGCCGAATCCCTGATCGAGGCCCTGGTCCAGGTCGCGCTTTCCCGCTGACCGCCGCGGATCGGCCTCAGACCCCGCGAACTGTGAGTTGCGCACCATTTCGAGCCCCAAAACGGTACTTAAGTCACTGTTCGCGGAGGCTCGGCCGGGCGACGTAGGGTTAACGAGTGATAAACCCCGTCATTCGCCCGCGACGGTTGCGCAGCACACCCGCGCTCCGTCGCCTGGCCAGCGAAACCCGCCTGCACCCCTCTGAGCTCGTCCTGCCGATGTTCGTGCGGGAAGGCACCGGCGCATCCGTGCCAATCAAGTCGATGCCGGGGGTCGTGCAACACACCGTCGACAGCGCCAGGCGCGCCGTGGCGCAGGCCGCGGAGGCCGGCATCGGCGGAATCATGCTCTTCGGCGTGCCCGACGTGCGCGATGCCATCGGCACCGGTGCGACCGACCCCGACGGCATCCTCAATGCAGCCACCCGGGCGCTCGTCGCCGAGGCCGGCGACGCCCTCGTCGTGCAGACCGACCTCTGCCTCGACGAATTCACCGACCACGGGCACTGCGGCGTGCTCTCCGTCGACGGCACCGTCGACAATGACACCACCCTCGAGCGCTACCGCGAGATGGCGCTCGTGCAGGCCGCCTCCGGGTCGCAGCTGCTGGGCCTGAGCGGCATGATGGACGGCCAAGTGGCAGCGGTGCGCGAGGCGCTCGACCAGTCCGGCTACGTGGACACCGCCGTGCTCGCCTACTCGGCCAAGTACGCCTCCGCCTTCTATGGGCCCTTCCGCGATGCCGTGGAGTCGACCCTCGTCGGCGACCGTCGCAGCTACCAGCTGGACCCGGCCAACCGCAGGGAGGGCGTGCGCGAGGCCCTCCTCGACATCAGCGAGGGCGCCGATATCGTCATGGTCAAACCGGCCGCCAGCTATCTCGACGTGCTGGCCGATGTCTCCGCCGTCAGTGACGTTCCCGTCTGGGCGTACCAGGTGTCCGGCGAATACGCGATGATCGAGGCCGCCGCCGCCCACGGCTGGATCGACCGTCGCCGCGCGATCGAAGAGTCCGTCCTCAGCATCCGCCGTGCCGGCGCGGATGCCGTGCTCACCTACTGGGCCGTCGAACTGGCCGACTGGCTCACCGAGAGGCCCACCCGCTGATGACCCGCAACGACGACCTGTTCGCGCGCGCCCAGCGCGCCATCCCGGGTGGGGTCAACTCTCCCGTGCGCGCCTTCCGCTCGGTCGGTGGCACCCCGCTGTTCCTGGTCAAGGCCAAGGGCGCCTATGTCACCGACTCCGACGGGCGCGACTACGTCGACCTGGTCAGCTCCTGGGGCCCCGCCATCCTCGGACACGCCCACCCCGGCGTGGTCCAGGCGGTACAGGATGCCGCGGCGCTCGGGCTGTCCTTCGGTGCCTCGACCCCCGGCGAGACAGTGCTGGCCGAAATGATCGAGACCCGGGTCGGCGCGGTCGAGAAGCTGCGCCTGGTCTCGACCGGCACGGAGGCCACCATGACAGCCATTCGCCTGGCTCGCGGCTACACCGGACGCGACCTCCTGATCAAGTTTGCCGGCCATTACCACGGCCACTCCGACGGACTGCTGGCGCAGGCGGGGTCCGGCCTGGCCACCCTGGCCCTCCCCGGCTCGGCGGGTGTGACGGCCGCGACGGCCGCGCAGACGCTCGTGTTGCCCTACAACGACCTCGCCGCCGTCCGGCTGGCCTTCGAGGCCCACCCCGGCCGGATCGCCGCCGTGATCACGGAGGCCGCCGCCGCGAACATGGGCGTCGTTGCCCCGGAACCCGGCTTCAACGCTGCCCTCACGGAGCTCGCGCACGAGCACGGCGCGCTGCTCATCATCGACGAGGTCCTCACCGGCTTCCGGGTCGGACCGGCGGGTTTCTGGGGACTCGAGAACGCGGGCGACCGGCAGCGGTACAGCCCGGACCTGTTCACCTTCGGCAAGGTCATCGGCGGCGGACTGCCGGTGGCGGCGCTCGGTGGCCGGGCCGACGTGATGGACCACCTCGCCCCGAACGGCCCGGTCTACCAGGCCGGCACCCTGTCGGGAAACCCGGTGGCGGTGGCCGCGGGAATAGCCACGCTGCAGGCGCTCGACGCTGGCGTTTACTCCCAACTCGACGCCACTGCCCTGCGCCTCGCGGGCGCGGTATCGGCCGCGCTCAGCGCCGAAGGCGTCGCACACAGCGTGCAAACCGCCGGCAGCCTGTTCAGCTTCGTGTTCGGCGAGGAGGCTGCGGCTTCTGCGCCGCGCGACTATGCCCAGGTGCAACGCCAGGAGGCGTTCCGGTACGGGCCGTTCTTCCACGCCATGCTCGACCAGGGTGTTTCCCTGCCGCCATCGGTGTTCGAGGCCTGGTTCGTGTCGGCCGCGCACGATGAGGCCGCGATCGAGTGGATTCTCAAGGCGCTGCCGGCCGCCGCGAAGGCCGCCGCGGCAGCTACGGCCGCCACGACGGAGGTGTGAGCATCCGGTTGCCCAGGCGTTATTCCTTTGTGAGCAACCGACAAGCAGATTTCCGCCCGGAACAGGCAGACTAGGAGCATGGCTTCCCTGCGTGTTCACCCAGACCGGCTTGAGATCCACCTCACGAAGGCAGAGAAGACCCTCTCGCTCCGGCGCGACGACATCGTCGTGCCGCGGGAGAACATCCGGTCGGTGACCATCACCGACGACCCCTGGATCTGGATCCGCGGGATCAAGGCTCCCGGCCTCGAGGTGCCGCTCGTGCTCGCGGTCGGCACGTGGAAGTTCCACGGCGGCAAGGACTTCCTCGCGATCAAGCGCAGGCGCCAGGCGGTCGTGATCGACCTCGTCGAGGATGATTTCGCGCGCGTCATCCTGACCACCAACCACGCACCCGACCTGATCGCCTCGCTCAAGCTCTGACGCGAACGGCGTGTCAGCCGAGCAGGACTAGGATGAAGCCGATCAGCGGCACGGTGCCCTGGGTCAGCGCCGCCCGAAGGTAGCCCGGTCCCGTTGTCGTGAGCACGCTCGCTGCGAGCACCATCGAGCCCACGCTGAACAGCACCAGTGCGACGCCGGCGGCCGGCTGGCCGCCGAAGAAGAGCAGGAGCCCGATGACGGCGCCGAGGGCGAGGAACAGGTTGTAGAAACCCTGGTTGTAGGCCATCGGCCGGGTCGTGTCAGCGTCGGCCTGGCTGGCCACGCCGAACCGTTTCCACATGGCCGGACGCGTCCACCAGATGCTCTCCATCACAAAGATGTAGACGTGCAGCAGCGCTGCAAGGGCAACGAAGGCTGCAGCGGCAAGGCTCATGCGAGCAGACTATTGGCGAACGTCGACGACGGTGCGCCCGTGGATCGTGCCGGCGAGGATGCGTTCGGCCGCCCCGAACGCTTCTTCGAGTCCGATCTGCTCGGTCAGGCCGTCGAGCAGGCCAAGGTCGAGGTCGGCCGCGAGCCGGCCCCAGGCCTGCTCTCGCAGCGGAAGCGGCGCCTCGACCGAGTTGATGCCGATCAGGCTCACCGCGCGCAGGATGAATGGCATGACCGTGGTCGGGAGGTCAGGGCCCTGGGCCAGGCCGCAGGCGGCGACGACTCCGCCGTAGTTCACCTGGGCGAGCACGTTGGCGAGGGTGGCGCTTCCGACGGAGTCGATCGCGGCAGCCCAGTGCTGGGCCTGCAGGGGTTTGCCGGCGTCCCCCAGGGTTCGTCGGTCGACCAGCGCGGCGGCGCCCAGGCCCCGCAGATAGCCGCCGAGTTCGTCGGCCCGGCCGGTGGAGGCGTGCACCCGGAAGCCGCGGGCGGCCAGCACGGCGATCGCAATCGACCCGACGCCGCCGGCAGCGCCGGTGACAAGGATGTCTCCCGAGTCGGGCGTGATGCCGCCCCGTTCGAGCGCCAGCACGGAGAGCATGGCCGTGAACCCGGCGGTGCCGATCGCGGCCGCGCGCTTCGCGCTGATGCCGGCGGGGAGGCGCACGAGTGATGCGCCGCTCACTCTGGCCCGCTCGGCGAGTCCGCCGTGGTGGGTTTCGCCCAGGCCCGCGCCATTCAGGATGACCCGATCCCCGGCGCTCCAGCGCGGGTCGGTGCTTGACTCGACCGTGCCGACCACATCGATGCCGGCGATCAGCGGCCAGACCCGCACGACGCCGGGGCGACCCATCAGGGCGAGACCGTCCTTGTAATTGATGCCGGAGTAGTCGACGGCGACGGTCACGTCGCCCGGCATCAGGAAACCGTCATCGACCAGGCGGAGCGCCGAGCTCTGGGTCTTCTTGCCCTCCGCGTCCTCGGTGCGATCGACGACGATTGCGCGGAACTGTGTCTCAATGCCCATGGGTCGAGCCTACGCGCCGTCCAGGAGACGGCGCGGACAGCAGGGACCGACAGGTGGCGCCGGGATCAGGTGACGTCGCGGCGCCAGCTGACGAAGTAGCCGCCGATGGTGGCCGCTGCCGCATAGCCGAGCAGCACGAGCCCGCCCTGCCACCAGTCGAGCGCGGCCGCCACACCACCGACCGGGCCGGCCACGGTGAAAATGCTGGCGCCGACGAGGGCGTCCGACGCCGCACCCGGCAGGAACTTGCCGATCCCGGCGGTGGCCGAGGTGAACATCGAGGCGAAGCGCAACAGCGGCTCGACGAACTGGGTGAACGCGAGCACGATCACGATCGAGGCAACCTGGCTGGGCACGAGCACCCCGAGGCCGACCCCGATGGATGCCCAGAGTGCCATGGCAGCGAGGGTGCGGCCGATCAAGGCCCAGGTGGCACCGCCGCCAAGGAGGGTGTCCACCCCGAACGCGTTGATGACGAGGGCGCCGACGCCGACGGATGCCAGCAGCGCGACGGCCCCGAACGCGCCGCCGGCCAGAAATAGGGTGATCGTTTTCGCGCCGAGCACCTGCACACGCCGAGGGTTGGCCAGGAACGTGGGCGTGAGGGTCTGGTGCCGGAACTCGCCGGTGGTCGCGAGCGCGCCGAGCAGCACAGGGAATACATAGCCGACGGAGGACGCGAAGCTGTAGACCAGCGGGGGAAGGCTGCCGAGGGGCGGGGTGCCCGGGGGGCCGGTGCCGGCCGCGCGTGGGTCGATCGCCCCGCTCTCGATTCCGGCGAACAGCGCCGCGAGGCCGCCGGAGAGCACGGCGATGTAACCGAACAGCACGACGGCGAGCACCCACCAGATGCGGGTGGTGAGGAGCTTGGCGAACTCGGCGCGGATGGCGCGCAGCAGCATGGTCACCGTGAGTCGCCGCCGTCCACGAGGGCAAGGAACGCGTCCTCCAGACCTTTCTTCTGCCGGTGCAGGGCGCTCACCTCCACGCCGGCGGTGAAGGCGATGTGGCCAATCCGTGCCGGGTCGGCGGCCGTGGCCAGCAGCCCGGTGCGGCCCTGGGAGAAGTCAACGCCGGCTCGGGTCAGGGCGTTCGCCAGGGCGGCGCGATCGGGGGAGTCCACGACGACCTGAGGCGCCACCTGCATTTCCAGGCTGGACAGCGGCCCGCGGTGCACCAGCCTGCCCTGGGCGATGATGATCACGTCATCCACGCTCTGCTGCACCTCGCCAAGCAGGTGGGAGCTGACCAGAACGGTGCGGCCCTCGGCGGCCATATCGCGCAGGAAGCCGCGGATCCACTTGATGCCCTCCGGGTCGAGGCCGTTGATCGGTTCGTCGAGGACGAGCACGCCGGGGTTGCCGAGCAGCGTGCAGGCCAGGCCAAGGCGCTGCCGCATGCCCAGGGAGTAGCCGCCGACGCGCCGGCTGCCGTGGTCGGCCAGGCCGACCAGGTGCAGCACCTCCGCCACCCGGGTCCGCGGCAGGCCCGCCGCGGTCGCGTAGATCGCGAGGTGGTTGCGGGCTGTACGGCCGGGGTGGAAGCTGGCGGCTTCAAGGGCGGCGCCCACGGTTGCCAACGGGTGCGGCAGGTCGTGGTATCGCAGGCCGCCGAAGGTAGCGGTGCCGGAACTGGGGCCGACCAGGCCGAGCAGCATTCGGAGGGTGGTGGTCTTGCCCGCGCCGTTGGGGCCGAGGAAGCCGGTGACCCGGCCTGGCTCGACGGAGAACGACAGGTCGTCGACCGCGGTGACATTCCCGAATCGTTTGGTAATATTCGTGAACTCGATCACCGCTCCGATTGGCATCCGCGCACCCCGTTTTCCTATTTGACCCCAGACTATGGCCTGGCGTGCCCGGAGCAGGCCGGCGCGCACGCCGCAGCGCAGGCCTCGCAGACCACGAGCTGTTCCCGGCAGGAGGCGTCACGGCAGTTGAGCATGTTCTTCGTCGGATCACCGCAGGCCTGGCAACGGCCGAGCACCGCGGTGTGGTCGCTGAAGTCCACGGACATCCGCTGGTCGAAGACGTAGAGCGACCCGTCCCACAGGCCGTCGTCGCCGAACGCCTCGCCGTAACGCACGACCCCGCCGTCGAGTTGGTACACCTCCATGAAGCCGCGGTCCTTCATCAGGCCGCTGAGCACCTCGCAGCGGATGCCGCCGGTGCAGTAGGTGACGACGGGCTTGCCCTTGAGATGGTCGTACCTGCCGCTGTCGAGTTCGGCGACGAACTCGCGCGTCTGGGAAACATCGGGCACGACCGCGTTCCGGAACCGGCCGATCTCCGCCTCGAACGCGTTGCGCCCGTCGAAGAAGACGACGTCGTCGCCGCGTTCCCCGACCAGCGCGTGCAGCTCGAGCGGGCTCAGTTTTTCCCCGCCGCCGACGACGCCGTCAGCGTTGACCCGGAGTTCATCCGGCGCTCCGAAGCTCACGATCTCGTCCCGCACCTTCACAACCAGGCGGGGAAAGTCGAGGCTGAGGCCAGCCTCGTCAAGCGCTGTCCCGTTGCTCCACTTGAACTCGATCCGTGTGAAAGCCGGGTAGTCGCGGGTCTTCCGCACGTACCGCTTGAGCGCGGCCAGGTCGCCGCCGATCGTGCCGTTCAGCCCCTGGGTCGAGACCAGGATCCGGCCACGGATGCCCAGCGACTCGCAGAGGTCGCGCTGCCAGAGGCGCACGGCATCGGGGTCGGCCAGCGGCGTGAAGACGTAGTAGAGCAGGATTTTCGGGATGGCCATCGGCCCATTTTATCGGCCCCGCCCCGGTGACTGGTCGGAGGTCGTGGCCTGGGGCGCGGAGTGTTCGAGGCGCTGGAGCACCGTGTGCAGCGCCTCGATCATGCCGAGCTGGTGTCGGTTGATCTCGAGCAGGCTCTCGATGTCGATCTTGGCCGCGACGACGGTGTCGAAATCGTGCTGGGCGAGTGGGGCCGCGATCGCGTCCTGCCGCTTCGCGGCGATGAGAAGGATCGCCCCCTGCAGCCCGGCGAGCATGCTGATGAAGAGGTTGGGCAGAATGAACGGGGAGGGATCCCAGCCGCGGGACAGGGAATTTAGGTCAGGGTGGGCGTCGTCGGCGTCGTCGGGTCGGTAACACTCGGAGTGATCATGCGGCCCGGTGTATGGCCGGCAATCGGTCGGTCACTCGCCCCGCGGCGGAATCCAAATAGGCTGATGGCAGACATCGGAGGAAAACGTGAGCACACCTGATCCCCTCGCCCGATTCGGCGAGGTCCCTCTCTTCACCCTCGCCAGCACGGACATGACCGACGGCCGGCCGCTCGCCCCCGCGCAGTACGGCATGGGTTCCGGAGGTGCTGACGTCTCGCCCCAGCTGTCCTGGTCCGGCTTCCCGGCAGCGGCCCGGAGCTTCGCGGTGACCATGTATGACCCGGATGCGCCGACCGGCTCCGGATTCTGGCACTGGGCAGTCTTCAACCTGCCGGCAACAGTGACCAACCTCCCGGCGGGCGTCGGCGCGGCCGGCGGGCACCTGCTGCCCGCCGGTGCTATGACGCTGCCCAACGAGGCGGGACAGCGCGCGTTCATCGGGGCAGGGCCGCCGGCCGCCACGGGCACGCACCGCTACCAGTTCCTCGTGCACGCGGTGGACGTGCCCCACCTTGACGTCGGCCCCGGCTCGACGCCGGCCGTGCTGGGTTTCAACCTGCACTTCCACACCCTGGCCCGCGGCATCCTCGAGGCCACCGGCGTCTTCGGCGGAGCCTCGGACAACACGGAAGGCTCTGGGAAGTAGGGCCATCTGCAGCGACGACCGGGGAGTGCTGCCCCGGCCGTCGCCCACCGGCGGTTCTCGGGTCTCGACGGGCCGGACCATCGGCGGTCCGCGGGGAGCACTATCGGAAATTGAGGTGCTCTCAGCTTGCTCACGGTCGGGCGGCATACAGTCCTCGAGTGATTCAGACCCACCACTCCCTCGCATGACCGCCGGCACACCGCGCAGCAGGCCACGGAAGGACACGGCGCAGAAGGACGCGGCGCGGAAGGACACGGCGCGGAAGACCAAACCGCACAAGGAGACCGCGCTTTCGCGCGTTCCGGTCTGGGTCTGGCGGGCGTTGATGCACCGCATCCAGCCCGGCGAACTGCACAAGTTCAACGTTCAGCCGATCGACACCGTGGACTACCATCTCGACCTCGATTATGCCGGCGACGGCATCCGTGACCACCGCCTGGACGTGATGGTGCCCCACGACGCGCCCGAACCGCTCCCGGTCTACATCTACTTCCACGGTGGCGGCTGGACCTCGGGCGATAAGGCGCCGCTGACCAAGTACTGCGCGAGCCAGGCGGCCGACGGCATGATCGTGGTCAATGCGAACTATCGGATGGCCACCCACTTCCAGCTCAAACACATGCTCGAGGACGCCAACGAGGTGCTCGACTGGGTGGCGCGCCACATTCAACGCTTCGGTGGCGACCCGACCCGGATCGTGCTCGGCGGAGACTCGGCCGGCGGGCACATCGCCGCGCTCCTGGCCGCCTCCGCCTACGAACCCAAGCTGGCCGCCTACTATGGCATCCGCCCACAGGTCGACCCGGAGAACCTGCGCGGTCTCGTACAGCACTGCAGCATCGCGGATGTCTCGGTGATGTTCGAGCGCGGCTTCGTGCTGAGCCTCAATTTCCTAAGGATGCTGCTGCCCCAGCGCGGCCGCGGGCTTGTGCTGCGCGCCGCGGCCCGGTTCATGTCCCCGATCGAATGGCTCGACAGCGGGTTCCCGCCTGTTTTCGTGACCACGTCTGAGCGGGACTACTTCTACCGGGCCAACCTCAACTTCATCGCGGCGCTTCGTCGCCGGTCGATCGCCGTCGATACGCTGATCTACGAGCGCGGCCAGGCGAACACGCATCACACCTGGCAGCAGGATTCCCGGCACCCCGAGTCGCAGGAGGTCTACCGCCGCCTCGGAGCCTTCGTGCGCCGGGTCGCGGCACTGCCCACCGCCCTCCCCGTCTGAAACCCGACCGTGCCCGTCTGAACCGAGTGTGATTCCGGTCGAGGGTCGCCGTCTGGCCGGTCACTCTCGACGGAACGGGGACAGTCGGCAGGATCAGGATCAGGATCAGGATCAGGATCAGGATCAGGATCAGGATCAGGATCAGGATCAGGATCAGGATCAGGATCAGGATCAGGATCAGGATCAGGATCAGGATCAGGATCAGGATCAGGACTGGGCGCCGGTGGCCGCGAGTACGCCGCGAGGCCGATCATCATCACTCCACCGGTCGCCGAGAGGTTTTCCATCCGCCGCGGCGACTTCGCGAACCAGTCCCTGGCCGAACCTGCCGCCAGCGCCCATACGCTGTCGCCGACGAGCGCGAGGAACACGAACAACACGCCGAGGGTCATCAGCTGCAGCGGCACGGCACCGGCCCGGTAGTCGACGAACTGCGGCAGCACCGCGACGAAGAAGACCATTGACTTGGGGTTGCTGATGCCGACGACCGAACCCTCCGCCAGCAGGCGCCAATTGGACTTGCGGGCGCCGCTCACCCCGATGTCCCTGGCCACTGCGCGGCGGTGGCGGATGGCGTGGACGCCCAGGTAGACGATGTACGCGGCACCGACGAACTTGATCACGGTGAATACCATCACGGACTGGGTGACGACGGCCCCGAGGCCGAGCGCGACGGCCGCGATCACGGGAACCATACCGAGTGTGTTACCGAGCACGCTGAGGAAGCCGCCGATGCGGCCGAGCGCCAGTGAACGCCCGATCACGAACAGCACGGTCGGTCCAGGCAGCGCAATCAGCGCGACGGAGGCCAGCGCGAACGTCAGCAGATTGGGCAACGGAACCGTAGTCGAATGCTGGCCGCGGCGGGGCAGGCTACCATCGCAGGGTGCATATGCTCTGGCGAACACTCCTCCACAGTCTGTTGTCCCGCTTCGGCCCCCGGCTGGGCCACTACGACGTCGCCCGCACCCGGTTCATCACCCTGCCGACCGACCAGGACATCCTGCGGCATATGAACAACGGGGTGTACCTGTCGATCATGGACATCGCGCGCTTCGATATGCTGCAGCGCACCGGGATTTGGGCGATCTTCCTCGCCAAGGGCTGGTACCCCGTCGTCGTCTCGGAGACGATCAGCTTTCGGAAGTCCCTGACCCTCGGCCAGCGCTTCACCGTTGAGTCGCGCATCCTCGGCTTCGACGAGAAGGCCGTCTACGTGGAGCAGCGTTTCGTGCGAACGGATGCCGACGGTGTGCCTGAGGTCTATGCCCAGGGCTTCATCCGCGGACGATTTCTCAAGCGCGGCGGCGGAGTCGTCACGATCGAGGAACTCACCGATGCGGTCGGGGCGGTTCCGGTGTCCGTCACCGTTCCGCACTGGCTGCTGGAGTGGAGCACGGATGTCGCAATGCCCGCGACCCGCGCAGCCGCCCCCAGCGTCTGGGAGTAGTCTCGCCGGGCAGCGCCCCGCCGGGCAGCGCCCCGCCGGGCAGCGCCCCGCCGGTCAGCGCCCCGCCGGGCAGCG
>NZ_SOFP01000046.1 GCF_004402785.1 Cryobacterium algoritolerans
GGCGCCGGCAGGCCGGCGGCGAGGAGCCCCGCGGCGGTGGCCGCCCCGATTGCCGCGCTGGCCCCGATGGCGACGATCAACGCCGCGGCGAGCGGGGCCGAGCGCCCGACCACGCCGGCGCCGACAAGCTCGAGCCTTCCCGACTCCTCTTCGGCGCGGGTGTGCCGGATCACGACGACCACCATCAGGATCGCCACGGCTACCGCACCGAAGACGGCGGGTTTGAACATGGCCAGCGCGCCGAGCGAGGTGGGATCGTAGATCCGCCCGTACATGGCCACGATCGCGGCGGACGCGTTGACCGCCCCGGCCGCCTCGATCCGGGACGCCGGATCGGGGTACAGGCCCGCGGTCGCCGACGCGGACGAGGCGGCGATCCCGGCGAATCCGAGAACGGACCCGAGCAGCAGCCAGCGGTCCCGGCGCAGTGCCAGACGTAGCAGGCTGACCGTGCCCCGCAGCTGGGTGCTCATCTCCGTACGCTCTCGTAGTGGCGCAGGAACAGCTCCTCCAGGGTCGGCGGGCTGCTCGTCAGCGAGCTGACCCCTGCCGCGCCGAGCGCGGCGAGCAGCCCGGGGAGGCCGGCCGTTTCCACGCTCGCCGTGATGCGGTTGCCGGTCACCACCACCTCGTGCACGCCGGGCATCGCGGCGAGACCGATCGGCACCGCCGGCACCTCGGCCTGGATCACCGTGCGTGTCAGGTGCCGCATGGCGGCGATGGAGCCGGTCTCCACGACGGCGCCGTTTCGGATGATGCTGACCCGGTCGCACAACGCCTCGACCTCGGCCAGGATGTGGCTGCTCAGCAGCACGGTGCGCCCGGCGGTGCGCAACTCCTGCACGCAGGAACGGAAGGTGGCCTCCATCAGCGGGTCCAGGCCGGAGGTCGGTTCGTCCAGGAGCAACAGCTCGACGTCGCTGGCCAACGCGGCGATCAACGCCACCTTCTGCCGGTTGCCCTTCGAGTAGGTGCGGCACTTCTTGGTGGGATCCAGCTGAAATCTCTCTAACAGGTCGGCGCGCCGCACCGGGTTGAGTCCGCCGCGCAACCGGCCGAGCAGATCGATGACCTCTCCGCCGGACAGAGACGGCCAGAGCGTCACATCTCCGGGCACATAGGCCAGGCGGCGGTGCAGGTCGACCGCGTCGGACCACGGGTCGCCCCCGAGCAACGCCACCTCTCCGGAGTCGGCCCGGAGAAGCCCCAGCAGGATGCGCAGGGTCGTCGTCTTCCCCGAACCGTTCTGTCCGAGGAAGCCGTGAACCTCGCCGACCGCCACAGCAAGGTCGAGGTGCTCCAGGGCCCTGACCTTGCCGAAACTCTTCGTCAGGCCCCGCACGCTGATGGCTTCGGTCATGTTTCTCACCCTACTCAGCCTGACGGGCGCGGACGAGAGGGGCCATGATGGCAGCGAAACGCATTGTGACCCGACCGCAACATGGGAAACCGGACGAAGTTACATCCGCTTCCATATGATTTAGCGACAAGGACGAGCGAGGAGGCCCCGTGGCTGCTGACCAACCAGCGATCCGGTTGACCGGGTTGACCAAGACGTTCGGCGCGGTCAACGCCGTCGACGGGGTCGACCTCGACATCGCTGAGGGGGAGTTCTTCTCCATGCTCGGGCCGTCCGGCTCCGGCAAGACGACCGTGCTCCGCCTGATCGCCGGATTCGAACAGCCCACCAGCGGCACGGTGTCCCTCTTCGGCCAGGACGTCACGGACCGCGCGCCGTTCGACCGTGACGTCAACACGGTCTTCCAGGACTACGCGCTCTTCCCGCACATGAGCGTGCTCGACAACGTCGCCTATGGACTCCGGGTGCGCGGGATGCCGAGACGCGAGCGGCACGCACTGGCCAGGGAAGCGCTCGCCACCGTGCGCCTCGAGGGTTACGGCGACCGTAAACCAGGTCAGTTGTCCGGCGGCCAGCGCCAACGGGTCGCCCTCGCCAGGGCGACGGTGGTGCGCCCCAAGGCACTGCTCCTCGACGAGCCGCTCGGTGCCCTTGACCTCAAACTCCGGGAACAGATGCAGGTCGAGCTCAAGGAACTGCAGCGCGAACTCGGGATCACCTTCATCTTCGTCACGCACGACCAGGAGGAAGCCCTCACCCTCAGCGACCGGATCGCGGTCTTCAACGAGGGCCGGATCGAGCAACTCGGCAGTCCGGCCGAGATCTACGACAAACCGGTCTCACCGTTCGTCGCCGCGTTCGTCGGCACCTCCAACATCCTCGACGACACCCTGTCCAGGCTGGTGCTCGGGCGCGGCGGCATCCACTCCGTGCGGCCGGAGAAGATGAGCATCGGCCGCGAGGACACCGCCATCCACACCGACCGCGAGGTGGCGGGCGTCCTCGCCGAGGTCATCTACGTGGGCAGCAGCACCCGTCTGATCGTCGACCTCGACATCGGCACACGCGTCACCGTCCTCGAACAGAACGACGCCGACCGGGTCGGCGAAGACGAACGCGGATCCCGGGTGCGGGTGGGCTGGGACGAACGCGACACGGTGGCCCTGGCCGCCGCCCCGATTCCCGCCGACGACCTTCCCCTGCTCACCAGACCAGAACCCGCAACACGCTAACTCAAATGGAGACCGCAATGAATCGCTCTACTCCCCTTCGTCGCACGAAGACATCGGCCGCCCTCGCCGGGCTGGCCATCCTCTCCGTCGCCCTCCTGACCGCCTGCGGCACCACCTCGGCCGGCAACGGCGGAAGCACGGGGGCCAAGGCCCCGACGAAACTCGGCACCAACGAAGGGGCAGTGTCGATCCTCGCCTGGCCGGGCTACGTGGAGGACGGCAGCAACGACCCGGCCGTCGACTGGGTCAGCGCCTTCCAGGACGAGACCGGGTGCAAGGTCACCAGCAAGACCTACGGCACCTCGGACGAGGCGTTCAACCTGATGAAGACCGGCGACTACGACCTGGTCGCGGCATCCGGTGACGCCTCGCTTCGTCTCGTCGCGGCCGGCGACGTCGCCCCCGTGAACACCGACCTGATCCCCAACTACGCCGGCGTCTACGACTTCCTCAAACTGCAGGCCTGGAACAGCGTCGACGGCGTCTCCTACGGGGTGCCGCACGGCTACGGGGCGAATCTGCTCATGTACAAAACGGACGCCGTGACCCCGGCGCCCACGTCCTGGAACGTCGTGTTCGACAAGTCCTCGGCCTACAAAGGTAAGGTCACCGCCTACGACTCGCCGATCTACATCGCGGATGCCGCCATGTACCTGATGAGCCACCAGCCCGACCTCGGCATCAAAAACCCTTACGCCCTCGACGAGAAGCAGCTGGCCGCGGCCGTGGACCTCCTCAAGGTGCAGCGCCCGAACATCGGCGAGTACTGGTCGGATTACCTCAAGTCGATCCAGGCATTCGAGACCGGGGACACCGTCGTCGGCACGACCTGGCAGGTCATCCGCAACTCCCTGGCCCCGGGAACCAAGGCGGAGGTCGTCGTGCCCTCCGAGGGCGTCACGGGCTGGTCGGACACCTGGATGGTCGGGTCGAAGGCGAAGAACCCGAACTGCGCGTACGCCTGGCTGAACTACATCAGCAGCCCGAAGGCCAACGCGCAGGCCACAGAGTATTTCGGGGAGGCACCCTCCAACCAGAAGGCCTGCGACTTCATGTCGAACCCTGACCAGTGCTCGCTCTTCCACGCCGGTGACGCCGACTACGCGTCGAAGATCTGGTATTGGACCACTCCGATCGCCACGTGCGTCGACGGCCGCACCGACGTCAAGTGCACCGACTACGCCGCCTGGACCACCGCCTGGCAGGAGATCAAGGGCTAGCGCGCCGGCCTCCCTCCTTCCCGCGCGAGCAGAAAGGCACCATGACCGTTGACACTCCGACCCGGCCCGTCGGCCGGCCGATCGTTCCCGCCCCGCGGGACACGGTCGCCCGGCGGGGCTCGGTCTTTCTGAGCAGGCATCCGAGGCTGCGCCTGTCGCTGCTGCTGTCGGCACCGATGTTCTGGCTGGGCCTGGTCTACATCGCTGCCCTGGCGGCACTGTTGATCACCGCGCTCTGGACCGTCGACACCTTCACCGGCACCATCTCGCAGACCTGGACGTTGGACAACATCATCGCGGTGCTCACCGGGTCGCTGTACCAGACCGTGACCCTTCGTACGGTGGGGGTGGCACTGCTGGTGACCCTTGTCGACATCCTGATCGCCTTGCCGATCGCGTTCTTCATGGCGAAGGTGGCCAGCGCGAGGCTGCAGCGGGTTCTCGTGATTGCAGTGCTCATGCCGCTGTGGGCCAGCTACCTCGTCAAGGCCTACGCCTGGCGTTCCGTGCTCTCCCGGGACGGGATCTTCGAATGGCTGGTGGCGCCGTTCGGTGGCCAGACCCCCGGCTATGGCCTGCCGGCGACCATCATCACGCTCTCCTACCTGTGGCTGCCCTACGTGATCCTTCCCATCTATGCCGGACTCGAGCGGGTGCCGGACTCGCTGCTGGAGGCATCCGGCGATCTGGGCGGCAAGACCTGGTCGACCCTGCGCCTCGTGGTGCTGCCGATGATCTGGCCGGCCATCATCGCCGGCTCGATCTTCAGCTTCAGCCTCTCGCTTGGCGACTACATCACGGTGAACATCGTGGGCGGGGCCAACCAGATGCTGGGCAACCTCGTCTACACGAACGTCGGCGCGGCCAACAACCTGCCGCTCGCCGCGGCCATCGCCCTGATCCCGATCGTGATCATCTTCGCCTACCTCGCCGCCGTGCGCCGCACCGGTGCCCTGGACAACCTGTAGAGGCCACCATGAGACTGAGCAGCCTGGCGCGGGGCCTACTGGCCGCGATCACGATCGTCGTGCTCGCGGCAATATACCTGCCGCTTGTCGTGGTGCTCGTCAACTCGTTCAGCACGAGTACGAGCCTGACCTGGCCGCCGCCCGGGTTTACCCTGGAATGGTGGGTGAAGGCCTTCGGTAACGCGGGCGCGCTCGATGCCGTGCTCACCAGCGTGCAGGTTGCCCTCGCCGCGACCGTGATCTCCCTGGTGCTCGGCACGTTGGCCTCCCTGGCCCTGCAGCGCTTCGAGTTCTTCGGGCGGGAGGCGGTGAGCCTGCTGGTTATCCTGCCGATCGCCCTTCCCGGCATCATCACGGGCATCGCGCTCAACAACGCATTCCGAACGATCCTCGGACTGCAACTTTCCATTGTCACGGTGATCGTCGCGCACGCCACGTTCTGTATCGTCACCGTGTTCAACAACGTGATCGCGCGCCTCCGACTCCTCGGCACCAGCTACGAAGATGCTTCCGCCGACCTGGGTGCCGGGGTGTGGACCACTTTCCGGCTGATCACGTTCCCCCAGCTGCGGTCCGCGTTGTTCGCGGGTGGGCTGCTGGCGTTCGCCCTCTCCTTCGACGAGATCATCGTCACGACCTTCACGGCAGGTTCGTCGGTGAAGACCCTGCCGCTCTGGATCCTCGACAACCTGTTCCGGCCGAACCAGGCCCCGGTGGTCAACGTGATCGCTGTCGTGCTCGTGCTCGTGTCCATCGTGCCGATCTACATCGCCCAGCGCATCGCCGGGGCGGAGAAGATCGCCCGGTAGGCGCGCGCAGGGTGAGCTGCCGGCCGAATCGAGACTAGACGCGTGCGTCGCGCCCGGTCAGGGCGAGCAGCCTCGACTGGAGTGGGGCGTCTTCGGCGATCGGAACGGGCGAGGCGAAGAGGCCGCTGGCCTCCAGTGTGTCCCGCTGCGGCTCGAAGACCGTCCAGACCGCTGCGACGAGCGACCCGTCGAGCGTATCGTCCGCGGCCGTGGCGCGCGCGAGATCCCAGGTATGGATGACAACCTCGGAGACCTGCTCTCGCAGGTAGTCGAGGGCGGTCACCGTGTCATACGACAGCGTCACCGGGGCGTCCAACGGCGTCGCCCGCCACGCGGCGGTCGCGGCCTCCGAGTGGGTGCGCCACTCGGCGGCCAGGTCCGCACCCAACGGAGCCAGGGCGCGGCGGGCCTCGAGCGGGGAGAGCCCACCGAGCAGGGGTGGGATCCATTGCTGCTCGAGAACCAGATGGCGCACGAGGTCGCGCACGGTCCAGTCGGGGTCGGGCGTGGCCCGGTCCCATTCGGTGATCCGGTCGACCCGAGCGGTGAACTCGTCGTGGGCCAATTTCTGCAGCGCAATCCAATCGTGCGTCATGGGTGCTCCTTTCGTTGTCAGGTGCAACGGAGTCCGGCCCGCTCGCATTCCGCGTCACGAAATCGGGTGCCGGGAATCCGGTGGCGCGTCAGGGCAGCCCGGTGGGTTAGGGTCACTCCATGAGCAGGCAGGACGGAAGTGACCGAACGGTCTCGGCGGCATCCGTCGACGACAGCACCGCGACCCTGCTTCACGTGGACCTGGACGCGTTCTTCGCGTCGGTGGAGCTGCTCGACCGTCCCGAACTCGTCGACAAACCCGTGATTGTCGGGCACCGCTCCGGCCGATCCGTCGTCACCGCGGCGAACTACGTCGCCCGGCGCTATGGGGTCAACTCGGCCATGCCGATGGCGCTCGCGCTGCGCCGCTGCCCGTCGGCAGTGGTGCTCGAGCCCCAGATGAGCAGGTACAAGCACTTCTCGGACCAGGTGATGGGTATCTTCGGCGACATCACGCCGCTCGTCGAACAGCTCGGCATCGATGAGGCGTTCCTCGACGTTGCCGGCGCCAGACGTTTACACGGTTCGCCGGCCGTGGTCGGCGCGCTGATCCGGCGCACCGTGGAGGCCGAGACCGGGCTCACCTGCTCCGTCGGCGCGGCATCGACCAAGTTCGTCGCCAAGATGGCCTCGGGGCGCGCCAAACCCAACGGGCTGCTCGTGATCCCCGCGGAGGAGACCCTCGCTTTCCTGCATCCGCTGCCCGTCGGCGCCCTCTGGGGGGTCGGCCAGACGACCGAGGCGTCGCTTTTTCGGCTCGGCCTGAGGCAGATCGGTGACGTAGCCCGCACCCCCCTGGCGGTGTTGCAGAAGGCGGTGGGGGAGGCGTCCGGGCGCAAACTACACGATCTCGCCTGGGGGAGGGACCCGCGCACGGTCACCACCGAGCGCGAGGAGAAGAGTGTCGGCCACGAGGTCACCTTCGAGCACGACGTCACGGATGTCGCCCGCCTCCGCAGCGAGTTGCTGCGCCAGGCCGATGCGGTGGCGGCCCGGCTTCGCGGCGCCGGGCTCGTCGGCCGGTGCGTCGTGCTGAAACTGCGCTACGCCGACTTCAGCACGGTGACACGATCGCGTACCCTCGCGGAGGCCACCGACGTCGGTCGGAGGATCTACGAGGAGGCCGCGGCCAGCTTCGCCACGCTCGCCGCCTCCGGCATCCGGGTGAGGCTGATCGGGGTGCGCGTGGAGCAGCTCGGCGACGGTGACGGCCAGGGTCTCGGCCTGTGGGACCCGGACGACGACTGGCGCGGGGCTGAGCGGGCAGTCGACACGGTCACCGCCAGGTTCGGACGCGGCGCCGTGCGCCCGGCTTCTCTGCTCAAACCGGACAAGGGGTAGCCTGAGGGGATGACTAGCCTGCCAGAGAAGCTCGCAGAAATTTCCCGCTCCGCCGGCGTGAAGACCGCCTACGGCGATCCCGTGCAGGTGGACGGCATCAGCCTGGTTCCCGTCGCCCTCGTCTACTACGGGTTCGGCGGCGGCGAGGGCGATTCCGCCGAAAGCGGCACGGGCAGCGGTGGTGGTGGCGGTGGAATGTCGCTGCCGATCGGCGCCTACGTGAAGTCGGGTGGTTCGCTACGATTCGAGCCGAACGTCATCTCCCTGCTCGCCGTCGGCATCCCGTTCGTCTGGGTGGCCGGCAAGGCGATCTCCCGCGTCATCCGTGCGGTGAAGCGCTAGGCTGCACGGTCCTCGGCCGACACGGCGGGCCGAGCCCCGGCCGGCGACCGTGCGGTTCAGTCGACGAAGACGTCGGGGATCCCGTCGCGGTCCTCGTCGAGCCGTTCCTTCGCTTCGACCAGCCGATAGTGCCGGTTGCGTGCGCGCAGCACAACGGTGGCGAGCAGCGCAGCGAGCAGTGACCCGGTCAGGATGGCCACCTTGGCGTGGTCGTCGAGCACCGTGCCATGCCCGAACCCGAGTTCGCTGATCAGCAGCGACACCGTGAAACCCACCCCTGCGAGCATCGCCACCCCCAAGACGTCTACCCAGGCCAGGTCGGGATCGAGGGTTCCCCTCGTCGTTCTGGTGACCAGCCAGGTGGCAAAGAGGATACCCACCGGCTTCCCGGCGACCAGGGCGACAACAATGCCGACGGCGATCGGGTCGGTCAGGGCCTTCGTGAGTCCCGCGGTGCCGCCGATACTCACCCCGGCGGAGAAGAACGCGAACACGGGCACGGCGAAACCGGCCGAGACCGGGCGGATGCGGTGCTCGAGCGTCTGGGCGAGACCAGGGCCGGCGTCGGGGCCGCCGCCCTTTCGGCTGCGCAGCACCGGCACCGCGAAACCGAGCAGCACGCCGGCGACCGTGGCATGGATGCCGGAGCCGTGCACCAGCCCCCAGACCAGCAGCCCGATCGGCAGCAGGATGACCCAGCCTGCCCAGGTCCTCGTGCCGAAGAAGTTCGAGTGCGTGTGGGTGAGGTAGGCGAAGAGGGCCAGCGGCACGACGGCGAGGAGGAGCATCATCGGCTGGATGTCGTTGGAGTAGAAGAACGCGATGATCCCGATGGCGAGCAGGTCGTCGACGACGGCCAGCGTGAGCAGGAAGATGCGCAGCGCGCTCGGCAGGTGGGAGCCGATTACGGCCAGAACGGCGACGGCGAAGGCGATGTCGGTGGCGGTCGGCACGGCCCAGCCGCGGAGCGCGCCGGGTCCGCCGCCGATGTTGATGGCCACGAAGAAGAGGGCCGGGGTTACCACACCGCCGACCGCAGCCGCCACGGGGACGACGGCACGACTGAAGGTGCGCAGGTCGCCGGCGACGAACTCGCGTTTCAGCTCGAGACCCGCGATGAAGAAGAAGACGGCCAGCAGCCCGTCCGCCGCCCAGGCGCCGAGGCTCAGCTTCAGGTGCCACGGCTCGAAGCCGACTTCGAAGTCGCGCAGCGAGAAGTAGAAGTCGGCGGCCGGAGTGTTGGCGAGGACGAGGGCGACGACGGTCGCAGCCAGGAGCAGGGCCCCGCCCACGGTCTCCTTGCGCAGGATCTGGGCGACGTGGAGGTACTCCAGGTAGCTGCTCCGGCGGAAGATCCGGCCCTTGGACTCCGCGGCGGGGGCGGACTGCGATGGTGGGTTCACGGGAGGTCCTCTGGTTTTCGGTACGACACTAGGGTGTCGACCAGACTTCCCGACTCACCACTTCCAGCGTACACGGGGTCGGAAGTACGGCCCGGTCCGGGGTCCGGCGGGTTCGCTCGGCCCGTTCGCGCGCTCCGTTCGACCGTTCGATCAGCCGCGCCCGCGACGGAGCCATGGCAGCCGCAGCCAGGGCGGCAGGTGCCACGGGCCGCTCACCGGGAGTCCGCGCAGAACCCGCCGCCGGCGCAGGATGAAGCGGCGCAGCAGCAGGATCAGAACGGCCGCGAGTACTAGGGGAACGGCGACGCTCACCGTGGTCCGACCGAACGCGTCGGCTGCCCGCACCCGAACAGTGCGCACCCGAACAGTGCGCATCCGAACACTGCGCGGATTCGAGTCACCATACAAGTCTAGGCGGCGGTCTATACTTGAGTACGAACACGGGAGTCCGGTCAACCGGGCTGAGAGGAAGCTTCGAAAAGCTTCGACCGTCGAACCTGATCTGGATCATGCCAGCGCAGGGAGGCAGATCATCTCGTACCCGTGCCCTGTTTTCTCTACGGAAAGGGCACGAAAAGTGCACACTGAAACCATCATCACCACCCGGTCGGCCTCACGGAAGTGGCGGGTCGTCGACATCGTCGTGGCCAGCGTCATCGGCGTGGCCAGCGGATTGATCTTCGTGGTCTGGAACCAGGCCTACAACCCGCTCAGCGGGCTGCTCACCCCGCTCCTGCCTGGACTTCAGGCTCTCCTCGGCGGCGGCTGGCTGTTCGCCGGGGTCCTCGGCGGCCTCGTCATCCGCAAACCGGGGGCTGCGCTCTACACCGAGCTGCTCGCGGCCGTGGTCTCCACACTGGTGGGCGGCACGGCCTGGGGTGCCACGATCCTCGTCTCCGGGGCGGTGCAGGGGCTCGGCGCCGAACTGGTATTCGCTATCTTCCTCTACGCCAACTACCGCCTGTACGTCTCCCTGCTGGCGGGCGCCGGCGCGGGCCTCGCCCTGGCGATCAATGACCTGCTGTTCTGGTACCCCGCTTCCGCGGCGCCGTTCATCACGATCTACACGCTCTCCGCCGTCATCTCCGGCATCGTTGTGGCCGGCCTGTTCTCCTGGCTGGCCATGCGCGGCCTGGCTCGCACCGGTGCGCTGTCGCGCTTCGCAGCCGGCCGGGCGGTTCGTGCGTCGAGCTAGGGCGCGGAAACAATGACCGCCGCGAACTCGGCCACCCCCCGGAGTGCGTCCGTCGACGCCAGGGGGTGGGGCTGGCGGCACGCCGGCCGCACGGGCTGGGCGGTCGCCCGGCTCGACCTGAGGATCGAACCCGGCGAACGCGTGCTGTTGCTCGGCGCGTCCGGGGCGGGAAAATCTACACTGCTGCACGCCCTCGCCGGCGTGCTCGGCGGCGACGATGAGGGCGAACAGCACGGCCGGCTGCTGGTCAACGGTGGCGAGCCGGCCGCCGCCCGCGGCCAGGCCGGGCTGCTGCTGCAGGATCCGGACTCGCAGGTCATCCTCGCCCGGGTCGGCGACGACGTCGCTTTCGGCTGCGAGAACCTCGGCGTGCCGCGCGAGGAGATCTGGCGCCGCGTGCACGAGTGCCTTGCCCTGGTGGGACTGGACGTGCCGCTGGGTCATCCCACCTCGGCGTTGTCCGGCGGCCAGAAACAACGCCTCGCCCTGGCCGGCGTGCTGGCGATGAGGCCGGGGCTGCTGCTGCTCGACGAGCCGACGGCCAACCTCGACCCCGATGGGGTGATCGAGGTGCGCGACGCCGTGGCACGGGTGCTGGAGCATTCGGCCGCGACATTCATCGTCATCGAGCACCGGGTGGCCATCTGGCAAGACCTGGTGAACCGGGTGATCGTGCTCGATCAGACCGGGGGAGTGCTGGCCGACGGCCGACCGGATGATGTGCTGACCAGCCAGGGTGAGCGGCTCTCGATGGCCGGCGTCTGGGTGCCAGGACGCGGTCACGGGATGCCGGTCCGGCGGACTATTGTGCGAGGCGGGTCGGATGGCATTCTGCTTCGGGCGGAGTCCCTCGTCATCGCCCGCACGAAGAGCGTCGTCGTCGCCCGCGACATCGACCTCACCGTGGGGGCCGGGACCGCCCTCGCCGTCACCGGGCCGAACGGGTCGGGGAAGTCGACCCTCGCCCTCACCCTTGGCGGGCTGTTGAAGCCGTCGGGCGGACAACTCGAGGCAAGTGCCGGCTTCGCCGCCGGGGCGGCCGCCGCGCCGATCGGCTGGACCTCCCGCCAGCTCCTGACCCGGGTCGGCACGGTCTTCCAGGACCCGGAGCACCAATTCGTTGCCGGCACGGTGCGAGCCGAGCTCGCGGTCGGCCCGCGTGCCCTTGGCCGGAGCGGACCCGCGGTCGATGCGCGGGTCGACACCCTGTTGCAGAGGCTCAGACTCGACCATCTGGCGGAGGCGAATCCGTTCACTCTGTCCGGCGGGGAGAAACGACGGCTGTCGGTCGGAACGGTGCTGGCAACCCAGCCACGCCTGCTCGTCCTCGACGAACCGACCTTCGGCCAGGACTTCCGCACCTGGCGCGAAGTGGTGGCGTTGCTGCTCGAACTCATCGACGACGGAACGGGGGTGCTGGCCGTCTCCCACGACAGCGACTTCGTCGCTGCCGTCGCCGACCGCGAATACCGCCTGCTCCCCCCCGTCGCCACCAGTCAGCCCGTGGTCCAGCGATGAGCCTGCTCTCGATCCCCGAGGGGACGCGGGCGATCTTCCGGGTCAACCCGGTGGCCAAGCTGGCGTCGGCCCTCCTCCTGGCCGGTGTGCTCATGCTCACCATCGACTGGGTGTCCGCCCTGGTCGCGCTCGGCTGTGAGCTGGTCCTGTTCTTCTGGGCCGGCCTGAGCGCACGGATGTTCCTGCTCCGCACCCTGCCGGTCTGGCTGGCCGCGCCGACGGCCGGCCTGACCACCCTCCTCTACGGTCAGGCGGCCGGGCAGGTGTACTGGGCGTTCGGGCTCATCCACGTGACGCAAGGGTCCAGCGAACTGGCTGTGGCCACGACCCTGCGGATCCTGGCGATCGGCCTCCCGTCGGTCGTGCTGTTCGTCACGGTCGACCCGACCGACCTCGCCGATGGCCTCGCCCAGGTCGTGCGGTTGCCGTCCCGGTTCGTGCTCGGCGGCCTGGCCGGACTCAGGCTGGTCGGCCTGTTCATCGATGACTGGCGTGCCCTCGAACTGGCCAGGCGGGCCAGGGGAATCGGCGATGGTGGTGCCATCCGTCGGCTCGCCGGCCAGGCGTTCGCGCTGCTGGTGTTGTCTATCCGGCGCGGGAGCAAGCTGGCGACGGCGATGGAGGCGAGGGGCTTCGGCGCCCCGATCCGTCGGACCTGGGCCAGACCGTCCACGTTCGGCGGTCGGGAATATGCCCTGGTCGGCATGGGCCTGATCGTGGCGCTGCTGGCCGTCGTCGTGTCGGTCGCGACGGGAAACTGGCACTTTGTCCTCGCCTGACCCGGCCGCGCGCCCGTCGGCCCTGCTCGGACCGATCCTCGCCGCCCTGGCCGGTGCCGGCCCTACCCCGGTCGTGCTGATCGACGGGCCGAGCGGGGCAGGCAAGAGCACCCTGGCCGACCGACTCGCCGCCGCCTGGCCCAGTGGAGGGCCGAAGCCGGAACTGGTTCGGCTCGACGACATCTACCCCGGCTGGCAGGGACTCGACGCCGCGATTGAACATTTGACCCGGCACGTGCTCGCCCCGCGCGCGGACGGTCTGCCCGCGGCCTGGCAGCGCTACGACTGGGCGAACGCTCGGGCTGCCGAATGGCATCCGGTTGATCCGGCGCACCCGCTCATCGTGGAGGGTTGCGGCGCCCTCGCCGCCGCGCATCTCCGGTTCAGCGAGATCAGGATCTGGCTCCGCGCCGACGACGGTGTGCGCAAACGACGCGCCCTCGCGCGGGACGGGGACCTGTTCCGGTCGCACTGGGACGAGTGGCAGCACGAATGGGAGACCTACCTGGGCCGGGATGACCCGGAACGGGGCGCCACGATCCGGCTCAGCGGCACGACGGAGAATCCCCGCACGCCGGCCGCCTGAAACGGTCCGCCCCGGACTAGGTTGGAGACATGGCCAGCCCCGAAACCCCAAACGTCCTCTACACGGCAGAGTTCATCGACGGTCCCCTCGAGGGGCAGGTCGATTCACGCGTCCTCGTTCACGGCGCGCACGATTCCCGAATCAGCATGCTCGCCGCCGTCGAGGGCATCGAAGCCCTGTTCTGGTACGACGAAGTCGACGAGCGCGACGTGCAGGGGCGGTTGCACGTGCGCTACCGGTTCGATTCCGGGGACAGCGACCCGTACCTGCCGACCGACGATCAGGACTGACAGGAAGCACGGCCCGCGCCGTCGGCTCCTGCCCGGCTAGCGGCGTTCCGCCAGCAGTGCGGAGATCATCGGGATCGGGTTCAGCAGCCGCCAGCCCGGACCCGGCGCGCTGATCGTGCGGTCGAGCACGAGCGGTGCCGAGACCGGCGTGCCGGCTGCTTCGACCGACACCCGGCCGATGGTGCGCCCCGCCCGGCCGGTCGAAAAAGTGTCCAGGGTGAGTGTTGCCGCACCGGGGGCCTGGGCCTGCCAGCCGAACCGGGTCTTCGACGCGCGGACGGTTCCGGCCGAGGTGGCCCCCCACGGGGTGCTGAACCGCACGTACTCATCGCCCTTGGCCAGCACCGGAAGCTCACTGACGCCGGCGCGGGCGCTCTCCATCAACGCGCTGAGATCCGTCTTCAGAGTGTTGTAATCTGGTTCACCGATCACCGCTCCAGCGAAGGTGAAGACCGAGTCGCCGCTGCCGACCCGGGCCGTGAACAGGAAGCAGACACCGGCGGCATCTGTGTGGCTGCGAGAGATGCCGGTGATGCCCTCGTCTGGCAGATAGGCGGTCGTGTTGTCGACGCCGCGCTGGCCGACCAGGGCCGACGCGGGACGCGAGAGAAGCTCCGCGATGACCGGGTTGGACGCGGCCATCCCGGCCAGATGGGAGAGATCGGTCGCCGTGCCGGCGCTGGCGTCGTGGAGGCCGGTGGCATCGGCGACCGTTGTTCCGGACAGGCCGTGCGCGGCAAGCCAGGCGTTGGCGGCCTCGACGTACGCATCGATGGAGCCGAAGGCCCAACGCGCCAGGGTGTCGGCGTGGTTATTGCTGGAGCCGAGGACCATGGCCTGTAGCAGCTCGGTCTCCGTCCACAACTCACCGGGGAAGACGACCACGGTCCGGGCGCCCGTGTTGCCGTAGTCGATGTAGTCCTGGTAATCAGCGGCGGTGATCGGGATCTTCGGATCCACCGTACCGACAGTCAGGGGCTTCGCATCCAAGACGACGAGCGCGGTCACGATCTTCGCGGCCGACGCCATCGGCAGTGCTTCGGCGCTGCCGCCCACGGCGATGGGTGCGGTCTGTGCGATCGCTGAGGCATCCGGGGTGGTCGCGCCGGGGGTTACGCTGTCGAGGGCGACAACGGCGCTGCCTCCCTTAACCGGCAGCACCGGCGGGAACGGGCTGGCATCGGCGACCGAGGGGGTCACCCGGGTGGCAGTCGCGGCCGGGAGCGGGCCGAGGAGGGTTGCCGGTCCGTACACGCCGATCAGGAGGATTGCGAGCGCGCCGACCGTGATGCCGATGAAACGGCCAGGTCGGAATCGAGTCATTTGCTCAGGCTAGCAAGCGCGAGGTCATCCCCAACCGAGGTCGTGCAGCCTGTCGTCGTCGATGCCGTAGAAGTGCGCGATCTCATGCACGAGGGTGATGTGGATTTGGTCGTGCAGCTCGTCCAGATCGGCGCACAGCTCGAGGAGCGGTTCGCGGAACACCACGATGCGATCGGGCATCTCGCCGAATCCGTATTGGCCGCGCTCGGTCAGTGCCACGCCATCGTAGAGACCCAGGGTGTTGAGCTCTCCGTCTTCCGGGCGGTCCTCGACCACGAAGATCACATTGTCGAGCCCGTCGACCATGTCGTCGGGGAGGAGATCGAGTTCGTCGATGACCAGACGCTCGAACTCCTCGTGACCCAACTGCAGCATTCGTTCAGCCTCTCACGGGCGCCTCGCCCTTCACTGCTGCAGGCTTCACGGGGAGCGGCAGTTTGCACGAGGTCTAGACGCAAAAAGCTCCACGCTTAGTGGAGCTTTTGACGACATTGGGGTGAGTAACGGGGCTTGAACCCGCGACCTTCCGGACCACAACCGGACGCTCTACCAGCTGAGCTATACCCACCATGTGCTGCCAGGCTCCCGGAGGAGAGGCAACTCAAGAATTCTATTACACGTTTGGACTGAAGTTGTTCACTGCCTCTGCGGCGCGCGATTTGGCCTGGTCGCTGGTGGGTCCCGGGTCGGTCACGAAAACCGTCTGGCGGTAGTAGGCGAGCTCTCGAATGGATTCGAGGATGTCGGCCAGGGCGCGGTGGCCGCCGTCTTTCGCCGGAGCGTTGAAGTACACCCGCGGGTACCAGCGGCGGGCGAGTTCCTTGATCGACGACACGTCGACATTGCGGTAGTGCAACTGGTTGTCCAGGCGCGGCATGTATTTGGAGAGAAAGGCCCGGTCGGTGCCGATCGAATTGCCGGCCAGCGGGGCCTTCTGCTCGGCTGGAATGAACTTGAGCACATACTCGAGAACCTCGAATTCGGCCTCCGCGGCGCTGACCCCATTGGGGATCTCGGTGATCAGCCCGGAGGAGGTGTGCATGTCCCTGACGAAGTCACCCATGTTCGCGAGGGCCGAGTCGTTCGGCTTGATCACGATGTCGAGGCCGGGGTCGATGATATTGAGGTCGTAGTCGGTGATCACGACCGCTATTTCAACGAGTTCGTCTGAACCCAGGTCCAAACCGGTCATCTCACAGTCGATCCAAACCAACCGGTCACTACTTTTTGTCATGTGCCGAGTCTAGCGGCGGCCACGGACCCGCCCTCGGAGAGTGGTCCAGTCCCGACCTAGACTGGACCAGACATCGTCGACGGCACGGTTTTGATGCCTCGACATGGTCTGGAAGGGAACCGCCTGATGGAACTGACCTACTTTTCCTCCGCGTTCTGTGAGCCGTGCCGGCAGACCAGGGCGGTGCTGGCAGAGGTGGAGCGCCTGGTTCCGCAGACGCGGGTGCGGGAGCTCGACGTGGCCAGGGACACCGCGGAGGCCGAGGCCAACGGCATCCGGATCACGCCGACGGTCATCGTCCACGACGCCGCCGGTTCGGAGATATTCCGGGCGACCGGCGTGCCCACCCTCTCCCAGGTGCTCGTGGCGATCGCGAAGGCATTGTGACCAACCAGACGGGCCGTCTGCTATATCGATAACCCGCTTTCCCTGCCCCCGTAGTTCGATAGGGTCGTACTGGATCACATCAGACCCAGAGCGACAAAATCTGCGGGGGACACAGTGCCGAGTCGGACGACGTTTATCCCACGTGAGCCTTTTGTCAGCCACCATCCCAGTGCAGCGGCACGCGGCGAGGGCTGAATCCGCGTGGCGCCCTGGGTGGCGATCATCGCCGGACTGATCGGTGGCGCGCTGGGGGTGCCGCTCGTGCGGATCGCCGAACGGATGCTGCACAACCGTCGCAGCTTCACCCTGCCCGTGCTCGTCGTCGCGGTCACGGTCACGGGAGTGCTGGTCGCGCTGGTGGTCTGGGTGTTCGGAGCCGGCTGGGAGCTGCCCGCCTACCTGTACCTGGCCTTCATCGCGGTGGTTCTCAGCGTCGTGGATATCACCGAAAGGAGGCTTCCCAACGCCGTCGTCTACCCCTCGCTGGTCGCCCTTCCCGCGCTCCTGATGATCGCTTCGGCCTCCAACGGATCCTGGTCGGCCCTGGCGGGCGCGTTTCTCGGCGGTGCCGCGCTGTTCACGCTCTATTTCGTGCTCGCCCTGGTCTCGCCGAGCAGCGTCGGGATGGGTGATGTCAAACTGGCCGCGGTACTCGGCCTGGCCCTCGGCTACCTCGGCTGGACCGCGGTGCTGGTCGGCTCGGTTGCCGCTTTCCTGATCGGCGGCCTGGTCGCCCTGGTCGCCCTGGCGGCTCGCCGGGTGACCCTGCAGGGTTCCATTCCGTTCGGGCCGTCCATGCTGGCCGGGGCCTTCCTCGCCGTGCTGCTCGCCTGAACCCCGGTCGAACTGCAGGCAGGATGCCAGAAACACCCCAGGTCGGGGGGTGAGTCCATTGTGCCGGAAGGGGTACGTTCTCATTGTCGCCGACCCGAAGGCGAGTTCGCTTCACCCGAGGAGCGCCTGTGTACCCGATTCCTGCTTTCCTGCCCGATCATCCGCGGCGCCGTTCGCGTGATCCCAGAGGCAACCCTGGCGGCTTCCAGCCTGCCGCCCTCCTGATCGTTCTCTCGATCCGTAACGCCGGAGGCGTATCCAGCGAGCTTCCCTGAGCCGCTCAACCCGACCGGCCCTCACCCGAATGACGGCCGCACTCGCGACTAGCCCGAGTCGCGAGTATTTCCCATGAAATTTTCAGAAAACATACAGTCAATTATCAGCTACCCCCCAGACAGGGAACCCCCGCACTGGGAGGTAGTGAGCATCCCTCGGGGAAGCTAGCTTCGTCAGCACTTGCTCGGTCATCCCGACAAGTCCCGAATCCTCCCCCGGAAGAGTCAGACCCGCACAGGGGGAGGTGAGCCCTTCCAGCGGGTAGAGCACGACCACAACCCGCACGGTCGGCCCGGCCGGCCCTACACAGAACGGAAAACCCGAAATGAAGTTCTACACCAAGATCCAGGCCCTCATCAACAGCATGCGCACCGACGAGGAGGGCGCCACCGCGGTGGAATACGGCCTCATGGTTTCCCTCATCGCGGTCGTCATCATCGCTGCGGTCACCGTGATCGGCACCCAGCTCAACCTGAAGTTCGGTCTGGTCAAGACCGCGCTCGGCGGCTAGCAGCAACACCGGCTCCCGCCCGATCGGCCGCACGGCCGATCGACCGTGAAGTGGCGGCGGCTGTCCTCCCGGACGCCGCCGCCACTCACACCGAAGGTGCAATCACATGACTCGACTGCCGAACAGGGCAAGCGAACGTGGTGCGGCCCTCCACAGAACGGAGAACCCGAAATGAAGTTTCACACCAAGATCCAGGCCCTCGTCAACAGCATGCGCACCGACGAGGAGGGCGCCACCGCGGTGGAATACGGCCTCATGGTTTCCCTCATCGCGGTCGTCATCCTCGCTGCGGTCACCGTGATCGGCACCCAGCTCAACATCAAGTTCGGTCTGGTCCAGGCCGCACTCCTGTAGTAGCGCCACCGGCACCGCCCGGTCGGCCGCACGGCCGATCGACCGTGAGGTGGCGGCGGCTGTCCTCCCGGACGCCGCCACCACTCACACCGAAGGAGCAATCTCATGATGCGACTGCAGAGCAGGGCAGGCGAACGTGGCGCGGCGGCGATCGAGTTCGCGCTCATCCTCCCGATCCTCGTCATCCTTGTTTTCGGCGTCATCGAGTTCGGCCGGGTGTTCAACGCGCAGATCTCCATCACCAATGCGGCTCGTGAAGGGGCCAGGTATATGGCGATTCACAATATCGCCGCCGACGCCAGGACGGCCGCCGCGAACGCGGCACCCTCGCTGACCCCGGCACTCTCCGTGGGCAGCGTAGACGTCAGCCCGGCACCCTGCGTGCTCGGGTCACCTGTCACCGTGACCGTGCACTACACCGTCGACTTCATCACCGGGTACTTCGGCGCCAACATTCCTCTCACAGGCAAAGGAGTCATGCAATGCGGTGGTTGAAGTCTCTACATCGCTCCGAACGCGGGGCAAGCGCCGTGATCGTTGCCTTCTTACTTGTGCCGCTCATCGGCGCCGTGGGATTCGCGGTCGACGTCGGCGCACTGTACGCCGAACGCGGTCAGCTCCAAAACGGGGCGGATGCCGCGGCCCTCGCCATTGCCAGGGACTGCGCGGACGGTGTGTGCTCCGACCCCTCCGGTCTATCCGCGACCTACACCAACGCGAACGCCAACGACGGCGCCGCGAATGTGCTCTCACCGGATCTTTCGATCGGTCACCAGGTGACGGTCACCTCGAGCACTCGCGTCGCCGGCACCAATGCCCCGGCCATCAGCCACCCTTTCGCGGCGATACTCGGAATCACCCCATCCACGGTCAGGGCAGCGGCCACGGCTGAGTGGGGCCCTCCCGGCTCAGGGCCCGTGCTCGCGCTCGCTCTCTCCTGGTGCGAATTCCAGGAGTCGTTGGGGGCGTCGGGTCAGCACGTGACCATCCGCACCGACACGAACAAGACCTGCAAGCACAGTCCCTCCCAGGAGGTCATCCCCGGCGGTTTCGGCTGGCTTGACGCCGTCACCGCCCCCTGCGAGGCGACCATCAACCTAAGCCTGAACCTCGATGCGAAAGGAGAGCTGTGGGTGGGCAGCGACCCAGGTGGGAGCGTGAACAACGACTGCAAGTCGAGGTTGTCGAGCCTCAAGGGCAAGACGCTGCTCGTCCCCATTTACGACCTGGTCCGTGGCACAGGTACCACCGCCGAATATCGCATCTTCGCCTTTGCCGGATTCACCCTCACCGGATGGAATTTCCCGTCCACCTCGGACATCGACTCCCTCGCGCCGCTCTGCCCGCCCAGCCCGCCCGCTAACGCCAAGGACTGCAAGAACGGCAGCAACTGGCGTGGTATCCAGGGCTATTTCAAGGAGTGGGTCTCCATCGACAGCGCATTCGGGCTGGGTGGTCCCGCCCTCAACAGCACCATTGTCAGATTGATCAAATAGGAGATGCCATGAAAACTCGACTCATTGGAGCGATCCTCGCGATCGTCCTGGCCATCGTCGGCACGGTTGTCCTCACCGGATATGTTCGCGGCGCCGACGCCCGGGCAGCGGACGGCGTCGCATTCGTATCCGTTTACGTGGTCTCGCGGGAGATCCCAGCCGGCGCCGCGGCGGGGGAGATTGGTTCGTCCATCGAGGCGAAACAGATCCCGGCGATCGCCGCCGTGCCCGGGCACATCACTCGGCTGAGCGCCCTTCGGGGGAAGGTGGCTGACACGGCACTCAAGCCCGGCGAGCAACTCATCACCTCGCGCTGGGTAGACCCCGCTGCGCTGGCTGCCCGCGGCGACGTCACGGTTCCGGACGGCATGCAAGCCGTGACCATTGCGCTGCCGGTGCAGCAGGTCGTCGGCGGCGCGGTCACCGCAGGTGATACCGTCGGCGTGATCATCGCCGCGACCACGAAGGCCGCCGGCAGCCTGGAGGACTCGCGAATCGCCAGGCAGGTTTTCCACAAGGTTCTCGTGACCGCCGTGCAGCAAGGATCGACAACGGCCGCGAAGGGTGCGGACAAGTCAACCGAACCCGTCAGCGTGGTGATGGTCACCCTCGCTCGTACGACCCCTGACATCGAGAAGCTCGTCTGGGGCCAGGAATTCGGCACCGTGTGGCTCACCATCGAGCCGAAAGCCGCCTCCGAGACCGGTTCGAGCGTCGTTGATGGAAGTGTCGTGTTTCAATGAACCGACTCCTGATGATCGGCCACAGCCACGATTTCGAGTCGCGGCTGCACGATCTGCTCGGATCCGCCGTCCACGTCGTTCGCGGGCAGTCGCTGGCCTTCGGCCCCGCGGCCGTCCTGGGCAGGCTGATGGCGGCGGACCGGCCTCACATCGCCCTGCTCGGGTCTTCTCTTCCGCTGGACACAGCCCATCGGCTGTCGGCCGGGCTGACCCGGTTGTATCCCGGGATCGTGACCGTGGCGGACATCCCTTCCGGACGCACAGGATGGTGCTCTGACCAAGCCATTAATGCCGCGCTCATCCCGAGCGCGGAGAAGATCCGGGCCCAGGCGGAGGGTGCGTTTTCCTCGAATCGGCGACTGACGGGCGTGATCGAGCGTCCCCGCCCGGACGTCGGCCGGCCCGACGTTCGGCCCGGGCTCGTGCCCGAGGCCTGGGACAACGTTGCGCCAGCGGGCGTGGTCGTGGTCGAGGTCGAGGTCGAGGTCGAGCGGATGCTGGACCAGGAGACGCACCTGCCCGTTCCTCTCGCCCTGCCCGAGTCGGCCGCGTTTCCGGCGGCGGGCGAGGGCCTGCGCAGCCGGGTCATCGCGGTTGTTGCCCCGAAGGGCGGCCTCGGCAAAACGACGGTTGCCACCAACCTCGCCGTTGGCCTGGCGAAACACGCCCCGATGTCTGTGGTGCTCATCGACGCCGACGTCCAGTTCGGGGATGTCGCGACGGCCCTGTCACTGAACCCCTCGCATACCCTGCCCGATGTGGTCGCTGCCCTTGCGCAGGACAACATGATGGTGCTCAAGACCTTCCTGGTGCCGCACTCGGGTGGCTTCTACACGGTGTGCGGCGCTGATCAGCCAGACGACGGCGACCGGGTGACCGGAGACGAACTCAGCCACCTGATCGGCCGGCTCACTGAGCTGTTCCGCTATGTCATCATCGACACGGCGCCCGGGCTCGGAGACCACGCGCTGGCGGCTCTCGAACAGGCGACGGACGCGGTCTTCCTCTGCGACATGTCCGTGCCCAGTGCGCGGGGCCTGCGCAAGGAACTCGCCGTGCTCAGCCGGATCGGATTGTTGCCGCCGACGCGCCATGTGGTCCTCAACCTGGCCGACCGAGCGAGCGGTCTGAGCGTACGTGACGTCGAGTCCATCATCGGGGTGCCGGTTGACGTTGCCGTGCCGCGCTCGAAGTATGTTGCGCTGTCGACCAATCGTGGCATTCCGCTGCTCCAGTCCGGAGCGAGGAACCCCGGGTCAGCCGCCCTCACGAACCTTGTTCAGCGGTTTGAACCCAACGCGTCCCTGAAACGCGGTCATCTACATCGAAGGGTGGTTGTCGCATGAAACTGAACGAACGAGTGGATGCCGTGCGGGAGACGGGCCTTCAGCACCGTTTCGGCCGGAAGGCTCCAGACCTCGGTCCGGCACGGACCCCCGAAGCGCCCGTGGAGGTACCCGTCGCGACGATCATTCCCGAGCCGATTGCCGTGGTCAAGGTCGATCCGCTGGTGGAGCTCAAGGAACGGGCTGCCCAGGAACTGTTCGTGCGGATCGGCTCACGCCTGAACGATGCGAGCCTGAGCGAGGAGCAACTGCACACCTACGCGCGGGCCGAGTTGAGCAGCATCGTCGCGGCCGAGCAGGTGCCCCTGAGCTCGGACGAGCGCACGCGGCTCATCGCGGAGATCGGAGCCGACGTGCTCGGCTACGGCCCGCTGGAAGTCCTGCTCAACGACGAGACCGTGACCGAGATCATGGTCAACGGCCCTGAGCAGATCTTCGTCGAGCGACACGGTCAGCTCACACTCAGTGACTCCAGCTTCGCGAGTGAAGCCCAGCTCCGCCGAGTGATCGAGCGGATCGTCGCCAAGGTCGGCCGTCGTATTGACGAGTCGTCACCGCTGGTGGATGCGCGCCTTGCCGACGGGTCGCGGGTGAACGCCATCATCCCGCCGCTCGCGGTGGACGGTTCCTTGCTCACCATCCGTAAATTCGCGCGCGAGCCTCTCACCGTCTACGACCTGATCAGGTTCGGCACCCTGAGCGTTGGCATGGCGGAGGTGCTCGAGGGGTGTGTGGCCGCCAAGCTGAACATCATCGTTTCCGGCGGTACCGGCACCGGGAAGACGACGCTGCTCAACGTCCTCTCCGCATTCATCCCCGCCAACGAGCGCATCATCACCATCGAGGATGCCGTCGAGCTGCAGCTGCAGCAGGACCACGTCATCCGTCTCGAATCGAGACCGGCCAACATCGAGGGCAAGGGCGAGATCACCATCCGGGACCTCGTGCGCAACTCGCTCCGGATGCGCCCGGACCGCATCGTGATCGGTGAGTGTCGCGGTGGCGAGAGTCTCGACATGCTCCAGGCGATGAACACCGGACATGAAGGCTCCATCTCCACCGTGCACTCCAACTCCCCTCGGGACGCGGTTGCCCGGCTCGAAACGCTCGTCCTGATGGCGGGGATGGATTTGCCGCTGCGCGCCATCCGCGAGCAGATCTCATCGGCGATCGACGTGATCGTGCAGATCAGCCGGCTGAAGGATGGCACCAGGCGGATCACCCATGTGACCGAAGTGCAGGGCATGGAGGGTGACATCGTCACACTGCAGGATGTGTTCGTATTCGACTTCACCGCCGGCGTGGATGAGGACGGCCACGTCCTGGGCCACGCCGTACCGGCCGGTGTGCGTCCGCGGTTCGCTGACAAGTTCCGCGAGATGGGCATCGCGCTATCACCCGGCGTGTTCCAGGCCGACCTGACGACGCGGGGCCGGCGATGAACGCCGTCATCCTGTACGCGGGAATCGCGGCCGGGTTGATTGCCCTGCTCGTGCTGGTGTTCCTGGTCATCGCTCCGGCCGGGCCGAATGTTCCGCTTGAGCGTCGCCGCGCCCCCGGGAGTGTGGAGGTCTCGACCCTCACCCGGATGACCGACCGCACGGTCGAGGCCATCGACGTGGTGATCCGCCGTCGGGCGACGATGCCGTTCGGAGCGGCGGACCTGGAGCAGGCGGGCATCCGCCTGCAGCCGCCGGCGTTTGTGCTCATGGTCATCACGGCCGCCGCCGTCATGGCACTGCTGGGGATGCTGCTCGGCACGAGCACGGCGTGGATGCTGCCGCTCATGGTCGTCGGCGTGGCGTGCGCACCGATCGGGGCCAGAATATTGCTCGGGATCCGGGCCGGACGGCGCCGCGCGAAGTTCGCCGATCAGCTCGACGAGTCACTGGGTCTGCTCGCCGGCTCCCTGCGTGCCGGACACAGCCTGCTGCGCGCGGTCGACGCGGTCTCCCACGAGACCGAATCGCCGACGACCGAAGAGTTCGCCAGGGTCGTGAACGAGACCCGGATCGGTCGTGATCTCAGCGACGCGCTGGACAACACGGCGATGCGGATGCGCAGCGACGACTTCCAATGGGTGGCCCAGGCCATTTCCATCAACCGGGAAGTGGGCGGCAACCTGTCGCAGGTTCTCGATCAGGTCGGGCACACCATCCGCGAGCGCAACCAGATACGCCGGCAGGTCAAAGCACTGGCTGCAGAGGGAAAAATGTCCGCGTACGTGCTCATCATGCTGCCGATCGGCGTCTTCGCATTCCTCTTACTGACGCAACCGGCTTACTTCAACGGTTTTCTCGGCAATATCTGGGGAATCGGCGCCCTGGTGGTTGCCGCCATCCTGCTGGTCGTCGGCGCGCTGTGGATGATGGCCGTTGTCAAAGTGAAGTTCTAGGAGGATCCGATGCCGTCATTCATTGTTGTTCTTGCCGCCCTGGCCGTCGCCGGCGGACTGGGCTCACTCGTCGGAATCCTGGTTGGAGGCCGGAGACAACCGAGCGTCGCCGAGATCGCGATCGAGGGCGGGGCGGTCCCCGGCGCGCTCGGGCAGCCCGGGCGGGCCGGTTTCCGGGGCCGGGACATCGTTCCCCGCGGATACATCGGGATGCTCGAACGCCGGCTCGTGCTGGCCGGGCGCCCGCCCGCGTGGAGCATCGACAAGATCCTGATCGCCAAGCCTCTGATCGCGACCGGCGGCGGGTTGCTGGCGGTGCTGTGGATCGGCGGAGACCCGGGACCCATCCGGATTGTGCTCGGCTCCTTCCTCGTGCTGCTCTGCTTCTTCACCCCCGACCTCCTGATTTACAGTCGGGGCCAGGAGCGGCAGGAGCAGATCCAAAACGCCCTCGCCGACACCCTCGACCAGATGACCATCGCCGTGGAGGCAGGGCTCGGCTTCGAAGCGGCCATGGCCAAGGCGGCCACGAATGGCAAAGGCCCGCTTGCCGAGGAGTTCATTCGAACTCTCCAGGACATGAGTATCGGCCAGTCACGCAAAGACGCCTACCAGGCGTTCAGCGCGCGCACCACCTCCGCCGACCTGCGCCGGTTCACCCGCTCCGTCATTCAGGCCGACACCTACGGAATCGCGATCGCCGACGTGTTGCGCGTGCAGGCGGGGGAGATGCGGATGCGTCGTCGCCAGCGTGCCGAGGAGCAGGCGATGAAGGTGCCGGTGAAGGTCATCTTCCCGCTCGTGTTCTGCATCCTGCCCGTGCTCTTCATCGTTCTGCTCACACCCGCGGTGATCAGCATTGCGAAGGCGTTCCTGTAGACATTCAGCGTGGTCGCACCGATATCACTGAGGAGGAATTCAAGGCCATCTGCGCCTGCGGTAGCCTTGAGACGCACTTCCCGCCCCCGTAGCTCAGTGGATAGAGCAGCGGCCTTCTAATCCGCTTGTCGTAGGTTCGATTCCTACCGGGGGCACCACGAACATCGTCTGATCAGGGTTTCTTGTCCTCACTGAAAGGGCAAGACTTGATGCACTCAACGTTTATTCAACGCTTATTCCACGGTGCCCGCCCGTTATGGGCGCTCGGAGAGAAGGTACGCGACCCAGTTCGATTGACCTGGTGTGGCCTTGGGCACCTACGAGTTATGAATGCTGAAAGTCTCTTGGGGCTCGGCCTCGAGCCCGTACTCACGACGAGTGAGCTCGCCGAGTATCTCGGCGTGCACGTGCAGGCCATCTACGACCTGCGCACCGACGGCCGCGGCCCATCCGGTATTCGAGTCGGACGGGAGATCCGCTACCGAGTCTCCGATGTACTCCGTTGGCTGGACGGACTCCACGAGCCCGTTCCGTCCTTGACTGGCCACGGCGGCGAGCGCTGATGGCCGGCCGGCCACGACTTCCGATCAGTACGTTCGGCGCAATCAAGGCGACCGAGGTCGGTGCAGGTCGTTTCCGGGCGACGGCTCGCTTCCGCGACTGGGACGGTCAGTCGAGGCAAGTCACCGCGACCGGTTCGAGTCGCAACGCTGCGGAGACCGCGCTCAAGGTCGAGCTGGCATCGCGGATGAGCGTGGCCAACGTCGGCGACACAGTGAACGCGGGCTCGCCGTTCAGGATGCTGGCCGAGGCCTGGCTGGAGGACCTGAGGCTCGACGTCGACCGCGCGAACGGCACAAAAGCCGTCTACGAGTATGAGCTGCGAGGGCTCGTGCTTCCCTTCTTCGAGCACTTCACGGTTCGCGAGGTCACCGTCGGTCGGATCGAGCTTTTCCTGAAGGTGCAGCGCGCGATCTCGTACACGCGAGCCAGGCACTCGCGCACGATCCTCAGCATGGTGCTGGGGTTTGCGGTGCGGCGGGGGATCATCCCGCGCAATCCCGTGAAGGAGACCTCGCGGATGAAGAAGCCCCAGCACACTCCGAAAGCGCTCACGCCGGATCAGATAGCCGCAATCCGCCTCGCTGCCCGCGACTGGCGCATGGGGGAGGGCAGGATGGGGCCGAAGCCGGACGGCCAGGTGCGGGACCTCATCGAGGTGATGCTCGGCACGGCGACGCGGATCGGCGAGGCACTCGCGCTTCGAAAGTGCGACGTGGATATGGCCGCCGATCCGCCCTGGGTGCACATCCGCGGAACGCTCGTTGTCCAAAGTGGCGCCGGCGTGCTCCGTCAGGCGCATCCCAAGACGCACGAGTCGAACCGATCCGTCGCCGTGCCACAATTCGCGGCAGAGGTGATACGCCGACGTCTGACACTGATCGAGGCCGAGCACGGAGAACATCTGCTGTTCTTCGCGCGGAACGGCAAGCCACTCGCGCCGCACAACGTCAGGCGCACATTCCGCGAAATTCTCCGGAACGCTGGCCTCGAAGGCCTGGGCATCACCCCACACGCCTTTCGCCGCACGGGGGCGACGCTGCTCGCCAACGAACTCGGCATGCAGGCTGCGGCCGACGTGCTTGGACACACCTCGACGTCGACGACAAAGGCACACTACGCGGAGCCTGACCGCGCGGTAAAACCCGAGCCGGCGACGGTGCTACAGCGGCTGGCGCCGCCCGCGTAGACAACCTCGTGCGTTCGACGCCCGGTCATGGGGCTCAATGTCGGAACAGTCAAACGGGCACCGTGGCAATTCCGCACGGTCGGAACGTGGCACTTTCCGCATTCGCCTGCACAATTCATCCACCGACGTCGCCACCTAGCTGCCGTCCCACCTGGGGGAAGCCTCTGCGGTCTGCCCCGAATTGGGCGATGCGGCATACCGATTCTCCGCATTAGTCTCGGGTTTCGGGCCTGTGGTTCACACGTTTAGTCGGGCACGGCGCCTCGGGTGAGAACCACTTCGAGTTCTTCGGCAGAGGCGCAGAGGTCGGCCTGTCCTGCCTGGATTGGGATGACTTTGTGTCTTGAGATCCCAAGTATCCATAGGATCTCCTTAGAATTCTCCCAGCATTGTCAGTGTTGCGGATGCGAGTATCGGTCCGATCGGCGGGCGCTGGCTCGACGGCATGTTGTGCGTGCGCAAGCGCGAGGAAAGCTGGTGTGCGGTGATGGAGCTGTCACGACGTCGAGTGCTGATCGGGATGATCGGGATGATCGGCGTCCCTGTCGTGTTGTCTGGCTGCCAAGATGCGTCGGTCGCCTCAAATCCAGCATTGAGTCGGGTGAAGTCCCCGCCCCCATCGGCGTTCGATCGCCCTCTTCCAATCCCACCGCTGGCGCAAGCCTCGGTTACCGCCCTCGGTGTGCGCCAATTCTCCCTCACTGCGGCCCCAGGGACGACTCAGATCTTGCCTGGGGTCTCCACTCCGACGTGGGGCTATGACGGCTCGATTCTCGGGCCAACGATCCGTGCTCGTCGCGGGGAAACGGTGGCGGTCGAAGTGACCAACAAGCTGCCCGACGCGACGACGGTGCACTGGCATGGCGCACACGTCCCAGCGCAATATGACGGGGGGCCGCACCAACCGATCGAGCCAGGGATAGTCTAGACACCCACATGGATGCTGGCGCAGCCTGCTGCCAGCTTGTGGTACCACCCCCATCCGCATGGTAAGACCGAAAAGCATGTGTATCGGGGGCTCGCCGGGCTCTTCATTATCGACGATGACCAGTCCGATCGCCTCGACCTGCCCCGTGATTACGGGGTTGATGACTTTCCCCTCATCATCCAGGACAAACGCCTGCACAAGGACGGGACGCTCGATGAGCGCAATGACGAGGAAGTCGGATTGATGGGGGACGTGATCGTCACCAATGGTATCTCGGGCGCATTCCTGTCGGTACCCCGTGGCCTGGTCAGATTGCGTGTTCTCAATGGGTCCACCGCACGAATGTACAACGTCGGGTTCGCCGACAATCGAACCTTTCACCTTGTCGCCAGCGACGGTGGTCTCCTCGAGAGTCCAGTGCCGGCCAGTCGGGTTGCCTTGAGTCCGGGAGAACGCGTTGAACTGGTGATCAACGTGCCTGATGCGCCCGTGATGCTGCGGTCCTATCCTTTCGCTGACCATGCAGGCCTCAGGGGCAAAAATAGGGCCACGTTCGGCGTCGAGGACACCTTCAACATCCTTCAGCTCCGGCCCACAGGCACGCGCGGACAACTTCAACTCCTTCCGGCGGTTCTTGCATCACTTGACCGGCTCGACCCCGCTGCCGCGGTGGAACACCGCAAGTTCGCGTTGCGCTGGGTCGAGATCAACGGCGCCCGGATGAAAATGAACAAAGTCAACTTCACGACCACGCTCAACGCCACGGAGATCTGGACGGTTCGAAACACCGACCACCGGCCCCACAACTTCCACGTCCACGACGTGCAATTCCAGGTCGTAGACATCGACAAAGCGGCCCCGCCGGCCGAACTGTCGGGGTGGAAGGACACTATCTACATACGTCCAGGTAGCGCGGTGCGACTGATCCTGCGTTTCAACGACCACAGCGATCCATCATTCCCGTACATGTATCACTGCCACATGCTGATGCACGAAGATCACGGCATGATGGGCCAGTTCCTCGTGCTCGGTCCCGGGCAAACCGCCGAACCCATACCGATGCCCCAGGGCCAGTAATTCAACGCGATGTCCCGGGGATGCTCGCGGGTCGGTTTGCCTGAGTCAGGCAAGCGTGTCCTGGTGGGAGCGGAAGACTCACGGTGGTGGGATCACGGTGCGTCTTTCAGGAGTTGAATCCTTTTCGGAGTTCCGCCGGTGCGGTCACGAGCAGCGCTAGTGCCATGGACACGATCAGGTCGGTGGGGGGAACCGAGGCGAAGTGCAGTGCGTCGCGCAGCGGCGGGAGATAGATGGCGAGCAGCAGGAAGACGACTGCCGTAATCGCCCATAGGTTCATGATGCGGTTGGTGAACAGGCCGTGGTGCAGTATCCAGTCGCGGTCGCTGCGCGAGATGAAGGCCAGTGCAACGTGGCCGATCATCCAGGCGGCGAACGCGCATGCCTGCACTTGCGCGGGGGCCAGTCCGCGCCAGTTGGCCCACGCGTAGGCGGCCATGACTGCAGCGAACAGCAGCCCGCCCTTGAACAGGATGGTTCGCAAAGCGGCACCGTCGATGAGCGCGCCGCGGGCGCGGCGCGGTTGGCGCCGGGCAATGTCGGCTTCTGCGGGTTCAGCGACAAAACCGGCGGAGGCGGCGAGGTCCATGAACAATTCCAGCACGATGATCTGGATTGGCGAGAATGGCAGGGGTAGCCCGACCAGTACCGGCAGTAGGAAGATCGCGATCAGACCGACTTTGACCGCGAGGTAGTAGTTGACTCCCTTGCGCAGGTTGTCGAAAAAGTGTCGCCCCTCGAACACGCCGTGCGCCAGTGTGGCGTAGTTGTCATCGGCCAGAACCGCTTGCGCCGCTTCCTTCGCCACGTCGGTACCTCTGATGCCCATGGCGATTCCGACATCGGCGGCCTTGAGCGCCAGCGCGTCGTTGACGCCGTCTCCGGTTACCGCCACCACCTCGCCGTTTTTCTGTAGGGCCTGCACCAGCCGGTATTTGTGCTGGGGGGTGGCGCGTGCGAAAACGGAAACGTCCTGCACGACCTGGGCGAGCTTCGCATCGTCCAATTGATCCAGTTCCTCACCGGTGAGGACCCGATCGGCCGGGATGCCCACTTCGCGGGCGATGGCTGCGGCGGTGGCCGGGTGATCGCCGGTGACCATCAGGGTGCGGATGCCCGCGCCCGCGACTTGCGCGAGAGTGGCGTGCACTCCGGGTCGCGGCGGGTCGGCCAAGGCCACGAGGCCGGCGATGTCGAGGTCGTGTTCCAGTTCCTCCAACGGAATCTCGGCTGATTGCGCGTTGATCGTGCGCGTGGCCGCGGCGACGACCCGCCGTCCTTGGGCTGTTTCTTCGGCAAGTTGTGCGCGAAGCGTCGCCGGCACTTCACGGCAGTGATCGAAAATTTCCTCCGGCGCCCCGGTCAGGTGAAGGCGCAACGACCCGTCCTGGTGTCGCCACAGCACCGCTTTGCTGCGTCGGCCGGCGCCGGGGTGGCGCAGCTGGACGATCTTGCCGTCTGGCGTCGCTACGCCCAGAGTATGGGCGCGCTCTGACACGGCTTGCTCCAACGGGTCCGGAACTTCCGGCGAGACTGTGCCCACTGCGGCTTCAAGAACGGTGTGTTCCTGTTCTGGCGGCCACACGCTCGCCACTTGCATGCGGCTCTCGGTCAAGGTGCCGGTCTTGTCCGTGAGGATGACCGTGGCGTCGCCCAGAGTCTCGGCCGCACGCAGGCGCTTGACCAGGAAGTTCTGTCGCGACAGCCGGTAGGCGCCGAGCCCCAGGACCATGGTGATGATGATGGGCAGTTCCTCGGGAATAGTGGCGAAGGCGAGCGAGAGCCCGGTGAGGATCATCTGCTTCACGTCACCACCGCGCGCGATTCCGATCAGCGGAATGACAATAGAGAAGGACACCGCGACCCACACCAGCTTCTTCGCGAGCGATTTCATCGCCAGTTGGAGTGGCGTCTTCGGTGGCTTCACGCTACCCAGCTGGGCAGCCAGCTGACCCAGGCGGGTGGCGCCGCCCGTAGCGGTAACTTCTCCCTCGCCTTCGCCCGCCACGACCACCGTGCCGGCATAGACGACATCGCCTACGGACTTCTCCGCCGGCAGTGATTCGCCGGTGAGGGTCGACTCGTCCACGCTGAAGTTGATGGTGTCGGTAAGCGTGGCATCGGCTGCGACTCGGACGCCAGGTGACAGGATCAGCAGATCGCCCGGCACAACCATTTCGGTGTCCGTCGTGATGACCTGACCAGAACGGCGTACCCGCGCCTTCGGTGAGGAGAGACGTTCGAGGGCGCCGATGGCGCGTTTGGCACGGAACTCATTCACGACTTCCGCCGTCACCAGCAGCAGGATGACGACGAAGATGGTGGTGGCATCCCCGAGCCCACCCCAGACGCTGTAGAGCACGCCCACCCCCAGCAACAGCAGGATCATCGGCTCCCTAATTTCCTCCGCAGCGATTGCCCAAAAGCGCACCGGGGCAGGCGTGAACAGCCGATTCGGCCCGAGACGAGCCAGACGTGCGGCGGCTTCTACACCCGTGAGGCCAGGGTGGACGGATGTTTTCACTGGAACTACCTTCTAATCGGTACCGCACTACTCGCGTTCCGAAAACGACGAACGAGTTCAGATTCACGAGTACGGTCATGTCGTTCGCCACAGCCACCGAGCGAAGCTTTCTTGACCCTGTATTTCCATGCTAGATCGTTTCGATATGCCCGATTGCGCAGTCGGAGTGGCCGGTACACCGGAGCAATCTGTCACGGCGCATCCTCGATGAGCGAACCGCGTTTTGTCCATGTTTGGTTACGGGTAGAACACTTCTAAGACCGTCACGCACGCTTTGAGTGCGTCCAGGAGTGCTGCACCGCCAACGATGACTGCGATGGCCACGGGTATGACCGTTGCCCAGCGGCTTGTCGGGGGTTCAACGGCGAGGGCTGCGAGGCGTTCCCGAACATGGTCGGAGGTGTAGGCCATCACGGAAGGGGGCGTCCTGGTTGCGGCCAGAGCGGCTCTGGCGAGGGACCGCGCCGTGACGGGCCGGCCTGCCTCTTCCGCCGCACGCTCATCAGCCCAGCGTTCGGTTTGCAGCTTAATTTCGCGACGGATCGTGCCGAGAAGAGGGTTGATTGCGACAGCGATGACCGCGATCACCTGGTAGAGGTGGTGACGATTGGTCAGGTGTGCTTGTTCGTGCGCGAGAAGCGCCTGGCGTTCAGGACCCGTCAAGGTCTCTAACATTGCGGTCGACACGATCACGGTGCCAGCGCCAATGGGAACCGCAAAAGCGTAGGGGCGGCTATCGACGAGGACCATCAGCCCATCCTCGGACTCGTTGACCACCTCCTGCAATTCCCGGAGGGTCTGCCATTCGTGGACGACAGCGAATACGGTCCGAACCGCGAGGAGCACCAGCATGACGAGTGCGACGGCCCCGATCGGCCAGGGAACGCCATCTCGTCCGCCCACGAGTTGCTCCCGGTCGGCACCAACCCCCAAAAAAGGCAACATCTTCACGCTGCCGCCGACCGCCAACAAGGCCAGTGTCCCGACCGTAGCTACTGCGCTCAGCAGGGCAAGCGCACAGAGCAACCTCGTCGCCGCTGATGGAGTCAGGTGTCGAGAAACAACCGGCCCAGCCATGGCAAGGAGACAGGCGACGACGAGAGGCAAATAGAGACTGTAGATCATGAAGCGCTGCCCTGGCGCGAGTCATCCAACAGCCCCCGGAGCAAAGCCTCGTCAGCGGGCGCGATCGCGTCCAGGAAGCCTTGAAGAACTGCGGACCGGTCCGCGCCTCGCGCCAGCACGCTCGCCATCCGTTGGGCAGCGACATCGGATCCGTCCGGCACGGGCCGGTAGGTGAAGGCGCGGCCGGCCTTCTCGCGTGCGACGCGCCCTTTCGCCCTCAGCCGCGTCAACACCGTCAACACGGTCTTGTACGACAGTTCCGGGGCGCCGAGCTGAGCATGTACCTCGGCGCCAGATAGCGGTGTGGTGCTCAACCACAGTGTGCTCAGCACCTGAGCCTCTAGGGTGCCCCGCTCCCGTCGTACATTCACGATGGTTCTCTCCTGTCCCGTCCCGCGGCAGACCGCCATAGAAGTCTTACGTCATGTAAGATCTCATTCTTACGACAAGTAAGACCTGCCGTTTGCCAGTCTACTCAACCCCAATCACAGGAGACAATGTGCCCTTTGCGCTCTTCCCAGGAACACAATCGGTGACGTCGATACCTTCGTTGCTCGCACAGGCGAGCGTCGCCTACACCCCCTTCGATCAGGGCATCCGGCATATCGCCACTCTCGCTGGCTATTTGTCCTACGGCTTGATGGCATTGGCGATTGTCTTCGGCATTTTGACCACCACGGGGTGGGCCAGGCGTCTCGTCAGCCGAAGTGCGATGTCTTCGGCCCATATCGTGCTGGCGGTCACCGCGTTGACGTTCGGCACCCTCCACGGACTCTCGTACATCTTCCAGACCGGCCAGAACTTTCGCCTCATCAATGCGATTGTGCCCTTCGTGGCTGGCGGGTCGCTCAGCGTCGGACTTGGCATCATCGGTCTGGACTTGGGGCTCGCCGTCGCGTTATCGATCGTGGTCCAACGACGCCTCGGCTACCACCGCTGGCACATTGTCCACTACTTCGCCTACGGCGCCTTTGCACTCTCACTCATTCACACATTCACGGCGTCCCCGGAAGTCCAGTCCCTCCGCCTTCTCGGAGTCGGCGTCATCGGCGCAGCGGCCGCATGCCTTCTGGTTTACATCCTTCGCATCCTGCCCGCAACCACAGCGGTTGGCCTACGAATTGCACCGGGAGAAAAATGAACACCTCCACGGAAACCTCAAACGCTCGACAGGAAACAGCGCTCGTCAGCGTCAGCGTTGACAACCGCCACTGTCACCTCTACGGGATTTGCGAACAAGAAGCGCCCGAGGTCTTCGCACTTGGAGTCGACGGGCGGCTCCGGTACTCCACACACCCCGCGGCCCCGGAGGCCGAGGCAACTCGACAGGCAGCGAGACTCTGCCCCATGCAAGCGATCACACTGGCGGGGTCTGTCACATGAGCGCACGGATGGAACGAATCGTCGTCGTCGGGGCAGGCCTTGCCGCCCTGTCCGCGGCGGAGCGCCTCCGGGAGCGAGGATTTTCTGGCGACATTGTGATCATCGGAGACGAAACCCACCGACCCTACAACCGAACCCCTCTCTCCAAGGGCCTCCTCACCGGCCAGGTCAGCACGCGTGAACTTCCACTGCGCAGCTACACGCCCCTGAACGTGCAGTGGAAATTGGGCAACAGAGTTACCGGCTTGGACATTGCTCGCCGCATGCTTCGAACGGAACAGGGGGCGGATATCGGCTTTGACGGGCTGATCATCGCCACCGGAGTGCGAGCCAGGCATTTGCCCGGAGCGCCGATGGATGCCCCCCATGTGTGGACGCTTCGCACTCTCGACGACGCGCGGGCGATCGACCGGGCGATGACGCATGCCCGCCGCATCGCCGTCGTCGGTGGGGGCTTTCTGGGCTGTGAAATCGCCTCAACTGCCCGCGAACGTGGAATTGCCGTGACCCTCATCGATCGGAGCCCAACGGTGCTGCATCGATCCCTCGGCGCCCCCATTGGAGCAGTCATTGGCGAAATGCACCGAGCAGCGGGCGTGCGACTTCACCTCGGAGTCGGAGTCAGCGGCTGGGCCGAAACCCGTCGCGGCGCAGGACTCACACTCGACGACAACGAAAAAATTGACGCCGATCTTGTCGTTATCGGTGTCGGAACTGACCCCAACACGGAATGGCTACACAATTCAGGACTCGACATCACTAACGGAGTCCTCTGCGATGAGACCGGACATGCCCTCACCCATGCTGGGACCAGAGTTGAAGGGATCGTGGCAGCAGGCGACGTCGCCCGCTGGCCCAACCAACGTTTCGATAGCATCCCACGACGGGTGGAACACTGGATCAACGCCGTCGAAATGGGGCAGGCAGCAGCAGACTCCCTTCTTGCCGGGCCCGCAGCGAGCCCGTTCTGCCCCACGCCACGGTTTTGGTCCCACCAACACGGGACACGAATCCAAGCTTCCGGCCAGCTAGCCCTCGGCACCTCGATGACCCTTCTGGACGGTAATTTTCAGGACCGACGATTCATCGCAGGATTCACCCGGCCCAGCGACACAGGACCAACCCTTGTTGGCGTTGTTGCCGTCAACATGCCGCGCAGCCTGCTGCGCTGGCACGAAAGTATCGGACGCCCCGCAAACGAGCGCCCCTCCCGCGCGCGCCCAGTCACCGTCCTTCAAAACTAGAACGTCAAACCAGACACCTCCGAGCCGAAGGAGACACCCTGAGCAGAGCGCCCGAACGTGGTCCTGATGCAGTAGAACGGCCGGCGGAAAGCCCGGGCTTCCCGTTCGCGCCCGGATCCCGACAAATTGCGGTACGGATCACTTTAGGGCGGCTGCTCCACTCTGAGTCCTCTAACTACTACCTGCTGCTGGGGACCACTCTTTTCATGGTCGGGTTTGGGCTGATGATGGTCCTTTCCTCCTCTTTCGTCGATTCACATACCGCCGGCGACAGCTTTTTCGCCGTGTTCTGGAAACAGGGCGCCAGTGCAATAATCGGCATCCCGCTCATGCTCCTCGTCGCGCGGATCCGCAGCACCGTGTGGAGAAAGCATGCCCGGCTGCTACTCATCGCAACGTGTGTGCTGCAGCTGCTCGTCGTCGCCACCCCCCTAGGCACGCAAGTTGGTGGAAATCGAAACTGGCTGCGCCTCGGCAGCTTTTCGCTTCAGCCATCCGAAGCGCTGAAAGTCGCCTTAGCCCTCTGGATCAGCATGTTTTTGGTGAAGCGATACAACAGAATTGCGGACTGGAAACATCTTCTTCTCCCCGTCGTGCTCGTGGCAGGCCCGGCAATCGGCCTCGTCACCATCGGTGGCGACCTCGGCACGACACTCATCATGGGCGGGATGCTCCTGGGCGCACTGTTCTTTGCTGGCGCGCCCCTCAAACAACTTGCACTCACGCTCGGGGCAGCATCCGTCCTTGCCGTGCTGCTGGCAGTATCCCGACCCAGCAGGCTGATCCGTATTTTGGCGTTCCTGAATCCCGGATCCGCTGACCCAACGGATGTCGGTTGGCAAATTCAGAATGGTTACTACGCTCTCGCTTCCGGCGGTGTTTTCGGCGTGGGCCTCGGAAACTCCAAATCCAAATGGGGCTGGCTTCCCGCAGCGGACACTGACTTCATCTTTGCCATCATCGGCAACGAGCTGGGCCTGATCGGCACGGTCCTCGTACTTGTTCTCTTCGCCGTTCTCGCCCTGGCGTTCCTAAGGATTATCGGCACAAGCACTGACCGGTTCGCCCGAATCGCAACCGCCGCGATTATGGTGTGGATAATCGGTGAGGCGGCGGTCAATATCGCCGTCGTCTTAGGTTTGCTGCCCGTCCTTGGAGTGCCTCTACCCTTTTTCTCATCCGGTGGCACAGCCCTCGTCAGCTCGCTCGCAGCCATGGGCATTGTCCTGTCCTTCGAGCGAGAATCCAAACGAAGGAAAACTCAATCGCAGCCTGAGAAAAGACACGCTCAAGGAAACTCGCCAATGACCGGGGACGTGCAGGCACCGATAGCTAGACGGCCATCCACGTCCCCACTAAGCGCCGCCCTGAAGGGAGAAATGATTCATGAGTTTGGCTGAAAAACTTGCCCAAAAATCATCCGCCGCACCCGCCTCGGGGAAACAGGTCCGACTCAAATTCGTCCACATCAATGCCTGGTTCGTGGCGAAAATTTCTCTTCTTCTCGGGCTGAGCCTGGGTATTGTGACCACGCTCGGCACTCTGGTCCTGTGGCTAGTTCTAAACCAGACAGGTGCGTTCGATCAACTCGATACGCTCCTTGCCGGCATGTCGAGCGGGTCAACGACAGCGATCGGTGTGAAAACCTCTCTCGGCCTCGGGCCGGTGTTGGGCTTTTCGATCGCTCTTGGCGTCGTGGGCGCCATTACCGGATCCGCACTAGGGACGATCATGGCCGTTCTCTACAACCTCAGCGTCAAACTCACCGGCGGTCTCTTCATCGGCTTCATCACTCGCTGATAGACGACCGCCGCCAACCCCGGAACAACAGAACAGGCCAAAACCGCTCATGACCAATCCTCCCGCAGTCGATAACCTCGCCGCTCGAACACGTTTGGCCAGGCTGCCGCAACCGCGGCATGCCCTCCAACAACCGGTGATCCTCGCCCTCGTCACCCTCGCGCTCGGCTTCACCATCAAATGGCTACCCCAATTCCGGAACGCAGAATTTCAGATCGATCAATTCTTCAGCCGACATCACAGTCCAGCCCTGAACGCAATTGCGGTCACCATTCAGGTGCTTTTGAGTGCACGCGGGATCCTCATCATCCTGATCATCACCTTCCTCTTCCTTCTGTTAGTCAGACGATCCCCCGTGAACGCGTTTGCAGTCGTTTCGGTTGCGGGCATCGGATGGCTCTCCAGCGAAGCGTTCAAAATTGTGGTCGCCCAACCCCGCCCGAACCAAGCGCTGCTGCAGAACCCCCTCATCCCGAACGACGGCACCGGCAGTTTCCCCTCCGGACACACCACCTTCGCGGTAGCGTTCGCGATCGCCTACTACTTCCTCGCCCGCCAGACCCGATGGTCCAAAGTTGCCCTCGCCTGCGGCATCCTATTCGTCACGGTGGTTGGCCTATCCCGTGTATACCTCGGAGTGCACTACCCCAGCGACATCATCGGATCCGTCCTGGTGGCCGCGACCACGACCTCCCTCGTCACAGTGATCTGGAATAGGTACGCCCTATCTGTATTGGCCCGGATTCCCTTTCTTGATCGGTTCGGTCCGCTACCTCAACCTCCGGCCAGACCAGGGAAAGTACGGCAGTGATGGCACCCTCTGGAGGGCGGCACAACCAACGCACGGTCAGGGCGCAGGCTCCTGTGCGGCATGGACGGCAGTCATCCCCAAACCCAGTCGTGACCCTCGTCAAAGCGCTGGGTATGGTACTCGTGGTCACGCTCGTCAGCGGAGCGACTGTGGCTGGTCTTGCGGCCTATACGACACTGACCAACATCAAACCTGGCATTCATCTCGAGCACGCGGCCGGATCCACAGTGGCTCCTCCGCCATCGGTCGGTGCTGCAGAGGGCGCGGTCAACCTTCTCCTTGCGGGCTCAGACACCCGAACCGGGCAGAGTAGCTTTCAAGACAAAGCTGATCTGGCGAGCAGTTCAGGGCTCGGCAACAACGACGTCACCATGCTTTTGCATGTTTCAGCAGATCACACGAACGCAACCGTTGTCAGTTTTCCCCGGGACCTCGTGTCGGTACCCATCTGCGGCAATGCGATTTCCTCCGCCATGCTCAACACAACCCTTGCCCGTGGATTGTCTTGTACCGTTCAGACCATCGAAAAAATGAGCGGCCTGACCATCCCATACGCCGGCGTCATCAAGTTCGACGGCGTCATCGGCATGTCAAACGCCGTGGGCGGAGTAAGCGTGTGTTTGGCCACCCCGGTGAAAGACGACAACACATATCCCCCCCTGGACTTAGCCGCAGGTCAACAAAACTTGGTCGGAGGAAATGCGCTGTCGTTCCTCCGAAGCAGACACGGCGTCGGTGACGGAAGCGACCTTGGACGGATCAGCAACCAGCAGGTCTTCCTCTCCGCTCTCGCTCGCAAGATTACAAGCGATGGCACCCTCAACAACCCGATCACGCTGTTCACACTCGCGAATGCGGCCCTATCCAACATGCAGCTATCCGACACGCTCACCAACCCGACAAGCCTCGTCTCCATTGCCCTCACACTCAAAAAAATCCCCCTCGACAGGATCGTGTTCGTGCAATATCCAGTCACCCCCGATCCCAGCGATCCGAATCGAGTCATCCCCCAGCCGAGTTCGGCGGAAGCATTAGTATCCGCCCTCAAGTCCGACCGGCCGCTCTCACTGACCGGCAAGCTCGGCCGAGCTGCGACCGCCGCAGCCACGCCAACCGCCTCACCCACGCCCAGCGCCTCTCCCACGATCGCTCCGGAAGCCACCACGACGCCCACAGCAACCTCCGTCCCGCTTCCCGGGGACATCTCGGGGCAAAACGCATCCCAATCGACGTGCACTGCGAAAAATAAGTAGGACTGTTCCCATCGAGTGGACAGCCACTCCGCGGCGCCCACAATTACTCGCGCAAATGGCGTGCCGCGCGCCTTCGGGGTCATGCAGGCTTGGCTGGCCTGGCCCGGCTGGCCCCGCGATTGACATGCGACTCTGGATGCTTGTGTCGCCCGACTCCAGCAGCACACCTCTCGTCGTTACCCCGACAATCCGGAGTATTCCCTGACAAAAAATGCATTTTCGTGCCACGACAAAGCCACGCTGGTCCAACCATCGGATCCAAGAACTAAGGTTAGCCTTGCCTCACTAAAACCGAGGGGCAAGACCTCCAACCAGAGACAGCCGTGCGCACCAACAAACCAAACGATGCATTCCCTTCCGCAAAAATATCCACCGTGCAGCCCGTGATGAGCGCGCAGTGCACCCCCACGGTCGGTTTCGAGGCACTCCGGCTCCTCGCCGGAGAACCGTCCGCGACTGCCCTTGTGACCGCGGATGGGACCCTGACCTACGCCGAACTGGACGAACGGGTCCGGGACCGGCGGGACAAACTGGGAGACGGCCGCCGACTCGTCATGGTGTCGTGCGCGAACGCCCTGGAACCCTTGGTGACTTATCTTGCCGCGCTATCGGCTGGGCATCCGGTGCTGCTCGTCGCAGGCGACGCGGACGAGCCGAATCAGGAGCGGAACAGGATCGGACTCCTTGAGCGTTACAACCCCGACGTGGTTCTGGCACCCGTAGGCAACGAATGGCGTCTGGACGAGCGACGCGAGGGAAGCCGACACACGTTGCACCCTGAGCTCGCACTGCTGCTCAGCACCTCAGGATCGACCGGATCGCCAAAACTCGTTCGGCTGTCACGCGAGAATGTGCGAAGCAACGCGAGAAGCATCGCCGACTACCTCGACCTGACCCCGCAAGACCGGGCGGCCACAACGCTGCCGATGCACTATTGCTACGGGCTCTCAGTCGTGAACAGCCACCTAATCTCCGGCGCGAGCCTGCTGCTCACCGAGCGCTCGGTGGTCGAGTCTGACTTCTGGAACGAATTCGAAGCTGCAGGGGCCACCTCCTTCGCCGGCGTCCCTTACACTTTCGACCTGCTCGATTCCATCGGCTTCGCCCGGCGCGAACATACGAGCCTGCGCTACATCACTCAGGCGGGCGGACGACTCGGCCCCGACCGGGTGCGCAGTTACGCCCGGCTGGGCAAGGAACGCGGATTCGATTTCGTCGTCATGTACGGCCAGACAGAGGCAACCGCGCGGATGGCCTACCTGCCGCCTGAGCTGACGGAGGAACGGCCCGAATCGATCGGCATCCCGATACCAGGCGGGCAGTTCCGCATTGACGACGCCGGTGAGGACTCGGTCGGTGAGCTCGTCTACACCGGGCCGAACGTCATGATGGGATATGCGGAGAGCCCGGCGGAGCTCGCCGCTGGACCGACAGTGGGGGATCTGCGCACCGGCGATCTAGCCCGCCAGCACGACGACGGACTCTTCGAGATCGTCGGGCGGAGCAGTCGCTTCGTCAAGATATACGGCCTGCGGATCGACCTCGACCGGGTCGAGCGGCTCCTCGCCGACGACGGCGTCGAAGCCAGGGCGGTCAACCTCGAGGAACGCCTTGTGGTGTTCGTTCGGCAGCGGTGGGCACTCGGGTTTGTCGTGCCGATTGCCGCGGAGGCGCTCGGCCTGCCCTGTCACAGCGTCCGGGCGCACCTCATCGAGGAGTTCCCCCTGACGTCCAGCGGCAAGCCAGACACCGCGAGCCTGCTTCGGGAGGCGGCGCTCCTTGAGCGAAACGTCCCACTGGAGGACCGCTCAGGGGCCGTGACGGCGGAAAATATCCGGGCTCTCTACTCAACCCTCCTCGACCGCCCGGACGCGGTCGCCGACGACAGCTTCGTCGCGCTGCACGGCGACTCGCTGAGTTACGTTGAGGTTTCGGTGCGGCTCGAGCAGATGCTCGGCACGCTCCCCAGAGACTGGCCGGCGAAATCGGCCCAGGAGTTGGCCAGCCACCGAACCGCACCGGCCGGGGCTCGACCCCGACGCCGGCTGGCGCGCATGGAGACATCCGTCGTGCTGCGGGCTATCGCCATCGTTCTGATCACGGGGACGCACACCAATCTCTTACATGTGCAGGGCGGTGCTCACCTGCTGCTCGGAATCCTGGGCTTTAACCTGGCCCGTTTCCAGTTCGCCGATGTACCTCGGCCGATGCGGCTCGGGAAACTGCTGCGCAGTGCCGTCCAGATCTTCGTCCCGGCCGTGCTGTGGATCGGTGGTGTCGCACTGATCGGCGGAATGTACGAACCCGCGACGGTCTTCATGCTGCACAACTTGCTTGGCGGCGACGAACGCTGGACGATGCAATGGCAGTACTGGTTCCTGGAATCCGTCGTGTGGACGATTCTCGGCCTGGCGCTCGTCTTCTGCGTTCCCCAGCTCGACCGTCTCGAGCGCCGATACCCCTTCGTCTTCGCGGCCTGCTTCGTCGCGGGCGCGCTTGTGCTGCGCCTGCTGCTGACTGGCGGTGTCGAGGCGGGGCCGACCGAACGGTATTCGCTGCCGATCGTGCTCTGGCTCATCGCTCTCGGCTGGCTCATCGCACGTTCCACGGAGGTCAAGCGGCGGGTGCTGAGCTCGGCGGTCGTCGTGCTCACCGTCTCTGGGTTCTTCGGCGACCCGGCCCGCGAGGCGATCACGATCGCGGGACTGCTGCTCCTCCTGTGGATACCAGCGGCGCCCCTGCCGCGGATTCTGGTGCCGGTGCTGGGCGTCGTGGCCTCGGCATCGTTGTGTACCTCGTCCAGTGGCAGGTCTACCCGCTTCTCGCGGACGAATTCCCTCTACTCGCCACCCTCGCCTCCTTCGCGGTGGGGATCCTCGCCTGGCAAGGATATTCCGCACTGAGCGGTTGGTGGGCGGCCCATCCCGCAGCCGCGACCCGCAAGCTAGCGTCCGATCTGCTCGCGAAGACGGCAGGTCGCGACCGGCAAGGCGACCGGCGAGGCGATCGTCGACGCCGGGACGGTTTGTCGCGCAGACCCCCATCGCTCTCAGCCGCTGAACGGGGTTGAGAACGAACAGCACGGGGTCGCCCTCAGTGCGCAGACAGGTTGAGGCGCACTTCGTTTCAATGAAGCTAGTTCGAGAGGCTCCGATTTATCCATCGCCTCGATGTAGGATTCCCACGCTGAATCCCCGTCGAACTGGGTTGCGTCCCACGGAGTGTGGCTACGCCATGGAGCGGATGCCGGGGGCCGCCTGATGCTGCTAACAGTCTCCTCCGATATTTCCACCATCAAGAAGAACGTTCAGCTCGGCCCATCTTCGTGGCCACCGGGCCGTCAGCTATGGCCGCGTATCGACGGTCACTAGCTTGTCTCCTCCGCGCTTGTCTTCTCCCGGCCAAGCTGGCCGCGTTGCCGCGCTTGTAACACCTCGATACCGACCGGAATGAGTGAAGCGAGCACGATGACGATCGCGATCAGGTCGACGTTGTTTGCGACGAAGGGGATGCGCCCAAGCCAGAATCCGGCAAGCACCGCGATCACCACCCAACTAATCCCGCCGATCACGTTCCACATCAGAAACTTGCGGTAGGGCAGATGGGACATGCCGACGATCGGCGGGATGAAGGTACGCACGACTGGCACGAAACGGGCCAGCACGAGTGAGTGCGCCCCGTACTTGATGAAGAACACATCCGCCTGGTCGAGGTAGCGGGTCTTGAACACGCCGTCAACCTCGGTGTCTCATTACCTCGCCCGTCGACGGCCCCCACAGGAAAACTCCGTCAAGGACATACCAATGTGCTCCCTCCCGGTTCAACGCCCTTGGCCAGAGTGATGCCGGTGGAAATGTGGCCCTATTCGTTTTGGGGCCAGGTGAAGTTGGTGGTGTGGGGGAAGGACGAGGGGGAGTTGTAGCCGATGACGATGTCGTCGCGCGGCTTGAGGACGCAGCCGGCGGGATCAGCGACCGGTTGCCCGTTGACGTAGGCCTGCAGGGTCTGATCGCCCTGGGTGGTGTAGTCGCCGATTTGGGTGGCGGTGAGCTTGACGCCCCAGATGTCGAAGAACGCGCCCAGGGTGAAGGTGTCGGACGGCTGCGATGCCTCGATGTGGATCACGCCGGTGGTGTCGTGGGTGTGCATGGGGGATTCGAGCTGGTCGGCGGCGGAGATGCCGGAGTTGGCGGGCACGGGGACCGGCTTACCATCGATGTAAATCGCCATGTGGGCGTGGATGTGGAAGCTCTCGTCCCCGTTCGGCGGCAGATTCAGATTGGCGAGCCGGGCCGGCAGGTTGGCGTACTCGGGCTGCCAGGGGGCGGGGCCGGTCTGCAGCCCGGGCAGTGCCGCGTTACTGACTGCCGGGCCCTATGCGGAGGTGGCCGTCTGGGCTGACGTGTGGGAGTTGGTGGCCACTGTGATCCCGGCGGGGAGGGCCCCGGCCACAGCGAGTCCGGCGGCGCCGAGCATGAGGTTCCGTCGGCGATGGGCCTTGGCCTGGCGGGCGCGTTCGGCCTCGCGGAGGTTGCGGGCTTCGGGCTTTTGTGAGGTGCGGTTGGGCATCGACGGGGGCTCGTTTCTGGAGGACATAGTTTGGCAGGTGGGGCAAGGCTGAAACCCGGATCCGACTCCAGGTTCACGTCGCGTGCACAGCAGGAGTCTTGGACTTGGCAAGGATGCGGGGTTCTCAGATAGAAGGGCCTGCGCTGAAGAGGGTGCGCAGAGCATCCATGGCCTCGGGGCGGGCCTTGTAGTAGACCCACACTCCTCGCTTATCACGCTCGACGAGCCCGGCGTCGTGCAGAATCTTCAAGTGATGGCTGAGTGTTGAAACTGCCAGGTCGAAGCCCTCGGTCAGGTCACACATCGCGCATGCCTCCCCGCCTTCATGCGAGAGCACCATGGACATCAGCCGCAGCCGCACCGGATCCGCCAGGGCCTTGAGCATCCGGGAGGCGACTTCGGCCTGGGTTGTCGTGATGGGTTCACGGGACAGCGGTGTGCAATAACCCACTGTCATGGCGGCCGGGGCCAGGGAGAGGATCGTCATGCTTTTCATTATGGCAGACTTCGATAGTTTGACAATCATCGAAGTCTGAGTATGTTGGAAGCAGGACTTCGAAGTTCATCGAAGTCATGTTTGATTGAAGGAGACACCCTGTGAGTGCACCGACCCCGCTGCTCCGGTCCAAGTACCGCACCCTCGAAGGTGGGTGCGTGAGTTGCTCTGGCGACCTTTCCCCGGTCGAGGCTCTGCCCGGCGTGCGGAGAGTTGACGCCCTGGCTTCCGGCGTCGTGCTGGTCGACCACGACGAGACTGTGACCGACGCCAACGTGGTCGAGGCCGCGCAGAGGGCCGGCCTGAGCCTGGCGCCGGCCGGTCCGGGCCGCCCCGTCCGCGCCTGACCCCCAGGGGGTCGGACAATCAGACTAAAGAGAGAAGAGACAGTCGAATGAATACAGGAGTGAGCGCCTCAACGCAGGTGGCGGCCCCCATCGTCTCGCCGCCGGCACGGCGCCGGTGGTGGCAGAAGCCCGAAATGGTGGCCTTGGCGGTCGCCGGTGTCCTGCTGGCTGCGGGCCTGATCGTGGAGTGGACCACCCACTCCGAACCCGCAACCCTAGCCCTGTTCTGGGCTTCGATCCTCGTCGGCGGGGTGTATCCGCTGCGCAGCGCCATCCGCGCCGTGCGCAACAGGCGGCTGAACATCACCGTGCTGCTGGTCGTGGCTGTCATCGGCGCGATCGCGCTGGGCGTGGTCGAAGAAGCCGCGATGCTGGTCGTCATCTTCAGCCTCGGTGAGGCGATGGAAGCCTACGCAACCAACAAGGCTCGCGGCTCTATCAGCGCGCTGATGGAACTGACACCCCCGAGCGCGAACCGGCTCACCACCGGCGGCCTAACCGAAACCGTGGCCGTGGAGCAGTTGCACCCCGGCGAAGTCGTCCTCATCCGCCCCGGTGAGCGACTACCCACCGATGGCACCGTCACCGAGGGTGCTTCGTGGGTCGATGCCAGCCCGGTCACCGGCGAATCCGTGCCCGTGGAGGCTGCCGCCGGGACCGAGGTCTTCGGCGGAAGCCTGAACGGCAACGGCGTGCTGCGCGTCCGGGTCACCAAGGAGTACTCCGACACCGTCCTCGCCCGGGTGATCGAACAGGTAGAGGAAGCCCAGACCAACCGCAGCGGCGCCGAGCGCTTCGCCGATAAGTTCACCGCAATCTACACCCCCGCCATGTTCGCCCTTGCGGTCCTGGTGGCCCTGGTCCTGCCGGTGTTCGGCTTTGAATGGCGTGAGGCCATCTACCGGGCCCTGGTCATCCTCGTTGTCTCCTGCTCCTGCGCGCTGGTCATCTCCGTGCCCGTCAGCGTCGTCACCGCCATCGCCCGTGGCGCCCGGGACGGGATCCTGATCAAGGGCGGCCTCTACCTCGAACGTCTGGCCGACATCAAGGCCGTCGCCTTCGACAAGACCGGCACACTCACCCGCGGCCGTCCGGCGCTGACCCAGGTCACCGCGTTCGGCGGCACCACCGAACAGGACGCCCTCACACTGGCCGCCGCTGTCGAGGCCGGCAGCGAACACCCCATCGCTGCCGCCATCGTCGCCGGGGCCCGAGACCGAGGCCTCGACATCCCCGCCGCTCGGGACGCCCGCGCCCTCCCCGGGGCAGGCATGGAGGCCATCATCGACGGCCGCGCCCTGCACATCGGCCGGCCCTCGGACGCCGACCGCTCCGACCCGCAGGTGGGAGCAGCCGTCGCCGGAGCCGAGTCAGAAGGCTGCACCGCTGTCGTGCTGCGCGAGGACACCCGCCCCCTTGCAGTATTGGCAGTAGCTGACCAGCTGCGCCCAGACGCCCACAGCACCATCGCCGAACTGCGCGAACTGGGCATCAAGCGGGTGTTGATGCTCACCGGCGACAACGCCACCGTCGCCAGATCCACCGCGCATGCCTTGGGCCTGGACGACTACCGCGCCGAACTACTACCCGACGACAAATCAGCTGCCATCCGTGAACTGCGCGAACAGTACGGGGTGATCGCGATGGTCGGTGACGGCGTCAACGACGCCCCCGCCCTGGCCAACGCGGACCTAGCCATCGCCATGGGCGCCGCTGGAACCGATGTTGCACTCGAAACCGCCGACGTCGCCCTGATGGCCGACGAACTGGGCCGGCTCCCCGCAGCCATCCGCCTCTCCCGACGAGCCCGAAACAACATCAAGATCAACATCGCCCTCAGCCTGGCCGTCGTGGCCGTCCTGATCATCGCCGCCCTCGCCGGGTGGATGACACTGACCACAGGACTGCTGCTGAACGAGGGCAGCGCCGCACTGATCATCCTCAACGGCCTCCGCATGCTACTCCCCGGCCGCGGCGAAACCCGGCACGCCCGAACCTCGGCACGAGTTTAGGACGGCCCAAAATCACTGCTGTTGACCGGCTTCACAGCATCATCAACGACGCCATTGAACCCCGTCGTCACCGGCATCACCTAACGCGGACGCCACAGAGCACCACCAGGACACCGCCATATAGAGACGAAAGCCACAGGGATTGGCGAAGGCCCACTGCATTAGCGGTGGGCCCTCAGTCATGAGAATAGCCGAGGCCACTGATAACGCCATCATAAAAGCCGCTATAACGGGTTGCGCCCGGTGATTGATCTGAGCATTGACTGGGCCGATTGCAGGCTGGCGGCGGGCCACGGGCGCGCAGTCCTTAGTGGCTGGGAGTTTCCGAAAGATCAGTGATAGCCACAAAAAGGCCCCGGCTTCACTGCGCCTGGGGGAGGTGAGCAATCTGTAGGGACCGGATCGTCCGAGTGACCAAGATCAACGAGCTTGAGACCATCACTGACGACGTCATCGAAGCCGCCGCCAGCATTTTCGGAATCGAGAACTTTCGACACAGAGCGATCACAGAACGCCGCCACATAGCGCCGAAAGTCACAGTTCGCGGTGTCCCGCAGGCATGGTTGTCGCATGTGCCCCGCCAGACATTGGGCCTGATGACCAGGGGCAAACGCATCGAGTTCAACGCCGGATTGAGAGCACAAAGCGGCTCGACCGGTGCGAAATGGTTCACGCGATCCAGCCTTGCCTTGGGCAATCACTGATCCCTGTGACCCATCCAATCGGAGATCAAGGAGAGTCGACACGAGCGTAGAACTCGGCCTCTGCCTCGCGGCGCGTGGGGACGTCGTCGACGACGAACTGTACGAAGTCCTCTTCGCGGTCGCGGATCACGATGTCCTCGACGGCGTCGGCGCAGGGTTCGCCCGGCCAGGCTGTCTGGCGCGTGGGCCGGTCGCGCTCGAGCCGGGTGCCCGAGGTGGCGACCCAGTCGTGGAGGCGTTGGCGGGCGTCGGCGAAGTCGCGGTGCCAGCCGAACGGGGCGGAGCCGTGTTGGTCGGGGTCGTAGGCGCAGAGCCAATGCAGGTGCAGCGCGGAGAGTTCCCAGACGAGTTCGGGGTGGCGATGCCAGAAGGGCGGCACGACGGATGCTGAGAGGCCGTAGGTGTATCGGAGCCAGTTCACCCACCGGTTGAGTTCGATCCATTCTGTTTCTGCTTCCTCGGCGGTGAGCAGGTTCCAGTTGATCGGATGCGGCGGCTCTGCCGTGAGCGGTCCGTCGAGCTCGTCGAAGGTGTCTTCGCTCAACGGGGCATCGTGATCGCTGGCCGCCCAGTCGATCCGGGGTCCTGTCATCGCCACCTTCACATCCCGAGCAGGGCGGAGCCGACGCGTGCCGGCTCCGTCTGCGAGATGACTTCCTGGTTGGCCGGCGCATCCCGCTCGGCGCTTGCGGCGGGGCGGCGGGCTCGGTCGACGTCGTAGTTTGTGCGGGCGAGGTCGTGGCCAATCTTCTTCGCCACGAACTCCTCGCGTTCGATGGCGTCGCCGTCGCGTTCGACCTGGAAGGTGCGGACGTTGCCTTCGGCGACGAAGCTGTCGCCCTTTGCGAATCGGGTGAGTGCCCGGTCGGCGGTGGCGCGGTAGGCGACGAGGTCGTGGAAGCTTGGCTCGAGAACGGTGAAGTCGCCGTTGTCTTCGCGGCGGAAGTGGGGCTGGCCGACGCGCACGTAGAAGCGGGTGTCGCCGTTCTCGGTGACCGAGCGCTGTGGTTCCGAGGCGATGAAGCCTGACAGCGATTGTTGGGTGTGAAGTGCCATGGGACGTGCCCTCCTGTGATCGGGCGGATCGTCGTGATCCGCGCTCACTACCAGGTGCGCCGCGCGGTCCACGTCGGTCGTGATCACCGACCCCGCCTGCGGCATCCGTTCCAAGGTCGGCGATCACAGCCTGGAGCGCGCGGTTGTGGGCCAACCCCGTCACTCTGCCTGACTGATCGGATGCTCCGCGGGCTCCTCTGCGGGCACCGCCGATGCGGGCTCGCATTTAGTCGGCGCGCGCATCAACCCTTCGATCTCCGCCCGGTTCGCGCGCAGCTCCTTCGCGTCGGGGCGCGCGGTCCACATACGCAGGCTGGCGACGACGGGTGGGGCGGCGCGGAGCATGATCAGCCCGGTCCCGAACGGGAGGGTGCGGATTGTGTCCGGCGGCATGATGGCGACGCGGCGGATGGAGCGTTGCGAGGAGCGTGACCCGCGGTCACCGATGGTGGTCGAGTCGGTCGTCTCGTCGCGGTCGCCGATGAGGGTCGAGAGGTCTTGAAGGTCCCGTGAGTTGGATCCTCCGCCGAGCACGATCTTCACGATCGAGGAGTCCCAAATGGTGCCAGCCGCGTTGTCGCTCCACTTCGTGCGGGCCTGGGCAAGTGATTGCAGCACGGGCATGGTGGTGATGCCGGTGCCGCCGCCTTCCGCCATGAGATTGGGGAGCGAGGGGAGTGGTGCGAGGTTGCCAATCTCGTCGAGAGCGAGCAGCAGGGGCGGGTCGAGGCGTGCGCCCGCGCTTCGTGCGGCGATGCGGCGTGCGGTCTCGACGAGGTCTTCGACGAGCGCCGAGACGAGTGTGGCGGAGTTGTTAGAGCCTGCGCCGGTGGCGAGTAGGTAGAGGGTGCCGTTGCTTCGCAAGAAAGCTTCGGGGTCGAATTCCTCGCCCTCGCCCGGTGAGACGGCGTCCAGTACTCGGGGGTCTGCCAGTGCGCCCAGCGAGAGGGAGACGCCTTGCCAGATGGAGTCGCGGGTGCGGGGGTCGGCTTCCAGCATGGCTTGGAGGGAGTCGCCCCAGCCGGTGGCCGCGCCCGGGGTGCTCAGCAGGATGGAGACCGCGTCGTGGGCGGCAGCCGGGTCGAGGGTCCAGCGAAAGAGCTCGGCGGGCGGGCATCCATCGAGCGCTGCCGCGTGCAGCAGCGACTGGAGGGCCGTGCGGGTCTTGGCTTCCCAGAAGCCGCCGCCGTCGACACCGCCCGCGGCCAGCCCGGTTCCGGCCGCGAGGCCAGCCGCGCGGATCATCGCGGTGAGGGGGTCTTCGCAGCCGCGGATCGGCGACCAGCGGAGCCCCACCGGGATGCCCGGAGCCAGCTGCTGGGGATCAAAGACCGCCACAGGGCCGAGCCGTTGCCGTGCCCGCAGGGTGGTGGTGAGGTTGTCGGGGCGGGTGGAGGTGGTCACGACCGGGCCGGGGGCGTCGAGGATGGCATTGATCACGATGTGCGCCCCTTTTCCGGAGCGCGGCGGCCCGATGACCAAGATCGAGTCCTCGACGCTCGCCCACACCGTGGTGCCCCGGGATCTGCCGATGCGATAGCCGACGTCGCAGGTGCCGGCGTTGGTGAGGGAGGGCCGAAGGTGCACCGCGCGCTTCATCAGTGCCGAGCGCGAGGCGGCCCGGGCCACCTCGGCGCGGCTGGCGATGCCAGGGATGCGATGCGGGTCGACCTTGGCTGTGCGGGCCGCGCCCCGGAGCATCCGCCACAACCAGATTGCCGCAGCCACAGCGAGACCGAACAGCAGGGTTGTCGTGAGCCAGTATGCGACCGGGTCCAGGCCCGGTGCCCTCAGGGCCGCCGACGGATGCCCCGGGTCGAGCAGAACGGCGAGCCCGGCTTCAGGCCCGCCGACCGGTTGCACGCTGCCCGTCACCCAGGCCGCCACGGCACCCGCGGCCCGGAGCGTAAGGGCGAAAACGGCCCCACCGATCAGGAGTCCGATGCCGAGGTTGGCCAGCTCGTCGCCGAGCGGGCCCTGTGGTCGCGGTGTGCTCATCGATACTGGTCCATTCCGTGGAAGATGGTTAGAACCGCAGGTCCGGGCCGGTTCGGCTGAACCGTCTCGTGGGGGAGTAGGCGAATGTGCGGTCTCCGGAGAAGCCGGCGCTGGAGTCGAGCAGGTCTGTCACGTCCTGCGCGTCGATGACCAGGCTCGCGATTCCCTCTTGGATCAGCCGGTGGCATCCGGCGCTGGTCGCGCTCGTCACGGGTCCGGGAACGGCGCCGACTGGTCGGCCCAGGGAGTGGGCCTGCCCGGCGACGTTGAGCGAGCCGGATCGGTGACCGGCTTCGACGACGACCGTTGCGCCGGAGAGGGCGGCGAGGATCCGGTTTCGTTGGAGGAAGCGCCACCGGGTGGGTGCGGAGCCGGGCGGGAGTTCGCTCACGAGCAGTCCGCCGCTCTGTTCGATGCGTTCGAAGAGCAGTTCGTGGCCGGCGGGGTAGACCCGGTCGAGGCCGCTGGCGAGCACGGCGACCGTCGAACCCGGATAGGACACGGTGGCTGCCCGGTGGGCTGCCCCATCGATGCCGTAGGCGCCGCCGGAGAGGATCACGCGGCCTTGCGAGGCGAGTTCTGAGGCGAGCTCGGTTGCTACCTGGCTGCCATACGCTGTCGCAGCGCGGGCGCCGACGATGGTGACCCGGCCGGGGAGAGGGGCCGAGAGCCGGCTCGGGTCGCCCTTGAGCCAGAGCGCGATCGGCGCGCTCGAGCCGAGTTGTTGCAGTTCGCCGGGCCAGTCGATGTCCTCTGGGGTCAACAGCTGTAGGTCGTGGCGCTCCATTTCGGACCGGATGCGGTCGATCTGACCGGGATTGATCCGAGGGGCCAGTCGTCGCCGCCACAGCTCGCCCTCTGCGGGGTCGACGCCGTTGGGAAGTCGACCGCCCGAGGTGATGAGCTGCACGGTCTCCGCTGCGCCGAGTCGGGCGACCAGGGTTCCCGTGACGATATCGCCAGGCTCGGACAGTGCCGCGAGCGTCATCCTCGCGTCTCGCTCGTCGTCCTTACTCTCGGCCATGGCAATGCCTCCTCGATCTGTGTGGAAGGTGCGCCTCGGGCCCCGCGAAAACAGTCAAAGGACCATGGGAACTTTTAGGCCTTCGAGGTCATCCGAGCCGTCGTATCGAATGCCGCGAGCTCATCGGGGTGCAGCTGGTGTTGTACGACGAAGCTGCGGTCCTTGATGCGCCAGAGGCCTTGACCGAGGCCAAGCGCGGGGAGCAGCTTCTGCTCGGTTCGGCTGAGCCCGAGTGCGTTGGCGGTGGAGCCGAGCTGGTCCGGTTCCTGGCGGTAGACGATGCGGGTTTCTGCGTTTGCGAGCAGCGATGACGCGAGGGCGCGCATTGCGGACCCTGAGTCGCCGACGTTGTCGAGGTCGCTGAGTTTGTGGAAGATGAGCATGTTCGCGATCCCGAAGTGCCGGGCCAGGCGCCACTGGGCATCCATCCGGCGCAGGAGGGCCGGATATGCCATCAGCCGCCAGGCTTCGTCGTAGATGACCCATCGTTGGCCGCCATCCGGATCGGCGAGCGCGGACTCCATCCACGCCGAGGAGCACGTCATCAGCACGGAGATGAGCGTCGAGTTCTCGGCCACCCGTGACAGGTCGAGCGAGACCATCGGAAGCGAGGGGTCGAACCGCACGGTGGATGGTCCGTCGAAGAGCCCGGCGAGGTCGCCGGCCACCAACCGTCTCAACGCATGGCCGACGAGGCGGCCGTCCTCCGCGAGGCGACCCTCGTCATCCGTGGGGTTCGGGGCGAGGATGCGATCGACCACCATCGGCAGGATGGGCACCTCAGCGCTCCGCACCGCATCCGCCAGGGCGAGGTCGATAGCCGTGTGCTCGAGCGGGCTGAGAGGTCGATCGAGCACGGTCTCGGCGAGGGCGCCGATCAGGTCGCGACGCCGGGCCGCCAGTTGCGCCGTCCATTCGGCGTTGGAGGCGGATGCCGCCCGGTGGCCCTCGTCGAGCGGGTTCAGCCGGTTGCGGAGTCCGTGGCCGAGGATGATCGCCTTGCCGCCGACGGCCTCGGCGACGGCGGTGTGCTCGCCCTTGGGGTCACCGGGCACGTAGACGCGCCGGCCGAAGGGGAGCGAGCGGGTGTAGCGCGACTTCGCCAGCGCGGACTTTCCGGAGCCGACGATTCCGGCGAGAACAATGTTCGGCGCGGTGATCATCCCCCGTTGGTAGAGCACCCACGGGTCGTAGACGAAGGCGCCACCCGAGTAGAGGTCTTGCCCGACGAAGACGCCGGCCGAGCCGAGTCCGGCCTCGGCGAGAAACGGGTAGTGGCCGGACAGCGTGGCCGAGGTGTCCTGGTGTTTGGGCAGTCGGAGGCGGCCGGGCATCCGCAGTTGGGCGGGTCCAGACTCGCCGGCGGCGGGAAGGTAGGCGCCGGCTCGTGCCTCGTCTCGTTCGGCGTGCCACCGGGTGCGCGCCTCGAGCAGCTTGGCCTTGCGGGCATCCGCTTCGATCTTCACTGCCGATCGCCTCCGGTCGCGACGGTCGCGGCGGAGCTCGCCGCGCGGCTCGACCAGCGCAGCCGTGTGCATCCGCTCATCCTCGCCGGCGTTTTTCACAGCGCGACCGGGTGCCGTGCGTACTGTGCCGACCGGTCGCGCGGGGCGACCCAGATGTCGGCAACGTCCTCACGCGCCCGAGGTGACTGCTTCGCTGATGCCCTGGGCGCCGAGGCGAGTTCCAGCTCAGATTCGGCTGGATACCTGCGCAGGAGCGACACATATCCAAAGGGTGGACTGTACGTCAGTGCGTAGGGCGAGTCGTCGTTCGTGAGGGTCCGGTCGGTCGATCCGGCCGGGATGCGTTCGTAAACGTACCCGTTGGTGAGCGCGGCATCGGTCGTCTCGTCGCCGAAGTCCCACTGTTGCAGGTACTCGATCGCCGCGGTGGGTCCGCGGCGATCGATCAGGTCAAGCGTCGTGTCAGCTTGCTCTCCCTGGAGGAAGATGACGCTGATCCAACGGGATGCTGATGCGTTCACTCGTTTGTCGAACATGTCGGCTCCAATCTGGGTGCTCTGCACAACAGGAGCGCACCGATCGCACTCTGTGGCAGAGGGGGAGCGCTTCGGCGGTCAGGGCCTGCGCCTGCTAGGCAACGAAACGGCGGGTTTCGCAGGAGGCCGTCGATACCGCGACGCCCGCGCACTCTGAGAACCCGGGCAAACAGTCATGACACTCGCCGGCCATAGTCCCGACACGGCACAGCCCGCGGTGACTTTGTGCATTGGCTCCTCGGTGCCGTCGGCATCAAGCAATGGGTGGGGATGCTTTCGGTCGAGGTATCGGCCCAGTTGGAGCTATGGGAAGCTGTCGGGAGAAACCGTTCGACGGAGGAAGCAGTTTTGCCGCGACGATCTAATCCGCGTCGGGTCATCGCGTTTACTTTCAGAGTCAGATGCGAGAAAATTCGCGTGATTGCGTTTTCGGAGGTTCAGCATGGATGCTCGAGCGGGCTATTACGACGACGGCAATAACCAAATGCGCTGGTGGGATGACGAGCACTGGACAGGAGCCGTCCGTGAGAACAGCGCTCCTCATCCGAAGGTCGCCGAAAGCGAGACCCGAGATAATGTCGAGCAGATCCTCTGGGTTGTTTTTCACTGGCTCGGAACGATGTTCGCTGCGTTGCTCGCTCTGGCCGCGGTACCAGCTTTCAGTACGCAGCCGAGCGTGACGGTCGCAGTGATTGCCGGCCTGTTCGCGTCTACCGGTAGTTCAGTGATGGCCACGCGGCTAGCTCGTGAGCACCTACCGTCGCATGAATTCATTCGCGGGACGACGACCTCTCGCTCCGTTACAGGGGCGTGGGTCCTGATCATCGGGGGATATTTGGTCGCGACGGTGGTCGGAGGAGTATTGCATCTGGCGTCCGGTATTGGTGGGGCGCTGGGGGGAACACTCGACGAAGGAATAGCCGTGGCGTTTCTCGGTCTAGGGACGCTGCTCGCAATGCTGGGGCCTGGATACTCCGAGTACCGCGACGCGCGCGTGGAACGGACCTTCAGGCTTAAGTAACCAACTCACTCGATGCCTATGTCGGTCTTGTGCAGGGTCCTCGGCCAAGGAGTCGACGGAATACGACCCAGACATGCCCCTGGACTTTGAGTCGCTTACACGCTGCGGCACAACGGCAGCGCTGCGGCTGTGAAGGCTTGTGCTTGCTGGCCGACGAGCCGGTGTGTTTCGCACGATGCTTGGATGGCGGCTTGTTCGATCGTTGCCACCGCGGCGTCGAGCTCGTCGACCGTGGGCGCGGTCACGCAGACGAGGCCGGTCGTGTGCAGAACTCCGTGGCCGGCGGTGAGGTCTGCCTCCTGGTGCAGCAGGTCGTCGTATTCTGCGGTCGCGCCGGCATCCTCGATCTGGCCGATGCGTTTGCGTTGGTAGGCGTCGCTGATCAATTCGGTCTTCTTCTTGCGCAGGTCGCGTGCAGCCTGATCCGCGCGCACGGGCAGGTAGTGCAGCGACACCGTGCGAAGGATGCCATTGGTGAAGACCAGCGGTGAGAGGAAGCCGGGGAACACCTGGGACCTGGGCCATTCGCTGATCCACAGCACCGCATGGAACGCACTGTCGGTGCGGAGCCGATCCCAGCTCTCGGCCACGGCGACCGGGCCGGCCGTGGCCAATGAGTGACCAACTGCAGGATGCCGTTCCAGGTCGACGCCGACGGCGGGGTCGTACGCCGTTCGCAGGATCATCGCGAGCTCGTCCGCGGTGAGCCAGCCGCCGACCGTGAGGTCCGCTGCGCGTAGCGCCCTCGTCAGGGCGGTCATTTCCTGGCGGAGCACTGCCGCCGCGCCGCGCATGCCGCCGCCCTGCGTGCGCACTTGCCGGGACGCTGCGGTGAGGTCGAGGGAGAGGGCGATTGTTGTCGCGTGGCGTTCCCCGGCGGGCCCGGCCCACTCGATCAGATCACGGTAGGTGGTCGCGGCCCAGCTGTCATCGTCGATGCCGTGCCGCTCCCACCACTCGGCTAGCCCGGTGCCAGAATCGGGCAGCGTGCGTTCCGACACCTGCAGCCTTGCGATTCGTCCCGACCTGCACGCCCCGGCAAGCACTCGCCCCCACGCTGTTACGCGTCGGTGCTGCTTACCGGGGTCGAGCAGGGCGAAGGCCGGGTGCGACACCGCCACGACCGCGGTCAGGGTGCGCGCGTGTGGGTCGTGGATCATGACCGCCCCGGACTCGGGATCGTCCCATTCGCGCAGCGCGGCCGCGTCACCCGGAAGCGACAGGGTGCCGACCGGACGCGGGCGGATGATGCGGCGCCGGTAGGTCAGCTGCTCGTGCGCGGCACGCCACGTCCACCGGCTGACGATCGGCACCCATTCGACGATCTTCCGACCACTGAGCGGGATGCCGGCGATCACCACCGCGGTGCCCCACACCGGGCTCGACCACAAGACGCCCGCGCCGCCCGCCGTGTAGAGCGCGGCGACGATGGTGAGCGTTCCGATCGACAGGGCGACCAATTGCGGCACCGACAGACCCAGCAGGATGCCGCGCTTGGTCAGTCGCGAGAACTGTTCCGGTGCGAGTTGGTACTCAACGCGGTTCTGGTCAGAGTCCATGACTACACGTCCGTTCCTGCTCAACCGACGGTTTGGGCAGCATCCGGCGAAGGTAGGGGAGCTCGTGATGGCGCGGATGCCAGCTGAGACGCGCTCGGCGGGACTGCGTCGCCGGCAGACTGGGTGTGCGCTTCTGCCGTCTGTCCGACCGCACCGCCGACCTTCGGGCCGGCCGTGACGGCGGCACTGGCGACTGCCGCCCCGACGGCGACGCCTGCGGTTGCCACCCCGGCCCCGGCACTTACACCCGCAGTGCCGGTCGTGGCAGATGAACCTGCGCCCGCACCCGCGGCAGCCGCGGCGCCCGGTCCGCCGCCCGACGAAACGGGACCAAGTCCTCTGCCGCCCGACGCGGGTGCCGCTGCCGAGCCGCCGCGAGGCGCCGACCCGCTCCCGCCGTCGCTGCTCGGGCCGAGGATCTTCTTCGCGCCTTCGGTCATCGGTGAGTTCGGCACCGGCACGGGCCGGTTCATCGCCGACTTCGCCTCCTGCTCGCTCGACATCGCGTGGTACATGTCGAGTCCTACGAAGTTGAGGAATTTGTACGTGATGTACGGCGCGAAGGCGGCGATGAACATCAACACGATTCCGGCGATCGGATCGCTGACGGAGGCCAGATCCGCATCGATCGGGGCCGAGACCTGCGCGACTGCGACCAGAAAGATTACGACGAGCACGAGCTTCGACAGGATCAGAGCGATCACGAACGCGACCCACTTCGAGAACCAGCCCTTGGCGGCATCCCAGGTCGCGCCCGCGAGCGCGATCGGCCCGAAGACGATCGCCACCAGCAGCAGTGCCTTGCGGATGAGGAGGGAGAACCAGACGATCGCTGCGGCGCTGATCGCGAGAGCGGACAGGAAGATCGTCACGATCGCGCCGACACCGGGGGAGCCGACATTGAGCGCCGTGAGGCCGGCGGGCAGGAGCGCGATGCGGTCGCCCATCCCCTTCATCGTGTTGCCGCTCGCGGTCACAACCCCGATCGTCAACTGATCGGTGATCTCCAGAAGCAGGCCGGTGATGGTGATGATGACGAACGATCCGAGCACCGATTTGGCGACGCCGAGCGCGGCCCGGGAGAGCGCCGTCGGGTCCCGGTGCACGAGCCCGGAGATGAGCTGCAGGCAGAAGAACACCAGGGTGACGAAGACGGCGACGCCGAAGAGCACGTTGTAGACGTCGATGTACGCCGGATCGGTCAGGTCGACGAGCGTGGTCGAATCATACGCCGCCCAGACGGATTCAAAGAGCCAGGCCGCAGCGGAGCCCATCGCCTGCGCAAGCCAATCGAACGGCGCCGCGATCAACGAGGCGGTGCCCTCCCCGACCGTGTTGCAGACCTCCGCGATCACCGGCACATCGCACACGCTCATCTGTTGCTCCGCTCACGTTGGAATCGAAGGTCAGACGGCTTGGCCGACGTTCCAAAAGAAGTTGATCAGCGTGACGGATGCCCCGCACACGATCGCCGCGCCGCACGACGCAAGCACACCGGTCTTCCCGCGCGAGGCCAGGTGCGGGTTGGACGAATTGGCCCCGAACCCCCACACGATCGCCGAGATGATCAACGCCAGCACGCTCAGAATGAGGCCCACCGTCATCACCGCGCCCACGATGACACGAAGCTGCTCAATGCCGGGAAGGCCCGTCCCGTTCGGATCAATGTCGACCACACTCCGCTCCCTCAGTCGGTTGATGCGTATGACATGCAGGAGCGCACGGTATCCCCATGATCGGGCAGGTGAACTCCGAGCGCCCAAATTCTCAGCTGAGCACAGGACCGCGCTGATCGACGGGCGCATCGACCGTGAGTATCTCAACCGCCAGACGCTATGGGCGGCCCTATCTGCGTCCGGTTCAAAGCTGGCGCTGCACTTCCGTCACGAGTCTGGCGCTAAGCGGCCAGCGATTCGCGGGTTGCCACTCATTGCGGGCTGCCGGCGAGTGCCTGCGGCAGGTTGCAGCTAGCGACTTTCGGCGCTTGGCGGACATCGCCCCGCGCCGAACTGCGCTTAGTCCGCGACAAGCCCGACGTCTCGTGACCCGTGGGTTTCGGCACAGTTAGGTTACTAGACGCCAGCCGGGTTGACCACTGGAGACCCCTGCCCTCCTTGCTGAGACATCCGGCGGTGAGCCCCGTAGATCGATTCGGCGCGGACGCTGGCTGATACCTTCGAATCCAACCGCGACCTGGGGCGAATGTAAGCGAGTGATCACCCACTCTGAGGGTCGGAGCTGGGTCGGGATCCAGTCGACATTCTTGGCTTGGGGTGTACCCCCAGCCACCGCTAACCCGTGTCAGTGCTGGTTCAGCCGAACGTGTTTGTCATTGCCAGGGAAGTGAACGCCTCGACTGCTCCTCCGACGGCAGCCGTAATCGTGGGCACCCCGATGCGCGTAGCCGCCGCCCGCAGCCTGCCGGTCTTCCTATGAACGGCCACGGTGTCGAGTTCGTCCTTCTGCGCCTCGGTACGGAGGTCCTCGAGCGCGTCCAGAAGTTCTGTCCGAAGTACCTCGTTGCGCACGCCATCGGACGCGGCGCGCACGGTGTCGAGCAGCTTGATCGCGTCGTCAATGCTGAAACTGTGAACGGTCGCCTCGGCGCGGGCGCCGATGGCCGTTGGGCCGTGGGCCGTATTTATCGTCATGAGGTACTGCGTGCCGATGCGCTGGCCGACAGCAGCGTCAACTTGGTCCTTCCTAGGCAAATCGGTAAGCGGGGTGTCTGCCATCAGGTCGGCAATCACGTCAACGAGCTGTGTCCGGATCTGTCCCAAGACCCCCACGATTGCTGAGCTAGGCAGGTCGAAGTACATGTTCATGATTTGCTGGAACATCTCGAGCTGGCCGTTCCAGATCGTCTGCGCATACGCGAGACCTGCGTTTGTGAACGAGAGCGACTTTTCGCCTGTCAGCGTCTCAAGCTCCTCGATTGGCTGACGCAAGTAGATCCACTCGGAGACGACCTCCTGAGCCTTGACGGGCAGCTGGAGGCGGTGAATCGTCTGCCCCTTGACGTGCATGTTTCCGCTAATCGTGTCCATCCTGATCGCCGGGGACGAAAGACGCCGATAACTAGGCACATCGACGTCATCGCCGTAGCCGTTCAACTCGTATCGAGCCCAGTTGCGAAGTGCGCTCGATCCCGTTTCAGCACCTAGCATCAGGCACTTGCGCAGCAGACCCGCAAGCGGCTGAGACTCGTCGAGGACTTGTTCTCGAAGGGAGTGCAGCAGTGTGTCAGACATGTGGGCCCCCGGTGCATCTGGTCGAGATTGCGACCTCTCTGAACCTACATGGGACCACTGACAGATTTCGAATCCGGGCCTTCCTCGGCAGTCGACTAGGCGTATCCCCTCGATCCAACTGAGGAGAGGGCATCTAGAGAGGGTCAATCGAGTAGCTGTTAAGGGCTGCTGCCAGATTGTCGTATCTGGACCGGTGACTCTGGACTCGAATCTGGTCGAGCTTCGGTCTCGGGTGGTATCCGTAGCCTGAAAACAGTTGCGCGCCTTCCGCAAGCTCCTTTGCCCACATGATCTCGGCGAGGTTTGGGAACATCTCGCGCGCAACAGGCTCTCGACCATCCCCAACGGCGGTATTCACGCAGTATCGGAACGCACCCAGCGCAATGTCAGCTGCGGAACTGAGATTCGAAGCGTTGTCGTTGGTCATGCCAAACAGCATTATGCGGTCGTCAACGCGGATGTGGCTCCCACGCATGTCTAGCCCGTGCTGGAACAGGTACTCGAGGTGATCGAATCGGTCGTTGTCTCGATCCATCAACATGATCCCGTGCGTGCCCTCGCTCGATAGCATCTTGCGATATGCGCCCGTGACAGTGTTCAACGCCCAATTCATTCGTTCGTCGTAGGTCTGATTTCTACTCCCGAGCCGTCGAGCTCGTCACCGAACGGATGCGCCGGGTAAATCTGCTAACCAGCCGCGACGTCGCGGCCGCAGTGCGGGCGACGAAGGCAGTGGTCCGGCGCGAAGAGCGGCAGCAGCAGTTCGACCGCCTCGTGAAGGCTGTCCTGGCGCAGGTGCACCGCAACAATGTGCGACTGGGCGTGGTCGCGGAGATAGAAAACCGGGCGAGGGCGCATCGGGGAAAGCCGCAAGTGCCCGTCGACTCACTGGTCGTGCAGCTCGCGATGCAGGAGGTCATCGAGCGCACGCCCACGAGCAGCCTGACTGTCGCGGAGGTTCGAAGTGCTGCCCGTATCGCGAGACTGCGTATTGAAGTGCCTTTCCAAGCTCGCCCGGACGCAGTGGTCGATCGGATTCGGCGGCGGCCAGTCGTGTAGCTGTGATGGCGAAGTGCCGAGTGACTGGCGCGGGTCCCTCATTGGCGGAGGGCTGGTCCGTTGTCGCGCCGCCGCGTGGGATCGAGGTGCGGTCCCTGGACATATGTTTCAGGATTGCATGGACTTGAGTCAAGATGCCTCGGATGCGGTCGCTGGTCGCCGTGGTTTTCGCAAGCTGTTCGACGGCATTCAGGCCGACCGTAGCGCACGCGGCAAGGTTCGACGGGCCTGGGGGATGAGCACGGCGTCCCGCGCGTCAGTCTCGGATTCTGCGGCATGCAGGTTTCTTCGATCTGGAGCTCGAGAGTTCTCATGGAAAACACCTGTGCTCTCAATGCCGACGACGATTCCGAGAGGCGCTAAGGTTTGGCCATGCTCGCACTTGGTTCAATCAAAGCTGGAATGTCCGCTTCATTGGACTTCGCCGGGCGACTGGTAGAAGACCTCGATTCGAGCCTTTGGGACTCAAGCGATCCCGCCACCGATGACGTTCGCGACTACATGGTCGGAGCAGCTCGGGCGGTCGCCGCAAACCTCCAGAACGCTTCGGTGCACCTGAAGTACTACGGCGAGCTCAGATACGCGCAGGACGCTGAGATGGGCCAGCTTTCAAGAAGTACCGGACGTCCATTCCCAATCCCCGGAACCAACCCGCGCTTCGACGAACGCGAAGCCCAACTTGACGCCGCGGAACAGGGACTGTTCGTCGCTGCTGGCGCTTCTCTGGATTGCCTCGCGGCAGTCCTCGCGGGCGTCGCCGGCCTACGGACGCCCATCCAGCGTGTCGACTACGGAATGCTCACGCCACTTCGTGTAGCGGGCGCTCGGACAGAGGTTGACTACGATCGCCGCCTCTTGAGGGCTCTATCTCCCGCCCACACCGACCTAGGTCAGCTTCAGCTAGGCGCTGTAGCTGCTCTAGGCGCAGCCGTTGACGCGTCAGGGCCGGCCGGATGGCTACTCTGGGCGTTCGGAGTCCGGAACATGAGCGTCCACCGGGAACACCGAATGGAGCTGATTTCTACTGCCCGTTCAACACGCAGGGGGCGGATGGTCGTTGATCGCCTGGGTCCCGCCAACCCAGATCAGAGCCATATGGCGGCCTTGAAGACTGCAGAGTATGAGCTCGCACAATTTTACATTCACGAGGATCTCGGAACCACACTCAAAGGGGTGATGAGCTCGTTGAGCACAACCGTCGTGGGCACTGTTGCCGTGCTCGGAAACCTTTGGGCGGAACGAAAAGCACGCCCCGAGTTGACTGTGTCGGCGTCAGCTCAGTGGAAGCCGGTTTCCGCTTACCAGGTATTCAAAGGCTACGAGCCGGGACCAATGGGCATCAGTTCCGAGAAATCCGCACTGATAATGCACCCTTCCGACGCCCGCCGTATGAAAGCAGGTGGACTGATTAAGCCGGTGCGGTGAGTTCCAGTCGTTGCGTGCGGGCATCGCGCAATTACCGAGCGCTGACCTCGGCTGATTTCAAGAGATCGCTCGCACAGCTTCGGGTTTCCAACTGTAGATCGGGTACGCACAACCCGACAAGAAGCTTAACACTTTGGCCCGCCTCTGATTTTGGCCTGCCTCAGATAGCGTCGGCTGCTTGTCCCTGGCTGGGTGGCGAGCCAACCCTAGCCCGGCAGGAGGCCCACCCTTCGCTAGGGCTGCGGCGTGAGTCGCATCCCGTCGCTGCTCGATCCGGTCAGCGGCAGCACCAGGGTCCTTATTCGCCTCTCGCGCATGACACTTTGTGTTGTGGTTGTTCGCGCCCCAGCCGGACGTCGCCAGCATCGGGGAACGCAAACCCAGATTTTGCCCGACTTGATGCGCTGAACGGACTTGCCTTCTCCCCTTAGGCTCTAGTTGTCCCGGACGATGGAGGCCCTTGATGAACACGCACTACCTGAATCCGGCCGGTCGGCTCTTTGAGTTCCTCAACTACGTTTGGCTTGCGTCCGATCAGTTGGACGCGAAAAGCGTCTGGGGTCTATATCTGGATGTCATTCCTGAGCAGGAGCCAGCCAAGTTTTTCCGTGCAATTGGCGGAGTACTGGCACTTCCGGATGAAGTTCGCACAAGCGTGGCCGGGGTACAGGACGGCCCATTCAGTCGCGAAAGGCTCCTTCGGGCTTTGCCTGCGGCGGAGGCAGCTCTCTCAATTGCGCCTCAGCTGCCGTCGTACAGCGTCGCTCAGATGAAGTTGCATTACGACAAAGGCACCCTCGCGGACCTCGAAACGTGCAGTGAGCTACTAAGCCATGGCCGCCAGGGTGGTCGGGATATCGAGTTCGCGGGCATGGAGAATTCGTTGGCTGGGATCCGCAGCTTGGCCGACGAGATCAAGGTCGAGGCGACGGAGTCTGGATTGCCTTCCGATGTCGCGACACTTCTCTGGAGGAACGCCGATGCCATTGTTCGCGCCGTCGACATGTACAGGATTCTTGGCACGGAAAGTGTCATCCGTGAATTTGACGCGTTCGTCGGATCGTTGGTCACGAAGCCCGTCGCCGGTGACGCCGCACGAAACACGCCTGCTCTATGGGACAAAGTGCAGAAGCTGAGCAAAGAAATTATACTGATGGAAGCTGCTTTCGCGGTCCCAGGGCAACTGATGATTACCGCTGGGAATTTCTGGACGGCCATCCAGCCTGGCGTTTCTGCCGTAGTGTCCGCCCTCGCCAGTTAGAACTAAGCCATCCCACGCAGCCGGGATTGGCAGCACTGAGGCAGGCGTTCACAAGGGTGCCATAGGCGCTCGGCAAGTGCCAGAAGCAGTCCGTATCAGCACGTCGTAACGAGGCCTCTGATTAGACTAACCTCGCCGAAACTTCGGTGAAGTAGGTGGAGGGGAGCCTCCCAGATTGGCGGCTCGGCACGCATAAGTTGATCTTGGTCGGAGTCCCCGCGCCAGCCCCAGAGCTTCTGCGGGAGTCAAGGGTTTGCATCCACCCAGAAACTCCCGCAGGCTGGCCCAAGCTGATGGCTTTTGCCGCCTCACAAGCCTCCTTCTCGATTTCCCGAGAGTCGCAGCGACATGAGCACGACGGCGGCCGAACGCGGGGTTGTGCGGAGGTTATGGAACTCGCGTCAGAGTAATTTTTTGGCCGAGGGCGGCAGCAAGACGACTGAGCGTAGCGGCTGTCGGGTTGCCGATACCTCGTTCTATCCGGCTGATCTCTGCCTGCTGAATCCCGGTAGCGCTGGACAGGGCGGGCTGAGTAAGGTCGCGGGCCTTGCGTGCTGCGGCAAGCATCGCGCCCAGTTCAACGCGACTTGCGAGCTCCGCGTCAAATGTCGTGCCGGCCGTCTCATACACGGCGCGCGTATCGTCGGACCATTCTGCCTTCGCACGGTCTGCAAGGTCTTTGAAGTTTCTTGCCATGATGTCTCCTTCGAACTCAAGTATGTGCCCTAACACATATATGGTCAAGTCTTCTTGTGGCGATCACGGTGGGTGCGCTTCCACTGTTCGTGAATCTTGCGCGCCCTGGCGATTTCGCGCTGTTGACGCCTATCGGACGGATCCTTCTTCTTGTCGTAGCCGCTGTAGAGCAGAACGATCTTGTCTCCGTGAAAGGCGCAAAACACGCGGATGAGTACTTTCCGGTCAACTATGGCGAGATCGGACGGCAGGGCGACATTCGCCTCAGAAAAGATCGCCTGCAGTGACTTCCGAACCCGGAATTCATAAAGACCACCGGAGAGAGGCTTGCCCCACTCTCCACTGCAGATATCGATGCCGTGCACCGCGAGGACGTGCTCGATTGCAGCTGTCAGGACTGCCTGCTCGTACTCGCCGAGTGAAGAGTAGAAGCGGCCGAAGGAATCGCCCTCGTACTCGATGTCCCAACTGGTCATCGTCGTAGCCTCCTTCGCGCGCGTGGCCAGCATGGTGGGCTGATTTCGCGATCTTCCTTGACGCCTGCCCAGATCGGTCAAGCGTGGTCGCGAGAGTTGTCCGGAAGCTCTTGGCTAGTCACAGCCGGTCACCAGATCAGGTGTGCAGCCCGAGACCAGGAGTTCGGCTCGCCCTCGGTATCGTATGTCGAATGCGTGAGTTCGGGGCCGAACGCTAGGACTTGATTCGCGCACGTTTATTCAACGCTTATTGCTTCCAGACTGGCCGATACGGGCCGAGGGGTTGCGATAGAATTGTGATAACGACCACAGGGAACTCCTGATCAGATCGAGATCAGACGAGATTGGTCTAGGTTTCGGAACGAGAGCCGCTCGGTTGAAATGGACCGACCGCAATCCGCTTGTCGTAGGTTCGATTCCTACCGGGGGCACCGGGGTCGTCGGGGATCCGTTGCGGGGTTGCCGGGGATCGATATGCGGCCTGGCTGAGCCCGGCCGGGCTTGATAGATTTGCTGCATGCGAGAACTACAGGCGCGAATCATCGCGGAACTGAACGTGTCCCCGACCATTGAGCCGGCGCTCGAGCTGCGCCGCCGGGCCCAATTCCTCGCGGACTACCTCTGGCGCGCCGGGGCGAAGGGCCTCGTGCTCGGGATCAGCGGCGGCCAGGATTCGAGCCTTGCCGGTCGGCTCTGCCAGCTGGCCGTTGAGCAGCTGGGTGCCGAGGGGCACCCGTCGACCTTCCTGGCAGTGCGCTTGCCCTACGCGACGCAACGCGACGAAGACGACGCCCAGCTCGCCCTGGATTTCATCCGGCCCCAGTCGAGCGCGACCTTCAACATCATGCGTGCCGTCGACGGGATTGACGACGAATGCCTTGTCAGCACGGGCCGCGAGCTTCCCGACTTCGACAAGGGCAACGTCAAGGCCCGCGCCCGCATGGTCGCCCAGTACGCCCTCGCGGGCTCGCAGGGGCTGCTCGTGGTGGGTACCGATCACGCGGCCGAGGCGGTCACCGGATTCTTCACCAAGTACGGAGACGGCGGAACAGACATCCTCCCGCTCAGCGGGCTGACCAAACGGCAGGGTCGCGCTCTGTTGGTCGAACTCGGCGCCCCCGAGCGGCTCTATCTGAAACAGCCGACCGCGGACCTGCTCGACGACACCCCGGGCCAAACCGACGAGGACAACCTGGGCCTGCGATACGAGCAGATCGACGACTACCTCGAGGGGCACCCGGTCGATGACGACGTCGCCGACGCCATCGAGAGGCGGTACCTGGCCACCGAGCACAAGCGGCGCGTCCCGGCGTCGATGTTCGACGAGTGGTGGCGCTAGACCGAGCGTGCGAGCGGTTGAGTGAGCGAGCGAGTGAGCTGAGGCGAAGCGGTCGTCACTGACTGCCAGGCACCGAGCGGTTGGAGAACCGATCGGTGCGTGGCAGTTGTGTGGTGACCGGCGTGACGATGTTGCCGGCGGTAGTGAGTGTCAGGAAGCGGCATACGGCGCGGGCCGCACCTCGAGGGCCTGCACATCGTCGAGGAGGCGCTGGGTTTCCGTCGACGGTGCGGCCTGGGTGGTGGCATAGTTCAGTGGCGCGGGAACCGGGGTTGACTGCTGGGGCGAGTACTGGTCGTGGTGCTGCTGCGCGGCCCACGCATCCTGCTCGGCGAGCAGGCTCTTTTCGGAGGTGGTGTTCGCCACCTTCCACCGGTCGAGGTCGCTGAGGAAGACCTTACGGGCACGAGCCGGCCTGTGCTGCCATTCGATCAGGCGGTCGCGGAACTCGAGCAGCGCCGGTTCGAGCTGGTAGCCGAAGGTGGCGGAAGTGCGCTTGAGTTCGGCCAGCTGGTGGGCAGCCCAATTCGCGGCAACGGCCGACCCCTTGATCGGTAGGAGGCGCAGCTGGATGTCGGCCTGGCCGACGGCGCGGTCCGCCATGACCTGCTCCTGGGGGCTCAGCGAGTTCCAGACGGATGCCTCTGTCGCAGCGTCCACCAGGGCACCGATGACGGCCGCCTTGAGTTCCCGGTCGTGCTGGGCGAGTAGGTTGCGGATTGCTCCGCGGGAGATCCACGAGGCCAGCAGGCTGGCCACGATGATCGCGACGACGAGCACCACGGCGCTGAATACCATGGTCTGATTGCTGGCTGCCGTGAGCCAGGACACGAAACTATTCCACCACTGCATGAGCGGCACTTTACCGGGACCGATCCCGGTTCGCGGGGAACATGCGCGGCGTGCCCAAAAGGTCGTGTCGGCGAAGAGTCACCGGAAGCAGTCCGCGGCGTCGTCAATGTTCCAGAAGGTGCCGAGGGCCGTCGTGCGGGCGGCTGCCAGGAGGCGCCGCGCGGCGAAGCGCTCGTCGATGCCGTCGGTGCTGAGCTCGATGTGGCCGAGTACCGCGCCGCTTCGGTTGACCACACGCCAGAGTCCGTCGGCGACGGGCAGCAGGGACAGATCGCGGAGGGCACCGGTGCGCGCCGGCCGAGCAGAACGGTTCGGTTGGGCCGGGTTCGGCAGGGCAGGGTTCGGCAGGGCAGGAGCTGTGGACAAGGAATCCTCCGATATTGGCCGGCCGCGGTTGATGACGTCTCCACGCTACGGGCGGCCTCCGACATTCAGCCGGGCGTGCTGTCGACCGGCTCGGTCCCGAGGGCGAGGTCCTGGCTGGCGAGGTCCAGGTCGACGACCTTGTTCACCCGGGCCGTCTGGGCGACCGCGATCCCGCCGAGCACAAGAACGACCCCGGCGACCTGCACGGCGTCGAGGGATTCACCGAGCCACAGGAATGCGAAGCCGAACGCGAAGAGCACCTCAGACGCGGAGACGATACCGGCGGCCGTCGCAGTCAGGCGGCCCAGCGCCATGTACGACAGCAGGTACGGGGCGAACGACCCGACGATGCCGTTCCAGAGCACCAGCAGCCAGAGCGGAACCGCGAGCGCCCCGAGGTTGCCGTGCAGCGGCACTTGCTGCGCCAGGGTCTGCGGCTCCACTTGCCACCACGCGCTGAAGACCAGCCAGAACCCGCTCGCGAAAAGCATCGACCAGAACGACACGACCAGGGGCGACGAGGATGCGACCTGCCGTTCACCGACCAGGAAGTACACCGCAAGGCAGATCGCGGCGGCAACCCCGGCCAGTACGCCGAGCGGGGACAGGGTGCTCGCCCAGATTTGCGCGACCACAGCCATCCCCACCAGCACGCCGCCGATGGCCAGCCAGATCCGGGGCTTCACCCTCTCCTTGAGGACGAACCGCGCGAACAAGGCAACCAGGAGGACCCCGGAGTACTCGAGCATGAGGGCGATGCCCACCGGCAGCAGGCTGATCGCCACGGCGTAGAACCATTGGATGAGGGCAACGCCGGCGACACCGAGCAGGGCCATCACCGCCACCTGGCGTCGGCCGATCCGGAAGGCCCGGCGGTTGGTGAGGAAGAGCAGGATGCCGGCGAGCACCGCGATGATCGTCACCCGGAAGAAGGTGAGCTGGGCCGGCGACAGTCCGGCCTCCACGATCACCTTGGTGGTGCTGCCGTTCAGGCCGAAGAGCAGCGACGCGAGGAGAGCGTAGAGGTAACCCACCGCCTAGCGCAGTCCGGTGCCGTGCACGGCGAACGGTTCGATGGCCGCGATCTCGTCACGGGTCAGGTCCGGGGCATCCAGGGCCGCAACGGTCTGCTCCAACTGGCCGACGCTGCTCGCCCCGACCAGCACGCTCGTCACCGACTGCTGGCGCAGGATCCAGGTCACGGCAAGCTGGGCCAGGGTCTGGCCACGCGCGGCAGCAATCGCGTTCAAGCCGCGGACGCGCTCGAGGTACGTGTCGGTGAGGACGTCCTCGGAGAGGAACCGGCTGCGTGCGGCCCGGGAGTCCCGGGGGACGTTGCCGGACAGATACCGGTCCGTCAGGAGCCCCTGCGCCAGCGGGGAGAAGCAGATGCTGCCCACCCCGAGTTCGTCGAGCACCGGGAACAGGCCCTCTTCGACGTGACGGTCGAACATCGAGTAGCGCGGCTGGTGGATCAGGAGCGGCACGTTGTGTTCGGCCAGCGCTGCGACGGCGGCCCTGGTCTGCTCAGGCGTGTAGCTGGAAATGCCCACGTAGAGCGCCTTGCCCTGTCGCACTGCGGTGGCCAGGGCCCCCATCGTCTCCTCGATCGGGGTCTCCGGGTCGGGGCGATGGGAGTAGAAGATGTCGACGTAGTCGAGCCCGAGGCGACCGAGGCTCGCGTCCAGGGACGACAGGAGGTACTTGCGCGAGCCGAAGTCGCCGTAGGGCCCCGGCCACATGTCGTAACCGGCCTTGCTCGAGATGACCATTTCGTCGCGGTACGCACGAAAGTCCTCGGCGAAGATCCGACCGAAGTTGGTCTCGGCGGAGCCGTAGGGAGGGCCGTAGTTGTTGGCCAGGTCGAAGTGGGTCACCCCGAGGTCGAAGGCCCGGCGCAGGATGGCCCGCTGGGTGTCCATCGGTCGGTCGTGTCCGAAATTGTGCCAGAGACCGAGCGAGACCGCCGGAAGCTTGAGGCCGCTCCGCCCGGTGCGGCGATAGTTCATCTCGGAGTAGCGGTTCTCAGCGGCAACGAAGGTCATGGAGTTACTCTAGGACCGTGCAAACTTTTGTGGTCGCAGGTGGATGTTTCTGGTGTCTCGATGCCGTGTATCGGGTGCTTCGCGGGGTGACCGATGTCGTGTCGGGCTATACCGGGGGAGACACGCCCAGGCCAAGCTATGAGGCGGTCTGCACAGGGCGTACCGGGCACGCGGAGGCCATCGCGGTCACCTTCGACCCGGAGGTCATCCCGGCCAGCGTCATCCTCGACGTCTTCTTCACGCTGCACGACCCGACCCAGCTGAACCGCCAGGGCGCCGATATGGGAACGCAGTACCGCTCCGCCATGTTCTACACCGACGAGGAACAGAAGCACCTCTTCGAAACGTCCCGCACCCGTGCCGCCGAATGGTGGGGTGAGGGCATCGTCACGACGATCCAGCCGCTCGGCGAGTACTTCGTCGCGGAGGATCATCACCAGGACTTCTTCGCCAAGAACCCCGGTCAGGGCTACTGCATGGCCGTTGCCCTGCCCAAGGTGAACAAGATTCGCAAGTCCTACGCGCCGTACATCCTTCCGTAACCCTCCACAGCCAACGCCACAGTTCCCTTTTCCACGGGGATAGTGAACCCGGCACGCGCCGACGCGGTGCTGTCGCACACTCGGAGCACGTGACCCGGGGGTGACGGAGACAGGCACGAGCGTTCGCTCCCGGGTCGCGCGCGCCGGGCCGTTGCCCGGCGCCCAACGAGGTGCAGGGAGAACGCAATGAGTGACATCATCACCGTGACCGGGATCGTGGCGACAACGCCGCGCCACCTCGTCACCAGCACCGGGCTGGCCATCACGTCGTTCCGGCTGGCTGCCGGCCAGCGCAGGTTCGACCGGGCGAAACAGTCCTGGGTGGACGCGGAAACGAACTGGTACACGGTCTCAACCTTCCGTCAGCTGGCCCACAACGTGGTGCGGTCGGTGCGTCGCGGAGAACACGTGGTCGTGGCCGGCCGGCTGCGCATCCGCGACTGGCACAACTCTGACAAAAACGGCACCGCGATCGAGATCGAAGCGGACAGTGTGGGCCACGACCTGGCCTGGTGCAGCACGATCTGCCAGCGCGTGGCCCCCGTACCCGGGCGGATGCCGGAGGAGCCGGTCGACGGTGCGGAGCTTGTGCAAGGTGCGGAGCTTTCAGACGTTTCGGAGCCTCCGGTCGGGGCGCTCTCCGGTGCGGACCTGGTAGACCCTGACCGGGACGATTCTGGCGGCTCGGCGGCCCCGGACTCGGCGTCCGGCGGTTTCCTGCCGCGGGAGGACGCCGGCCTGGTCACCCTAGACTCTTAACACTGGCCGCATCCGTGGCCCCTGAAAGGATGCCCCGTGCAGGTTGGACCTGGGATAAACCCGCGGCGGCGCGCAGGACAGGGCGTCCCTCGGATGCACGGTGCTGCGGCCGTGCTCGCGCTCGCGGCCGGCCTCGGCCTGGGACTGTCCGGCTGCGTCGGTTCGACGCCCACGTCCCCGTCTCCCTCGCCGACCGCCCAGGCGCTGACCGCCCAGGCGCCGACAGCGGCTCCCGCCCCTCCGCCCGGCCCGACCCTTCGGCCGAAGCTGGACGCGCGCACCAATCTCGCCTATTACGATTTCGTGGCGTCCGGTGTCGTGGCCGCCAACCCGGCGGCCGGTGGCCGCGACTTCATCGACGCGCTAGTGGCAGGCGGCTTCGACAGGGCCCAGATGGAGGTGACCTTCGACGAGACCAGCGCGGCGCTCGCCGCTGACTCGATCCAGTTCGCCGTGCGCTTCGACGGGGAATGCCTGATCGGGCAGAACGGACCCGCCACAGGCGGCTACCACGGAACCGTCATGCCGTTGCTGGCGAGCGGAACGTGTCTGGTCGGGGCCACTCGGCAAATAGACTGGTAAGCACTATGGCCGAATTTATTTATACGATGGTCCGCGCACGCAAGGCGGTAGGCGACAAGCTCATCCTCGACGACGTCACGATGTCGTTCTTCCCCGGTGCGAAAATTGGCATCGTCGGGCCGAACGGCGCGGGAAAGTCCACGATCCTCAAGATCATGGCGGGCCTCGACACCCCGAGCAACGGCGAGGCGAAGCTCTCACCCGGCTATAGCGTCGGCATCCTGATGCAGGAGCCGGAACTCGACGAGACCAAGACGGTTCTCGAGAACGTGCAGGAGGGCGTCGGCCCGATCAAGGCCAAGGTCGACAGGTTCAACGAGATCAGTCTCGCCCTCGCCGAACCGGACGCCGACTTCGACGCCCTCCTGGCCGAAATGGGCACCCTGCAGGAAGCCATCGACGCCGCCGATGCCTGGGACCTCGACTCCCAGCTCGAACAGGCCATGGACGCCCTGCGCACCCCGCCGGGAGACTCGGCCGTTTCCGATCTCTCGGGCGGTGAGAAGCGCCGGGTTGCGCTGACCAAGCTGCTCCTGCAGAAGCCCGACCTTCTCCTCCTCGACGAGCCCACCAACCACCTCGACGCCGAGAGCGTGCTGTGGCTTGAACAGCACCTCGCCCAGTACCCCGGCGCCGTGCTCGCCGTCACCCACGACCGGTACTTCCTCGACCACGTGGCCGAGTGGATCGCCGAGGTCGACCGCGGCCACCTGTACCCGTACGAGGGCAACTACTCCACCTATCTCGAGAAGAAGCAGGAACGACTGCTGATCGCGGGCAAAAAGGACGCGAAGATGGCCAAGCGCCTCGCGGACGAGCTCGAGTGGGTGCGCTCGAACGCCAAGGGACGCCAGGCCAAGTCCAAGGCTCGCCTCGCCCGGTACGAGGAAATGGCGGCGGCGGCGGAGAGCACCCGCAAGCTCGACTTCGAAGAAATCCAGATCCCGGTCGGCCCGCGCCTCGGCGCCCAGGTCATCGACGCGAAGAAGCTCACGAAGGGCTTCGGCGACCGTGTCCTCATTGACGGGCTCAGCTTCACCCTCCCACGCAACGGCATCGTCGGCATCATCGGCCCGAACGGTGTCGGTAAGACAACGCTGTTCAAGACCATCGTGGCCAAGGAGCCGCTTGACGGCGGCGAGCTCAAGATCGGTGAGACGGTCGCGATCTCCTACGTCGACCAGGACCGCACCGGCATCGACCCGAACAAGACCCTCTGGGAGGTCGTCTCGGACGGCCAGGACTACATCCAGGTCGGCAAGACCGAGATCCCGTCCCGCGCCTACGTGTCCACCTTCGGCTTCAAGGGCCCCGACCAGCAGAAGAAGGCCGGCGTGCTCTCCGGTGGGGAGCGCAACCGCCTGAACCTGGCGCTCACCCTCAAGCAGGGCGGCAACCTGCTCCTGCTCGACGAACCCACCAACGACCTGGACGTCGAAACGCTCGGCTCGCTCGAGAACGCGCTGCTCGAATTCCCCGGCTGCGCCGTGGTGATCACACACGACCGGTGGTTCCTCGACCGGATCGCGACCCACATCCTCTCCTACGAGGGCACCGACGAGAACCCGGCGAACTGGTACTGGTTCGAGGGCAACTTCGAATCCTACGAGCAGAACAAGATCGAACGCCTCGGCCCGGATGCCGCGAAGCCTCACCGTTCCGCGTACCGCAAGCTCACCCGCGATTAGGACCACGATGAAGCTGCACGTGCCGATCTTGTTGCGCTGGTCCGACCTGGACGCGTACGGCCATGTCAACAACGCCGCGATGCTGCGCCTCCTCGAGGAGGCGCGCATCCAGGCCTTCTGGCTGGACGAGGATGCTATCGAGCCGGCGCTCGGCGCGAGCACCGCGGTTCTCGACGGCCGGCCAGGGGCGGCGACGCTGACGCTGATCGCCCGGCTCGAGGCCGAATACCTTGCCCAGATCCCCTACCTTCGGCAGCCGGTCGTCGTGCGGCTCTGGCTGGGCAAGCTCGGAGGAGCCAGCCTCGAGGTCTGCTACGAGGTGTGGAGCCCGGATGGCGTGCTGCCTGCTGTGCTCTACGCACGCGCGAGCACCACGATCGTGCTGGTCGACGCCGCCACCGAGCGGCCGCGTAAGATCAGCCCGACCGAGCGCGACGCCTGGACGCCCTACCTGGACGAGCCGATCAGGTTCACCCGGCGGGCGTCCGTTCCGGAGGACTAGTGTCGCGTGTGCGTTGAATGATTCGCGCTGGGTTAGATGCAGATAGGGGCTGAAGGACCGCGCCGAGCCGTGTTGGTCAGGAAACGAAGCTCAGGTCATCGAAGTAGTAGGTCTGGTCTGACGCCATCGGAGCGTAACCACCGTTACCTCGACCGAAATCGAAGAACACCGACACTTTGTTGTACGTGTTCGCCACGTTCAGGGCTGCCGTCGGCTTCGCGATGTCATAGGTCGTTGGGCCGTTGGGAATGTAGTGGGTGGACGAATCGCCGAAATCGAAGGTCAGGGTTTCCCACGCTCCGGATGTCATCGTGAAGGCGTCGGTCTCGCAGTTGATGCCGGGGTTGCCGGCGTTTTCGACTTTCATGCGCACCCGGATGCCGGCAGTGGGGCTGTACACCCGCATCGTCACCTTCGTGCTCATCGAGGTGAACGAGATTGTCGCCACTGACTGATTGGAGCCGGTGGACACCGTTGTGCCGCCCCACTGCTCCGATCCGGTGGTCTTGAAGACCTTCGCAACGGTATTGCTGCCACCGGCCGGATCGGGCGCGACCGCCCCCGCCGCGCCGTAAAGACCGAAGTCGGTCAGCGCGTACTGGACGGCGGCATCATCGAACGTGATCTGCCAGCTGGCTGCCGGAGGTGGCGGCGGTGTTACGGCGCCTGTCGGGGCGAGATTCAAATTGTCCAGATAATAGGTCTTTCCGGTTCCGTCGGTACCGAAGTCGAAGAAGATCGAGACCTTGTTGTAGGTGAACGCGAGGTTCAGCGCCGCCGTTCCAGGTGCTTGCTTGGCGAAGTCGAACGTCAGAGCTTCCCAGCCGCCGGCCACCGTGGTGGTGGCTTCAGTCTCGCCCGACTGGGTCGGATCGGCGGCGTTCTCGACCTTCAGCCTCACCGGGATTCCCGCATCCGGCGACCACACCCGAGCTTTCAACATCGTCTTGGTGGCACCGAACGCAATCGTTTGGACCGCCGTGTTGGGCAGGGTCGAGACTGTGGTGCCCGCCCAAAGTGCGGCACCGACACCCTTGACGACCTGAGCGACCTTGTTGGCCGCATTGGCCGGGTCAACCACGATGGTCGGGTTCGCACCTCCGAAGCCGGTCAGCGTCGGTGGGGTTGCCTCATCGAAGGTGATGACACTTCCCGAAGGCGGCGGTGGCGGGGAAACGACCGTGTCGTAGGCCTGCTGAGCAGCGGCGGACACTGTATTGGTATTGCCGGCCGCATCGCTGAACGTTCCCGCGGCCACGCTGACATTGATGGTCCCGGTTGAATTGACCGCAGGAGCGACGACGAGCGTGGCGTGACTGGCGTCGACCCGGACGAACGTACCTTTGGTGCCGCCTGCAACGACGATGTCGTCGGCGGCGAAACTGGTGCCGACGCCCTCGCTGAAGCTGAAGGTGTAGGTGACCTCACCGGTCGCGGTCGCCGCGGCAACGTTGTCGGTGATGGCGACCGTCGGGGCAACCGTGTCCGGCACCGCAGGGTAGTCCGTCACGGTGACCGGTATGTCGGCGTTGCCGATGATCGATGGCCCCCCGATGCCGTTGATCACGTTCGAGATCCCACCCTTGCCTTTGTTGGGATCGAGGAAGATCGTGGTCATGTTGTGCAGGCTTCCGGGAGCAAGGGTGTCAGGCACTTCGAATGCGTTCGCGGCGAAGATGTCCACGCCCTGGTTGAAGAAGCTGTAGCTGCCCAATGCGTAAGCCTTGAACGTCTTGACCGAGTCGGCGACTTTCAGGGCAGACCAGCCAGTGACGCCCGGGGCCTGCATCCAGGCCGCCTGGCTCGGCGGGTCATAGGCCAACTCGTTCTGAAAGAAGACGATCTCGCCGCCGTTGCCGTTCCAGATCACGTTGTGCTGCTGGTAGTGCTCAACGAAGAGTCCGGTGGCGGTGACATTGTCGCCGTTGACGACGACACCGTTCTTGGCGGTATTGATGTTCCAGCCGACCGTACCCACATTGCCGTGGTCTGCTCGCCAGGCCCAGATGTCATCCAGGATGACGTTGTCGCTGTTGACTTCCAGACTGACGTCGGCCTTCCCGACGTTCGGTCCGCCGATCCTGAAGAACACATCCTGGAGGCCGGTCGGGTCGGACGAGCTGCTCGTCGCCTTCTTGTCCTTCCTGTCCTTCTTGCTGCTGCCGATCTGCAGCAGCACGGCCGATTTCTTCGTACCCGCGTCGATCGTGAGGCCGGCGATGTCCACGCCCGGGACGTCATTGACCGCCATCACCACCGCACCGTTCACCGCGGTCAACGTGGCCATGCCGATACCGAGCACGACGGTGTCGGCCGTTTGGACCTCGATCGTCTTGTCGATGGCGAACACACCCGGTGTAAAGAGCAGGTTCTTACCGTTCTTGAGTTGCTTGTTGATGGTCTGCACCGAATCGCTCGGCTTGGCCATGTAGAACTTTGCCAGCGGGATACCGCGGCCCGGCGTCGCACCGTTCTCCCACGTCGGCCCCGTCGAGTTGGTGCCGGGATCAGGGACGAACACCTTGTACTGACCGGCGGAGTCGATGTAGAGATAGGGCTTCTCTTTGCTTGCAGGGGTCTTGTCGAGTGTGGTGTAGGGGCCGCACACATCCTTGACCGCAGGGAAGCACTCCGCGGGTGCGCCGGCCACGCCGGAGAACACCTGGTTCCAGACCCCGTTCGACCAGCCATCAACACTGCTGTTGCGCACGATGTACTGCTGCTGGGACCCGTTGATGACGAAACCCGTCTTCGAATCGGCAATGAAGCCGCCGCTGGCAAACTGCGGACCATCGGTGCAGTAGTCCATCAATGACAGGTTGCCACCGGTGATGTTGACCCGGCGTACCGGTGAGGCCTGGGATGCGGCCCAGAAGTTCGCCGAGGCTCGGCACCCTACACCGCCTGTGACGTTGATCGTGAGGTTCGACATCGAGCGCCAGAAGTTGTCCAGCGCGATGCACCCGGACGCGGGCCGGCACCGGTTGTAGACCTCCACATGGCCGTTGATGGTGACGTCGGTCGGGTTCTGACCCAACCCAGCCACTTCCGTGTAGTACCCCACCTGGATCATCAGTGGCTGTTCAGCGTTGCCATAGCTCCCCGGCTTGAACAGCAGCGCGTACCGGTTGGTACCCATTTCGTCGTTGATCTGCAGCTCTTTGATCGCGTCGACCTCAGCCTGGATCTGGCTGGTTGGCATGCTCGGGTCGAAGATCCTCACGTTGGGCCCGAAGTCCGGCTGGTCAGGGCCTGGCCGTGCAGGGCCTGGTTGTGCAGAGCCTGGCTGCGCGGGGCTCGGCGGAGGTGTCGGCGCCGCGAAGGCGGGAGATGTGCTGGTGAGCGAGATCGCTGCGACCAGCGCGGTGGCCGTGACCAGGGAGAACAAGCGGCGTCGGCGTTCCGGACGAGCGATGGAAGTGACATTCGGCAGCGACATTGCAAGCCTGCTTTCTGCGGAGGGCCGTTCAGTGCACAGCGGGATGATGGAGCGCTCCCGGTGGACAGTAAAGCCGGAGCGCAGCCTCGACACAACCTCGCCGAGGAGAAAACGTGAGAGCGCTTTCAGGAAGAGAATAGTGCCCTCGCTCACCCACGTCAACAGAACGCGTTGATTCGTTGGAAACCGTTCGTCCCGGCACGTTCCGCTTTTCGACCGGCCTCTCGATGAGCGGGCCAGAACTCGACCTCTGACTTCTGACCCCGTTTTCGGAGGCGAAGAAATGCCTGCGGAAGGCGTCGATAACGTGACCGTACGCGAGTCAAGCTTCTTGTTTTTCTGCCGCGGCGTTCCCAGCATTTCCGAGATCGTGGCAAGCAATGAGGATTACACAATAAAGCGCGTGAGCGGCCCGATCTCGGGAAAATAGTCTGCTCGGGCCGCGACCGCGAACCTGAATGAATCAACGACTCGCGACACTAGCGCGGCGTCTCGCTGAACGAGCCCTGCCAGATCGCCCGGCTGCCGGATTCGCCCACCAGCACGGTCTGCCAGGTGGTCGCGCCGCCGAGGCCGAGGGCCAGCAACACGAGGAGCACGCTCACCGCCGGGCTCCCGGCTCCGGGGCGCACTCGTCGCCGCCGGTCCTGTAGGGTGTGCCAGAGCCAGACCAGGACGCAGAGCAGGCCGAGGGAGAGCGTCCACGGCCAGAGCGCCCCGCCCAGGCCCGCATGCACGCCGATCAACGGAGTGGGCGCCACCCGGGCCTGCAACCATGCCCCCGCCTGGGTCGTGAGCGGCACCAGCACGATGACCCCCAGCCCCAGCGTCGGCAGTCCGACGCCGAGACGTTGGCGCACGGTCCGGAACGCCGCCGCGAGCAGCACGGCCAGGGCCGTGACCGGCACGAGCACGACAACGAGGTGCACGAGGAGCACGTGCAGTGGGAGACCGTTGATGGAGTGGACGTCCATGGTCGCCCGATGCCTAGCTGGCGGTGACCGAGTTGCCGGCGACCGACACCGGCACGGAAACCAGCGGGCTCGGCGCAGGGCCGCCGAGAACCCTGCCCGTCATCGCGTCGAACTTCGAGCCGTGGCACGGGCAATCGAATTCCTTGCCCACCGGCTTCACCACGCAACCCTGGTGCGTGCACACGGCGCTGAACGCGACCACTTTCCCGGCGGTGGGCTGGCTGACCAGGATCGGCTTCCCGTTGAGGGACGCCTCGACCGAACCGCCCACCGGGATGTCGGCCAGCTTGGCGACCTCCGTCGAACCTCCCTTGTCGCTCTTCGCGGCGCTGGGCGCCCCGGTGACGGCCGGCCCGGTGCTGCAACCGACGAGCGCGACGGCGGTTCCCGCGCCGCCGACCAGGAGGGCGGCGCGACGGGAAATTCCCGGGACGGTCTCGGCTGGAACTGTGGTGGAGTTCGTCATGGTTCTCCTTGAACGGGTTAGCGCATAGATTGGGGCGGCAGGGCGATGCTACCCAGTGGACCTGTTACTCAGTACAACGACACGGTGACGGTTTCGGTTCAGCGTGCGGGTGAACCGCCGTGACTGGTCCGACGTGTTAACGACGGGAGGTGCGCGGTGACGGATGAGCGAGCCGAACTGTTGCGTGCCCTCCACAACGAACACGCCCCGGCCCTCTGGCGTTATGTGGTTCGGCTCACCGGGGACGCCGCCCTGGCGGACGATGTGGTGCAGGAAACCCTGCTCCGGGCCTGGCGCCTGCCGCGCATGCTCGACCAGTCGGAGACATCCGCCAGAGCGTGGCTGTTCACCGTGGCCCGGAACCTCGTCATCGACGATCGCCGGTCGGCCAGGCACCGGCATGAGGTCACCACCGATCAGCTCCCCGAACGCCTGACGAACGACCAGACCGCAGCCCTGCTGGACTCCTGGCTGGTCGCCGAGGCCCTGGCCGGGCTGTCTCGCGAACACCGTGCCGTGGTGATCTGCGCGTACTATCGCGGCCAGTCGGTTGCCGAGACCGCCGTGCTGCTCGACATTCCGCAGGGAACGGTGAAGTCCCGCCTGCACTACGCGTTGCGGGCGATGCGGCTCACGCTGCACGAGCGGGGGGTGAGCGAACGATGAGCGGGCAGGATGAGTACACCGACTGGGACGCCGCCTATCTGATCGGGGCGCTCTCCGTCGCGGAGCGGCACGAGTACGAGCGTCACCTCTCCGGCTGCGAAAGCTGCACACGGCTGGTCGCTGAGCTCTCGGCACTGCCCGGACTCCTGGGCACCGTTCCTGCCGAGCAGGCCATCGAGCTCGACCGCCAGCTCGAAGATCCGCACCCTGAGACCGGTTCCCCGAGCGCGGGCCTGCTCGCCGGGCCGCGCCAGCTCGAGCAGAGCCTGCCGCTGCTGATCGACCGGGTGCGGCGCCGACGTCGTCGGGCCCGCGTACTCGTGGCCGGAGCCTTCCTGACGGTGGCTGTCGTCGCGGCCGTGGCCGTCGTCCTGCCCGGGGTGCTGCCCGGGGTGCTGCCCGGGGTGCTGCCCGGCGCCACGCCGACCGCGGCACCCGTGGCCGCCGCGGCACCTGGCTCCAGCCTGCCCGTCGCAGGCCGCACGGTGATGCAACAGGTCGTGCCCAGCCCGCTCAGCGCCAGTTTCGTGCTGACCGGCGAACCCTGGGGAACCCGGATCGACTCCTCCTGCAGCTACGCGAAGACCGGCGGAGGCGGAGACTCCGGCAAACGGGCGTATTCGATGTTCGTGACCGACAGTCGCGGCGCGGCGACGCTCGTGGCGACCTGGCTGGCCGGCCCGGGCACCGCAATCGAGGCCGTCGGCACGTCGAGTGTCGCCCGGCGCGACATCGCGTCCGTCGACATCCGTCTCGAACCGGACGGCCTCGTGCTGCTGGCCGGCCGGCCGGCGTCCTGAGCGGGACTACTCGGCGTTGGTCGGCACGCGCAGCATGCCTTCCTGGGCGACCGTGGCCAGGAGCAGGCCGGACCGGCTGAAAATGCTGCCGGTGGACAGGCCGCGGCCGCCCTGCGCCGACGGGGAATCCTGCACGTAGAGCATCCACTCGTCGGCGCGACCGAAGCGGTGGAACCACATGGCGTGATCGAGGCTCGCGACTTTGAGCCCGCGGGTGGCCCAGGCGATACCGTGGCGCCTCATGATCGGTTCCATGATCGAGTAGTCGCTGGCGTAGGCCAGTGCGGCGCGGTGCAGGTCGGGGTCGTCCGGCAGCGGGCCGAGCGTCTTCATCCAGACGGCCTGGCGCGAGGTGTGCTCGCCGTCCACCGTCAGGTAGATCGGGGACGGGATGTGGCGCATGTCGAATGGGCGTTCGCTGGCCCAATAGCGTGCGATCGAGTGGTCGACCTTATCCAGGGACTCCGCTGCTGTGGGCAAGGACTCCGGGTCGGGAAGGCCGGCAGGCATGTCGATGTGGTGTTCGAGGCCCTGGTCGTCGTCCTGGAACGACGCGATCATCGAGAGGATCGGCCGGCCGTCCTGGTAGGCCTGCGTGCGGCGGGTCGCGAAGGAGCGCCCGTCGTGGATCCGTTCAACCGAGAACGTGATCGGCTGGCCCACGTCGCCCGGGCGGAGGAAGTAGCCGTGCATCGAGTGCACGTGCCGGTCGTCCGGTACCGTTCGCATCGCCGCGACGAGCGACTGGGCCAGGACCTGTCCGCCGAAAACCCGGCCGAGCGGCATCCATTGCGATGGCCCGGTGAAGATGTCCTCGCTGGTGCGGGCACCCGTGTCGGTGAGGTCGAGGGCGGTCAGGAGACCTTGCATTGGCTCGTCCATGTGGCCTCCTCAGGCGCGTGAAGGGGGGGGTCCGTGTGAGCCCCGGCGTATCTTGGTAGTTTAGGAGCAGATGAGCAAGTCATTTTCTCTCACGGATTCCCTTTCCCTCAGCGACCTCCAGGTGTACCTGACCCGCGCCAGCCGGGTGGAGGACGGCTCGGTGCGCCTGATTTCGGCGGCCGGGGTGCTCGCCGTGTATACGGCAATCCTCTACCCGCGCGGTCTTCTCGACGGCAGCCCGACAGTGCTCGGCCTGCGCACCTTTGCGCTGAGCGCGCCGGTCGAGCTCGACGCGGTCGTGCCGGTGCGTTCGCTGCTCGATCGACTGGCCAGGCTCGTGGCCGCGGTGACCATGCCGGACGCGCCGGTCAACGTGACCGTGCCACTCGAGGTGACCACGGTGACCTGGGCGGGGATCTCCCCGCCGAAGGGCGGCTGGACGGCACTGGGCGAAACGGATGCCGCCCTCCTGCAGGCGTCGGCGGACGCCGGGATCGAGGAGGTCGCCGCGGTCATCCCGACCGGGACGGGCGGCCAGATCGTGCAGCGCGTGCGCTCCGAGGTGTGGGGCCGGCCGATTCCCGGGCTGGAGATCGTGCCGACCGGTGCGGCCTTCGCCGCCGTCAGCCTTGGCTTCCTCCCGAAGGAAGAACCCGTGCGCTTGTTCGAGACCGGGCCCTGGACCCGGCTGAGCACGAGCCGCGGTCACATCCTCGTACGCCGCAAGCCCTGGTCGCTCCGCGCCTGACCCGTGGTGATCGAGCCTGACCCGTGGTGATCGAGCCTGACCCGTGGTGATCGAGCCTGACCCGTGGTGATCGAGCCTGACCCGTGGTGATCGAGCCTGACCCGTGGTGATCGAGCCGTGACCCGTGGTGATCGAGCCGTGAGGCGTGGTGATCGAGCCGTGAGGCGTGGTGACCGAGCGTGACGCGACGATGCCCCCGCGATTTCGACAGGCCCAATCACCAATCGACGGGCGCAAGTTCGAATGGGTGGCTCAGTCACGGAAAAAGCACCCTCCCGGCCGCGTCGAAGGTGCTTTCCGCGTAACTCAACCTCGCGGATGCGACGTCCTAGGTCGCCGGGATGCCTCCGGTCGAGAGGAGGGCTGCCCAGATGTCCGCGCGCGCGTGGAAACTGCTGAGATCGCGGTCGAGCAAGTGTTCGACCTGGCCGATCCGGGCGCGGACGGTGTGCCGGTGCACCCCGAGCGCGTCCGCGGCCGGCCCGAACTGGCCGTTCTGCTCGAGCCAGACCCGCACGGTGGCCAGCAGCGCCGTGCCGTGCGCTGCGTCATGGCTGCTCACCGGCGCAAGAGCCGCGCGGCCGACCTCTGAGGCGTCCGTCCGGGCCAGGAAGGCGAGCACCCCCTGCCGGGAAATCAGCTCGAAGGCCACGATCCCCGGTTCGCCCTCCTGCGCACGCTCGAGAGCCTGGCGGGCCTGTGCGAGCGCCCGGGGGAGCGATCGGTACTCGGCCGGGTCGGAAACTCCAACGTGGAGGCCGAACCCGACCAGGTCGCCGAGCAGCGGACCCGCGCTGGAGTCGACGCACACGACGACGCTGCTGCCCGCACGGGCGTAGAAGACGTGCCCGCCTCGCTCCTCCACCCGGAGTTCGAGGAATTCGGTGAGGGCATCCAGTCGTTCCGGGGGAGGCTCTGTCACGGCGATCCGCACCGGTTCGACGGGGAACCCACCCCACAATTCGGCGGAGATCGTGCGAGCCAGTTCGACCTGCCCTCCGAGCTGCGCGTGCAGGAGACCCGACCGCAGGTGGCCGCGGGCGCGGCCGAGTGCGGTGTTCTGTTCGAGGGCGAGCCCGGCAAGCGCGATCACGCTCGTCACGACCTCCTGGCCGGCCTGGTCCAGCGCGGTCCGGCCACCGAGCGCGAGCACGCCGCGCAACTGGTCGCGACGCCCGAGTGTCTGCAGGCTGAGGGTCTCGGCGCCGTCGTCGACGCTGAGGCTGGCCCGCTGGCCGCGGCGGAGCATCCGCCCGGCCTCCCGCTGCGCCCGGTCTAGGGAGCTGCGGGAGGCGGATGCGCCGGTGAAAGCGTCCCGAGGGAAGACTCGGTCGAGGGCGCCGCTCGGGTCGAAGAGCGCGACCCAGTGGCCGAGCTGGCGGGACAGCTCGCTCAGGGTGGCGCTCAGGCCGTCGGGACGGAGCGCCGCGAGCGAGATGGCCCGCTGTGCGGCCAGCGTCCAGGTGTCCCTGGCGAAGCGGAGTTCGGCGACCAGGTCGCCGGCGGCGCGGGCAACGGCAATGAACGGCGTGCCGTAGGGCACCTCGACCAGGGGGATGCCCCTGGCCAGGCAGGCGGCGACCAGCGCGTCGGGCGTCCCGTCGCGAACGACCTCGGTGCCGAACCCCAGGCAGGCGATACCGAGGTCGGCCAGCCGCTCCGTGTAGCCGGTGTAGAAGGCATCCGTCGTCGTGTCGGAGGTGAACTGTCGACCGGTGGTGAGCAGCATCTGGCTGGTGGAGAGGAACGGGGTCGGATCCGGCAGATCGGAGCTGTGCACCCAGTCCACGGGCTGGTCAAGCGCCCCGGCGGGAAGGTCGGTCTCCATGGTCAACAGGCGCAGGTGCAGTCCAGGCTGGGCGAGGAGTCGGCGAAGGGGAGGGAGCAGCGGCGGGGCCACGGACGGAGACATGCGACGAGTGTACAGGACGGCGAAAGATTAGACGGAGGTTGTACATAGTGGCAGGTGAGGGTCGGGGCTGCCGTGCATAACATTGCGCAATCGGCATCGTCGCCGGCAGTGCGGCGATGCACCTGTGTCGCAGAACTGGAGCAGCCATGACCATCGTCGAAACCCTCACATCCACCGTGCCGCTCGGTGGTCCGAGCCTCCCGCAGGAACGCCGCCTGGTCACGAACATCCCCGGCCCGAAATCGCAGGCGCTGCACGCGCGCAAGGCGGAGGCGGTCTCCGCCGGCGTGGGCGTCACCCTCCCCGTCTACATCGTCGCGGCGGGCGGCGGCGTGCTCGTCGACGTCGACGGGAACTCGCTGATCGACCTCGGCAGCGGCATCGCAGTCACCGGCGTCGGCAACAGCGCGCCCCAGGTGGTCGAGGCAGTCGCCGCGCAATTGGCTCAATTCACCCACACCTGCTTCACCGTGGCCCCCTACGACTCCTACATCGAGGTCGCCGAGACCCTCAACCGGCTCACCCCCGGCGACCACGCCAAGCGCAGCGCCCTCTTCAATTCCGGTGCGGAGGCGGTGGAGAACGCGGTCAAGATTGCCCGGCACTACACCGGCAGGCAGGCCGTCGTTGCTTTCGACCACGCCTATCACGGCCGCACCACCCTGACCATGGGACTGACCGCGAAGAACCAGCCCTACAAGAACGGCTTCGGCCCGTTCGCCGCCGAGCTCTACCGCGCGCCGATGTCCTACCCGTACCGTGACGGCGGCCTGGACGGGGCCGTCGCAGCCCGACGAGCCATCTCGCAGATCGAGAAGCAGATTGGCGCCGATAACCTCGCCGCCGTGATCATCGAACCGATTCAGGGCGAGGGAGGCTTCATCGTCCCCGCGCCGGGCTTCCTGCCCACGCTCGTCGACTGGTGCCGCGCCAACAGGGTCGTCTTCATCGCCGACGAGGTGCAGACCGGCTTCGCCCGCACCGGCGACATGTTCGCGAGCGAGGACGAGGGCATCGTGCCGGACCTGATGGTGATGGCCAAGGGCATCGCCGGCGGACTCCCGCTCTCCGCGGTCACCGGCCGCGCCGAGATCATGGACTCGCCGCAGGTCGGTGGCATCGGCGGCACCTACGGCGGCAACCCGCTCGCCTGCGCAGCGGCCCTCGCCACCATGGCGGCGTATCAGTCCGAGAACCTGGTCGGACGGGCCAGGGAGATCGGCAGCATCCTCACCGGCCGGCTGAACGCCATCCGGGCCGCGGACAAACGGGTCGGCGACGTACGCGGCCGTGGCGCCATGATCGCAATCGAACTCGTCGACGCGGTGACGGGCGAACCGGATGCCGCCCTCACCGGGCGTGTCGTCGCCGCCGCCCACGCGCAGGGCGTCATCCTGCTCACCTGCGGTACCTACGGCAACGTGATCCGTTTCCTGCCGCCGCTGAGCATCCCCGACGCGCTCCTCGTCGAGGGCGTGCAGGTCGTCCAGGCCGCGCTGGCCGCCGCATGAGCCTTCTCGAGGCCGCGCCCAGGACACTCCTGACCGCCCCGCCGGCAACCCCACTGGCGACACCACTGGCGACACCGCTGGACGACGCCCGCTCCCAACTGGCCAGCGCGATCAACGTGCTCGGCTATGGTGCCGGGCTGCAATCCCTGCTGTCCACTCCGCGTCGTGAGATGACCGTGGCCGTGCCGCTCCGCCGGGATGACGGCAGCACCAGCCTGTTCACCGGCTACCGGGTGCAGCACAACCTCTCCCGCGGTCCGGCCAAGGGAGGCCTCCGCTACAGCCCGGGCGTCACCCTGGACGAGGTGCGCGCCCTGGCGATGTGGATGACCTGGAAGTGCGCCCTGATCGACGTGCCGTTCGGCGGCGCGAAGGGCGGGGTCACCATCGATCCCCGCCAATTCTCCCAAGCCGAGCTGGAGCGCGTCACCAGGCGCTACACCAGCGAGATCCTGCCGATCATCGGCCCGGAGAAGGACATTCCCGCTCCCGACATGGGCACCGACGAACGCACAATGGCCTGGATCATGGACACCTACTCCGTCAATGTCGGTTACACCGTTCCCGGCATCGTGACCGGCAAACCGATCAGCCTCGGCGGCTCGCACGGCCGCGCCAGCGCCACCTCCCGCGGGGTCACCCACATCGCTCTTGCGGCCCTCCGGCACCGCGGCATCAGCCAGCACGGCGCCACCGCGGCGGTGCAGGGCTTCGGCAAGGTCGGCCACGACGCCGCCGTGTTCCTCACCGACGCCGGAATCCGCGTCGTCGCCGTGAGCGACCAGTACGGCGCCGTCTACAACCGGAACGGGCTGGACTTCACCCGGCTCAGCGCCTGGGTCGCCGCGACCGGGCGGGTCGTCGGCTACGACGGCGCCGAGCCGCTCGACGGCGACGCCCTGCTCGAACTGCCCGTCGACCTGCTCGTGCCGGCCGCCGTCGAAGGAGTGCTGCACGAGGGCAATGCCGCCCGGGTCAGCGCCCGGATCATCGTCGAGGGCGCGAACGGTCCGACCTCCCCGGCCGCCGACCGCATCTTCGCCGAGAACGGCCAGCTCGTCGTTCCCGACATCCTCGCGAACGCCGGCGGAGTGCTCGTCTCCTATTTCGAGTGGGTGCAGGGCAACCAGGCATACTGGTGGAACGCCGACGAGGTGGAGCACAAGCTCGAGGAGCGGATGCTCGGCGCCTGGCAGCAGGTCGTCGAATACGCCGCAGCCAGGGACCTGTCCCTGCGTGCCGCCGCGACCGTACTCGCGGTTGAACGTGTCGCCGAGGCGCACCTCCTTCGCGGCCTGTACCCCTGATCGTCAGCTCCGGCATAGCCGCCCCGCCCGCGAGAACCCAGCGAACAAGATCCAAGTGAAAGAGAAAATCGTGCCCAGTCGTGAAACCGACCTGCTCGCCCGCGTTCCCGACGGGCTCTACATCAACGGGGCCTGGCAGCAGGGCGGCGGCGACCCGATCGAGGTGACCGACCCGGCGAACGGGCTCGTTCTCAAGCGCATCGCCAACGCGGATGCCGCCGACGGCATCCGTGCCCTCGACGCCGCGGTCGACGCGAGCGCGGCCTGGGCGGCGACCGCCCCGCGGGTGCGCGGGGAGATTCTACGCCGTGCCTTCGATCTTCTCCAGGGGCGCCGTGACGACTTCGCCCTGCTGATGACGATGGAGATGGGCAAGCCGCTCGCCGAGGCGAACGGCGAGGTCACCTACGGCGGCGAATTCCTGCGCTGGTTCAGCGAGGAGGCCGTGCGGATCAACGGTCGCTACGGGCTCAACCCCGAGGGTACCGGGTCGATGGTCGTCTCCCAGCACCCGGTGGGCCCGTGCCTGCTGATCACGCCGTGGAACTTCCCGCTGGCCATGGCAACCCGCAAGATCGCGCCTGCCCTCGCCGCGGGATGCACGGTCGTGATCAAACCGGCCGAGCTGACCCCGCTGACCACCCTTTATTTCGTGCAACTGCTCGAGGATGCGGGGGTGCCTGCCGGGGTCGTCAACGTGATCACGACCTCCGCCTCATCCGCCGTGGCCGGGCCGATCATCGCCGACCCGCGGCTGCGTAAGCTGAGCTTCACCGGCTCGACCTCGGTCGGTCGCAAGCTCATCCAGCAGGCCGCCCAGGGCGTGCTGCGCACCTCGATGGAACTCGGCGGCAACGCCCCGTTCGTGGTCTTCGACGACGCCGACCTGGACAAGGCCGTCGACGGCGCGATGCTCGCCAAGTTCCGCAACATCGGCCAGGCCTGCACCGCCGCGAACCGGTTCATCGTGCACGAGTCCATCGCCGCCGAGTTCGCCCGTCGGCTCACCGAACGGGTCATGGCCCTGAAGATCGGCCGCGGCACGGAGGAGGGCGTCACCATCGGGCCGCTCGTCAACGAGGCCGCCGTGGCGAGCACGGAAGCGCTGGTGCAGGACGCCCTGGAAAAGGGGGCCACCCTGCTCACCGGCGGGGCGCGGCTCGACGGCCCCGGCACGTTCTACGAACCAACCGTGCTCACCGGCGTCGCCCCGGACAGCGCTATCCTGCACGAGGAGATTTTCGGCCCGGTCGTCGGCATCGTCACCTTCGGCGACGAGGGCGAGGCCGTGCGTCTGGCCAACGCCACCGAGTACGGCCTGGTCGGCTACGTCTTCACCAGGGACCTCGCCAGGGGACACCGGATGATCGGCCGCCTGGAAACCGGGATGATGGGCCTCAACACGGGGCTGGTCTCGAACGCTGCGGCGCCGTTCGGCGGCGTCAAGCAGTCCGGCCTGGGCCGCGAGGGCGGGCTCGAGGGAATCCACGAGTACCTCTCGACGAAGTACACCCTGATCCCGGTCTCCTGACCCCGATCGCGCTCGAACCCACCAACGAACACTGCAGGGGAGCAATCATGACCACGATTGAACGCGACATTGTCATCATCGGCGCCGGGGCATCCGGCCTCACCGCCGCGACCGAGCTTCGGAAGGCGGGCCTCACCGTCGCCGTGCTCGAAGCCAGGGACCGGGTCGGCGGCCGGCTCTGGACCGACGACATCGACGGCGCCATGCTCGAAATCGGCGGCCAGTGGGTCTCGCCCGACCAGGACGCGCTCAAGGAGACGATCGCCGAACTCGGCCTCGAGACCTTCGCCCGCTACCGCACCGGCGAGAACGTGTACATCAACGCCGCCGGCGAGCGCACCCTGTTCGAGGGGGAGATCTTCCCGGTGTCGGCCGAGACCGAGCGCGAGATCCTCCGCCTGGTCGAGCTGCTCGACGGCCTCGTCGCCCTGACGGATCCCGACCGCCCGTGGGCCCACCCGCGCGCCAAGGAGCTTGATGAGATCTCCTTCAGCGCCTGGCTGGAGCAGGAGACCGTGGACCAGGAGGCCCGCGACAACATCGGCATGTTCATTGCCGGCGCGATGCTCACCAAACCGGCGCACGCGTTCTCCACGCTGCAGGCGCTGCTGATGGCGGCGAGCGCCGGCAGTTTCAGCAACCTTGTCGACGCCGATTTCATCCTCGATGAGCGGGTCGTCGGCGGCCTCCAGCAGGTGCCGATCCTGCTCGCCGAACGGCTCGGAGACGACGTGTACCTCGGCCAGGCGGTGCGCACCCTACGCTGGAATGAGGATGGCGTCGTCGCCGTCACCGATGACCTCGAGGTCCACGCGCGCCGTGTGATCGTCGCCGTCCCACCGGTGCTGTACAGCCGGATCTCGTTCGAGCCGCCGCTACCGCGCCGTCAGCACCAGCTGCACCAGCACCTCTCGATGGGCTTCGTGATCAAGGTGCACGCCGTCTACGAGACCCCGTTCTGGCGCGAGGACGGCCTCTCCGGTACCGCGTTCAGCCCCTACGAGCTTGTGCACGAGGCCTACGACAACACGAACTTCGGCGACACACGCGGCACGTTCGTGGGTTTCGTGTCCGACGAGGCCGCCGACGAGCTGTTCACGCTCACGCCCGAGGAGCGGAAGACCCGCATCCTGACGTCGCTCTCGCACTATTTCGGCGAGAAGGCGCTCACGCCGGTCGTCTACTATGAAAGCGACTGGGGCACCGAGGAATGGACCCGGGGGGCCTACGCGGCGAGCTTTGACCTGGGCGGGCTCGCCCGCTACGGCGCCGACCTGCGCACTCCTGTCGGGCCGATCTCCTTCTCCTGCAGCGATCTGGCTGGAAAGGGCTACCAGCACGTGGACGGCGCCATCCGGATGGGACGCGACACCGCGGCGGCGATCGTCGCCTCCGCCGCGCTCGTCTAGCCGGACCGCCGCACCTGCTGCGCCGCGGCGACCCTCGGGTCGTCGCGGCACGTCGTAGGGAAGCGGGCGCGCCGTAGATCGCGCGCCCGCTTATTCCAGGCGTGCCACGAGCGTGTGGCGGCGCGGCCCGCGGTGCGACCGGAGAACAGGCAGCCGCCGAGGAACGTGCCCTCGAGCGAGCGGTAGCCGTTCATGCCGCCTCCGTCGAAACCGCTGGCCTCCCCGGCCGCGTACCGGCCGGGGACGGGTTGGCCGTCGGGGCCGATCGCCACGGGCGACGAGGTCGGTCTCGATGCCGCCGAGGCTCTTCCGGGTGAGGATGTGCAGTTTGACGGCGATCAACGGGCCGTTCCTGGGATCGCGCAGCTTGTGCGGGGTGGCAACGCGGATGAGTCGGCCGCCGCGAAAGATCCTGGCCCGCCTGATCGCGGTGATCTGGGCATCCTTCGTGAAGTCGTTGTCCAGCTCCCGGTCGCGGGCCCTGATCTCCCGCTCGGTCCGGGCGAAGTCGAGGCGCACCTCCGGTGAGCGGGACTGCATCCCCGCCAGCAGCTCGTGCAGGGTGTCCGCGACGACGAAATCGGCGCCCTTCGCCGTGAACGCCTCCACCGGGCCCGGTGCGCCTGGGGCGACCCGTTTGGCGAGGAGGGCAAGATCCTTCCCGGTCAGGTCTGGGTCCTGCTCGCTGCCAGAGAGGGCGAACTCCTTTTCGATGATCTTCTGGGTGAGCACGAACCAGCTGTGGGCGGGGCCGGTGCCGACGATGTGCTCCAGCGTGCCGAGGGTATCGAAGCCGGGGAAGAGCGGCGCGGGGAGCCGCTTTCCGGTCCCGGCCAGTCACAGCGTCCAGCCACAGCGACGAGGGGCCGGGCAGGATCCGGACGTCGTGGGCCGCCCAGACCGGTTCCCAGATTCGACGCCTTCGGTGTAGTGCCACAACCGCTCGCCGTTGATCAGCCGCGCGCCGGCCCGCTCGCTGATGCCGAGCATCCGGGCGTCGACGTGGGCCGGGACGCCAGAGCAGGTGTTCGGGTGCGGGCGCCCAGCCGGGACCGCCACGGGGCGCGTACGAGGTCGTGGTTGCCGCCGATGCCGCCGCTGGTCACGATCACCGCCGAGGCCGCGAACTCGAACTCGCCGACCCGGTCGCGGAAGCTCGCCTCGCCGAGGGCTGCGTTGCTCCTGGCGAGCATCCCGCCGCACACCCCGATCACGGTCCCCCGGTGACGATGATCTCGTCGACCTGGTGCCGGTGCAACACGGTGACCAGCCCGGAGGCCACGCCCGCTCCTGGGCGCCGAACGGTGCGAGCAGGGCGGGGCCGGTGCCCCAGACGATGTGGAACCGCGGCACGGAGTTGCCGTGCTTGAGGGCGGTGTAGCCGCCCGCTCGGCCCAGCCGACGACCGGAAAGAACCGGATGCCGCGCTCGTGCAACCAGGCGCGTTTCTCCCCGGCGCCGAAGTCGAGGTACGCTTCCGCCCACCGCTTCGGCCTGTAGTCCTCGTCGCGGTTCAAACCGGCGCTGCCGAACCAGTCCTGCCGGGCGAGCTCGGGGGAGTCGTGCACGCCGAGGCGGCGCTACTCCGGGGAGTCGACCAGGAACAGCCCGCCGAAGGACCACCAGGCCTGTCCGCCAAGTGAGGATGCCGGTTCCTGCTCGACCAGGATCACCCGTTTGCCGGCTCCGACCAGTGCGGCCGCCGTGACGAGGCCGGCCAGGCCGGCCCCCACGACGATGGCGTCGGCTACGGCGTCGGCGTCGGCTACGGCTCGGGCTTCGTGCGGGGGACCGGGCTCATCGTGGCTCCAGTGTCAGTGGGCGAACGAAGGGTCGTTACGCGTCGAACGTGTTCAGCATCGCGTGCGCTGCCCGCTCCAGGTAGTCCCAGAGGGTCTCCCGCTGCAGCGGCGGCAGATCGCAGCTGTCCACGGCTTCCCGCATGTGCAGGAGCCAGCGGTCGCGGGCATCCGGGTTCACCTTGAACGGCTGGTGCCGCTGGCGTAGCCGGGGATGGCCGCGCTGCTCGCTGTAGGTGCCCGGACCACCCCAGTACTGCTCAAGGAACATGGTCAGGCGTTTCTCTGCCGGGCCGAGGTCGGCCTCGGGATACATGGCCTTCAGCACGGGGTCGGCCGCGACTCCACGGTAGAACTCGGCGACGAGCTTCTCGAAGAACGGCCGTCCGCCGACCTGCTCGTAGAACGAGGCGCCGATCGCGGCGCCGTGCTCGCCGTCGCGCAGATGCACCGGCGACGGAGTGGGAGGGGCGGCGGGGGTGACCGCTGCGGCGGGCGTGGGGGTGGACTCAGGCGTCATCGCGGATCTCCGGATCTGGTGCCGAGTTCGGCGAGCTCGGGGCGGGGTGTTCGGCGTCCAGTTCTGCTTCGGACTTCACGGGCTTCTCGGCCGGTTTCTCGGGCGCCTTGTTTTCCGACTTTTGGTCCGGATTATCGGGCGCCTTCTGGGCTGGGGTACCGTCGGATGGCCGGTCTGCCGGGTGCTCGGCGGCATCCGTGGACACGGTGCGGCCCTTGCGTGGGGCCCGGGGGAGGCGGGGCTTCTTACGCACCGGCACCGGCCCGGTGAACGGGGCGGTGATCGCATCGGGAACGGCCGCGGCGGCGTCGGCGGCGGCGTCGGACGGTTCGTCGGTTCCGGGGAGGGAAGCGGCGTTGATGGAGCCGTCCGGTCCGGTCATCACGACGCTGTTCAGCGGGGTCAGCCCGATGCCCAGACCGTCGAGCGCCTTCTTGAGGTGCAGGCGGAGGTCGCGAGCGAAGTCCCACTTGGCCGAGACCCGGGTCTTCACCACGAGGCGCACGACGAGGGCCTCGGCCGAGATCGACTCGAGTCCCCACACCTCGGGCTTCTCCAGGATGACGGGGCGCCACTTGCGGCTGGAGGCCAGCGCCCTGGCCACCCGGAGTAGTTCGGCCTGCACGGCCTCGACGTCGGAGGCATAGGGGATCGCGAGGTCGACGATCACCCTGGCCCAACCCTGGGACATGTTGCCGACGCGGAGGATCTCTCCGTTGCGCACGAACCAGAGGGTGCCGTCGACGTCGCGCACCTGGGTGACCCGGATGCCGACGGTCTCCACGACGCCGGAGGCGAAGCCGACGTCGACGATGTCGCCGACGCCGAGCTGGTCCTCCACGACCATGAACAGGCCGTTGAGGATGTCCTTGACGATGTTCTGCGCGCCGAAGCCGAGCCCGGCGCCGAGCGCGGCTGTGAGTAGCGCGAAGGAGCCGAGGATGTCCGTGTTGATGATGTTCACGATCAGGAGCACCGAGACGATCAGCAGGGTGACGTTGACGATGTTGGTGAGCACGGAGCCGAGCGTGCGGGTGCGCTGCACCACGCGCACGGCGGCCACCGGCGAGACGCTCAAGGCCTGGGTGTCCATCACGTTCTGGGTCTTCTTGACGCCGGAGACGATCTGCCCGACGACGCGTTCAATCACGAAGTGCAGCCCCCAGCGCAGGACGAAGGCTCCGATGACGATCGCGGCGATGTTGATGACCTTGAGCCACAGAAGGACGGTGAAGAATCGGGTGAGTTCAAGCCAGATTGCGTCGAAGTTCATATTGGATCTAGTCTACCGAGAGGCGCCGGGCAGAGGCTGGGACCCTCGCCGGGACCGGGGTCTCGGGAATTACCGGGCGGATGCTCCGGGCCGGTTAGAGGGCGTCCCTGGCCTGTACGGCAAGGGCGCGGTCCACCCCGGCCAGGTTCTCGATCACCAGTCGGCGCAGCGCGAGCGGCTCCGGGTTGGCGTCGAGCCAGCCGCGGGTGGCGTCGGCCAGGGCCTGGTTGGCCAGCGGAGACGGGTACAGGCCCAGCACGAGCTTCTCCGCGATGGAGAAACTGCGCGACTCCCAGACAGACTGCAGCATGCTGAAGTACGTGTCCACGAAGGGTTCGAGCAGGGTGGTGTCGTTTGCCCGGAGGAAACCGGCCGCCGTCACGCGCACGATGGTGTTCGGCGCGGTGTCGACGTCGATGAGCGACGACCAGGCCGCCTGCTTTCCCTCTGGGGTCGGGATGGCGGCGCGCGCCTGGGCCGCCGACTGGGCGCCCGTCGCGGTGTTGTCGTTGGCCAGGGCCACGTCGATTTCGGCGCTGCCGGCCTTGCCGCCGGCGACGAGGGCGATGAGCAGCTCCCAGGCCAGGTCGGTGTCGATCGTGAGGCCATCCAGCGGCGCGGAGCCGTCACGGAGGGCCGCAACCGAGGCCAGGTGGCTGGCGCCGGAGGCGACGGAGGCGAAGAACTTGACGAATTGGAACTGCGCATCGGTGCCGGCCTCGGCGTGGCGGGCGAGGGACCAGAGGGCGTCGCCGACCTCAGTGACCGTGTTCGCACGGAACTCCTCGGCCACGTAATAGGTCGCGGCCAGCACGACCTGGCCGAGTACGGTGCGAAGCGTGGTCGACTCGGTTTCGGTAGCGACGTTGCCCAGCACGAGGCTGATGAAGTCGCGCGGCGCAGTCTCGGCGTCGCGGGTGGCGTCCCAGACGGCACCCCAGACGATCGCCCGGGCGAGCGGGCTCTCGATCGAGGAGAGGTTCTCAAGGGCGACGTCCTGCGACGCGGCGTCGAGGCGGATCTTCGCGTAGGCCAGGTCGTCGTCGTTGAGCAGGACAAGCGAGGGGCGGGCGCGGCCTACGAGCTCGGCGACATCCGTTCTCGGTCCGTCGACGTCGATTTCGATGCGGTGGGTGCGCAGGAGGGCGCCGTCGGCCAGGTCGTAGAAGCCGATCGCGAGTCGATGCGGGCGGATCGTGGGGTAATCGTCCGCGGCGCTCTGCAGCACGGTGAAGCCGGTGATGATTCCGGCCTGGTCGACCGTGATCTCTGGCCGTAGCGTATTCACGCCCGCCGTCTCGAGCCACAGCTTGGTCCACTCGGTGAGGTCGCGGCCACTGGAGGCCTCAAGCTCGACCATCAGGTCGTTCAGCTCGGTGTTGCCCCACTCGTGCTTGGCGAAGTAGGCGGCAACGCCGGCGAAGAACTCGTCCCGGCCGACCCAGGCCACGAGCTGCTTGAGTACGGAACCGCCCTTGGCGTAGGTGATGCCGTCGAAGTTGACCTGCACGTCTTCGAGGTCGGTGATGTTGGCGGTGATGGGGTGCGTCGACGGCAACTGGTCCTGCTTGTAGGCCCAGCTCTTCTCCATCACCGCGAAGGTCGTCCAGGCCTCGGTCCACTCGGTGGCTTCGGCGGTGGCCATGGTCGACGCCCATTCGGCGAACGATTCGTTCAGCCAGAGGTCGTTCCACCACTTCATGGTGACCAGGTCGCCGAACCACATGTGCGCCAGCTCGTGTAGCACGGTGACCACACGACGCTCCCTGATGGCGTCGGTGACTTTGGAGCGGAAGACGTAGGTTTCGGTGAAGGTGACCGCGCCGGCGTTCTCCATCGCGCCGGCGTTGAACTCGGGGACGAACATCTGGTCGTACTTGTCGAACGGGTACGGGTAGTTGAACTTGCCCTCAAAATACTCGAAACCCTGCCGGGTCTTCTCGAACAGGTAGTCCGCGTCAAGATACTCGAACAGGCTCTTGCGGCAGAACAGGCCGAGCGGGATGGTTCGGCCGTCGCTGGAGGTGAGTTCGCTGCGCACTACGGTGTAGGGGCCGGCGACGAGGGCGGTGATGTAGCTGGAGATGGTGTGGGTGGGGGCGAAGGCCCAGGTCTTGTTGCCGTCGCCGGCATCCTTCGGTACGGGAGTGATGGAGTTGGAAATGACCTCCCAGGCCCCGGGCGCGGTCACCGTGAAGGCGAAGGTGGCCTTGAGGTCCGGCTGCTCGAACACCGCGAAGACGCGGCGGGAGTCGGGTACCTCGAACTGGCTGTACAGGTAGACCTCGTTGTCGACCGGGTCGACGAAGCGGTGCAGGCCCTCGCCGGTGTTCGTGTAGACGGCGTCGGAGACGACCGTCAGGGTGTTCTCGGCGGCGAGGCCGTCGAGCCGGATCCGGATGCCGTCGCTGACGGCTGAAGGGTCGAGGGAGACCCCGTTGAGGGTCACCGAGTGCACCGAGCTGGTGATTGCGTCGATGAAGGTGGACGCGCCCGGGGTCGCAGTGAACTCCACCGTGGTCGCGCTGCCGAACGCCTCCGAACCGGTGGTGAGGTCGAGGGCTACCGCGTAGCTCCGCACGGCGATGAGCGCCGCGCGCTCCTGGGCTTCGATCCGGGTGAGGTTTTCTCCAGGCAACGTTTTCTCCATCTCAGTTTCGGCCGGGGCTTCTGGCTCCGGTCGCACGACGGTTAAGCCTAGCCACTATTGCGGCGGAGGCAGAGATAACAAGGGCGGCAGCCCGGGCGGGCGCGCCCGACGACACGCCGGGGTCGGAATACAACCGGACGGGTGGCGGTTGGGACGCAGATGAAAGCAATAACGTATGCGCAGTATGGCAGCCCCGATGTCCTCGAACTCACCGAGCAGCCGATGCCCAAGGTGGGACCCGGCATGGTGCTGGTTCGGGTGAAGGCCGCGGCCGTCAACCCAGTGGACTGGAAGGTCATGGCGGGTTACCTTGACCCGATGATGGACATCCAGTTCCCGGCGATCCCGGGCTGGGACGTCGCGGGTGTTGTGGAATCCGTGGGCCTCGACTCTCCGGAGTTCACGGTCGGCGAGGAGGTCCTCGCCTACGGACGGAAAGACTTCGTGCAGGGCGGAACCTTCGCCGAATTCGTCGCTCTGCCGGAGCGTGTCCTGGCCCGAAAGCCGACGTCACTGGGCTGGGAGCAGGCGGCGGGGTTGCCGCTGGCCGGCCTCACCGCGTACCAGGTGCTGACCCGCCTGGGCGTGGGCGCCGCGGACACCGTGCTGATCCACGGCGGGGCCGGCGGCGTCGGACTGCTTGCGATCCAGATCGCCGTCGCCCGCGGCGCCCGGGTGATCGCCACGGCATCCGAGACGAACCACGCCTTCCTGCGCTCGGTCGGCGCTGAGCCGGTCAGCTATGGCGCCGGCCTCACCGGGCGGGTGCTCGCGGCCGCCCCCGGCGGAGTTGACGTGGTCGCCGACTTCGTCGGCGGCGTGCTCGAGACCACCCTCGCCGTGCTTGCGCCCGGCGGCCGACACGCGTCCATCGCCGACGGAACGGTCGAACAGAACGGAGGAACCTGGATGTGGGTGAGCCCCGTGGCCGCCGACCTGCGGGCGCTCGCCGACCTGGTCGACGCCGGAACCCTCACGGTCGAGGTGGCCCGGTCTTTCCCGCTGGAGGAGGCCGCGGACGCCTTCCGCCTCAGCATGGAGGGCCACACCCGCGGCAAGATCGTGGTGCGGGTGAGCTGAGCCCGGTCTCGTCAGCGGGGCACCCCGACAGCGCTTCGCGCACTGAATCCGTTGAGCCGAGTCCCGCCGGCCCTCCGGATCAGGTGCGATCAGGTGCGCGAGGCGAGGGCCTGCCAGCCGTCGGCCCTCAGCCGGCCCTGGCGCTCGCGGCGCCAGGAGTCCGACTCCGCCACAGCGGAGAGGTGCAGCACCACGCCGACCGTCGGTTCGTCGGAATAGTGCGCGAAGGGCGCATGCTCGACATGGTGGACAACGGTCCGCTGGGCGGCGAATCCAGTCAATTGCCCGGGGACGAAGCTCTCCCCGGCCCGAGGAACGGCATCGACGAGTGTGCGCCGGTGCAGCGCCTCGCCGGTGAATTCCGTACAATCGTCGTCGCCGAAGACCAGGAGTCGCACGTCGATCGCGGTGCGGTTCTTCGTAACCGAGTGCACCGGTCGCACATCGACTTCGGGAGAGCGTTCAGCGACCTGGCCCCGGGTGATCGCACCGGCCTGGTATTCGAACATCGCTGTTGCGACCGCACCGAGGCTGACCCGCTCGGCGTCGTTGCCGATCAGGAACTCCACCTCGTCGTACACCGGATGAACGGGCTCCACGATGAGCACGGCGCGCGCGTCGGGTGTGATCGCATGATCGCCGCGGCTCGCTCGCCCGGCGCCGCTCCCCAGCAGGGACTCCACCTCGTCGTAGACCGGGCTTCCGAGTTCGAGCACGAGTACCGGGCGTTCCCGTTTGACCTTCCGCTCAGTCGTGGCGCGGAGCGAGCTGCGCATCTCACGCAGCAGGGCCTCCCTGAGTTCTGTCGAAATCTCGGTCATCGTCGGCTTTCCGTTTCGTTGCATCGTGCATTGGCGGGGTCGTGCCGTTCAGTGATTCGGGGAAGCTTATGCTCCGGGCGCTGCCACCTGAGTTTGGGGAAGGGCGATGACCCACCCCTCCGTTTGCAGCTCTCGCTGTCTCTGCAGCCGACGTTCGGCTGGCTCGGCCACGGCGGCCACATGCACCACCACCAAGACCGTCGGCGTGTCGCGGTTCTCCGGGAAGGGAGCGTGTTCCACCCGTTCCACCAGCGGTCGCAGCGTGTGGAAGCGACTCAATTGGCCGGGGGAGAAGCATTCGCCGACGCGTGGCACGGCGTCGACCAGGGTGCGCCGGTGCAGGGCCTCACCCGTGTAATGAGTGCAGTGCTCGTCGCCGAACACCAGCACCCAGAGGTCGATGGCGGTGCGATGCGTGGGGACCGCCTGGGTCGGCGGTGTCGGGGTGCTTCCCGCATCCCGGGGAATGCGCCGTAGCCGCGCCATCCGGGCCTGGTGCTCGGCCAGGGCGGTGGCCACGAGAGCGATGCTCTCGTGCTCGGCGATGGTGTCCAGGCGGGACTCGACCTCGTCGTAGAGCGGACTCGCGGCGACCGGGTGGACGCGCGGATGCGCCCGCGGACGCCGGGCGAGCGACGGTTCGATCGGGGCGAGGGAGGCCAGCATGTCGCGCAGCGATAGCTCCCTGGTCGGCGTGGGCGTCTCAGTCATCCGGTGGTTCCGTTCCGGTCGTCATCGGCAGTCGGCGGCACGCACAGCATTGCGCAATTCCGTTTGACCTCATCCGGGTCGGGAGCGAGCGGCCCGTCGGCAGGGCGTGGGGACCGCAAACGAGCACTGACCCCCCAAACTAGTCACAGTTGGGACCAAAACCTAAAGAGTCCGGCGCTTGGGCGCGCCGTGCCCCGTGGTACGTCCCGCCGGTCGAGATTACGCTGGGGGAGCGACCCAGCGGGTGATCCCTGCCAGCACCAGGAGGGCTGCGCCGCCGATGGCCGCGCCGAAGAATGCGTCTTCCGCGCCTCTCGCCTCGATGAGCACCCCGGCCAGGGCGCTGCCGGCCGCGGCCCCGACGTTGTGAGCCGTGTTGACCCACGTCGTCGCCTCGGTGTCCCGCCCGCCTCGCCCGAAAGCGCTCGCCGCGACGTAGGCCACGATCATGATCGGGGACAGGCAGAGGCCGGCCAGCGCGATCAGGAGGCCCAGCACCGGCGTCGATGTGGCCAGGCCGGCGGCCGCGATCCCGACCACGAACAGCCCGGCGATCACGAGCAGCTGGCGTGTCGCCGACGACACTATCCGCAGCGCGCCGTAGACGAGCCCGCCGACCGCGCTGCCCGCGGCGAAGACAGCGAGCACGATTCCCGCCTCAGCGGTCGAGCCGGCATTGCCGGATGTGCCGACCTGGCCCGTTGCGCCGATCAGCGCCGGTACCGCAACGTAGACCGTGCCGACGAGCACTCCGGCCGCGAGCACGGGCAACAGCAGGGCCACGAACCGCGGGTCGGTCAGGAGAGGTTCGCTCCGAGGGCTGCCGTTGGCCGCGGGCCGGGCCGGGCCAAGCAGCATGGCCGGGGAGGAGACCATCAGTACGGTGCCCACCACGATCAGGGCTGCCGGGATGAGAAGGGCCGCGCTGGGGGAGAGCCAGAGCAGGATCGCGCCGGCGAGCACCGGGCCGGCCAGATAGAGCACCTCCTCGAGCACGGCATCGAGGCTGAGGGCTTTTCGGAGGAGTCCCGGTGACGGCACGAGGGCCGCCCAGAGCACGCGCATGATCGGCCCGAGCGGGGGCGCGACGACGCCAACGACCCCGGCCAGTGCGATGCTCCACGAGGCCGAGTCTCCGACAGCGGTCTCGAGAGCGAGCAAGCCGAGGGCGACGGAGAAAGCGATGGCCAGGGCGAGGAGCATGCGTCGCCGGCCGAAGCGGTCAATCAGCCGGGCCCGCAACGGTGCCAGGAAGCCGGCGGTAGCCCCGTAGGCGCCCATGGCTGCCCCGGCAACCGCGTAGGAGCCGGTGGCTGATTCGACCGCGATGAGCATCGGGAGGCCAACGACCGCATACGCGAAACGGCCGGAAAGGGCGCTGGCGAAGACGAACGGCACGCCGGGCGTCGTGAGGATGGCGGCGTAACCGGTCCTCGCGGCCACGTGGGGGAGAGCGGGCGGAATGGGCGACGAGGTGGACGAGGGGGACGAGGGCATGGAGGAACTCCGAAGAATGTGCGCTTCAGGCGCGGGTGAAAGAACCGGGTGGTCGAGGACGAGCCGGTCACTAATCACAGTGGGGGAGCATCCGGCCACGATAGCCGATCGGATGCCGCTCGGGTGGTTCTACCAGGCGGCGGGCTTGTAATCCTTGAGGAAGACGCCGCACAGGTCCTCGCCGGCCTCGCCGCGCACGATCGGGTCGTAGACCCTCGCCGCGCCGTCTACGAGGTCGAGCGGAGCGTGGAAGCCCTCTTCGGCGAGGCGCACCTTGGTGGGATGCGGGCGCTCGTCGGTGATCCAGCCTGTGTCGACACTTGTCATCAGGATGCGGTCGGAGAGCATCTCCTTCGCACTGGTGCGGGTGAGCATGTTCAGCGCGGCCTTGGCCATGTTGGTGTGTGGGTGGCCGGGGCCCTTGTAGCCGCGGCCGAAGACGCCCTCCATCGCGGACACGTTGACGATGTAGGTTCGACGGGCTCCGGAGGCCGCCAGTGAGGCGCGCAGGCGGCTCACCAGCAGGAATGGTGCCGTGGTGTTGCAGAGCTGCACCTCAAGCAGCTCCAGTGGGTCGACGTCTTCCACGTTCGCGGTCCAGCTGTTCGCCTCGTGCAGGTCGGGGACGAGTCCGCCGGCGTCGATGGCGGTGCCGGCGGCGAGGCGTTCGAGCGAGGAAGAACCAGGGGCGAGGGCAAGGGCGGTGAGGTCATCGGCGGTCAGCACGGACGAGGCCGAGCCGGCGGCCGCGGCGGCCAGGATCGGGTGGCTGGTCACGGATGCCGCCAGCGCGGTCGGGTGCGCGTCATTGGTGTGGCCGAAGCTGACGATCTCGGGGATGCTTCCCTCCGGCAGTGGCGACGACTCGGCCTCGACCAGCATCGAATAGGAGCCGGGGGAGCGACGCACGGTTTGCGCCGCGTTGTTGATCAGAATGTCAAGCGGGCCGGCCTCGGCGACAGAGTCGGCCAGGCCGATAACCTGGGCCGGGTCGCGTAGGTCGATTCCGACGATGCGTAGCCGGTGCAGCCAGTTGGACGAGTCGGGCATGGCGCTGAATCTGCGTACCGCGTCGCGCGGGAACCGCGTGGTGATCGTGGTGTGGGCGCCGTCGCGCAGCAGGCGGAGGGCAATGTACATGCCGATCTTTGCCCGGCCACCCGTGAGCAGCGCGCGCTTGCCGGTGAGGTCGGTGCGGGCATCCCGTTTCGCGTGGCTCATGGCAGCACACCTCGGGCAGAGCTGGTGGTAGAACGCGTCTACCAGCGTGTAACGCTCCTTGCAGATGTAGCAGGGTCGGGCCACGAGCAGTTCGCCGGCTGAGGCCTTGGTCGTGCCGAGGCGCAACTGGGCCCCGATCGTCTCGTCGTCGATGCGGGTGGGCGCGCCCGTGGCGGTTGCGGCGATCACCTCGCGGTCGGCATCCGCGATCGCCTGGCGTTTCTCGCCGCGCCGTGCGATCTTGACCGACTTGAACATCTTGGCGGTCGCCTGGCGCACGGTGACGAAGTCGGGGTCGTCCGGGTCGATCGTACTCAGCGACCCGAGCACCCGCAGGGCGACCTCGAGGTCGTGGGGATCGATGGTGGGTGCTGCCTCCGTCGAGGGTGCGGGCTCGGTCGAAGGCGCGGTGCTCATCCGCCAATTCTACGTCGACCCGGATCGAACCGCCCGAGGGCGGCGTGAACAGCTGCCCGAGCCTGTCGAGCCCAGTGATCGTGCCTGGCCCGGTGGTCGAGCCCGTCGACACCCGGTGGATAAACTTTCGAATAGTTATCCACAAGAGGTGACATTCACTCACATTTATGTTCACATGTCGGTATTCTCGTGGTATGGATTCACCGGCAGATCAGCTCAGGCAGGCAGCGGAGACCGTCGCGCGTCTGGGCTGTTCCAGCGCCGATCTGGAGGCCCTGCCTGATGCTGCGGTGCTGACGGGTCACGGTCAGATCGCCGTCGCCCGCCGTCTGATCGAACAGTATGCGGCGTGGATGGCCGCGACGACAAGGCGGTCGGCGAGAAGCAGACCGACTAGTTCTGGTCTCGACTGGCTCGACCACCGCGAGAGAGCCAGGTCTCGACTGGCTCGACCACCGGGAGAGCTCGCCCACAGGGACGGTTCGATCACCGGGCTCGACGGGCTTGACCACCGAGGTGGCCGGAGTCTCGACGGCCGATCGGCCCAGAGACCCACAAGACAGCGGGCCCGATCACTGTCGTGATCGGGCCCGCTGATGTTGACGCTGGGTAGTGTTGCTAGACCTTGAGCGGCTCGGGCTGATCGTCCAGCACCGGAAGCTCGATCGATGAGGTCGGCGGCTCATAGGTGTGGTCGAACGGCATCTCGTCGGTGTTCAGGTCGGGGTTGTCGTCCTGGGTGGCGACGAGTTCGCGGGCTTCGAAGACCGAGTCCACGCTCGGCATCGACCCCAGCAAAGGCAGGCCGGCGGTTTCCCTCATGAAGAAGATGGCGATTCCACCGACCACGGAGGTACCCATCAGGTAGTAGGCCGGCATCATGTCGTCGCCGGTGGCCGCGATCAGCGCCGCGATGATGAACGGCGTGGTGCCACCGAATATCGCGACGGAGAAGTTGTACGCGATTCCCATCGCGCCATAACGACTCTTGGTCGGGAAAAGCGCCGGAAGGGCTGAGGCGAGGTTGGCAACGTAGAACGTCACCGGAAGGGCGATCAGGGCCAGGCCGAGCAGAGTGGACCAAATCTCGCCGACGCCGATCAGTAAGAAGGCCGGGATGGCGAACACGATGGCCGTGATCGAGCCCATCCAGAGCACCGGGCGGCGACCTATCTTGTCGGAGAGTTTTCCGGTCAGCGGGATGCAGAGCGACATGATCACGAGGATCGGGATGGTCAGCAGCGTGCCGTGCAGTTCGTCGTACCCCTTGGTGCTGGTCAGGTAGGTCGGCATGTACGAGGTCAGGGCGTAGCCGAGCGTGTTTGCGGCTGCGACGAGGATCATCGCAACGATGATTCCACGCCAGTGCGCCTTGAAGATGGCTAGCGGGCCGTTGGCGGCAGGCTCCTCGGTCGTCGTGGGATCGCCGGCTAGGGCATCCTTGGCGTCCAGGGTGGCCTGGAAGGTGGGGGATTCCTCGATCTTCATCCGGAACCAGATCGCGATCAGGCCCAGAGGCCCCGCGATGAGGAACGGAAGTCTCCAGCCCCAGTCCTCCATGACCGGCTGACCCAGGGTGATCTGGAGCACCGAGACGAGTGCGGCACCGATGGCGAAGCCGAGGTAACTGCCCATGTCGAGCAGGCTTGCGAAGAATCCGCGGTGCTTGTCGGGGGAGTGCTCGCTGACGAACGTGGTGGCGCCGGCATACTCTCCTCCGGTCGAGAAGCCCTGGACGAGCTTCGTGAAGACGAGGAGCCCCGCGGCGAGCATGCCGACCATGGCGTAGCTCGGGAGTAGGCCGACCGCGAAGGTCGAGGCGGCCATCAGTATCAGCGTCATCGACAGCACCTTCTGGCGGCCAATTTTGTCGCCGAGCCAGCCGAAGAAGACACCACCGAGCGGGCGAGCGATGAACGTGGCGGCGAAGGTGCCGAGCAGGAACAGCGTCTGCACCGTCTTGTCGGCCTCCGGCAGGAATACGGGGCCCATCGTTGTGATCAGGTAACCGAACACTCCGACGTCGTACCACTCCATCGTGTTACCAACGATGGTTCCGCCGAGCGCCTTCTTCAGGCGGGACTGATCGACCACATTGACGTGGGACACCTTTAATCGGCGCTGAAGGAGAGGTTTTCTGGTCTTTCCGGAGGCGCTCGTCACGCCCTTTTTCATGTCGGTCAGGCTGGGGTCTCTCGGCATTTTGGCTTCTCTCGTGGAGGTCAGTTGCTGGTGAAGTGAGGGAGCCCGTGTTCGGGCACAGCTTATAATTTTAGCGCAAAAACGCCGTCAACCCGAATTTTTGCCAGGGATAACGCCTCTGGACAGGGGTTTACATGGGCCAGGGGCCGGGCATTCGGGGGCCATCCTGCATCTAGGCTGGGGTCTATGACTGACACCGTGAAGTTCTGGTTTGACCCCTCCTGCCCCTGGGCCTGGATGACATCCCGCTGGGTGGGAGAGGTCGCCGAACTGCGCGGTTTCGACGTGACCTGGTGCGTGATGAGCCTGGCCGTCCTGAACGAGGACAACGAGGTCAGTGAGGAGTATCGCTCTTTCTTCCCCCGGGCTCTGAAATACACCCGGCTGGTGCAGGCCGCGCAGGAACTGCACGGCCAGAAGACCGTCAAGGCGCTCTACGACGCCCTCGGCACCCGAATCCACCCGGGCGGGAGCACCGAGCCCGACGAAGTCATCCCCGCCGCGCTGGCCGAAGTCGGGCTTCCCGCCTCCTTTGCGGCCTGGGCAGACAGCACCCACTATGACGAGCAGATGCGGGCCAGCCACTTCGACGGGATGAACCGGGTCGGGCAGGACGTGGGAACCCCGGTGATCGCGGTCAACGGCGTGGCCTTCTTCGGCCCGGTAGTGTCCCCGGCGCCCAGGGGAGAACAGGCCCTCGCGCTCTGGGACGGTGTCGTCGCCGTGGCCGGCTACGACGGCTTCTTCGAAATGAAGCGCACTCGCACCGTCGGTCCCATCTTTGATTAGCCACACGTCGGCGCCGGACGAGGATCGCCTCCGCCGGGTTTGAGATCGACGTGAACCGGTCGGCGTGGGAAGGCGCCGGTCGGCGCGCGCCACAGGGCCGCAGGACATACGCTGGCACGATGACCCAGTCCAACCGCCAGTTCACTGCCGGAATCGTCCTACTGTTCGGACTCGTCTACCTCGTTTTCGAATCCGTCGCGGCAGCGGCCTGGATTGATCCACCCTACGACTGGGCCCGGAATTTCATTTCCGACCTGGGCTTCTCGGATTGTGCGGTGGTCGAGGGAAATCGCCTATGCTCCCCATTGAATTCGCTGATGAATGCCGGATTGCTCGTGCAGGGCGCCGTGTTCACGATCGGCGGATTGCTCGTGGCCCGCCTGACCCTCGACACCATCCGGCGGCGAGTGGTGGTCGGGATCCTTCTCGCGACATCGGGAGTCGGCACCTTCTTCGTCGGTGTGCTCCACCAGGGCGTAGCCTTCGAGGCCGCGGGACTCAACCCGCTTCACCTGTTAGCAGCGGCACTGTCGATCGGGGCCGGCAACACGGGCATTCTTCTGCTCGGCGTGTTTCTGGTGGGCAAGGTGCCCTGGCGCGGCTACGGCATCGCCATCCTCCTGCTCGGCGTGGTCGGACTGACCGCCGGGGTGCTGCTGCGCCTCGGCATCGACGCAGGCCTGGGTTACGGCTTCATCGAGCGGATCGCCGTCTATCCGCTGAATGCGTGGACGGTCGGTTCCGGCGTGTACCTTCTCACGAAGTGCGTGCGAGAGCGTCGGCACCCGCTCTCCCGTTCGCGCCCGACCGTCGTCGAGCGGGCCGAGTCGTCGGCGCGCCGCCCCAGCCCGCTGAGCTGACCCGCCGGGCTAAATAGACTCGTCCCATGCGCATCTATATCGCCACCGACCACGCCGGACTCGATTTCAGCCGCCACCTGATCGAGCACCTCACCGAGGCCGGCCACGACGTCATCGACCACGGCCCGCAGACCTACGACGCTCTGGACGACTACCCGTCTTTCTGTATCAACGCCGCCCAGGCCGTCGTCAACGACCAGGCCGCGGGAATCGAGGCGCTCGGCGTGGTCTTCGGCGGCTCGGGCAACGGCGAACAGATGGCGGCCAACAAGGTCGTCGGCGCCAGGGCTGCCCTGGTCTGGAGCCTCAACACCGCCAGGCTCGCCCGCGAGCACAACAACGCCAACGTCATCTCGATCGGGGCCAGACAGCACACCATCGATCAGGCGATCACCTTCATCGACGCCTTCATCGCCGAGCCGTTCCCCGCCGATGAACGGCACCAGCGTCGCATCCGCCAGCTCGCCGAGTACGAGGCGACCCGCGACATCGTCGGCAAAGACATCGTGCGCTAGCGTGCCTGAAGGCCACTCCGTCCATCGCATCGCCCGCCAGTTCGCCCGCAATTTCGTCGGTCGAAGGGTGCACCTGTCGTCTCCGCAGGGTCGTTTCGCCGCGGGCGCCGCGCTGCTCGACGGCCACGTGATGACGGATGCCCGCGCCGTGGGCAAGCAGATGTTCCTCGAGTTCGACCACGGGCTGTGGTTACGCGTGCACCTGGGCATGTACGGCGCGTGGGACTTCGCCGGGGACATCCTGATGGACGCGACCATCGCCTCCGCGAACGGCCGGATGGGACAGACCAACCAGCGCGGCACAGAGGTCGCCCCGGCCGTGTTGGATTCGGCGGGGGAGAACTCCATGCATAGCATCGGGGCGCCGCGTCGCACCCGGGTGCGGATGGCCGAGCAGGAGAAGGAGGACAACCAACTCCACACCTTCCCGCCTGACCCGGTCGGCCAGGTGCGGGTGCGCCTGCTCACCGACGCGGTGTCCGCGGACCTGCGCGGGCCGACGGCCTGCGAGGTGCTCGACCCAGCTCAGGTGCAGGCCCTGATCGACAAGGCGGGACCTGACCCGCAGCTTGACGACAGCACGGCCGCAGAGGACCGGTTCACCGCGGTGGTGTGCCGCAAGCCCACGCCGATCGGCCTGCTCCTGATGGACCAGTCCGTCGTCAGCGGCATCGGCAACGTCTACCGCGCCGAGCTGCTCTTCCGGGCCAGGGTGAACCCGTACGCCCCGGGGAAGACACTCAGCGAAGACACTGTGCGCGGGCTGTGGCGGGACTGGGCGCACCTGCTTGGCATCGGGGTGGAGACCGGCCAGATGATGACCATGGACGACCTCGATGCTGACGCGTGGCGGTCGGCCATGAAGAACCGCGCCGACCGGCACTGGGTCTACAAGCGCGAGGGTGTGCCCTGCCGGGTCTGCGGCACCCACATCACCCTGGCCGAGATGGGCGCCCGCAAGCTCTACTTCTGCCCGCACTGCCAGGCCTGACCCGCTTCGCCTGACCCGCTCCAAGAGATAGGAACCTCACCCGATGAGACACAACCCCTCCTTCGCGCTGGACGACCCGGCCGAGATCAGGCGCCTGGTGCGGGAGAACCCGTGGGCGACCCTGATCAGCCATACCTCCGCCGGGGAACTCGTCGCCTCGCACTATCCGGTCGTGCTCGACGAGGACAGCGACGGGATCGTGCTGCTGAGCCACGTGGGCCGGCCGGACGAGCAACTGCACGAGCTCGGCCGGCACGAGCTGCTCGTGCTGATCCAGGGACCTCACGGCTACATCTCACCCGGCTGGTACGACGCGTCACCGGCCGTCCCCACCTGGAACTTCATCACCGCCCACCTCTACGGCATTCCGGAACTGCTCAACGCCACCGACAACCTCGCCGTGCTCGACCGGCTCGTCGATCATTTCGAGGACCGGATGCCGGTGCCGCGGCGACTGAACGACACCGCCGACAATGCCGTCTACGCCGCCCGGATCTCGGCCGGCACGGTCGGCTTCCGGCTCCGGGTGACCCGGGTCGTCGCCAAGAGCAAACTCAGCCAGAACAAGCCCGCCGAAACCGTCACCCGGATCCTGGCCGAACTGGAGGGATCAGGGCCCTACGCGAGCCCGGGCCTCGCCGCCGAGATGCGCCGGGTGCACCGTCAGGCCGACCAGAGCGGCGACCGGCCATGACCGGGGCCTCGCTCACGCTTCGCAACGGCCGGCTCCCCGGCAGTGACGAACGAGTCGATGTCACGATCAGCGACGGGGTGATCCGGCAGATCGGCTATCGGGAGAAGGCGACCCCCGGGCAGGAGAGCGTCGACCTCGGCGAACGCTGGCTGATTCCGGGCCTCTGGGACAACCACGTACACTTCAGCCAGTGGGCGCAGACTGCTCGGCGGGTCGACCTGTCTGCCACGGCCAGTGCGGCGGAGGCCGCCGCTATCGTGCGCGAACGCGTCCAGGAGACGCCGCCGGGGGAGACCCTCGTCGGCTTCGGGTTCCGCGACGGCCTCTGGCCGGATGCCCCGGTCCGGCCCGTTCTCGACGCAGCGTCCGGCAGCCTCGCCGTCGTGCTCGTCAGCGGGGACCTGCACAGCTGCTGGCTGAATTCGGCGGCGCTCGCCGTGCACGGCTTCCCTGACCACCCCACCGGGCTGCTGAGCGAGGACGACGCCTTCGCGGTCGTGAAGGCCCTCGGCACAGTGCCGGACGCCGTGATGGACGGCTGGGTCGACACTGCAGCGCGCGCCGCGGCCGCGCGCGGCGTGGTCGGCATCGTGGAGATGGAGATGGCCTGGAACCCGGGCGACTGGCAACGCAGGATCGCTGGCGGGACCGACGCACTCCGGGTTGAGACGAGCGTCTACAGCCAGCACCTTGAGCAAGCGATCACACTCGGCCTGCGTTCAGGGGCTGCGCTCGACGGCACCCGCGGACTGGCCGCGATGGGTCCGTTCAAGGTCATCACCGACGGGTCGCTGAACACCCGCACCGCGTACTGTTTCGACGCGTACCCGGGGCTCGAGGAAACGGCCGGCTCGCACGGGCTCCTCACCGTGCCACAGGACCGGCTCGTCAGCCTGATGCGCCGGGCGGCGGGTGGCGGCATCCGCCCCGCCGTGCATGCGATCGGCGACCGGGCGAACAGCCTGGCCCTGGACGCCTTCGCCGAGGTGGGCTGCGGGGGGAGTATCGAACACGCTCAGCTACTGCGCGCCGAGGATGTGGCCCGGTTCGCCGCCCTCGGCGTCGTCGCCAGCGTGCAGCCCGAGCACGCCCTCGACGACCGGGATGTCGCCGACCGGTATTGGGCCGGCCGCACCGGGCGGGCCTTCGTGCTCAAGTCCCTGCTCGACGCGGGCGCGACCCTGGCCCTCGGCAGTGACGCGCCCGTCGCCCCGCTGGATCCCTGGGTCACCATCGCGGCCGCGGTCGGGCGCACCCGGGGAGGACGAGAGCCGTGGCAGCCGTGGCAGGCGATCTCCCGGCAAGCGGCGCTCGCCGCATCCGCCAGGGGACGACACGGGGTCTCGGTCGGCGACGTGGCCGACCTGGCGGTCTGCGAGAACGACCCGTTCGTCGCATCCGTCACCGACCTCCGGCGGATGCCCGTGGCCGCCACCCTGATCGCCGGCCGATTCACGCACAGCACGCTCCAATCCTGAGCCCGTGCGCCTCCCCGGCGCGACCGTTCGGGGGTTTTCCCCCGAGGCGATCCGGTTGCCTGCCGGATGCCGCCCGTTCCAGCCACCGGGAATGCTGGATGCAGGCACACTGGCTGGAGGAAGACCATGAGCATGACCGAAACGACAAAACCCACGACGAGGAACGACCCGATGGAGAAAACCGTGCAGACCCCGGTTTCGCGGCGGGGCGGCTACCTGGCACTGTGGCGCCGGGTGCCGCGGGAGCTCGGCTTCCTGCTGCCGACGTTGCCCATCACCGTGGTCGGGCTTTCCGTTCTCAGCACCGTGTTCTTCACCGGGACCGGCATGATCGCCATCTTCGTCGGCCTGTTCGTCGTCGTTCTGGCCCTCTACATCGGCCGGGCATTCGGCCTGTTCGAGCTGGCCCGGCTGCGCTGGGCCGGCCAGGCCCCGATCACGCCGCCGCGCTGGGACCCGAACGGCGAACCGGCAACGCCGCTCCGAACGGTGCTCGGCCCGCTCGTCAACGGTCACTACTGGCTCTACCTGTTGCACGGCATGGTGGTGAACTTCATCGTGGGACTGGTCAGCTGGATCGTCACCGTGGTCTGGCTGTCGGTCGGGCTCGGCGGAATCAGTTACTGGTTCTGGGGCCGGTTCCTGCCGAATGAGGGCACTGGCAGTGTCCGGCTTTCGGAGGTCGCGTCCGACTGGATGCTGCCGGGCAACACGCTGGCCATCGACCCTTTCGCTGGCCAGAGCGTATTCCAGCTCGTCCTGGGCGTCACCTTCCTGTCCACCCTGCCGTTCATCACCCGGGGATTCACCGCCCTGCACCAGTTCATCGCCCGCGGCATGCTCGGTGCATGGCGCTCAGAGGCACTGCAGCGGGAGGTTGCGGACCTGAGCGCGTCCCGTGGGGCTGCCGTCTCCGCCGAGGACCGGTCACTGCGCCGGCTCGAGCGCGACATCCACGACGGACCACAGCAGCGCTTGGTGCGCCTGCAGATGGACCTCGCCAGCGCCGAGCGGAAGCTCGAGACCGACCCGGCGGCCGCCCGCGCACTATTGGCGGAGGCCAGGCAGCAGGCGCACGACACGCTCGAGGAACTGCGGGCGCTGTCTCGCGGCCTGGTGCCCCCGATCCTCCAGGACCGGGGCCTGATCGGCGGTCTCCAGTCGCTTGCCGCCCGCAGCACCATCCCCGTGCAGCTCGAGCTGACCGTCGAACCGGCGCTGAGGCTGCCGTCTGAGATCGAACGCAGCGCGTACTTCGCGGCCTCCGAACTACTCACGAACGCAGCGAAGCATTCCCGAGCCATTGGCATCCGGCTGCACCTCGCCCTGCGCCGAGTGCCGGACGACGACACGACCTGGCTGGACCTCTGGGTGATCGACAACGGCGTGGGCGGCGCCGTCCCGACCGAGGCGCACGGCCTGCGTGGCCTGGACGAGCGCCTGCGCGGCCCGCGAGGAGGGCTGTCGATCGACAGCCCGGTGGGCGGGCCGACAGCAGTCGGGGTGCACATCCCGCTGACCGACACCGCGCTGAGCTCGATCGCCGTATCCTGAACAGTTGACCCAGCCTGAGCCCGCGACGGATGCCGCACCAGGGCGCACAATCGCGCCTGGTGCTGGCCGAAGACTCGCTGCTCCTGCGGGAGAGCGTGATCCGGCTGTTCGACGAGGCCGGCTTCGTTACCGTGGCCTCCTTCGGCGACGCCGAAGCGCTGCTCGCCGAGGTCGACGCGTTGCGGCCGGACATCGCCGTGCTCGATGTGCGGATGCCGCCCACTTTCCGAGACGAGGGAGTGCGTGCCGCGCTGGAGCTGCGACGGAGGCTGCCGTCGGTGGGCATCCTGCTGCTCAGCCAGTATGTCGAGGGCACCTACGCACTTCTGGTGCTTCCCGGCCGTTGGGTGGATGGCACGCTGCTGGACGCGAGCTGGGCCCTCGGGTTGGCCCTGATAACGGTATGGATCAACAATTCGGACCGCCGCAATGAGCAGGCGGTCCACGGCACCGCTGCGGCCGGAGCGCTCACCGTCTCGACCGCCGCTACGGCCGCCGGGCTGGGGGTGCTGGTCCTGGCCATCTACACGCACGTGCCGTGGTCTATGGTGGTACTGGCGGCCTTGACCATGGCATTGGCGGTCACTCGCACCCAATTGGCATTCCGTCGACTCGTCAAGCTGGTGGATGTCCAGCGCATATCGAGAACCGACTACCTGACCGGATTGCCCAATCGGCGGGCGCTGTACGCCGACGTGCCCCGTCGAATTCTGGCGCGGGGGAGCGGACCCGGAGCGCTGCTGTTGCTGGACCTGGACCGGTTCAAGGAAGTCAACGACAGCCTCGGGCACGACGCCGGAGACCTTCTGGCGAGACTCGGCGGCGACGAGTTCGCAGTTTTCCTCAACGAGGCCGGCCGGTCCGAGGCTGTTGCGGTGGCGGTCAAGCTGCGCTCAGCGTTGGCGGCGTCCTTCACCGTGGAGGGGATTGCGCTCCACGCCAACGTCAGCGTCGGTATCGCCGTTTTCCCCGAACAGGGACAAGACCTGAAGGCGCTCATGCGCAAGGCGGACATGGCGATGTACCGGGCCAAAGCCACGCGGAGTGGGCATCATGTCGTCGCCACGGCAGACGATAATCATGGCGAAGATCGGCTTCGGACCCTGGAGGACTTGCGCGCGGCCATCGCAGAAGGCCAGCTGGTGTTGCACTACCAGCCAAAGATCAGCCTGACCACAAATGTGCTCCACGGCGTCGAGGCTCTTGTTCGCTGGAATCATCCGACCCGCGGACTGCTGTATCCGGAGGCCTTTCTTGCGCTTGTCGAGGAGGCCGGACTCATGCATGAGCTCACGGACGTGGTGCTTGGTCTGGCGCTCGACCAGGCCGGGATTTGGCAGGGACAGGGGCGACCCTTGACCGTCGCCGTGAATCTGTCAGCCAGTTCCCTTGTCGACTCGGATCTTCCCGAACGAGTAGACCGGATGATCGCGTCCCGTGGATTGCCGTCGTCCACCCTCATGGTGGAGATCACGGAAGAGTTCCTGATGGCTGATCGAGACCGGGCCAAAGATATCCTGCCCCGGCTGAGGACCAACGGAGTTCGGGTTTCCGTCGATGACTTCGGCACCGGATACAGCTCCCTGGCGTACCTTCGGGAGCTTCCCATCGACGAACTCAAACTCGACCGATCGTTCATGCTGCCGATGTTGGAAGATGCCCGGGCCTCGGCGCTGGTTGCTTCGACCATCGATCTTGCTCACAGCCTGGGACTGACCATGGTCGCCGAGGGTGTCGAGAACGGCAGCGCAATCGACGAATTGGCTCGATTCGGCTGCGATCAGGCACAGGGTTTTCACCTGTCCCGGCCTGTTCCAGCGGGGCAGCTGGAGCTGTGGCTCCTCCAGCGTGGGACCGACGTCCCGGTTCGATAACCTGCCGCTTCCCTTCGTCTGTGGATCCTTCGGCAGTCTTCCCGGGGCGCAGAGCCGTGCCGCTGGCAGGCTCGACCACCATGCGACCGAAGGGTCCTGGCGCATGGATGCCGGATGGAGAGAGGACACTGGGAACATGAGCGCAATCGAGAACTCCAAGCTGGCCATCATCGGTGCGGGTGCCGTCGGCACCTCCCTCGCCTACGCCTCTCTGATCCGCCAGTCCGCGCGCGAGGTTGTGCTCTACGACATCAACGAGGCCAAGGTGGAGGCCGAGGTACTCGACCTCGCCCACGGCACCCAGTTCACCGGCGCATCGTGCGTGTCGGGCGGTTCGGACCTGGATTCCATCGCGGGTGCCAACATGGTCGTGATCACCGCCGGCGCCCGGCAGCATCCCGGCCAGTCCCGCCTCGACATGGCAGGCGTCAACGTGGGGATCCTGCGCGAACTGATGCCCAAGCTTGTCGAGCGCGCCCCCGACGCCGTCTTCATGATCGTCACCAACCCCTGCGACATCCTCACCTACGCGGCCCTGCACTTCAGCGGGCTCCCGTCGGCCCGCGTCTTCGGCTCCGGAACCGTGCTCGACTCCTCGCGGCTTCGCTGGCTGCTCGCCCACCGGGTCGACGTCGCGATCGCCAATGTGCACGCCGTGATCGTCGGCGAGCACGGCGACTCGGAGTTCCCGCTCTGGTCCCAGGCCAGGGTCGGCCCGATCTCGCTCGCCCAGTGGGTGGCGGATGACATCTCTCCCGTCAGGACCGGGCGCGCGCGGTTCTCCGAGGCCGAGTTCGAGGCCATCACCGAGGACGTCAAGACCGCGGCCTACCGGGTCATCGCCGGAAAGGGAGCCACCAACTATGCGATCGGGCTCTCCGGGGCGCGGATTGTGGAAGCCGTGCTGCGCGACGAAGGCGCCGTTCTTCCGGTCAGCTCGGTGCTGACCGGGTACCGTGGCGTGAGCAATGTGGCGCTGTCGGTGCCGACTGTGGTCAACGCCGATGGCGTGTCCCGGGTGATCGAGGTGCCGTTCTCCGACTCGGAGCAGACACTGTTCCAGCACTCGGCGGACACCCTGCGGGCGACCCTGGATAGGCTTGGACTGGCCTGACCCCGGCAGATCCGCGACTCGTCCGGTGGAGCCCGGTCGTTCCCCCAGCTTTAGCGGCTGATCTGCACCGGTGCACCACCGGAGACGAGTGTCCAATCCACACGTGCGAACGATGACGGCTCCACCACCCGGGCCCGGGTGACCCAGTCAATGATGAGCTGGCGGATCTCCTGCTGGGCATTGTGAACCACCGGTGCGGTTGTGACCCCCGGGAACGCGCCACCGCCGGACTGCCGGTAGTTGTTGATCGCGACGACGAATTGCGCCGTGGGGTCGATCGGGGCTCCGTTGTAGTTGAGGTCGATGATCCTCGAACCGGGATCCCTGGCAATGTCGATCTTGTAGCTGAGCGATGCGTCGAGTCCCCCCATCACGTCGTAGTTGTAGTCCGGCGTGCCCGTCGGCGCCACGGCGGTGACCGCGTTGGTGAGCTGGTCGGGCGTGAAGGGTCCGGTGCCAGTGACCTGTCTGAAGTACTGGGCGGACTTCTCGAGGTAGGCCTTGACCTGTGCGCCGGTGAACGTGATGCCGAGGAGGGTATTGTCGAAAATGTACAGCCCGGCCACGTCGCGAACGGTAACCTCCCCGGCGGGAATCGCGGCCTCCCGATTGAACGGGGCCGCGATCGACAGGATCGGCAGGCCGGCCTGCGCTGTCCCGGCGATCGCCGCGCGCACCGCCTGACCCTGCACGAGATTGATGAAGTCCAGTGCCGCGCTGTCCTCGTAGCGCGCGGTGGCGCACGACATCGCCTCGGTGCAACTGCCGATGACTGAGTTGACGTAGCCGACGACCGTGGCGTGGTCGGCGCCGAGCAGGTCGACGACCTGAGGGTGCTCTGGCACGGTGTTGCTGTTGAGCACGCTGGATCCGACGCTCTCCACGGCCCATTGGCCGCGGCGCTTGACCAATGACAGTTCGATCAGAGACAAGCGCATGCCCCAGCGCAGCGGCTCGGTCAGAATCACGGTGCGACCGGTCTGGGTGTTGACTACTCGTCGCTCCGGAATTTCCTGGTGGGCATGCCCGACCAGGATCGCATCAATCCCGGGCACCTGCTCGGCCACCAGGGTCGCCGCGTTCTCGGGGTACGGGAGGGCGTCGCCATAGGACGACGAGGTCGTGGCGCCGGAGTGCGCGGCCACGACGACAACATCCGCTCCCTCGGCACGCATGCGGGGCACCCAGACTTTTGCCTGCTCGACAAGACCGGGGAAGCTCAACTGTCCCTCGACGTTCGCCTTGTCCCAGATGGCGATCCCGGGATTGGTCAGGCCGAGGATGCCCATCTTGATCGGCTTCTCACCGGCCGGGCTGATCGTCTTGATGACGTACGGCGCGAAGGCAGGCAGTCCGGTCGCCGCGTCCAGCGCGTTCGCGCCGAGCAGCGGAAAGTCGAGTTGATCGGCGAAGGTTCGGAGCAGCGGGATGCCGTAGTTGAATTCGTGGTTGCCGAGGGCTGCGGCGTCGTAGCCGATGTAGTTCATGGCCGCGGCCATCGGGTGCAGGTGACCGTCGGTGATCGGCGCGATGCGCGCGAAATAGTAGGCCAGGGGAGTTCCCTGGATCGTGTCGCCGGCGTCGATCATCAGCGTGTTCTCACGCCCGCGCTGGAGGCGGACAGCTTCGACCAGCGTCGCCACCTTGGCCAGGCCGATGTCGTTCCTCGCGGAATCGTCGTATTCCGCGTTCTGGAAGTAGTTCCAATTGAAGACGCAGCCGTGCAGGTCGGTCGTGCCCATGATCGTCAGCGAGACCGGGTCTCCCGGCCGATGTCGCCCCCCACGCTCTGCGGCCTGGGCCGGCGTCATCCCGGCGGCGGTCAGCACGCTCACCGCCGCGAAACTACCCAGCACGCTACGTCGAGTCAGTTGAATTGGCACATGAACTCCCCAGGTGTTCCCCGCGATGGAGGCGTCGTGAGGCAAGTGACCAGCCCCATCGGTAACGCTAGACCCGTCCGAGAAAGCCTGTCAATCAGTCCGGACCTGCTCGAGTTTCCTGAGCTGCGCCATATCGGTACGCAGTGGGCGGCCGCCGTCAGGGATTGCCCCGCACTGGCTGTCGCACTTCGGCTGCTGCGTCAGGGCAGGCGGGGCTGCGTCGTCCACCACGTGTTGCTCGTGATCGGCAGGGTGAATGTCGATGTTGGGCGTAGTGCCCGCGCGGTCACAGTGGTAGTTTCGGCTCGATTGCGAGATAAATCGGCGTCCGGAAATCCACTCCCGACGCCGCTCGTGCACTCTCACCAGGAGGTTGATGTTCCATGAAGCCATCCGTTCGCCTGGCCACTCTGCTCGGTGTAGCCACGCTCGGTGTAGCCACGCTCGGGATAGCCACGCTCGGGTTAGCCACAGCGCCCAACACCTCCGCGTTCGCGGCACCTCCGCCCACATCCACCAACCCTCAGCCATTCGCTGCGCAGGCGCCTGAGTCGGCGTTCACCTCGGCCGCCGACGCAACAGGAGCGGTGGCGTGCGCCCGACCGGCGCCCAGCAACACCGTGTCAACCACGCTGCACTGCTACACGCCCGACCAGCTTCGAGCCTTCTACGGTCTGGGCCCTCTCGCTTCGAGCAACGATGGTGCGGGGGAGACGATCGTGCTCGTGGACGCGTACGGTAGCCCCACCGCGGCGGCGGATCTTTCGTTCTTTGCCCAGACCTTCGGTGGCCCTCCTCCCAACTTTCAGGCAGTCTTCCCGTTGGGGTCACCCGACTACAGCAATCCGACCGGTAACGGTGTCGGCCAATCCGGGCCGAATTCAGCCGACGGCTGGGCGGGTGAAGCGAACCTCGACGTGCAATGGGCCTACGCGATGGCGCCCAAGGCGCACATCGTGCTGCTCGCGACGCCGCCGGCCGAAACCCAAGGGGTCCAGGGTCTGCCGAACCTCATGAAGGCCATCGACTGGGCGGTGGGCGAGTATCCGTCGGGCACGGTGTTCTCGATGTCGTTCGGCACCGACGAGCAGACCTTCGGATCGCAGTCGGCCGCAAGGACACAGTTCACGAAGTTCGATGCCACCTTCCAGCGGGGTGTGGCAAAGGGCGACACCTTCTTCTCCTCAGCGGGCGACAGCGGTTCGAGCGGTTTCGCGCGATCGCATCGTGCCACCACTGTGGGGGCAGTGCCGGAGGTCAGCTACCCGAACGTCTCGCCGTATGTGACCTCGGTCGGCGGCACACAGGTGCAGTCCGGCTGGACGTGGAACCCCACGCAGGATAAGCCGTTCCTCGGATCCGGCGCCCGCAACCCGGGCTACTGGTCGTGGACCCAGAGCGGCAGCACCGAACCTGTGTGGAACGAGAGTTGGGCGTCGATTGCAACCGGCGGCGGCCTCTCGACGGTGTACACGCGTCCGTCTTTCCAGAACGGAGTCGCATCCATCGTCGGTAACCATCGCGGTGTGCCTGACGTCGCATGGAACGCCGCCGTCAACGGTGGAGTGCTCGTCTTCCATTCCTACTTCCCGACGCTTGAGGGAAGCCCGAGGTGGTCTGTCTTCGGCGGCACGTCCGCATCATCCCCGCAGGTCGCTGCGGTCACCGCGATCGCCAACCAAGCGCGCGCCTCCGTGAACAAGGCGCCGATCGGCAACCTCAATCAGGTGATCTACGCTTCATCGTTCAACAAGGCTGCCGCATTCAGTGACGTTGTGACACGAATCTACGGAACGACACTGAGCGGCGTGCTGCAGAACAACCGCCTGTGGGATCTCGGGTCCGATGGATTCGTCGCACCCGACCCGGTGCCCGGCTACCCGACCACCACGGGTTACGACCTGACGACGGGCTGGGGCAGCCCGAAGGCTCCCGGATACATCACCCAGTTGGTAGCGGCGCAGTGACGCTCTGACACGAGGTTCCGGTCGGCTCCGCGCGTCGCGACGAAGCCGACCGGAAACATCGGTTTGATCGAATTCCGGCATTCCGGCATTCCGGCATTCCGGCATGCCGCGCTGGGCCGCTCCACAGGCTGTTGACGGTGCGTCCTGGCTGGCGCCCCTCGCCCGGCCCAGTCCACCCGCTCGGAGCAACAGTGGGTGAGCCCCGCTGATCAGCACTTCTCCGACAGAATCGAGGGCCGGACTCGAACCCGCGACACCACGATCATCAGCCGCTAGTTCCAAGCCCGGCAGCGATCTCGCCGGTCCGAAGTCGCCCAGAAGGACGAGAGGATCCGGCTCAGCATTGAGGGGATGACGGGAATCGAACCCGCGCCATCAGTTTGGAAAACTGAGGCTCTACCATTGAGCTACATCCCCAAGCGTGGACTCCCGCGCACTCGATCACTGTAGTACACGATCCGGGGTGACGGATGCACGGAGGGTCGCTTTCGCATCGTGAGCGTGGAGTAGACTTACCGAGGTCATTCCGCTGGTGCGTGAGCTTTGCGCGTCAGGAGGATGACTCCAACGGGTTGAGAAAATATCCGGGGCGTAGCTCAGCTTGGTAGAGCGCTCGGTTTGGGGCCGAGAGGTCGCAGGTTCGAATCCTGTCGCCCCGACAATCACCCCCCAGAACATCGTTCGAACACAGGAGATACCCACGTGAAGTCCACGGTCGAAAAGCTGAGTCCCACGCGCGCCAAGGTCACCATTTCGGTGACCCCCGAGGAGTTGAAGCCCAGCATCACCCACGCCTACGGGCACATTGCCGAGGACATCAACATCCCCGGCTTCCGCAAGGGCAAGGTTCCGCCGCCCATCATCGACCAGCGGGTGGGCAAGTCCGCCGTGCTCGAGCACGCGGTCAACGAAAGCCTCGACGGTTTCTACCGCAAGGCCGTCGAAGAGCACAAGCTGCGCCCCCTGGGCCGCCCGGAAGCCGACATTGTCGAATGGCCCAGCGACAAGGACTTCTCCGGGGACCTGCTCCTGGCGATCGAGGTCGACGTGCGGCCTGAGATCGACCTTCCCGCCTACGAAGGTCTGAAGCTCACCGTTGACGCGGTCGAGGTGTCCGATGAAGACGTCGCCGAGGAACTCGACCAGCTGCGCAGCCGTTTCGGCACACTTGTCACGGTCGACCGTCCCGCCACCACCGGCGACTTCGCCCAGATCGACCTGGTCGCCAGCATCAACGAGCTCGAGGTCGACAACGCGACCGGGATCTCCTACGAGGTCGGCTCGGGCGACCTGATCGACGGTATCGACGAGGCTCTCGACTCCCTCAGCGCCGGCGAGACCACCACCTTCAACTCCAAGTTGATGGGTGGAGACCACGAGGGTGAAACCGCCGAGATCACCGTCAAGGTCATCGCCGTCAAGGAGCGCGAGCTTCCGCCCATCGACGACGACTTCGCTCAGATCGCCAGCGAGTTCGACACCATGGCCGAGCTCACCGAGAGCCTCAAGGCGCAGGTCCTGCGTTCCAAGGCGTTCGGTCAGGGCAGCCAGGCCAGGGAGAAGCTCGTCGAGCAGCTCCTCGCCTCGGTCGAGGTTCCGATCCCGACCTCGATCATCGAGGACGAGGTTCGGCGCCACCTCGAGGGCGAGAACCGCCTCGAGGACGACGAGCACCGCGCCGAGGTGACCGAGTCCAGCGAGAAGACCTTCCGCCAGCAGATCCTGCTCGACACGATCGCGGAGGCCGAGAAGGTCCAGGTCAGCCAGGACGAGCTCACCCAATACCTCATCCAGGGCGCCAGCCAGTACGGCATGGACCCGAGCGAGTTCGTCCAGGCGCTCAGCGGCAACGGTCAGATCCCGTCGATGGTCGCCGAGGTTGCCCGTAACAAGGCCCTCGCGATCGCGTTGGGCAAGGCCGAGGTCGTCGACTCCAACGGGGCGCCCGTTGACCTGTCCGAGTTCGCCGCCGTCGCCGCGAACGACGAAACCGCCGAGGACGCCGAAGCCGAGGACGCCGACGAGGCACCTGTGGCCGACGCTGCCCCGGCCACGCCGAAGAAGAAGGCCGCAGCAAAGAAGTAGCACGCCACGAGAACGGGGTCGGATGTCGCAGACATCCGACCCCGTTCTCGCGTCCGGCCCCGCCCCACCTCACTCCGGTGTCCTGGGGGAGAGTCGCGGGCGGCGGCGCGCAATCTGCCGAGGGCGAACACGGCCTCCCCGGCGCGTTTCACCCTATAGATTCATTCTGAAGCGACAAGCGAAACGGAGCGCGACATGGCCGATATGGCACCTACACCCGGCGTTTTTGACCGACTGCTCAAAGATCGAATCATCTGGCTCGGTTCAGAGGTTCGGGACGAGAACGCCAACGAGATCTGTGCCAAGATCCTGCTGCTGGCGGCGGAGGACTCGGAGCGGGATATCTTCCTGTACATCAACTCGCCCGGCGGCTCGATCACGGCCGGCATGGCAATCTACGACACGATGAAGTTCGTACCGAACGACATCGTCACCGTTGGTATCGGACTCGCCGCGTCGATGGGTCAGTTCCTGTTGTCCTCCGGCACCAAGGGCAAGCGCTACATCACGCCGAACGCTCGCGTCCTGCTGCACCAGCCGTCCGGCGGATTCGGCGGCACGGCCGCCGACATCCAGACCCAGGCCAAGGTAATCCTGGACATGAAGAAGCGGATGGCGGAACTGACGGCAGAGCAGACCGGTAAGTCGGTCGAGCAGGTGCTCATCGACAACGACCGCGACAACTGGTTCACCGCCCAGGAGGCCGTGACATACGGCTTCGTCGACCACCTGCGCGAATTCGCGTCGGACGTGGTCGGCGGCGGCGGCACCGACGACTCAGTGAACAAGAAGTAGGACGGGCAGAGACGACATGGAATTCACGAATTTTGGTCACCAGGCCGGGGGCCGCGCCCCGCAGTCGCCCGAGGCCCGCTACATCCTCCCTACCTTCGAAGAGCGCACCGCCTACGGGTACAAGCGCCAGGACCCCTATGCGAAGCTCTTCGAGGATCGCATCATCTTCCTCGGCGTTCAGGTCGACGATGCGTCAGCAGACGACGTCATGGCCCAGCTGCTCGTGCTGGAGAGCCAGGACCCCGACCGCGACATCGTGATGTACATCAACTCTCCGGGTGGCTCCTTCACCGCGATGACGGCCATCTACGACACGATGCAGTACATCCGACCGCACATCCAGACGGTGTGCCTCGGCCAGGCGGCCTCCGCCGCTGCCGTGCTGCTCGCCGGCGGAACGCCCGGAAAGCGTCTCGCACTCCCGAACGCGCGCATTCTGATCCACCAGCCGTCGGCCGGCGGCCAGGGTGGCGGGCAGGCTTCCGACATCGAAATCCAGGCCGCCGAGATCCAGCGGATGCGTGAATGGCTGGAGTTCACCATCTCGCACCACTCCAACCGCACCGCGGAACAGGTTCACAAGGACATCGACCGCGACAAGATCCTCGGTGCCCCCGAGGCCCTCGAATATGGCCTGATCGACCAGATCCTGACCAGCCGCAAGAACGTTCCCACGCTCGTCAAGTAGCGCGTTTGGCAACAATCGCACGTCGAATCCGGCGGATGCCCGGCTGTACAACAGCCGGGCATCCGCCGTTTCTCGTGGCCGACGGCGGTTTCTCGCCTGGCCGCCGTTATCGCATTTGCACCGGTCCGCACGGGTTGCACACCACAGTCACAGCCACAGGCTAGGCTCAGTTCAGCGTTACCAGCAATACCGATGGAGGAGGCTGACGGATGGCCCGAATAGGCGAGAGTGCCGACCTGTTGAAGTGTTCCTTCTGTGGGAAGAGTCAGAAGCAGGTCCAGCAGCTCATTGCCGGTCCCGGCGTGTATATCTGCGACGAGTGCGTCGAACTGTGCAATGAGATCATCGAGGAACGCCTTGCCGAGGCCGGTGCCGAAGAAGGCCATGGCGAATTCGACCTCCCCAAGCCCAAGGAGATCTTCGGTTTCCTCGAGGAATACGTCATCGGACAGGAAGCCGCCAAGCGCGCCCTCGCCGTTGCCGTCTACAACCATTACAAGCGCGTTCGTGCCCGAGCCACCCTCACCGCCGCCGATGCCATCCACGATGACGTGGAGATCGCCAAGTCCAACATCCTGCTGATCGGCCCGACCGGGTGCGGCAAGACCTACCTGGCCCAGACCCTCGCCAAGCGGCTGAACGTTCCTTTCGCGGTGGCGGATGCAACGGCCCTCACCGAAGCAGGCTACGTCGGCGAAGACGTCGAGAACATCCTGCTCAAGCTGATCCAGGCGGCCGACTACGACGTCAAGCGCGCCGAGACCGGCATCATCTACATTGACGAGATCGACAAGATCGCCCGCAAGGCCGAGAACCCGTCGATCACGCGTGACGTGTCCGGCGAGGGAGTGCAGCAGGCGCTGCTGAAGATCCTCGAGGGCACGATCGCGTCGGTGCCGCCGCAGGGCGGCCGCAAGCATCCGCACCAGGAGTTCATCCAGATCGACACCACCAATGTGTTGTTCATCGTGGCCGGTGCGTTCGCGGGCCTTGACGACATCATCTCCACCCGGGCCGGCAAGAAGGGCATCGGTTTCGGCGCCCCGCTGCACAGCAAGGGCGACGACGTCAACCTGTTCAGCGAGGTGCTCCCCGAAGACCTTCACAAGTTCGGGTTGATTCCTGAATTCATCGGTCGGCTTCCCGTCGTCACGACGGTCACCCAGCTCGACCAGGTGGCCCTGATGCAGATCCTCACCGTGCCGCGTAACGCCCTCGTGCGCCAGTACCAGCGCATGTTCGAACTCGACGGTGTCGAACTCGAGTTCGAGCAGCCGGCCCTGGAGGCCATCGCCGACCTGGCCGTGCTCCGCAAGACCGGCGCGCGCGGCCTCCGCGCCATCATGGAGGAAGTGCTCGGGCCGATCATGTTCGAGGTGCCGTCGAGTTCCGAAGTCGCCAGGGTCGTCGTGACCCGCGCCGCCGTGCTCGACAACGCCGAGCCGACCATCGTGCTGCACAAGGCGCGCCGGGTGGACAAGTCCGCCTGACCCGTTCCGGATCCTGACCCGAATCGCTCACAGCGCGCCCTGACACTGCCCGCGGGCACGACCACTCCGTCAGTTCAGGCCGCGCCGGTCGAGCAGGGGCTGGATGCGGGCATCCCGGCCGCGGAAGTCCCGGTAGGCGGCGAGCTGGTCGGTGCTGCCCCCGACGCCCAGCAGGCGGTTGCGGAACCGGTCGCCGTTGTCGCGGGTGAGACTGCCGTTCTCGGTGAACCAGTCCACCGTGTCGGCGTCGAGCACCTCGCTCCAGATGTAGGAGTAGTAGCCGGCGTCGTAGCCGCCGGCGAAGGTGTGGGCGAAATAGGTGCTCGCGTAGCGGGTGGGCACCACCTCGTTCGCCAGGCCGCAGGCGGTGAGGGCGGATGCTTCGAACTCTGCGACATCCGTCACCACAGTGTCGGCGTCGATCAGGTGCCAGGCCTGGTCGAGCAGGGCCGCAGCCAGGTACTCGCTGGTCAGGAAGCCCTCGTTGAAGGTTGCCGAGGCGCGGATGCGGTCGACCAGGTCCTGGGGCATGCTCTCACCGGACACGGTGTGCTTCGCGAAGTTCGCCAGCACCTCCGGCCAGAGCAGCCACATCTCGTTGACCTGGCTCGGGAACTCGACGAAGTCGCGGTAGACGTTCGTGCCGGCGAACTTTGGGTAGGTGACCCGGGCGAACAGGCCGTGCAGGGCATGGCCGAACTCATGGAACAGGGTCGTGGCCTCGTCGTAGCTGAGCAGGGTGGGCTCACCGGCCGCCGGCTTCGGCACGTTGAGGTTGTTGCAGACCACCGCTGGCGTGCCCAGCAGTGCGGACTGCGAGATGAGGGGGTTCATCCACGCGCCGCCGCGTTTGGAATCGCGGGTGTACACGTCGAGGATGTACAGCCCGACTGGGGAGCCGTCGGCGTCGGCGACCTCGAAGACCCGGGCCTCCGGGTGCCAGGTGACCAGGTCGTCCCGTTCGGTGAAGGTGACCCCGTAGAGCCGGGTGGCGGCGTAGAAGACGCCGTCGTGGAGCACCCGCTCGAGTTCGAAGTACGGCCGCATGGCCTGGCTGTCCACGGCATACCGGGCCCGGCGCACCTTCTCGGTGTAGAACGCCCAGTCCCAGGCGGCCAGGCTGAACCCGCCGCCCTCCGCGTCGACGAGCCCCTGCAGGTCTGCCTGTTCGGCCAGCGCGTTGCGGGCCGCCGCCGGGGCGAGCCGGCCCAGCAGGTCGGCGACCGCACTCGGCGTCTTCGCGGTCTGGTCCGCGATGACCGCCGCGGCATGGTTGGCGAACCCGAGCAGCCTTGCCCTGGCGGCCCGCAGGGCTGTGATCTCGAGCACCAGGGCGCGGTTGTCGTGGACCCCGCCACGGATGCAGCGCGCACGCGACGCGGCCAGCAGTCGTTCCCGCACGCCCCGGTTGGTGAGCTGCGCCAGGTAGGGGTGGGTGGTAGGGAGCACGAGCGTGAGCACGTACCGCCCGGCCAGCCCGCGGGATTCAGCGGCCTGCGCTGCGGCCGAGATCTCACCGGCCGAGAGGCCGTCGAGTTCGGCGACATCGTCGAGCACGAGGGCCAGATCGTTGGTGTCGGCCAGCAGGTTCTTTTCGAACCGGGTGGCGGCGACGCCGAGCCGCGCGTTCAGGTCGCGAAGGGTGGCCTTGTCCTCGTCGGACAGGCCGGCGCCGGCGAGGGTGAACTCGGTGAAGTACCGTTCGACCAGGTACCGCGACTCCGGGTCCAGGCCCAGGCCGCCCCGCTGCTCATGCACCCTCGCGATGCGGGCGAAGAGGGCAGGGTCTAGGCGGATGGCGTCGGCGTGCGCGGCGAGGAGCGGTGCCAGTTCCTCCTCGAGCGCGTTGGTGAAATCGCTCGAATGCGACGAGCTCAGGTTGAAGAACACAGCGGCCACCCGGCTGAAGGCCTGTCCGCTGCGTTCGAGAGGCAGAAGGGTGTTCTCGAAAGATGGGGCCTCCGGATTCGCGCCGATAGCCGCGACCTCCGCGCGCTGCTCTGCCATCCCTTCGAGGAAGGCCGGACGGTAGTGCTCCTGGGCGATCGCCGCGAACGGCGGAAGCTGGAACGGTAGTGTGCTCGGACGCGAAAAGGGATTCATCGATTCACCATGCAACAAACCTAGTTCGGCCGACACCGGTTGCGCTTCCGTGCGTAGGCTCATGGCATGATCGACCAGCCCGAACGCCCTGAGACCGCTCCGCGTGACCGATACACGCACGGTCACCACGAGAGCGTGTTGCGCTCGCACACGTGGCGCACCGTGGCCAACTCGGCCGCCTACCTCATCCCGCACCTTGACCCCGGGTTGAGCCTGCTCGACGTCGGCTGCGGGCCGGGCACCATCACGGTTGACCTGGCGAGGCGGCTCTGGCCTGGCCGGGTCACCGGCATCGACGCCGCGGGGGAGATCATCCAGCGGGCGACCGGGCTCGCCTTCGACGAGGGGGTGCGCAACGTGGTCTTCCAGGTCGGCGACGTCTACGCCCTGGACTTCCCGGATGAGTCATTCGACATCGTGCACGCCCACCAGGTGCTCCAGCATGTCGCCAACCCGGTTGCGGCGATGAAGGAGATCCGGCGGGTGCTGAGGCCCGGCGGCGTTTTCGCTGCGCGGGACGTGGACTACGGCGGCGTGATGATGCATCCGAAGCTGCCCGGTCTGCTGCTCTGGATGACCGCCTACCGTGACGTGCACTATTGGAACGGCGGCGACCCTGACGCGGGGAGGGCGCTGAAGGCCTGGGCGCGCCAGGCCGGGTTCGGCAGTGTCACCAGCAGCGCGTCGATCTGGTGCTTCGCCTCGGCTGCCGAACGCGAGTGGTGGGGAGAGTCGTGGGCCGTGCGCGCCACCGAGTCCACCTTCGCGGCGCACGCGATCGAGGTCGGGGCGGCCGACCTGGCCGACCTGCGGCAGATCGCGGCCGCCTGGCGGCAGTGGGCGGCGGACCCTGACGGCTGGTTCGGGATGCCGCACGGCGAAATCATCGCCCGGAAGTGACGACGCCCGCAGCCGGGTCACGGCTGGACCTGACCGTCGGTGATCACCGGCAGTAACATCAAGGGTGCCCTTCCTGGATCAGCTGAACCACTGGGCCCGGCACCAGCCGGGCGCGACGGCCATCGAGGTCGGCGCCGATCGGCTCAGCTTTGCCGGACTCGCGGCCAGGGCAACCGCTGCGCTGTCCGACCAGACCGACGGTGCAGGCATCAGCGTCATCAGCCTGCCCAACGGCATTGAATTCGCCCTCGCCCTCACCGCCGGGATCGCCGGTGACCGCGCCGTCGCCGTGCTCGATGCCGGCTGGCCGGATGTCCAACGGGACGCCGTCACGGAACGGCTGGCCGCGTTGGACCCGCGACGGGCGCGGCCCCGGCGTGGGCCCGGCACGGTCCTGGCCGACGGGCACCCCGATTCGGTCTTTCTCTATGGCTTCACCTCCGGCACGACCTCCCTGCCCAAGGCGTTCACCCGCAGCCGGGAATCCTGGCGGCGCTCGTTCGAGGCCGGCACCGACTACTTCGGGCTGACTCGGCACGACCGCACGCTGGCGCCGGGACCCTTGTCGTCCAGCCTCACCCTCTACGCCCTGGCCGAGTCCCTGCACGCCGGCGCGACCTTCGTCACCCTGCCGGAATTCGACCTTGCCGCAGCCCTCGCCTGCGTCGCCGACCGGGAGATCACCCGGCTCGTCCTCGTACCCACCATGCTGCGCCTGCTCAGCGAACGCGGCCTGGCCGGTGGGGTGAACGGCCGGGCGCTCACCCGCATCGTCAGCGCCGGGGCCCGGCTGGATCCCGCGACCCTTGCCGCCGCTCGCCGGTTCGCGCCCAACGCGACGATCCAGCAGTACTACGGGGCGGCCGAGCTGAGTTTCATCGCCGCCTGGACGCTGCGCCCCGGGGACGCGCCGGGCGCGAAGGTGACGGCCGTCGGCCGAGCATTGCCCGGCATTTCTCTCAGCATCCGGGACGAGGCCGGGCGGGAACTGCCCCGCAACGAGCCGGGCACGATCTTCGTGCGCAGCGACCTGGTCAGCAACGGCTACGCCTGGGGCGACGACGGCGCGGCGTTCCGCCGCGACGGTGACTGGTGCACCGTCGGCGATCTCGGTTTCCTCGACCAGGACGACGTGTTGCACTTCCTGAACCGACGCTTGGACATGATCGTCACGTCAGGCCGCAACGTCTACCCGCAGGAGGTGGAGGCGGCACTGCAGCAGTTGCCGGGAGTCGCATCCGTGGTCGCGGTCGGAGTGCCGGATGCCCGCCGTGGCGCCCGGCTCGTCGTGGCGGTCCTCGGCAGCCCTGAGGTCGACGCGGCCTCGCTTCGCCGGGCCTCTGCCGCGTCTCTCGCGGAGGCGAAACGGCCACGGTCCTACTACCGGCTGACCGCCCTTCCCCTCGCCCCGACCGGCAAGCTCAGCCGGCACCTGTTGGCCCGATGGATCACCGAGGGAGACCCGCGTGTCACCGCACTCGACTGACCGTGCCCGGCCGGGCACCGACCGCGAGCCGGTCATCGTCCTCGGCCGTCGCTCCGCCTTCGGGCGCGTGAACGGCGGCCTGGCGGCGCTGACCGCCGACCGGCTGCTCGCGCCGGTGCTGGCGGCGCTGCTGGCCGACACGGGCGTCGCACCGGAAACGGTCGACGACGTCATCATCGGCAATGCGGTCGGCGGCGGCGGGAACGTGGCCCGCCTGTCCCTGCTGCGCGCGGGACTCCCCGTGACGGTGCCGGGCCTGACCGTCGACCGCCAGTGCGGCTCCGGCCTGGAGGCCATCGTCCTGGCCTGTCGGCTCGTGGCCGCAGGGGCCGGTGACATCTATCTGGCCGGCGGCGTGGAGAGCTGCAGCACCGCGCCGTTGCGGGCGCACCGGCTCTCGTCGACGCCCGGACACCCCGACTTCTTCGACCGGGTGAGGTTCTCGCCGGACGAGGTCGGAGACCCCGAGATGGGCGTCGCCGCCGAGAATGTGGCCGACCGGTTCGGCATCACCCGGGAGCGACAGGACGCGTTCGCGCTCCGGAGCCACCGGCTGGCCATCGCTGCGAGCGAGTCGGGGCAGCTGACCGGCGAGATCGTCGCCGTCGAGACGGATGCCGGCCGGATCGATGCCGATGCGGGACCGCGGCGCAGCCTCACCCTCGGTCTGCTGAGCCGGTTCACCCCGGCGTTCCGGGCAGGCGGAACCGTCACCGCGGGCAACTCCTGCGCGGATGCCGACGGGGCCGTCGCGGTTCTGGTGACCAGCCGCCGGACCGCGGCGGCCCTCGGGCTCGGTCGTGGTCTGCGCTTCGTCGAGTCCGCGGTGACCGGCACGAACCCGTTTTTCCTCGGCATCGCCGGCGCCGAGGCAGCACGGCTCGTGCTTTCCCGACAGAGGTTTGCCGGCACAGACCTGTCCTGGATCGAATTCAACGAGGCCTTCGCGGCCCAGGTGCTCGCGTCGCTGGATCTCCTGGGCATTGCGGAGGAGCACGCCAACCGGCAGGGCGGGGCACTGGCTCTCGGCCATCCGTTCGGCGCGAGCGGCGCCCTGCTGGTGCTCAGCCTGTTACGGCAGTGCCGGGCCTCGGCCTCGCCGGGAGAGCTTGGCCTGACCGCCGTCAGCATCGCCGGGGGACTCGGCGTCGCGGCGCTGTGGTGCTGGGACGGCACCGACGACGCGGCGCGAAGCGACGAATAGCGCGTGGCGACGTGTGGTACGCCGAGGCGCACTCGGGCCGGTTCCGGCCGTGCGAGCGGCTAGATCCAGTCCTCGTCGTCCTCGACCGCCACGGCCGGCTGGGTGATGGTGGCGCTGTCTTCACCCGGGTTGTACCGGATGACGGTGCCGTCGTCGAGCTCGAGCACCGGCTGGGCCTCGAGCCAGGTCAGCGTCCAGCGCCAGGCGCTGCTGTCCTCGCCCAGGGCGGCGAGTTCCTCTTCGACCGCCTGGATCGCGATCTCGACCACGTGGGGCAGCCCCGGCGGAAACGGCCCGCCGAGCGCAAAGCGGCTTCCCAGTTGCACTCTAGAGCTCGATCCCGTAGGTCACCCAGTCCGTGCGGGTGGCGACATCATCGTAGAGATGCTGGGCCTCCTCATTGTCAGCGGCCGTGATCCAAGCCATGGTGCTGAGGTGGTGCTCCGTGGCGTACAGCTTCGCGAACTCGATCAGGGTGCGCCCCACCCCGGTGCTGCGAGAATCGGGGACCACGAACAGGTCGTCAAGGTAGAGCCCGCGGGTGGCGCTGAGCGTGTTGGGCACCTCCCGGTAGTGTGCGAACCCGATGAAGTCACCCTCGTCATTGACGGCGACCGCTCCGGCGAGCACGTGGTTCTTGTCGATGATCCAACTCCAGACCTGAAGCGCTTTCTCATCCGTGAGCGCACTCTTGTAGAACTCGCTGTAGCCCTCGAAGAGGCCTAACCACGAGAAAAAGTCCTTGTCGTCCAGTGTTCGTACCTTGACTGACATCCGGTTCTCCTAACTCTCTGGCACCGTGTCGAGCACGATGTCAGTGACAGCCAATTCACTGCCATCGACAAAAACCAATTCCGAGATACGACCGACGGCCCGCAGATCGTCGGAGGCCTGCGCGAGCAGGGCCACCTCAGCGGCCGTTCCGCTAATTACAGCAGATGCGACGGCAGATTTCTGGGATGCCTTCGCATCAGTCTTGGCGCGCCGGATGCCGGTGAGCGCCCGGCTGGCCAGATCGAGCAGGGCGACGTTGCCGATACCGCCCGCCGCGCGCTCCGCCTGGCTCGGCCACGGCGCACGGTGCACCGATCCTTCGCTGGACCAGGACCAGGCCTCCTCGGTTGCGAACGGCACGAACGGAGCGAACAGGCGCAACAGCGTGCTGAGGGCCGTGCGGAGCGCGGCGACGGCCGACGCCTGGCCGGCGCCGCTCTCGCCGTAGGCGCGTTCCTTGACCAACTCGAGGTAATCGTCGCAGAACGTCCAGAAGAAACTCTCGGTGAGTTCGAGCGCACGGGCGTGGTCGTAACCCTCGAATGCGGCCGTGGCCTGGCCGACGACGACGCTGAGCCGGGCGAGCATGCTCTGGTCGATCGGCTCGGTGACCGGGGCGTCCGCGGCGCCGTCGAAGCCGAGGATGAACTTGGATGCGTTCAGGATCTTGATCGCGAGGCGACGGCCGATCTTGATCTGGGTCGGGTTCTTCGGGTCGAACGCGGCATCCGTGCCCAGGCGGGACGACGCAGCCCAGTAGCGCACCGCGTCGGAGCCGTGCCGTTCGAGCATGTCGGCGGGGGTCACCACGTTGCCCTTTGACTTGGACATCTTCTTACGGTCGGGGTCGACGATGAAGCCAGACAGCGCCGCATGCTGCCACGGCGAGACGCCGTGTTCGAGTTCGGCGCGGAGCAGGGTCGAGAACAGCCAGGTGCGGATGATGTCCTGGCCCTGCGGGCGGAGCGAATATGGGTAGACCAGGTTGAACAGTTCGGGGTCGCGTTCCCAGCCTCCGGCCAGCTGCGGGGTGAGTGAGGAGGTCGCCCAGGTGTCCATCACGTCGACCTCGCCGACGAAACCGTTCGCGGCTCCGCGCTGATCGGCGCCGTAGCCGGGGGCCGTGTCGGATGACGGGTCGACGGGGAGCAGGTCGCGGGTGGCCACGATCGGCTGGTCGAAGACCGGGTTGGCGTCGGCATCCAGCGGGTACCACACGGGCAGGGGCACACCGAAGAAGCGCTGGCGGGAAACCAGCCAGTCGCCGGTGAGTCCGTTCACCCAGTTCTCGTAGCGAACCCGCATGAACTCGGGGTGCCACTGCAGGTCGGCGCCGTGGGAGATCAGCCGGGAGCGCAGGGCCTCGTCCCGGGCGCCGTTGCGGATGTACCACTGCCTGGTCGACACGATCTCGAGCGGCTTGTCGCCCTTCTCAAAGAACTTGACCGGGTGCACGATCGGCTTGGGCTCGCCGATCATGTCCCCGCTCACGCGGAGCAGTTCCACGACAGCCTGCTTGGCGGAGAATACCGTCTTGCCGGCCAGTTGGGCGTAGGCGGCGACTCCGGTCTCGCTGACGATGACGTCGGGGGCCTCGGCGATGATCCGGCCGTCGAAGCCCATGATTGCGCGGTTGGGCAGGTCGAGCTCGCGCCACCAGACCACGTCGGTCACGTCGCCGAACGTGCAGATCATCGCGATTCCGCTGCCCTTGTCCTTCTGGGCGAGGTGGTGCGCGAGGATGGGCACCTCCACGTCGAAGAGCGGGGTGCGCACGGTGGTGCCGAAGAGCGCCTTGTACCGTTCGTCGTCCGGGTGCGCGACGAGGGCAACGCAGGCGGGGAGCAGTTCGGGCCGGGTGGTTTCGATCTCGATGGTGCTGTCGTCGGGCTTCCGGAACGAGACCCGGTGGTAGGCGGCGGGCATTTCCTTGTCTTCCAGCTCGGCCTGGGCGACCGCGGTGCGGAAGGTCACGTCCCAGAGGGTCGGCGCCATGGCCTGGTAGGCCTCGCCGCGCTCGACGTTGCCGAGGAACGCGAGCTGGGAGGTGACGAGCGAGTCGTGGCCGATCGTGCGGTAGGTCTGGGTCCAGTCGACGCTCAGGCCGAGGGTGCGCCAGAGGGCCTCGAACTGCTTTTCGTCTTCGATGGTGAGGCGTTCGCACAGTTCGATGAAGTTTCGACGGCTGATGGGGAGCTGGTCGGCGGCCTTGCTGCTCTTGCCGTCGCCGCCCTCGAAGGGCGGGGTGAAGTCGACCGCGAAGGGGAGCGAGGGGTCGCAGCGCACGCCGTAGTAGTTCTGCACGCGACGTTCGGTGGGCAGGCCGTTGTCGTCCCAGCCCATCGGGTAGAAGACGCTCTTGCCGCGCATCCGCTGGAAGCGCGCGATGACATCGGTGTGGGTGTAGGAGAACACGTGCCCGATGTGCAGCGAACCGGAGGCGGTCGGCGGCGGGGTGTCGATGGAGAAGATGTTCGCGCGGGTGGCGGATCCCCGGTCGAACCGGTAGAGGCCGGAGCCTTCCCAGCTGCTGCCCCACTTGGTTTCGAGACCCTCGAGGGCCGGTTTGTCCGGAACGCTGGCGGCGGTCATGTTTCTCCGTTTGGGTATGTGCGGCACCGTGTAGGTGGTGAGGTGCCTGAGTATTGGGCCGCAACCAATCTACCGGATGCCCTGTTCCCCGCCGATTCCGCCGGTGGTTGGGCTTGTCGATACTCGGCCGCCGGATCTCGACGTGCCGCCCTCAGGCGAGCCCGGGGACGGCAGCGAGCAGGGACTGCGTGTACGGATGCTGCGGCGCCCCGAACACCTGCGTCGTCGCCCCGATCTCGACGATCCGGCCGTCCAGCATCACCGCGACCTGGTCGCTGGCGTGCTGGATCACCCCCAGGTCGTGGGAGATCACCAGCAGGCTCAGGCCACGCTCGCGCTGTAGCTCGTCGAGGAGATCGAGCACCTGGGCCTGCACCGTCACATCGAGGGATGACACGGGTTCGTCGCAGACGATGATCTGCGGTTCGGAGGCGAGTGCCCTCGCAATGCCGACGCGCTGACGCTGGCCGCCCGAGAGTGACAGGGGGCGTCTGGTGAGCAGCGTCGACGGGAGGGACACCTGGTCGAGCAGCTCGGCCACCCTGGCCCGGTCACGGGCTGCGGTCCCGCGCCCGGCCGACCCGGACCGCGCAGCGTGGCGGGCGCCCCGCACGGCGTCCCGCAGCACCGCGTCGACCGTCAGCCGCGGGTCGAAGGAGCTGAGGGCATCCTGGTACACCGCGCCGAGCTCCGGTCGCAGGCGCCGGCGTTGCCGCTCGGTGGCCGCGCTGAACGGACGACCGAGCACCCGCACCTCTCCCTCGTCCGGCCGGCCGAGTGCCAGCAGCAGCCGCGCCGTGGTGGTCTTGCCCGACCCGGACTCGCCGACCAGGCCGAGGGTGGTGCCGCGGGCGAGCCTGAACGAGACCCCATCCACCGCCCGCTGGTCGCTGCCGTCCGGTCGCCGGAAGGTTTTGACGAGTCCGACCGCCTCCAGCACGACCTCGCCCGGAGAAGGAACTGGAGAAGGAACAGGAGAAGATGCAGGGGCAGATGCGGGAGCAGGCGCGGGCGACGCCGACGAGGCCGGCGGCATTGTCGGCGCTGAGACGTAAAAGGCCGGCGGTGCGGGCGGGCTCGCCGGAGCATCCGCCCGGTCCACGGGAGCGGCCAGACGCGTCCCGCGCGGCTTGTCGACGGGAATCGCGGCGATCATCCGCCGGGTCTGCTCCTGCCGAGGCGAGGCGAGCAGCCTCGCGGCCGGCCCCTGCTCCACGATCCGCCCGGCGTTCATCACGGCGATCCGGTCGGCGATCCGGCCCACCACGGCGAGGTCGTGGCTGATCAGCAGGATGGCCGTCCCATGCCGTTTGAGGCTCTCCAGGAGGTCGAGGATCTGCGCCTGCACCGTCAGGTCGAGGGCCGTCGTCGGTTCGTCGACCAGCAGCAGGGGCGGGTCGAGGGCGATCGCGGATGCGATCAGGGCGCGCTGGCGCTGCCCGCCGGACAGCTCGCCTGAGCGCTGCCGCACCCGGGTACGGCCGTCGGGCAGACCCACCCGCTCGAGCACCTCCTGCACCCTGGCCCGCCGCGCCGCCCGGTCGAGGGTGGTGTGCAGGCGAAGCGAATCGGCGATCTCGCGGCCGATGGGTCTCAGCGGGTCGAGGGAGACGAGAGCGTCCTGGAGCACCAGGCCGACGTCACGGCCGCGCCGGCGTCGCCACTGCGCCTCGGAGAGGCCGATCACGTCGCTGCCGTTGATGGCCAGTTCCGTGGCCTCCAGCCAGGCGCCGTCGCCGGCCAGTCCGAGCAGGCTCCGGGCGGTGACGCTCTTTCCGGAGCCGGACTCGCCGACCAGGGCCAGGCATTCGCCGGGGGCGATGTCGAAGGAGACCCCGGCGACGACCGGATCGGTTCCGGGCTGTCTGCCGAAGCCCACAGCCAGGTCCCGCACACGAAGCATGGAGACGAGCGGTCCGGTTGGCGGACGGTGGACCGGGAGGCTGGTTCCGGGACTCATGCGTGCCTCAACCGACGTTCAAGGGCGCGTCCGAGGCTCGTCGCGGTGACCGCGGTGAGCACGATGAACAACCCGGGGAAGAAGGCCAGCCACCAGGCCGACGTGATGTAGGTGCGCCCGGCCGAGAGCATGGCGCCCCATTCGGCGGCCGGTGGGGCGGCGCCCAGCCCCAGGTAGCTCAGCGCCGAGGCCCAGACGACGGCCTGCCCGATGCCGAGGGTGCCGAGCACGAACAGCGGCGCCAGGGTGTTCGGGAGGATGTGCCGCACCAGAATCTGCCAGCGGCCGCGGCCGAGCACGGTGGCGGCCTCGACGAACGCCGCCGACCGCACCGAGATGAGCTGGGCCCGGATGATCCGGGCATAGCCGGGCGCCGTCGCCAGCCCCACGGCCACGGTCGCCGTCTGTATCCCCGGCCCGAAGACCAGGATGACGAGCAGGGCCAGTAACAGGCCAGGGAACGCGAACAGCACCTCGAGGAACCGATTGACGGTGAAATCGACGATCCGCCCGAGCATCCCGGCCATGGTGCCGAGCACAATCCCGAGGCCGAGGCCGATCCCTGTGGCCAGCGTGCCGATCACCAGGGATCCTCCGGTGCCGTGGCTCACCCGGGTGAAGATGTCCCGTCCGGACTCGTCGGTGCCGAACCAATGCACGAGGTTCGGCGCCTGGAAGGCCGACAATGGATCGATGGCGAGCGGGTCGCCCGGCGCGACGAGAGACGGCGCGAACGCGGCCGCGATGAGGAACAGCGCGAAGGCCCCGGCGAGGGCCTCGGCGACACTGATCCGGCGTCGGCGCGGCGACCTTGCCCGCGCCTGGCGGCCGAGGTCGGCCTGGATCTCGAGGTCGCTCATCGCCGGCGCAATCGCGGGTCGGCGATCCACTGGGCCAGGTCGGTGATGACCGTCATCAGAATGTAGCCGATGGCCACGATCATGACCACCCCGATCACGACGGGCACGTCGCGCACCGTGACGGCGTTCAGTATCGTGCGGCCGAGGCCGGGCCGGGCGAAGATGGTCTCCACCACGACGGCGCCGCTGATCAAGGAACCGAAGGCCCAGCCGGAGAGGCTGATCGCCGGCAGCGACGCGTGTCGGAGCGCGTGGATCCAGCGCACGCCGCGTTCGCCCTCGCCGCGGGCTCTGGCCGAGAGCACGAACGGTGACTCGAGCGCGGTGAGCAGTGATTCGCGCATGATCTGGCCGAGGAACCCGGCCAGAGGGATCGCGAGCGTGAGCACGGGCAGCACGAGCCCGGCCGGTCCCGGTGTGCTGATCGGCGGCAGAACGCCCAGCCAGACACTGAAGAGCACGATCAGCGCGGTGGCCAGCCAGAAGTGGGGCAGTGCCGCTGCGACGATCTCCAGCCCAGAACCGAGGTACCAGGCGAAGCGGCCGCCGCGGGTTGACCAGGTGGCGAGCACGAGCGCGAACAGCCAGGCGACGACGAGCGCGAGTGCCGCCAGCAACAGGGTCCCGCCGAGCTGGCCGACCAGGAGCGGGGCGACGTCCTGTCTGAGCGCGTAGGAGCGGCCGAGGTCGCCGCGTGCCAGCCGGCCCAGTTGCGCCAGGTACTGCACGAGGACGGGCTGGTCGAGACCGTACTGGGCCCGAACCGCGGTCAACGCCTCCGGCGATGTCTGCGAGCCCGGACCGCCGAGGATGGCCTCGGCCGGGTCGCCCGGGATCAGTCGGATGGCGAAGAAGGTGATCGTGGCCACGGCCCAGAGCACGAACACCGCCCCGACCAGGCGGGCAGCGAGCAGGCCGGGGATCGAACGGCGCACGGCGAGCCACGGGCGTGCCCGCAGGGGCCGTGCGGAGCGGGGCGCTCCGTCAGGCCGCAGCGCCCCTGCCGCGGTGCCGGTCACTCGGCGGGCAGCCAGGCGTCGTAGAACGTGGGAGTCGACACGGTGGGCATCGCGCGGGCGCCGGAGACACGGGAGCTCAACAGGTAGTGGTTCTGCTGGTCGTAGAGCGGCAGGATGTAGAAGCCCTCCAGCACCCGGTTCTGCACCTGCGTGTAGAGGCCGGCGCGCTTGTCGGCATCCGTCACCGCCGCGGCCTCGGTGAGCAGTGCGTCCACCTCGGGGTCGTTCACCTGCGCGTGGTTGGCGAAGTAGCCGCTGGGGGCCGGCACGATGCCGGCGGAGTCGAAGAGGATGCGCAGCACGTCGGGACCGACCTTGCTGTATGGAGCGCTGACGGCGTCGTAGCCGTTCTCACCGAGCGCCGTGTACCAGCTGGCGAGGTCCATCGGGGTGAGCACCACGTCGAAGCCGGTCTTCTTCGCGGTCGCCTGGATCTGCTCGAACAATGACCGTTCGGCGGGGATGGACTGGTTCGTACTGACCGGGAATTGGACGGTGAGGCGCACGCCGTCCTTGACCCGGAAGCCGGCCGCGTCGCGGGCTGTCCAGCCGGCGGAGTCTAGCAGCTTGTCGGCGGCCTTGGCGTCGTAGCCGAACAGGTCGGGTCGCTGGACCGCGGTGGCCTCTACGCTGCTGAGTGTGGAGTATGACCGCTTGGCCGTGCCCTGGAAGAGGCTGGTGACGGCATCGTCGACGTTCGCCGAGCGGATGAACGCCTCGCGCACGCGCGGGTCGTTGAACGGCGGTCGGGACGAGTTCAACTCGATTCGGTTCGAGGCTCCGGGCCGGGGCGCGTCGAGGTGGGTGATCGAGTCACCCTTCTCCGCCTGCACGATCGTGTCGGGCTGGGCGTTGTCGATCACGTCGACGTCACCGGCCTGGAGGGCCGCGAACCGCGATGCCGAGTCGGGGATGAACCGCCAGACGATCCTGGCCAGGTACGCCGGGCCGGTGTGGTCGGCGTCGGCGGGCGGCGACGTGTACGTGGCGTTGCGCACGAGCACGACCGAATCCTGCTTCTGCCAGCTCTCGACCTTGAACGGGCCGGTACCGACCGGGGCCGCACAGTTCTCATCCATGCCACGGGCCAGGCCCGTCGGGGATTCGATCGCCAGCCACGGCTGGGTGAGCGATTCAAGGAGGGCGCTGTCCGGTGCGCTCAGGGTGAATCTGACCACCTTCGCGGAGACGGCTTCGGTGCTCGTGACCTTCGCCAGCGCCAGGTAGCCGGTCGAGGAACCCGTCTTCGGGTCCTGCAGGTGTGCCACGTTGGCCTGCACGGCGGCAGCGTCGAGCGGGGTCCCGTCCGTGAACGTGACGCCGTCCTTGAGTGTGAACTCCCAGGCGAGTCCGTCGGGGCTCTCCGTCCAGGATTTCGCCAGCCAGGGGATGATGGCGCCGTTGCCGTCCCGGGAGACCAGCGACTCCAGGTACTGCGTGCTGACCAGGGCCTGCGGGTAGTTGCCTCCGACGTGCGGGTCGAGGCAGGTGGGCTCGGCGTCTCCCGACGCGTAGGTGAGGGTGCCACCCTTCACCGGGGTGCCGCCGCCGGCACCGGGGGAGGCGGCACACGAGGTGAGCAGGAGGCCGGCGGCCAGGACGGCCCCGATGGCGGCCGAACGGTGAGAATGAATACAGGAATGCATGAGAGGAGTCTCTTTTCACGGCAGGGGAACGGCCGAGTGTGCTGGTCGAGGAGTCGACCCGTAGTGGGTCGCCAATGTCCCATCGTAAAACATCGGGTGGCGACCTGGAATTCCACCCGGCGGATGCGGCAGGGTAGAATCGCAAGCGCATGACTATGATCCGGCCATCACCGGTGAGTCTTCGGAAGAACGGCCCTCCGGGGTCTGCTAGAACCGAACGGGTCGGGCCCGTCACAGCCTCTGAACAAGCGGTCGCCCGCTCACCCGGGCGGCAAGCGAGGTGGTACCGCGGCGGATCCCGTTCGGAGTCGGCGTCCTCGTGGAACAGGGCAGGCCTGCGCGAAGCAGGAATCAGAAACTGCCCGACTCGTCCAGGAGAAGCATGACGTACCCCGCAGGTCAGCAAACAGGTTCGGCAGCCCGGCAGCCCGGCTCCATCGTGCCGTCGCCGAACTTTCCCCAGCTCGAAACCGAGGTGCTCTCGTTCTGGAAGGACGACGCCACCTTCCAGGCGTCGATCGACAATCGGGAGGGTGCGCCCGAGTGGGTCTTCTATGACGGGCCGCCATTCGCCAACGGCATGCCGCACTACGGCCACCTCCTGACCGGGTATGCGAAGGACCTTTTTCCGCGTTTCCAGACCATGCGCGGCAAACAGGTGCACCGCCGGTTCGGCTGGGACACCCACGGGCTCCCGGCCGAGCTCGAGGCCGAACGCGAGCTGGGCATCGTCGACAAGAGCGAGATCGAGAAGATGGGCATCGGCGCCTTCAACGCCGTCGCCCGCAGCTCCGTGCTCAAGTACACGAAGGTGTGGGAAGAGTACGTCACCCGCCAGGCCCGTTGGGTTGACTTCGAAAACGATTACAAGACGCTCGACATCACCTTCATGGAGTCCGTGATCTGGGCCTTTAAACGGCTGCACGACAAGGGCCTCGCCTACGAGGGCTACCGGGTGCTGCCGTACTGCTGGCGTGACCAGACCCCACTGTCCAACCATGAGCTGCGGATGGACGACGACGTCTACAAGATGCGCCAGGACCAGACGGTCACGGTCACGTTCCCACTGGTCGGGGCGAAGGCGGAGGCGCTCGGCCTCACCGCCGTGCGCGCCCTCGCCTGGACGACGACTCCGTGGACACTGCCGACCAACCTCGCGCTCGCCGTCGGCCCGCGGATCGTCTACGCCGTCGTGCCGGCCGGCCCGAACGGCACCCCGGATGCCACCGTCCTCCGCGAGGAGACCGGCAGAACGGATGCCGCCGCCGAGGTGTTCGGCGCCGAGTACCTGCTCGCGATCGACCTCGTCGGCAACTACGCCAAGGACCTCGGTTATGAGTCCGCCGCCGACGCGACCGCGGCGATCTCCCGCACCGTTCTCGGCAGCGACCTCGAGGGTGTCTCCTATGACCGGCTCTTCGACTACTACGCGGACACCGCGGTCTGGGGCACCCGGAACGCCTGGACCGTCGTCGTCGCCGACTACGTCACGACCGCGGACGGCACCGGGATCGTGCACCAGGCGCCCGCCTACGGCGAGGAGGACCAGCGCATCTGCGAGGCCGCCGGCATCCCGGTGATCATCTCGCTCGACGACGGCGGGAAGTTCCTGCCCGACGTGCCGGAGGTCGCCGGCCTGCTCTGGTCAGACGCGAACAAGCCGCTCACCCAGCTGATCCGCGCCGAGGGGCGCCTGCTCCGCCAGGCCAGCTACGAGCACTCCTACCCGCACTGCTGGCGCTGCCGCAACCCCCTCATCTACAAGGCCGTGTCCAGCTGGTTCGTGCGGGTCACCGACTTCCGGGGCCGCATGGAGGTGCTCAACCAGGACATCAACTGGGTCCCGGAGAACGTCAAGGACGGTCAATTCGGCAAGTGGATCGGTAACGCCCGCGACTGGTCGATCAGCCGCAACCGCTACTTCGGCTCGCCGATCCCGGTCTGGAAGAGCGATAACCCCGACTACCCGCGGATCGACGTCTACGGTTCCCTCGACGAGCTCGAAGCCGACTTCGGCGTGCGCCCCACCGACCTGCACCGCCCGTACATCGACGAGCTCACCCGGCCGAACCCTGACGACCCGACCGGGCAGTCCACCATGCGGCGCATCACGGATGTGCTCGACGTCTGGTTCGACTCCGGCTCGATGCCGTTCGCCCAGGTGCATTACCCGTTCGAGAACCGGGACTGGTTCGACAGTCACAACCCCGCCGACTTCATCGTCGAGTACATCGGTCAGACCCGTGGCTGGTTCTACATGCTGCACGTGCTCGGGGTCGCCTTGTTCGACCGTCCGGCCTTCAAGAACGTCGTCAGCCACGGCATCGTGCTCGGCAGCGACGGGCAGAAGATGTCGAAGTCGCTGCGCAACTACCCCGACGTGAACGAGGTGTTCGACCGGGACGGGTCGGATGCGATGCGCTGGTTCCTGATGAGTTCCTCCGTGCTGCGCGGCGGCAACCTCATCGTCACGGAGGAAGGCATCCGCGAGGGTGCCCGCCAGGTCATGCTCCCGCTCTGGAGCACCTGGTACTTCTTTTCTCTCTACGCCAACGCGTCAGGCGAGAACGGCTACGACGCGAGCTGGCGCACCGACTCCACCGACGTGCTCGACCGCTACCTGCTGGCCAAGACCCGCGCATTGATCGTGGACGTCACCGCCGACCTCGAAAACCTGGACAGCACCCAGGCGTCCGCCCGGCTCCGGGACTTCGCCGACGTTCTCACCAACTGGTACGTGCGCCGGTCCCGCGACCGGTTCTGGGTCGGAGCGACCGGGGTCTCGACAGGCTCGACCACCGGGGCAGGCTCGACCACCGGGGCAGCCACGACCACCGGGGCGGTGGCAGAGCCCGGTGACAGCACCGAGGCCTTCGACACCCTGTATACCGTGCTCGAAACCGTTGCCCGGGTTGCCGCACCCCTGCTCCCGCTCGTCACCGAGCGCATCTGGCAGGGACTCACCGGTGGCCGCAGCGTGCACCTCGAGGACTGGCCCGACCCTGAGTTGTTCCCCGCCGATGATGTGCTCGTCGCCGCCATGGACCAGGTGCGTACCATCAGTTCCACCGTGCTCTCCCTGCGCAAGCAGGCCGGGCTGCGTGTGCGCCTGCCGCTCGCGAACCTGACCGTCGTCACCACCGACACGGTGGCGATGGCGCCGTTCGAGGCCATTTTGCGCGACGAGCTCAACGTCAAGAACGTGACCCTGGTGGAGCTCGCCGCCGACAGCGCCACCGCCTATGGCGTGACTTCCCGGCTCAACGTCAACGCCCGGGCAGCAGGCCCGCGTCTCGGCAAGCAGGTGCAACACGTGATCAGGGCCGCCCGCGCCGGCGAGTGGAGCGAGACCGACGGCGTTGTCACCGCCGGCGGGATCGAATTGGCCCCGGGGGAGTACGAGCTGGTGCTGCAGACCGGCGGCCAGGCCGCCGAAGCAGGCCGGGGCGCCGAGTCCGGCGACACGACCGCTCTCGCCCTGCTCCAGGGCGGCGGTTTCGTGTTGCTCGACACGGAGACGACCGCGGAGCTCGAGGCCGAGGGATTCGCCAGGGACCTGATCCGCGCGGTGCAGGACACCCGCAAGTCCGCCGGATTCGAGGTGAGCGACCGCATCCGCCTCGACCTGGTCTTCTTCGACGACGCTGACATGGCCACCTTCGCCCTGGCCTCGGGGGTCGACCTGCCGGCAGAAACCCTCACCACCCGCTTTGCCACCCATCGCGCGAGCGACGCGGGCTCCGAGCAGCTCGACGCGACCCTGCCGTCGGAATGGCTCGGCGGCCTGGTGGGTGCGCCGGTCGAACACTACGTGCGCTTCGAAGCGGGGCAGTACGCCAACCTGGGTGCCGTGCTCGTCGCCGTCGCCAGAGAGAACGGACTCATCCATGTCTAAGTCCAGCGCAAAAGCCGACGACGCCGGGCGGAGCGCCGGCGACGCCGTGTACGCCGCTCTGCTGGCCCGTGTCGGCGAAGGGTCCCCGCGGCCCCGCCTCGAACCGACCAGGCGGGTCCTTGAATTGCTCGGCGACCCGCAGACGGTGTACCCGATCATCCATATCACCGGCACCAACGGCAAAACCAGCACCAGCCGGATCGCCGAGAGCCTGCTCCGCGCCTACGGCCTGCGTACCGGCCTGCTGATCAGCCCGCACCTCGTGCGGCTCAACGAGCGCATCGTGATCGACGGTGAGCCGATCGACGACGTGGCCCTCGCCGCGAATTGGGACGACATCGCCCCGTACCTGCGGATTGTCGACGACGAGCTCACCGCCGCGGGCGACGAACCGCTGACCTTCTTCGAGGCGCTCACCGTTCTCGCCTTCGCCTGCTTCGCCGATGCCCCCGTCGAGGTCGCGGTGATCGAGGTCGGGATGGGCGGCGAGTGGGACTCCACGAACGTCGCCGACGGGCAGGTCGCCGTGATCACGCCGATCGCCCTGGACCATACCAAGCGCCTTGGGAGCACCATCGCGGAGATCGCCCGCACGAAGTCCGGGATCATCAAGCCGGCGGCATCCGTCGTCACGGCGGCGCAGGCCGAGCCGGCGCAGGCCGAGCTCGAACGCGCCGTCGAACTGACCGAATCGACCCTGGCCAGCGAGGGCGAAGACTTCGCCCTGCTCGCCAGCCAGGTCGCCGTGGGCGGGCAGCTCATCTCGGTGCGCGGCCTCGCCGGAACCTATTCCGACCTTTTCCTTCCGCTCTACGGCACCCACCAGGCGCAGAACGCGGCCGTCGCGATCGCCGCCGTCGAATCGTTCCTCGGCGCCGGCAGCCAGGAGCTGGCCTACGACCTCGTTGAGGAGGGCCTCGCCTCCGCCACCTCGCCCGGCCGGCTGCAGCTGGTCGGCATCGACCCGACCGTGCTGGTGGATGCCGCGCACAATCCGCACGGAGCGGCCGCCCTGGCCGCGGCGTTGGACGACTACTTCGACTTCGACGAGATCCTCGCCGTCGTCGGCATCCTCGCCGACAAGGACGCCGCCGGGATCATCGCCGCGCTCGAGCCTGTCGTCGGCCGATTCCACGTCACCGCGTCGCACTCCGAGCGGGCCATCCCCGTCGACGACCTCGCCGACCTGGTCGCGCGCACGGCCGGGGATGACATCACGATCCGGTTTGACGACCTCGGCCAGGCCCTCGATTCCGCCAGGGACTGGGCCGAGGAGTCCCCACGCCGCGCCGTCATCGTCACCGGGTCGATCACCCTCGTCGGCGAGGCGATCGCCTTGGCCGACGCCCGGGAATGGCTGAAGAAATGAGCCAACGCTCGGTGAAACGGTCGCTGGCCTCGATCGTGCTCGGCTTCGAGATCATCGTCGTGTTCCTCGCCGCGCTGGTCATCTTCGGCCTCGGGGCCCTGCCTGCCTGGCTCGCGCTCGGCGGGGGAGCGGCGCTCTGCCTCGCCATGGTCGCCGTCATCGGCCTGCTCGGCCGGGGCTGGTCGTATTACGCCGGCTGGGGCATCCAGGCCATCGTCATCGCCACCGGTTTCCTCAACCCCACGATGTTTTTTATTGGCGCAATGTTTGCCGCCATGTGGACGTACTGCATGGTCGTCGGCACCAGGATAGACAACCAGAAGGAGAGCTCATGAGCACCCAGATCGAAGAAACCCTCGTATTGGTGAAGCCGGACGGCGTGGCCCGCAACCTGTCCGGCGAGATCCTGCGCCGGATCGAGGCGAAGGGCTATTCCCTCGTCGACGTGAAGCTGGTCGAGCCAGACCGGTCCCTGCTCGCTGCGCACTACGCCGAGCACGAGGGCAAGCCGTTCTTCGAACCGCTCGTCGAGTTCATGGAAAGCGGGGCCGTCCTCGCGCTCCGGATCGCCGGTGAACGCGTGATCGAGGGCTTCCGCGCCCTCGCCGGAACGACCGACCCGACGACCGCGGCACCCGGGACCATCCGCGGCGACCTCGGCCGCGACTGGGGCGGAAAGGTGCAGCAGAACCTCGTACACGGCTCCGACTCGCCCGAGTCGGCTGCCCGCGAACTGGCCCTCTGGTTCGACTAGACCTCTGGCCGGACCGTGAGAAAAGCCGCCTCCCAATCGTGCGGAGGCGGTTTTCCCCACACCTGGCCGACGTGACGGAGCAGGCCGCCACGCGCGCGGTCGGCCTGGCTCAGAGGCGGTGCAGGAAGTCCATCTGCACCTGGGCGATGGTCGCGCCCGCCAGGTAGCAGCCGATCGTGATCACGACGATCCAGGAGTGGGCGCCGGCGGCGAAGCGGCGCACCGCGGCGGATGCCGGGAGGTTCCCCTCCTTGAGGTTGTGCAGCGTGACCGCAAGGAAGACCGGAATGGTCACGACCCAGGTCACCATGCACCACGGGCAGAGCACGTCCAACACGAAGAAACTCTGGCCCATCAGCCAGACCACGAACGCGATCGCACCGGTGACTCCCACGTTCAGGCCGATCCAGAACCAGCGGGGGAACCGGGCCCCGGCGAGGATGCCGGCGCCGATCGTGATCACGACGCTCCAGCCGACCAGGCCGATCAGTGGGTTCGGGAAGCCGAAGATGGCGCCCTGCCACGAGCCCAGGTTGGTGCTGCAGCCCACGAGCACGCTGAAGTTGCAGGAGAGCTGGGCCTGGGGATCCTCAAGGATGTGGATCTTGTCGAGAGTGAGCAGGAAGGCCGCAGTCAGGGCGATCAAACCGCCGATGATGAGCAAGATTGCGAGCCCAACGGGGCGCTTGGACGTCTCGGGCTGTGGCACCCTCGGATTATGTCATGCGCCTCGCGCTTGATCCTGAGAATGCGTGCGATAATCGAAGAAGTCGCTTGAGCCGCGCTCAAGCTGACGCCAGAGAAGGCCTAATGGGCAGCGAACGCCCAGATTCATTGGTCCCACGACCAAAGGTATTAGCAATCAGAGCCAAGAGCCGGTTGCGAACGAAGAGGATTCCCGAGGCTTTTGCGCAAGCAGAAACCTCGCACGAGAGAGTAGCCGGATGGGTGGCGCGGTCGCCCAAAACCGGTCAAGGAGCGCACCAGCGATGGTGGAAGACAACGAAAACAAGAAGCGCAAGGGCCTATTCGGCGGTCGCAGGACCAGCCGACGGGCATCCGCGGCAGCATCGATGACGCCGGAGGTGGCCGCTCGGCCACAGCCCGTCGTGACGGATGACGCCCCGCCCGCCGACGCGACGGCACCGACAGGCGCCGCGCCGACCCGCGCGACCAGGACCAGCACGGCGCGGACCAGTGCCGCGATCACCACCGACGAGCGGGCCGAATCGAACACCGCTTTCGAGGCCCAGCCCCAGACCCCAGCGGAACAGGACTCCACCGTGGACCTCACGACCTTGCCCGTCGAACAGAGCGAGGTGCGACGCCCGTCGACCTCCCTGCTCTTCCAGGCACCGAACATCCTCCCGCTCCCGGCCCGCACCGGTGGCCGCCAGGGTGCCTCCCGTCAGGACGGTTTCCGCCAGGACGGTTTCCGCCAGGACGGCCGTCAGGACAGCCAGCGCCAGGACAGCCAGCGCCAGGATCAGGACGACGACGGCGATGAAGCGTCGACCGTGCGCCGCCGAGCCCGCCGGCGCACCGGCGACGAGGGCCGCTCCGGCTCAGACGACCCGGCGAACACCGTCGTGCGGGTGCGCACACCGCGCGAACCCGAACTGATCACCGAACCCCAGCGGATCAAGGGATCCACCCGGCTCGAGGCCAAGAAGCAGCGTCGCCGCGACGGCCGCGATGCCGGGCGGCGTAGGCCCGTGATCACGGAGGCCGAGTTCCTCGCCCGCCGTGAGGCCGTCGACCGGGTCATGGTCGTGCGCGCCAGGCACAACAAGATCCAGATCGGCGTCCTCGAGGACGGCGTTCTCGTCGAGCACTATGTGGCCAAGAACCAGGATGCCTCGCTCATCGGCAACGTCTACCTCGGCCGGGTGCAGAACGTGCTCCCCAGCATGGAAGCCGCGTTCGTCGACATCGGCCGCGGCCGCAACGCCGTGCTCTACTCCGGCGAGGTCGACTGGGATGCCGCCGCCGAGAACTCGGGCAACAGCAGCCAGGCCCGCCGGATCGAACTCGCTCTGAAGCCGGGCGACAAGGTACTCGTCCAGGTCACCAAGGATCCGATCGGTCACAAGGGCGCACGGCTGACCAGCCAGGTCTCCCTCCCCGGCCGCTACCTCGTCTACGTGCCCAACGGTTCGATGAATGGGATCAGCCGCAAGCTGCCGGACACCGAGCGTACCCGCCTGAAGAAGATCCTCAAGGAGGTTCTCCCCGACAACGTGGGCGTGATCGTTCGCACCGCTGCTGAGGGTGCCACGGACGAGCAGCTGACCCTCGACGTCAATCGCCTCACCTCGCAGTGGGCATCCATCGCCAAACAGGTCGACACGGTCCAGGCGCCGTCCCTGCTGCACAGCGAGCCCGACCTGCTGATCAAGATCGTTCGGGATGTCTTCAACGAGGACTTCCAGAAGATGGTCATCTCCGGTGACGACTCGCGTGATGTCATCGAGGCCTACCTGCGCCAGGTGGCCCCTGACCTGGTCGAGCGAGTCGAACGCTACGAGGCCGAGGCCGAGGGCGACGTAGAGGTCGACGCCTTCGACGAGTACCGCATCTCGGAGCAGATCGAGAAGGCACTCGACCGCAAGGTCTGGTTGCCGTCCGGTGGATCGCTCGTGATCGACCGCACCGAGGCCATGACGGTCGTCGACGTCAACACGGGCAAGTTCGTCGGCTCCGGCGGAAACCTTGAGGAGACCGTCACCAAGAACAACCTTGAAGCGGCCGAGGAGATCGTGCGCCAGCTCCGCTTGCGCGACATCGGCGGCATCATCGTCGTCGACTTCATCGATATGGTGCTCGAGACCAATCGGGACCTCGTGCTCCGCCGGATGCTCGAGTGCCTCAGCCGGGACCGCACCAAGCACCAGGTCGCTGAGGTCACCTCGCTCGGCCTCGTACAGATGACCCGAAAGAAGCTCGGGCTCGGACTGCTCGAATCGTTCAGCGAGAACTGCGAAGCCTGCGCCGGACGTGGCATCGTCATCCATCACGACCCGGTCGTCAAGCACCGGCAGACCGCGCAGCCCGCCATGGAGCGTCGCCCGCGCAGCAAGTCGGGCAACAACGGCAGTAACGGCAACGGCGACAACGGCAGCCGGGGCGGCGACAGCGGTCACCGGAGCAGCAACGGCGGTGACAGCGGTCACCGCGGTGGTGGCGGCAACGGCACTCAGCAATCGGAACCCACCAAGTCCACCGTCGGCACACACGGGATCACCGAAGACGCCAAGCACGCCCTGGCGCTGATCGCGGCGCGCACCATCACGCGTTCCCTGACCGGTGCCATCCCGGTCGTTCCGGCCACCCTGGCGAACCCGATCGCGGCGGCCGTCGACTCCGCAACAACCGAGACGGCTTCGCCCATCCTGGTTGCGGCCACCCAGGCCACCGCCGGCCCGGCCAAGGATGCGTCGGCGGACCCGCGAGGATCGCGCACCGACACGGTGGAGGCTGTGGCGACCGTGCCACTGGTCGACGACGCCTCGGATTCCGTGGCCATCCTCGACATCCCGGTGACGAAGTCCCCACGCAGCCGCCGCACGGTCAGCAAACAGGTCACCGACCAGCTCCTGGACTCGGTTCTCGAGGCTCTCCCCGAGCCCAAGCAGCCGGGCCAGGGTCGCTCGCGCAGCCGCCGCGTCACGACCGCCGGTGGCTCGACCGCCACGGTGCAGGCCATTGTGACCCCCGGGACCGACACTCAGCAGTAACGGTTTCGTCCCAGGAGACCGATGGAGGACCCGGCTTCAGCCCGGCCTTCATCGGTCGCTTAGGTTCATGGAGTGGGGACCGAAGGAGGTTGGTACCGCGGCGTCGGCCTTCCAGGCTCCGCTCATCGGTGATCAGGGCCTCTGATGCTCCGGACGGTTCGCGCGCTCCCGGGCGCTCACCCTGAGTCCGCTTCCGCGCAGGCGCAGCACCAGCTCACGGTTGCCGACCGGTTGCGCCCCAGCGGCCACCAGGGAGTCGTAGAGGCGCGCCGGCACGTCGTAATGATCAAGGTCGAATCCGCGACGGGGAATCTCGTTGGCGGCAGCGAAGGCATGCAATTCGTCCAGCGAGGTGTCGCTGACCAGATGCGACCAGACGGTGCCGTGGGCGGGCCAGATGGGACGGTCGATCAATACGGTCATCACCAGATTCTATGTTCACGGTTCGGTTTGACCGTGGCAGGTGGATCAGCTAAAGTCGACTGTTGGTGTGCGATGGGCCTGAGCCCGCGCGGTCACCAAGGTTTTCTGACAGCGACGAGCCGACTTGGCCTGTTCAACGCAGTAACTTTCCATCTTAGGAATCGGGGCCTCACGGCTCCCCAGAGTTAGGTACGTAACGTGGTTTACGCAGTTGTGCGCGCCGGTGGGCGGCAGGAGAAGGTAGAGGTCGGGACCATCGTCACGATGGACCGAATCAAGGCTGATAAGGACGGCAACGTCGAGCTGGCCGCCGTGCTTCTCGTCGACGGCGACAAGATCACCTCTGACTCGAAGTCGCTGGCCAAGGTCACGGTTACCGCCGAGGTCCTCAACGACCTCCGTGGTCCGAAGATCGTCATTCAGAAGTTCAAGAACAAGACCGGGTACAAGAAGCGTCAGGGGCACCGTCAGGAGCTCACCCGCGTTCAGGTCACCGGCATCGCCTAAGGCCTGAGGAGAAGAACAGATGGCACACAAAAAAGGTGCGAGTTCCACTCGCAACGGTCGCGACTCCAACGCGCAGCGCCTCGGCGTGAAGCGTTTCGGTGGTCAGGTTGTCAGCGCGGGCGAGATCATCGTTCGCCAGCGCGGCACCCACTTCCACCCCGGCGTCAACGTCGGCCGCGGTGGAGACGACACGCTCTTCGCCCTGGAATCCGGCTCGGTTGAGTTCGGTGCAAAGGGCGGCCGCAAGGTCGTCAACATCGTGGTGGCTGCCGCGTAGGCATCCACAACTCTTGAACGTCAGGGCGGGCTTCGGCCCGCCCTGACGTGTTTTCGCCACCTGAAAGGGGCACCCCATGGCCACATTCGTTGACCACGTCACGCTGCACCTGCGAGCGGGCAATGGAGGGAACGGCTGTGTCTCCGTCAAGCGGGAGAAGTTCAAGCCCCTCGCCGGCCCCGACGGTGGAAACGGCGGAAACGGCGGCGACATCGTACTCGTCGCCGACCCGCAGGTGACCACGCTGCTCGGCTACCACCGTTCTCCGCACCGCAGCTCTTCCAACGGCGGGCCGGGGATGGGCGACCACCGCGCCGGCTACGCCAGTGACCTGATGGAACTCTCCGTGCCGCTGGGCACCGTCGTCAAGGACACCGAGGGCAATGAACTCGCGGACATGACGGAACCCGGCTTCCGCATCGTTGTCGCGCCAGGCGGCCAGGGCGGGCTCGGCAACGCGGCCCTCGCCTCGACCAAACGCAAGGCCCCGGGTTTCGCGCTCCTCGGCACCTACGGTTGGGAAGGTGACATCCAGCTTGAGCTCAAGACAGTGGCGGATGTCGCGCTCGTCGGCTACCCGTCGGCCGGTAAGTCCAGCCTGATCGCCGCGATCTCGGCCGCGCGCCCCAAGATCGCCGACTACCCCTTCACCACCCTGCACCCCAACCTCGGCGTCGTCGACGCCGGCGAGGTGCGGTACACCGTCGCAGATGTTCCCGGCCTGATCGAGGGTGCCAGCGAGGGCAAGGGACTCGGCCTCGAGTTCCTCCGCCACGTCGAGCGCTGCACCGCGCTGCTGCACATCCTCGACTGCGCCACCCTCGACCCCGATCGCGACCCGCTCAGCGACCTCGACGTGATCCTCGGCGAACTGGCCGCATACCCGGTTCCCGAGGGCCAGAAGCCGCTTCTCGACCGACCGCAGCTCATCGCGCTGAACAAGATCGACGTGCCGGAGGCCCGCGAACTCGCGGATTTCGTCAGAGGTGACCTCGAGGCGCGCGGCTACCGCGTGTTCGAGATCTCCACGGTCAGCCACGAGGGCCTCCGGGCGCTCAACTACGCGCTGGCCGAGGTCGTCGAAGCCGGACGGGTCGAAGCGGCCGCGACCCAGGCCGGCAAGCCGCGCATCGTCATCCGCCCCAAGGCCGTCGACGACAGCGGATTCGTCGTCAAGGTCGAGGGTGGTTCGTTCGGCAACATCTACCGGATCATCGGGACCAAGCCCGAACGATGGGTGCAGCAGACCGATTTCACCAACGACGAAGCGGTCGGCTTTCTCGCGGACCGTCTCGCCAAGCTCGGGATCGAGAACGAACTGTTCAAGGCCGGCGCCATCGCCGGGTCGACGGTCATCATCGGCCCCGGCAACGGAGTCGTCTTCGACTGGGAGCCCACGCTCACCTCCACGGCCGAGCTGATCACCGCACCCCGAGGAACCGACACCCGGCTCGACGATTCCAAGCGCCGCACGAGCAACGAGCGTCGCGAGGAGTACTTCGGACGGATGGACGCCAAGGCGGCCGCCCGAGCCGAACTCATCCGCGAACGCGAAGCCGGCATGTGGTCAACCGGCGAAGAGGAATTCAACGGCGACGTGACCGGCGACGGTTCAGTCCCAGTGAAGGGAAAGAAGGAAGGCGGGTCGGAATGAGTGCCCGCGCCCGCGCCCAGGTTTCCTCGGCCCGGCGGATCGTGGTGAAGGTCGGTTCCTCCTCGATCAGCGGTGACAACGCCGACCAGATCGCCCCACTGATTGAAGCCCTCGCGGAAACGCACGGCCGCGGCGTCGAGGTGGTTCTCGTGTCCTCGGGGGCCGTCGCGAGCGGGATGAGCCACTTGAATCTCGACGGGCGACCGAGCGATCTGGCCACCCAGCAGGCGGCCGCCTCCGTGGGACAGAACGTGCTCACCGCCCGCTATCAGGAGACCCTGGACCGGCACGGCATCGCGGCGGGGCAGGTACTGCTCACCGAGGGGGATCTTCTCAATGAACCGCACCGCAGCAATACCCGGCGTGCGGTGAACCGGCTTCTCGACCTGCGGATCATGCCGATCGTGAACGAGAACGACACCGTGGCCACCTATGGGCTGCGGTTCGGAGACAACGACCGCCTCGCGGCCATGCTCTCGGTGCTCATCCGGGCCGACCTGCTGCTCCTGCTCAGCGATGTGGACTCCCTCTACACTAAGCCTCCTCACCTGCCCGGTGCCGAACGGATCGACCACATCGGATTCGACGCGGAACTGGGCGGGATGGAATTCGGGGCCACCAAGGCTGACGGCGGCGTCGGAACCGGCGGGGCCAACACCAAGGTGAAGGCGGCCCGGCTGGCCGCATCCGCCGGCACGGCCGTGCTCGTGACCGCGACCGGGCTGGCCGCCGCCGCCCTCCGCGGTGAACAGGTCGGCACCTGGTTCGAGCCGATGCCCACCGCACCGGGGCGCGCGCTCCTGTGATCCGGGTCGGGGAGTGAGCGTGCTCGCACGGCACCAGATTTCGTCGGCGGCGCGCATCGTCGTCAAGGTCGGCTCCTCGTCGATCAGCGGACCGAACGCCGGACAGATCGCCCCTCTGGTCGACGCCCTCGCGGCCGCCCACGGGCGCGGCGCGGAAATCGTGCTCGTGTCCTCCGGCGCCATTGCCACCGGAATGCCCTACCTCCAGCTCGATGAACGGCCAAGCGATCTCGCCACCCAGCAGGCCGCGGCATCCGTCGGCCAGAACCTGCTGATCTTCCGCTACCAGGACAGCCTCGATCGGTACGACATCGTGGCCGGCCAGGTGCTCCTCACCGCCGGCGACCTCGAGAACCCGTCGCACCGCAGCAACGCTCACCGGGCCATGGACCGGTTGCTCGGGTTGCGCATCCTGCCGATCGTCAACGAGAACGACACCGTCGCGACCCATGAGATCCGCTTCGGCGACAACGATCGGCTGGCCGCCCTCGTCGCCACCCTGATCAAGGCGGACCTGCTCGTGCTGCTCAGCGACGTCGATGCGCTCTACACCCGCCCGCCGCACCTGCCAGGTGCCGAGCCGATCTCCCACGTGAGCCCCGGGGACCGGCTGCCCGGCGTCGAGTTCGGCGGGAGCCGTTCCGGCGTGGGCACCGGGGGAGCGGGCACCAAAGTGTCTGCGGCCCGGATCGCGGCCGACGCCGGCACCGCCGTCCTCGTCACCTCCACGTCGCTGGTCGCCGAGGCGCTCCGCGGTGACCTGGTCGGTACCTGGTTCGAACCGAGCACCGAGGCGCTCATCCCGCCGTCCGGCAGCCCGTTCGGGTAAACCACCCAGCCGACCGGCAGCCTGGTCGCGTAGGCTGCCGGGATGTCCTCACAGACCCTGACCGACACTGCCCAGCTCCCGCCCATCCTCGAGGCATCCCGGCGGGCGTCGGTTGCCCTCGCGGCCGCGCCAACCCAGCTGAAGAACCGTGCTCTGGCCACCGTTTCCGCCGCGCTGCGCGGAAACATCTCCGACATCCTCACCGCCAACCGGGTCGACCTCTCCGCCGGCCGCGAGAACGGCCTGTCCGCCGGGATGCTCGACCGCCTCAGTCTGGACGAGTCCCGGATCGAAGGACTCGCCGCCGCCGTCGACCAGATCGCCCTGCTCACGGACCCGATCGGCGAGGTGGTGCGGGGGAGGAACCTGCCCAACGGCATCAAGATCAGCCAGGTGCGGGTACCCTTCGGCGTGGTCGGGGTCATCTACGAAGCGCGACCCAACGTCACCGTCGACATCGCCGCGATCGCCCTCAAGAGCGGCAACGCCGTCGTGCTCCGCGGCGGATCTGCCGCGGAGAACACCAACCGGGTTCTCGTCAGACTCCTGCAGCAGGCGATCGGATCAGCCGGGCTGCCCGCGGAATCCGTGCAGACGATCGACCCGTTCGGGCGCGATGGTGCCACCGAGCTGATGCAGGCCCGCGGCTATGTGGATGTGCTCATTCCCCGGGGAAGTGCCGGGCTGATCCAGGCGGTGGTCAACCAGTCGAAGGTGCCCGTGATCGAGACCGGTGCGGGCGTCGTGCACATCTTCCTCGACGAGAGCGCCAACGCGGACTGGGCGGTGGAGATCGTGCACAACTCGAAGGTTCAGCGGCCCAGCGTCTGCAATTCTCTCGAGACCCTGCTCGTTCACCGTGATGCCGCGGCCCGGCTGCTCCCCGGCGTGCTGGCAAGGCTCACCGGATCCGGCGTCACAATCCACGGCGACCTGCGGGTGCAGGAGATATTCCCTGCCGCGGTGCCGGCGAGACCGGAAGACTGGGGCACCGAATACATGGGCCTTGAGGTCTCCGTGGCCGTCGTCGACTCCCTCGACGACGCGATCGCGCACATCCGCCGGTATTCGACCGGGCACACTGAATCGATCATCACCAACGACGTGGTCAACGCCGAACGTTTCCTGGCCGAGGTCGACTCCGCCGCCGTCATGGTCAACGCCTCAACCCGGTTCACCGATGGTGGCGAGTTCGGATTCGGTGCCGAGGTGGGTATTTCGACCCAGAAACTGCACGCCAGAGGGCCGATGGGTCTGTCGGAGCTCACCAGTACCAAATGGATCGTGCGTGGCTCGGGCCAGGTGCGAGTGTAGGCCCCGCTAGAATACTCTCGGAGTCGTCCGCTCTTGCCGGGTGCCCGTTAACCGTCTCTGAATGGAGAACCCATGTCGTTCCTGAACGAAGTGCTCGCGCAGGCCGAACACGTCGCCCTGCCCATGCCGACGTTCGTCTACGGCCTGATCGCGCTTGTGACCTTCGCGGCGCTCGGCGTCGTCGTCTGGTCCTACCGCGACGTGGCGAACCGCCACCAGGCCAAGGCGAAGGCATATGCCGACGCCCACGGCGGCGCGCGCGCCAACCACTGAGGCTGTCGTTTCGATGCCGGCGCGCCGCCTGAGAATCGGGGTGATGGGCGGCACCTTCGACCCGATCCACCACGGGCACCTCGTGGCGGCCAGTGAGGTGGCCCAGAGCTTCGACCTCGACGAGGTGATTTTCGTGCCCACCGGACAGCCGTGGCAGAAGCCCGATGTCACGGTCAGCGAGCACCGCTACCTGATGACGGTCATCGCCACGGCGTCGAATCCGCGTTTCACGGTGAGCCGGGTCGACATTGACCGGACCGGTCCCACCTACACGATCGACACCCTTCGCGACCTGCACGCCCAGCGCCCGGACGCCGAACTCTTCTTCATCACCGGGGCGGATGCGATCCGGCAGATCCTGAGCTGGAAAGACGTCCAGGAGCTCTGGGACCTCGCGCACTTCGTGGCTGTGAGTCGTCCGGGACATGAGCTGAGCGTTTCGGGATTACCCAACCAAGACGTAAGCTTATTGGAAGTTCCGGCTTTGGCTATCTCGTCCACAGACTGCCGGGCACGTGTGAACCGGGGATTCCCGGTCTGGTATCTGGTCCCCGATGGGGTCGTCCAGTATATCTCAAAGCATCATTTGTATCGGAGTGTGGCATGACGTTGGGTAATGACCCACAGCCACTGACGCGTCGTCAAGCGCGCGAGTTGGCCCAGGGGCACGAGCCTGCCTCGGCAGACCAGCAGAATTCGTCGAACCACATTCCCACGCACTCCTCCGGATCCACCCCGGCACAGACCGCGGCGCCCGACAAGCCCGCCGTCGCATCCGCGTTCGCCCCGCCCGCGACAAAGTCCGGTTGGGCCGCGGCGGTGAGCGCTCCACGCCAACCCGTCCCCAAACGAACGCTGACCCGTCGTGAACTGCGCGCCGTGCAGCTGGCTCAGGGCCACGACGACGAATCGGGCCAGTCAGAGCCGATCGCGGTCGAGCTGCAGGGTACCCCGGCTCCCGTCGTCAAGGCGAAGCAGCCTGTTCCCGTCGAGTTCCTTGTCGAATCGAAGTCCTCTTCCTCGTCGGCCCGGGTCCGCCCCGGTGTACTCCACCCGCCGGTGGGACATTGGTCCCTCGATCGTGACGACGACGACGGCTCCATCCCCTCCGCATCGCCGATCGAACCGTTCGACCAGCTGATGTCCCGTGGCATCAGCGCCGGCGGAATTCCGACGACGACCAACGCCCTTATCCTGCCGTTGATCCCGCATCAGGGCACGACCTCGGGACCGCTGACCAGCACCGGCGAGATCATGATCACCGGCTCGATCGACCTGCCCCGCAGTCTCGGGTCGACGGGCGCGCATCCGAATCTTTTCGACTCCGCCGAGATGGACCACATGCTCGACCAGCTCGACGAGAGCGGTCACCACAGCGACGTCGCCCCGGTGAGTGCGAGCCGCGCCGTCAGCACCCACGCCTCGACCAGGGGTGTTATGGCGCCGCCGGCCAAGCGCGGGGTGACACTTCCCACCGTCCTGACCATCACGGTGGGAGTGCTCGCTCTCGGCGTCGTTGCGCTCTTCATCGCCGGCTACGTCCTCAAGATCTTCTAATGCCACTTCATTCGCTCTCACTATCCCAGGGATTCATTCGATGACAGCTTCTGCCCATGCTCTCGAGCTCCTCAAGCTGGCCGCCGCCGCCGCAGACTCGAAGGCGGGGGAGGACCTCGTCGCAATCGACGTCTCGAACCCCCTTCCGCTCGCCGACATCTTCCTGATCGTTACCGGCCGCTCGGAGCGCAACGTCGTGGCTATCGCCGGCGAGATCGAAGACAAGCTCACGGAGGCCGGCCACAAGCCCCTGCGTCGCGAGGGCCGCGCCGAGGGCCGTTGGATCCTCGTTGACTTCGGTGACCTCGTTGTCCACGTCTTCCACGAAGAGGAACGCGTCTACTACTCCCTCGAGCGCCTGTGGAAGGACTGCCCGGTCGTTCCGATCGAGTTGCCCGCCCACAATGTGCAGGAGTAGCAGCTGGTACTCCACCGGGCTCGGGATGTAGTAGCCTAGAGAAGTTGTTTCGGGGGAATCCGAAACACAATCTGGGTCCGTGGCGCAGCTGGTAGCGCACCTGCATGGCATGCAGGGGGTCAGGGGTTCGAATCCCCTCGGATCCACCACGCAACACCGTTGGACAAGAAGTACCCGCTCACTGAGCGGGTCTTTTTTGTATGATCTGGTCCTTTTCTTGTTCCAGATCCTCGCCGAGGCTGGGATTTCGGTGCCCGCCGGTCTCGTCAGTCCTGCGGAGCCGGCGTCTGAGGAGGATCGGTACGGAAATTCACGCTAAGTGGTCCGGGGCTTATGGATTGGTGGCATGGCGGTTGATTTTCTAAGTGATGAGCAGGTCGCCGGGTTCGGCCGATTCCCTGATGAGGTATCGCGGGAGGACCTGGAGCGCTTTTGTTGGTTGGACGATGCTGATCTGTCGGTGGCCGGCCGGCGGCGGGTGATGCACAACCGTCTGGGATTCGCTGTTCAACTGGCCACGGTCCGTGTAGTAGGCCGGTTCCTGACGGATCCGTTGGTTGTCCCTTGGCCGGTGGTGGAATCCTTGGCCGAGCAACTGGGCATTGCGGATGCTTCCACTCTCAAGCTTTACGCGCAGCGGGGACAGACCGGCTACGAGCATGCTGCGGAGATTTCTGCCTTTTATGGGTACGTGGACTTCGCTGATCCGGTGAAGTACGAGGAGCTGAGGCTGTTCCTGTCGGCCCGGGCGTGGACGTCGTCGGAGGGGCCAGTGCGTTTGTTTGAACGCGCGGCCCTCTGGCTGCGTGAGCGGAAGGTCCTTCTTCCTGGCGTCTCCGCGTTGACGCGTCTGGTTGCAGAGGTCCGTGCTGGCGCGAGTGACCGGCTCTATGCCGTGCTGGTTGACGCGGCCGGGCCCAACTTGATCCGGGGGTTGGAGGCCTTGCTTCGCGTCGAGGACGGTTCCAGGCTGACTGCGTGGGAAAGACTGCGGACAGGGCCCTCGCGGGTCTCGGTGCCGGAGTTGCTGCGGCAGTTGGACCGGCTGACACGCCTACAGGCCTTGGGTGCGGGGACCATTTTACGTGCCTGCCGATGCGCAGCTGATCGAGTGGATGCCGTAACTGCGTGAAGCAGGTGTCTCGCCCTTTGTGGCCTGGGCCTGTGATCCGGCAAAGGCGAAGGCCCGTTCTCCGCGCGAGTCGAGAACGGGCCCAGGTCGCTGGGTTGTGAGCACTGCGCCGCAATGGGGTGCTGACAGTTCGCAAGGGGGACCCCCTACGGGACGCTCAAAAAGGTGGACCAGTCAGCGTTCGACGTCTTTGCAGCTCACCAGAATCGGGCCGTAGAGGGTCGCTGCCACCAGCATGGTGACCCTTCCCGAAGCCTCATCGGTCCAGTAGTTGTCGAATCACTCACGAACTGCGTTGGTGGCCGTAGCGCTCGGCCATCTTCTCGGAGAGTAGCTGCGCTGCTTCCGCCGCGGTGAGTGTCAGGCTCTCGCTTTCGTCAACGCCGAGTTCGCTGAGCGCCCGAACGAGATACAGCGGTAGCGGCTCCCTCTGGGTCACGGTTTCGGGCGCCCCGCGGTCCGGCAACTTCTTGTCACGAACACAGGCCCAGAACGCTTCAGGGTCAACGGCGAGCTGGGTTCGCAGGATGTGGGTCCACATCCCGGCAGAGTAAGTCGACTTGTCGACGGGTCTGGAGATTCGAGTTCGGAGGATGTGCCCGTCCCAGAGCGTCAACTCGTAGGTGCGGTGATGCCTGACAGGCTGTCCTGATGCGCCGCGTATGAGCTGCCACTTCTCCGCCACGCAGAAGTCGTCGTGGTCCTCGCGGGTCGCGGCCGGGTGTCTACTCACCGCCGCGCTCAAGCCATTCGAGGAGCTGTTCGTCGGTGGAAAGTTTAATGAGCTGCACAAGTGCCCAGTTTCCGGCGTGATTCGGAGCACTCTCCAGCCGGTCGTCCCAGTCTTCGGCGTACTCACGAAGCGAAAGGGCGAGGTCAGCGAGCGCGCCGTTAACATCCGTACCCTCAGACACAAAGGGGCGACCATCCATCAACGCGATAGTGCGGCCATCTTCGCGAGTGACGCGAACGCGCGGCGATACAGTTCGAGAGAAGTAGGTACGGAGCCGATCCACCGGCATGACCGCGGAGAGCTGACCATCGCGCTGCACGGTGACGGTTCGCCCGCGCGCGGTCGCATCGAACACTTCCTTGAGATGTGAGCGCGCGTCTGTGAACGTCTTGTAATCGGCGACGAGTGGCATTTTCAACCTTCCTGCGGAGGTGAACCCTTGCATGTAGACGTACGTTGAGTACGTCATGTACATGTTATCTCGGTGTCGACTCGAATGGTTGACTCGGCCACGTACTCACCGCAACCCCACACCCGCCACAGCGACCCAATGGCTGCACACGTGCCCGTAACCCGAACGGTTACCGGGACACAGCTAATTGGATTGGCCCGTCCGGAACGGGCGATTAGGCAAAGGCCGTAAACGACAGGTGCTGCGCCAGGACGAGATGGGTCGTTTGAGTCTGGCGCGGACTCCCAACTCCTCTGGCGTACTGAAGTGTTTGCAGATAAAGTTACGTGTAAGCACTTTGATACTCGGAGAAGGGCGGCCCCTCATGGCGACGATTGATGATCTGCCCGTTCAGGTTTTCAATGCGGCTGCGGCTGCCGACGCAGGTTTCGGTGTGCGAGAGTTGCGCCGGCTTTGCGAGAGCGGTGCCATCGACCGCATCGGCAGGGGCTTGTACCGCAGGGCCGATCTTCCGCCTGCGAACCTGGACCTGATCGAAATCGCCGCCCGAAGGCCGGACGCGACATTGTGCCTCACGAGCGCATTGGCGCACCATGGCCTCATTGATGCCATCCCCGCGCGTATAGATGTAGCCCTGCCTCGTCGCGCCCGGTTCCCGCGCACTCAGGCCCCTGTCGCCTGGCACCATTTCGATCCTGAGTCATTCACGCTCGGACGCACCGAACTGCCCATCGACGGAACCGACGGGACCATTGGCCTATATTCGCCTGAGCGCTCCATCGTCGATGCTTACCGGCTTCGTGGCTTGGAAGGGTATGAGATCGCTCCAGAGGCGTTGAAGAATTGGCTCCGCAAGAGCGGGTCCCACCCGGCCTCACTGATGGCCATCGCCCAGCAGCTTCCCCGAGCGAGCGGCCCGCTTCGCCAGGCTCTGGAGCTGCTGTCGTGAGCATGGCGTCGCAGCTCTATGCCGCGCTTCAACGGCACGCCCGTGAATCGGGTCGGCCGGTCACCGAGACGGTCACCCTCTACGCCATGGAAGCGTTCCTGAACCGATTGGCTCAGACTCCGTACCGAGAGGATTTCGTCCTCAAAGGCGGAGTGCTACTGGCCGCGTATCACCTTCGCCGTCCGACGAGTGATATCGATATGGAAGCCGTCAACTTCCAAGTGGATGACGCACATCTGCTCGCCGTTGTCCGTGCTGTGGCGGCGGTCCCCGTCGATGACGCGTTTGTCGTTGACCCGGTCCGCACTGATGTTCGCGCCATCCGTGAGGGCGACGACTACTCGGGCCTCCGAGTCAAGATCTTCGCAAACGTTTACAACAGTGCGATGTCGTTTCATTTGGACATCAGCACGGGCGACCCGATTTGGCCGGTTCCGCGCGTTGTCGCGGTTCCGCGTATCCTCGGCGGTCAGTTTGAAATGCTGGGATACCCGGTGGTGATGGTCGTCGCTGAGAAGGCTGTCACGATGCTGACGCGTGGTGCGACGAGCACCCGATGGCGCGATGTCGTGGATCTCCGTAATTTCTCGATGACACAGGACTTCCTTGCTGGTGAGGTTCAGGGTGCTGCCCAGCGCGTCGCCGACTTCCGTCAAGTGCCACTGACCTCAATCGCAGTTGCCACGGCGGGTTGGCCCGCACTTGCTCAGAAGAAGTGGGCGGCATGGCGACGCAAGCTCGACCTCACGGACCAATGCCTGGAATCGTTTGAAGAACAGCTGGCGGAAGTTATCCAATTTGTGGATCCGATATTCAGTGGTGCTGTGAGGGCGGATGCGGCGTGGGACCGGGCGATCAAGCGGTGGCACGAGAGTTGAACTGATGCGCCCGCACTCCAACCCTCACCGGCACGGCAGGCTCGGGCGATCAGCCGATAGCGTCGGCTAGGCCCTTTGGAAGCAATGGCCAGGGGGACCACTGACCTGCAGGCGGTACCGCGGTTCGCGCGGACTTGACCCGGTCCTCTGGCAGGTCCTCGGTGCGGCTGCGTCCGGATCGCATCCCGACCCCTGGCTCCTCGAGCCGGTACTCAATCCAGTCGCCCCGCCCGGGATCGAACCGCTCAGAATAACCGCCTGACACGACGGTGCGCGTGGTCCATTCGAGCTCTTCCGCCAGATTCAGGACATCGTCGTCACAGGCATCACAGCCGCACACCGGGAAGTGGAAGTCGTTGAGCGAACCCGCGTGAAGGTAGACGCCCGGGAACGGCGTAAGGACAAATGTCAGCGGTGCCGCTGTCGGGTTGCGAGGCACGACCCGTACTGCACGGACGACCTCATTTGGCATGTGGAGACGATCTGCAGCGGCGTTTGGGGCTTCGTCGACGGCAACGTCGAACGTGGTGTGCAGCCACTCGATCAGTGCGTTAGCGACGTCGTGCAACCGCGCGAACCGCTGCAGATTACTAACACGGGAATACACGTCTTCGGGCGGAGACGCTCCTCCCCATCGATTGCCGTAGTCAATCGGACGGCCCTGCTCATCCCGGTAGATCTCCACCGGGAACGTGGGGCGTCGATACTCTGTCATGTTCACAAACTATCCGTCCAGGGTTCTGTTCACCGAGAAGTTCGTCGGCCCGCAATCGGGCATCTATCGATGCTCGGTTGTTGTGAGCTGGGGAGTGCCTTGGTGCTCGCACTCAGGGATCGCAGAGGAACGTGCAACGCGACTGGTCAACTGCCGGTCACCGAATGACTGAAGGGTCGATGCTTCCAAGACGTTTCCTCTAACGAGGATTCTGACGTCTTGGTTTGCTATTCCCCGACCGTGCCGTCGATCGCTTCGCGCAGGAAGTCGGCGTGGCCGGCGTGGCGCGCGGTCTCCTCGACAAGGTGCAGCAGTACCCATCGGAGCGAGAAGTTGCGTCCATCGCTCAGCGTCTTGACCGACAGCTGACCCAAGCCTGTCGATTTGGACACGACTGCCCGGCTCCGATCGCAGGCTTCGCGGTAGCGACTCCGCAGCTGCATCGGCTCGAGAAGAGCAGCGTTGCGGAATTCCCAGTCCGGGTCGTCGTCCCAGTCGGCACTGGCCCATGGCTCGCGATCTGGGAGACCAGCAAAGCGGACCTCCATCCAGCTTTCCTCCACGAGCGCCAGATGATACAGCAGGCCCGCGAGGGTGAGTGTGGACGGGGAGTGCGTTTGTGCCAGCTGCTCACGGGTCAGTCCGTCGGTCTTCGAAAGCAACGTCTCACGCTGATAATCGAGGTACTGCGCGAGCATGCCGGATTCCGCACAGTTGGTTTCAGGATCGTTTCGCATTCGCTCATCCTGCCAGTGGGCGGAGACGCGTCGCTAGGCGAACCCTCTCCGGGCTACTCCAGGGCGCTTGCCTCGGAGCGCCGGCGTCGTGGGTTGACTTGAGTCCCGCGCACACTCGCGATGCCGAGACCCAGTCAGGCCAATGCGGCCAACTCTTCCCGCACCGATGACGACAACGTGTCAACTGCCACCTCGCGCCCGGACAGAACAACGCCGAGAGCTTCTTTGTATACGACATCACGCACGGGAAGAGGTCGTCTTTTTCCCACCTCAAGCATTGTGAGCCCGTTCCTGAAATCCCGCTTATGGCCCTTATAGATCACCCCGTGCGCACCTGGGATAACGGTCGTCAATACTCCACCGAGATACGCCTGCACCTCATCGATGAGCGCAAGCTGACTTGACGTGAACGGGCCGTTCCCCGGAGTGCCGAGTGCAGGAAGCGGGTTCCACTTCGAGGGCAACTCCACAGTCTCCGTGTCGTGCCGTTCCTTGATGTGCGTCAGGAACCATTCGTTCACGGCATCCAGGCTTTCGATACTGCCATCGAGTTGCGGATCGCTTGGTGCACTCAACCGTGCTCGGAAACGGTCTCGCGCCGGCTCCAAACCGCTGGCATACGCCTCGTGCAATTCCTCGCGCTTCTCGCGACTGGCGCTCATCGTGTCCCACATGTCGTCAGGCTACCCAAAGGTAGAAAGCGAACGGGGAAGGTTGATGCGCAGATTGAGCACGAGCTTCTGGCCCGCACTTCACTCAGCGCATCAAGGGGAAATGTGCGGCGTCAGAACCCGTTGCAGGATCCTGGCTCACTTGAGGGCCCAGCCGCGAACCTGCGGATGGCGCCCGAAGCGCTTTGGATCAGGTGCGTTCTCACGCAGGAACCCTGGCGAGAGAGGTCATGGACTTTGCCAGCGGCGGCCTGCGCTGCTGCGATGCCGTCGAGGATGAGCTTCAGTCCGAAGTCGAACTCGTTGCCGTAGGCGTAGCCCGGCTGCAGGATCAGGCTTGACCGCCATGTCGGCAAGGTTGGGGAACGCCTGCGCCATCTGGTCCTGCTGCGCCATGATGTCTTCCGTCGCGGCGCCGATATCGCCCGATGGGTCTAGGGGCAATGACGCCTCCTGCTGCGCGAAGCCCTGCACATAGCTGTCGAGAATCGACATGGCGTGGCCGGTCAGGGGCATCGAGAAGCCGGCTGCGCGCAGGCAGCCGATCACCGAGTCGAGGTGACCGAGGGTCGCCAGCCCCGGTGAATTGCGGGCCTTGATGCTGATCGCCCAGGGATGCTGCGCCAATACGTTGCGCGTGGACTCCGCTCGATCGCGCATGGCCGAGCGCCGCTCGTCACCGGCGTGCGGGGTCGAGAACTCGGAGTACACGACGTCGAGCATCCCGTCGAGGATGTCGTCTTTGCTCTTGACATGGTAGTAGAGCGACATGGCCTCGATGCCGAGTTCCGCGGCGAGCTTGCGCATGCTCAGCGGCTCGATGCCACCCACATCGGCGAGTGCTACCGCGACCCGGATTGCTCGCTCCCGCGTGACCGGTTCTCGGGTTTCCGATTTTACCATAGACGCCACCTTACATTGTATGGTACCGTCTTGCTGTTCGACCTTACACCGTATGGTCAGCTCACAATTCGAGACAGGACACACACCATGAAGAACTCACGCCCAATCGCCCGCACGGTCGGCACGCTCATGCTCGCCGCCTTTCTCCTCTACGGCATCGGAAGCTCCATCGCCACGACAGCCTCCCCCGGCGCACTCCTCACCACGGGCGCGGTGATGATGCTGCTCAACTCGGCGGCCGTCATCGCGATCGGCGCACTCATGCTGCCCGTCCTCCGCCCGCACGCCCCGGCCGTCGCCGTCGGCTACCTCGCAACCCGGATCTTCGAGGGCGGGTTCCTCGCCGTCGGCGCAGTCGCGCTGCTCATGGCATCCGCGGGCACCAACTTCCTCGCCTACAACATCGCGATGGCCGGTCTCGGCATCGGAAGCCTGTTCTTTTGCGTCGCGCTCTACCGTTCGCGCCTCATCCCGCGGTTCCTCTCGGTCTGGGGATTCGTCGGCTACGCGTCGTTCGCGGCCGGCTGCTTCCTCGAACTCGCCGGAGTCGCCGGCGCCGGCCTGGCCTCCACCGTTCCCGGTGGCCTGTTCGAGACCTTCTTCGCCATCTGGCTCATCGCGCGCGGCTTCGGATCGACCGCGGCCATCACGGTCACGGCTCCCGCATGACCGCCCCCTGGACGACGGATCGCATGCCGGACCTCGCCAGCACGACGGTCATCGTCAAAAGCGACACGATTATCAGTCGAATCAATCTCACAAGGATCGTTCGCGGGCCATTCCAAAGCGTCAACGTCGGGTACTGGGTCGACAAAGAACACGTCGGACAGGGCCTCGCCTCCGTAGCCTTGGAAAACGTCATCAATCACTGCATCAAGGATCTCGGGCTTCACCGTCTCCAGGCCGGCACACTGCTGCATAACCTCGGCTCCCAAAAGGTCCTGCGCAAAGCGGGATTCGAGCCCATCGGCATTGCAAAAAAATACCTCAAGATTGCCGGTACCTGGCAGGACCACTTGCTCTTTCAACGCATCTTGAGCGAATAGGGTTTCCCGAGCAAACACCGATGACCGAACCCTCTCCGGGTCAACTGAACTCGGGGCAGTCCTGTTACGCCGACGCCGGAGGCGTCGTCGGTGATTGTCAGGCGGTAATTCTCACCACTGATGCTTCGCTGTTTGCAAGATTTCGGACGAAGCGACTGGCAGGTGGCCCTCTAGAATCGGCCGTATGGCACTCATACATCAGGCCGAGCTGCGGCCGTCGAAGGTCGAGCTCATCGGAGGATGGGCGCCGACCCAGCCGTGGTTTGAAGGCGACGCTGGCTCAAGGTTTGTGAGCGTTGGCTCGTTCCGCTTTGATGATCCCGATGGCGAGGTTGGCATCGAAACAATGCTCGTCTGGGTCGGAGAGGGGCCGGTGCTGCAGGTCCCTCTGACCTACCGTGGCGCGCCGCTCGCGGGCGGGGACGCCTGGCTCATCGGCACCATGGAGCATTCCGTTCTGGGCCGACGATGGGTGTACGACTCTACGGGAGATCCCGCTTATCTGGCGGCGGTGGCAGCGGCGGCGCTCACGGGTGGCAGGCAAGCCGAGCAATACATCGAAATTGACGGGGTGAGGGTCCTCCGTGAGTCGACGGCCGACGTCGCGGGTAGTGGCAAGACCGACGGGCACGTACCGTCGCTACCGCCGGGTGGCACGGTGTCCACAAGGTACGAGTTGGGCGTTACCGTCATAGAAGCTGGCGCCCTGCGAATCGTCGTGGTGCGGCGTCTGGCCGCTCAAGGCCCTCAGCTGCACGGCTCGAATGGGCTCGTCGCCTTGAACAACCAGGGGCAAGCGCAGATACTCACCGGCACTTGGTCAAACCAGTCGAATCCGCAGACACTCGTTCAGGCCGAGGTTCTCTGAACATATGCGGCGACGATGAGCGCTGCCCGCCGCTTACGGGGATGAGGGCCGGCTTGTTACATCGATCTGAACACGACGCTGATTTCCGCTCGCACTAGGGGGAACCCTGAGCGAAGCAGGAGCCGATACTCCTGGAGGCGCGTCTTCTCAGACCAAGAGGAATCACGACGGGCGCACGCTCAACGCCACCTGGAGATTCCCGTTGGGATCCACGCTGAACACCGTCAGCTGGTACTTATAACCATCCTTGACTGCCCGCCCCGTGCAGACGATGGTCTCCCCGGTCTCGGCGGCTGGCCTCTGACACGTCCCCTCCACGGCAAGCACCAAACCCGCCGGAGTAGCGATTTCTTCCAGGTCCTGGTCGGTAACCGCCGTGTCCACCTGCCAACGCCGGGAAATGCTTGGACACGGGTTAGTGCTCATGCACAAGAAGTGTTCCCCGCGGACAATGTCGCTCAGAGGCTGCCAGCCCGCCGGTATTTCGAGCCGTGACACCTGTGTAACTAGTTCGCTGGTGACTCGTTCCTCCAGGGAGCGGACGATGAAGAACGCAGACACAGCAAGGACAATGACGCCAACCAAGATCGCACCAAGAATCTTCACGCCATCCCCCAATGAGCCGAAGCAGACCATAACGCTCGTTGCAGGCTGCCCAGCACAGCTGCCTGCATCATATCGGGCGAACGGCACGACCGCTCTAGGAGAACGCCTCCCTCACGTCTGCTCGCACCCGGTTTCAGCGAAACGGGGAATCGCCTGGCGCTCGGATCCGGGTGCCGCCGAAGGACCCCCATCGACGCCGAATCGGTACCAATTCGCCGAAGGTCCGAAGTCTCGGGGGAGTGGCGTTGGGGAACGCTAAGAGTGACAGATCTAGGCCAGGGCCTCATCCAATAGTTCATGCCCTCCGGCCCGTCCCCGCTCTGCCCTCGGAATCCGTCGGTGAAAACCGACGGCTCGGCCTGGAAGAATTGAGAGGTGACCGTAACCCTTCAGCGAATCTTGGCCAGCGATTTCCCGACATGGATTGAGCAAAGCTGCGCGGAGTACGTCGGTGATTTACTTGCCCAGGGTCGATCACACGAGGAAGCTCGGCGCATAGCGGTCGAGAGCATGGCTCGTTCATTCCCGAAGAGTACTCAGAGCCCCGGCAATGAGGTCTTTCACGTTATGAACGAGGTTGGCACGGCAGTGGGATATCTGTGGATCGGGCAGGATGTCACCACCGATCCGGGGGCGTGGTGGGTCTGGGACGTTTTCATCAACGCTGACCAGCGTGGCCAGGGTCATGGGAGAACAACGATGCTGCTCGGCGAGGAATATGCACGCTCACACGGTGCGCGCTCTCTCGGCCTCAGCGTCTTCGGATTCAACACCGGCGCCAGGGGACTTTACGATTCCCTCGGCTACGAGACAACCTCGGTGAAGATGCTCAAGAAGCTCGAATGAGCCTTCTCTTCGCTATCGCTGGTTGGCGTCACCGCAGGGCGGCGCCGAGATGGATACCCGTAGGTGGAACGCCTTGGGGTTCAGGGGTGCGTGCCTCGGCACCTGGGATCACTTCATGACCAACCACGGTGGATTCCCGATTGCTGAGTTCGGTTTTCCAGGCCCGCTTCGGGATCGACTGATCGCCGCAATTCTGGCCGGCAAGAAGACCTCCACCAGCTCGACCTTCGTGGAGTATTCGGTAGAAGACGAACAGTTGCCGATCGTCGGGAACAAGCAGACGGTCGTGGATTCCAACGATGCCGCGGTGGCGATCATCCAGACGGTTGCGGTCGAGATTGTCCGACTTGCTGACGTCGGCCTCGAGCATGCGCGCGATGAGGGCGAAGGATTCGACTCCGTAGGCGCCTGGCGCCGCGGTCATGAAGCCTTCTGGCACAGCACGTATATGCGTGACTTCCTCAACAATTCAGACTTCACCGTCGATGACGAAACGCTCGTCGTGCTGGAGCGGTTTCAGCTAGTCGAGGTGCTCAGCCAGGCAGCACCGTAGTAGTCGTACCGGCAGCCCAAGGTGGGGCAATGTGGGGTGACTAGAGCCCGCGGATCGCGTAGCGACGTTCGATCCCGGCTGTGACCCGTCCCCAGTCGCTTCCCGCAACGCGGTCCTGGTGTGCTTTGAGCGCAGAACTGTCCTGGAAGCACTCGTCGACCTGCCATACCAGGGGATCGACGGTCGAGGCGACACTGAATGAGATGCACCCGGGCTCCGCACGCGTTCGAGCCACGTGATCCGAAAGATGCTCAGCGACTACGGCCGCCTGATCCCGATCGCGGCAGACGAGTTGACCACTCAGGTGCATTTGGCTCATGCCATGAGCGTATAGGCCGGCCGGAGAGCCGTGCCGGGGTGTCATCTCTTGCGTGTCCCGCAAGCCGGACGGTGACCGGGACACGAGAATGGCCGAGGAGCGCCGACGAGGAACCGCATAGTTCCGGGGCGCCCGATTCCCGTAAGACCAGCCCGAGAAAATGCCCGATGAAGGGGGCTAACCGGTACACTCCAGAAGCATGACCGGGATGCTTATAGGCTACGCGCGCGTATCAACCAACGACCAAGACCTCACCGCCCAAAAAAACGCCCTCGCCGCCCTCGGCGTCTCACACCAGACGACGTTTACCGACCAGGGCCTCACCGGAACGAACCGGGCCCGGCCAGGTCTTCGCGAAGCGTTAGCCGCCTGCCGAGCCGGCGACACCCTCGTCGTGACCAAGCTCGATCGCCTGGCACGGTCGCTTCGCGATGCCAAAGACATCGTCGACGACCTCACCCGCCGCGAAGTGAAGCTCAGCATCGGCGGTTCCGTTCACGACCCAACCGACCCGGTCGGCAGACTCCTCTTCAACGCGCTCGCGATGGTCGCTGAATTCGAGGCCGACCTCATCCGAGCACGCACTCGCGAAGGGATGCAGGTCGCCAAAGCGGCCGGTCGTCTGCGCGGTAAGCAGCCCAAACTGTCCAAAGCGCAGGAGAAGCATCTGATCGAGGTCCACCAGCGAGGCGAACACACCACCGCGCAGATCGCTGAACTCTTCAGCGTCGGGAGGTCCACGGTCTACCGCGCAATCCAGCGCGCCGGCGACACCGACGTTTAGATTCGAAAAACTTCACCGTCCAAAGCCGGAATCCGCACCGGTGCGCCCTAAACATGAATTTCCGTACCGATCCTCCTCAGACCCCGAGCCGGACTTTTCCACCTGGAGCCCTGTCGGGGAGCTCTGGTCGGGGGGATGATGTGCGGGAGCGCAATCTTCCGCGCCCGATCAAGGAGGTCCCGGACCATGGTCATCTTCGCCGACCGCGTGGATGCGGGTCGCCAACTCGCCGAGCGCCTGCGTCACCTGCGTGACCGGGATGTCGTCGTGCTCGGTCTGCCACGCGGGGGGGTCCCCGTCGCGTTCCAGGTCGCCGAGGCACTGCACGCGCCGCTGGACGTGATCGTGGTGCGCAAGCTGGGGGTTCCGTACCAACCGGAACTGGCCATGGGGGCGATAGGAGAAGGCGGGGCACGCGTGCTCGATTCGGAGGTGCTCACTCTCACCGGTGTCACCGTGGAGGAACTCCGGACCGTTGAGCAACGAGAGCGGGCTCTGCTGAACGAGCGGGTGGCCGGCCTCCGGATGGGCCGTGCGCGGGTGGACCTGACCGGGCGCACCGTCGTCATCGTCGACGACGGCATCGCCACGGGCTCCACGGCCCGGGTGGCGTGTGACGTGGCCCGTCACCTCGGCGCGGCGACCGTGATCATGGCGGCGCCGGTGGTGCCGGCGGAGACCGTCGGGAACCTTCCGGGAGCCGACGAGGTCGTCTGCGTCCTCGCGGCCCGCCAACTGGTCGCCGTCGGGAACCATTACCGGGACTTCTCCGCGACCAGCGATGAGGAGGTGGTGGTCCTGCTGGACGCGGCGGCCCGCCGGATGCGCAACGGTCGGGTCGTGGTCGACGACCTGGATCGCGACGTCGAGATCCCCGTTGACGGGGTGCTCCTCGAAGGCCACCTGCGCCTGCCGAAGGGTGCCACCGGGATCGTCGTCTTCGCGCACGGCAGCGGCAGCAGTCGGCACAGCCCACGCAACCAGTTCGTCGCGGAGGTGCTTCTCCGTGCCGGCCTCGGGACCCTGCTTCTGGATCTTCTCACCGCCGACGAGGAACCGAACCGGGCGAACGTCTTCGACATCGAACTGCTCGCGAGCCGTCTGATTGCGGCAACCGCGTGGTTGCAGCATGGCCCGGAGACGTCGCAGTGCCGGATCGGGTACTTCGGAGCGAGCACCGGCGCCGGTGCGGCGCTCTGGGCGGCGGCGGAGCCGGGCAGCGACATCTCTGCCGTCGTCTCCCGTGGCGGACGACCCGACCTTGCCGGAGCCCGGCTGCCGATCGTGCAGGCCCCGACACTGCTGATCGTGGGTGGAGCGGACGAAGTAGTGCTCGAACTCAACCGGCAGGCCCAGGCCCGGCTGCGCTGCCGAAGCAGGCTCACGGTCGTGGATGGTGCCACGCACCTGTTCGAGGAACCGGGTACCCTGGCCGCCGCCGCGAACCTCGCCACCGACTGGTTCATCCGGTATCTCCTACCGGAGCGCGGCGAGAACGGGGACGACACGACACCGGCCGGTCGTAGCCGATAATGGGGCTGTGCCGACCCCTGGAACGACAGCCTCGCGACCCGGGCGTTGTCCGTGCCGGAGCGGCGACTCGTACCTCGACTGCTGCGGTCCGCTCCACGACGGCCTGTCGTTCGCTCCCACCGCCGAGCGGCTGATGCGCTCCCGGTACAGTGCCTTCGTGGTCGGCGACGTCGGCTACCTGCTCTCGACCTGGCATCCGAGCACTCGGCCGCACGAATTCGAGTTGGACGCCGCCCTCGTCTGGACGCGCCTCGACATCGAACGGACCGAGCGCGGGGGACCGTTCGACACCGACGGCGTGGTGGAATTCACGGCGCAGTGCCGGGCCGGCGGCATCCGCAGCCGACAGCACGAGGTGAGCCGCTTCGTGCGGGTGGATCGCCGCTGGCTTTACCTGGACGCATTGGACTGACCTGGAACCGGGCCGGCCGGGTCAGGCGAAGTGCGCGGCGAGGCGTTCCGCGAATTCCGGTCGCGCGCCCTCGGAGCGGACCGTCTGGATCACGTGCTCGTGCACGCCCAGGTCGTCGAGGATGGCGGTGAGCCCGGCCACGTCCGCGCCGGACATGATCATCGGGTCCACCGTGGTGCGCACCTGAAGCTCCACCGGGGAGTCAAGCGCAACCCGGAGACAGGCGAAGGCCTTGGCCGCCGCGGCTTGTACGCCGGTGACCGCGCCGTAGAGCCGCTCCGGTGCCTTGATATCGAGGCCGACCCAGTCGCAGAGCGGAAGCACCTCGGCGAACCGCTTCGGGTATGGCCCGGCGGTGTGCAGCCCGACCCCGAAGCCGAGTTCCCTGACTTCGCGCATTGCAGCGGCGAGACCGGCCTGGCGGGTCGGCTCCCCGCCCGAGAAGACGAGGCCGTCGAGCAGGCCGTGACGTTTGGCGAGGAGCTCACGCACCTGCTGCCAGGTCACGGTACCCGGCGTGCGCGGGTCGAGCAGCCCGGGGTTGTGACAGTAGGTGCAGTCCAGCGGACAGCCCTGGAGGAACACCGTTGCCACGAGTTTGCCCGGCCAATCACAGCTGGACAGGTTGACCAACCCCGCGATCTGCAGGTCGTCCGCGCACGCCGGCCTGCTCATCGGGCCATTGCTGCTTCGACGAAGTGGGTGCGTTCGGCGTGCTCGCCCTTCTTGCCGATGTTGAAGGAGCTGACCGGGCGGAAGTACCCCATCACCCTGGTCCACACCTCGCACGGACCTCCGCAGGTCGTGCACGTGGGGTGCTCTCCGGCCAGGTAGCCGTGGTCTGGGCAGATCGAGAAGGTGGGCGTGACCGTGATGTACGGCAGCCGGTGGGTCGACAACGACCGTTTGACCAGCTCGCGGCAGGCGGCGGCCGTGGAGAGCTTCTCCGACATGTACAGGTGCAGCACGGTGCCGCCGGTGTACTTGGTCTGCAGTTCATCCTGACGGTCGAGGGCATCGAACGGATCGTCGGTGAAGCCGACCGGCAGCTGCGAGGAGTTGGTGTAGTACGGGTTCGCGACGGTGCCGGCCTGCCGGATCGACGGGAAGCGCTTCTTGTCTTCCTTGGCGAACCGGTACGTCGTACCCTCGGCCGGGGTGGCCTCCAGGTTGTACATGTTCCCGGTGGCCTCCTGGAACTCGATCATGCGGGTGCGCACGTGGTCGAGCAGGCGCACAGCGACCCCATGGCCCGGCTCGGTGGTGATGTCGTGCGCGTCGTCGGTGAGGTTGCGGATCATCTCGTTGACGCCATTGACACCGATGGTGGAGAAGTGGTTGCGCAGGCCGGCGCCGAGGTAGCGCTTCGTGTACGGGAAGAGCCCGTCGACGATGAGCTGGTCGATCACCGTTCGCTTGAGCTCGAGGGAGTCTCTGGCCAGGTCGAGCAGGCGGTCCAGGTCGGCCAGCAGGCCGGCCTCGTCGCCGCGATGGACGAAGCCGAGACGCGCGCAGTTGATGGTGACGACGCCGAGCGAGCCGGTCTGCTCCGCGGAGCCGAACAGTCCGTTGCCGCGCTTGAGCAGCTCGCGCATGTCCAGTTGCAGCCGGCAGCACATCGACCGGATCTGGTTCGGTTTGAGCTCGGAGTTGATGAAGTTCTGGAAGTAGGGCGTACCGTACTTTGCGGTCATCTCGAACAAGCGGTCGGCATTCTCGGATTCCCAGTCGAAGTCCTCGGTGATGTTGTAGGTGGGGATCGGGAAGGTGAACACCCGGCCGCTGGCATCCCCGGCCGTCATCACGTCGATGTAGGCGCGGTTGATCAGGGCCATTTCCTCGGCGAGCTCGCCGTAGCCGAAGGACTGCTCGACGCCGCCGATCACGGGCACCTGCTCACGCAGGTCCTCCGGGCAGACCCAGTCGAAGGTGAGGTTGGTGAACGGGGTCTGGGTGCCCCAGCGGGAGGGAACGTTGAGGTTATAGATCAGTTCCTGGATGCCCTGGCGCACCTCGGCGTAGCTGAGCTTGTCGATCCGCACGAACGGCGCCATGTAGGTGTCGAAGGAGCTGAACGCCTGGGCCCCCGCCCATTCGTTCTGCATGGTGCCGAGGAAGTTGACGATCTGGCCGATCGCGGAGGAGAAGTGCTTCGGGGGAGTCGATTCGACCTTGTCCGGCACTCCGTTGAGGCCTTCTTCGAGCAGCACGCGCAGCGACCAGCCGGCGCAGTAGCCGGCGAGCATGTCGAGGTCGTGGATGTGCAGTTCGCCCTCGCGGTGGGCCTTGCCGATTTGCGGTGAATACACATTGGAGAGCCAATAGTTGGCGACGACCTTGCCTGCCGTGTTCAGGATGAGGCCGCCGAGGGAGTAGCCCTGGTTGGCGTTGGCGTTGACTCGCCAGTCCGAGCGGTCGAGGTATTCGTTAATGGACGTGCTCACGTCGACCGTGGTGCGGGTGACGTCGCGTTCTCGTGCGTGCTGGTCCCGGTAGGCGATGTAGGCCCGGGCGGTGGCAGCATAATTCTTCGACAGCAGGGTCTGCTCGACGAGGTCCTGCACCTGTTCGACGGTCGGGTAGGCCCGGCCCAGGTCGGCGAGCGCCACGACGACGGTGTGTGTGACCAGGTCGGCGTCGTCGCCCACCATCTCTCCCGATGCGGTTCCGGCGCCGGTGATGGCGGCACGGATACGCTCGGCATCAAAGGGTGCGGTCGCGCCGGTGCGCTTGATGATGCCTAGAGGAGAGATGGTTTGTGCTGTCATTCGAGGCGTTCCTTGGATTGTGGCCGTCATCCGGTTGATGAGGAGCCGTTGATTCCATACCCTACGCCCGAGCACCACATGTAGTGGTCGTCGCACGCCGAGTAACTGCATGTAGTGGTTGGGCGTAAACGTGGTGCCCAGTGTTTTCAGGTCGATCGGGCGGAGGATGCCCTCAGAAATGTTGTCAGACCACATTGGCCGGTCACGGTGCCGCGGGCGAGTCGCGGTCCGTTCGCCAAGCATCTCCACCCGGCTGGATCCACCATACGTTGTAAGGTGTGTCTAGGGTTTCGTCGACCGGCCAGCGGCAGGGGTCGCCGGGCCGACATACGGAGGCATGATGACGGCTGAGGCACCGAACGAGACGACACGGGCGCCGGTGACCCGGCAGAGCGCCGTGCGGGCGGCCGTTGCGTTCGCCGACAGTGAGGGGCTCGACTCGCTCAGCATGCGCAAACTCGCCCGGGACCTCGGGATCGAGGCGATGTCGCTCTACTACCACGTCGCCGGCAAGGACGACATCCTCGACGGAATGGTCGAGGCCGTCGTCGCCGAAATGGCCCTTCCGGCCGACGGCGCGACCTGGAAGACGGCGTTGCGCGAGGGTGCGGAGTCGGCGCGCGCGGTGCTCGGACGGCATCCGTGGGCCATCAGCCTGATGGATTCGCGCACCACCCGAGCGACGCTCAACCACCACAATGCCGTGATCGCCTGTCTCCGAAACGCGGGTTTCAGCTTCGGCCTGGCCGCGCACGCGATGTCCCTCCTCGACAGCTACGTGCACGGGTTCGCGTTGCAGGAGGCGTCGCTGCCGCTCGACGAGTCCGGCGACATCGGCGCAGCGACCGAAGAGATAATGGGCAGGCAGAGCCTGATGGAGCAATTCCCCTATCTCGCGGAGATGGCCGTGGCGCACATTCTCCAACCGGGCTACGCCTACGCGAACGAGTTCCGGTTCGGGGTCGGCGTGATTCTGGACGGTATCGAAGCGGCCCTCGCCAAGGATGCCGCCGCCGCGTCGACGGGGCAACGCCTGTCGTAATCGCTTCGGACAGGCACCCGTGGCCCGTCAACGGCGGCCAGCCCCTCAACCCGTCCTCCCGCGACAAACTGGAGTGTCAACTCACCTCCGGTGGGTGGCTGGAGTGGCTGGAGTGGCTGGGGTGGTGGGGGTTCGGGCTCCGATCAGGCTTCCGCCCTGAATGGGCACGGGTGTCGGCCTCCTTCCCGGCCGGGCGCGGAAGACCGCGTGCTCACCGGGTATGCGTTCCGACCATGAAGGCGGTGATGACATCGAGGGTGCCCAGCGGGCCGGAACCCGAAATCGGGGCAACCCGAACCGTCCAGCGCGGGGAGGACCGATCGATTCCATCGGCGTCCGCGGCCCAGACGGCACCGTTCAGAGCGCACGAATACGTTCCGTACCAGCCGGGGTACGAGGCCAGGTCGTTCCAGACGCCGCCACTGCGGATCAGGCAGTGGTCGCCGTCGCTGAGCACCAGACCGAGTGGCTGGGGCGTGGGGGGCGCCGGCGCGGACGGGAAGCTGCCCCTGAGTTTCATTCGGACCAGGTCGGGGCTCCAGGGGTTGCGGAAACAGATTGCGGTGGCCGGGGCGGGGTCGTTCCAGCAGGCGACGGCATAGGCGCTCGACGGAAAGCAGACCAGGATGTTGTCGTCGACGGCGACCGCAGACGGTCGGGCCGTGGATGGTGAACCGCAGTCGATCATCACGGACGTGTCGCTGGTGACGGAGAATCCGCGGGCCGGCCGGCCGGATTCCGTGACCGGGCGAAGCACGACCTGCCCGGTCGGCTTCGTCGGGGTCGCGCTCGGCGGGGAGGCGGTCGACGGAGGTGCCGGTGCGGACGGTGAGGCGCATCCCGGGAGTGCGGCGACTGTAATGCCGAGGGCGATGAGGAACAGTGCGCGCATTTCCGGCCCTCCGTTCCGCACGCTCCGTTCGGCTCCCGATGGGCTGGCAGGTGTCCCCGGCGTGATCGGGGGGCGCCGGCCGGGTGTCCGCCGGTCATCGCGGCCCTCTGAGCGCAGACGGTACCCTCGGCCCAATTCCCCGTCAAGGGAGTCCTCAGGACGAGGTCTAACCTTCCCTGTGAGAGGTAAAACGGCGACTGGATGCGGGAGTCGCAGCAATGTTCGCTTTGAGTGCTCTCGTGGACGTCGAGGGCACGAGCGGCGTCCCGGTCTGGTGGAGCATCCTGGTGCTGCCATACCCCGTCGGCGCGGTGATGGCGTTGGTCGATGCCATTGTGTTGTGCGCGCGCGGCTTCAGGGCGGGCACACGCGATCAGAGGTGACGGGAATCCAACTCGGTGAAATGACGGAGCCGGCGTTCATGTTCCGCGTCGAAGGCGTCCTGCCCGCCGGCTTTCGCAATGAAACCGGGATGGTCTGAGTAGTGCGCCCAGCGATCGAGGTCGGCCCGCGCCGCGGAGAGCTCCTTCGGCGTCGGTGCGGAGGCATCAGGCTGCATGGCTTGATTATGGCCTGATTGATGGCCGAGGTGGTGAATACGCACCGGTCAGGCCGACGGCTGTCCCGCCGAACCGGCATGACGGTCGTCCTCGACCATGGCGATCCGGTCCAGCACTCCGCGCAGGCGTCGTCCGAAATGCGGGGGCACGTTGACGGGGAGCGCCTCGACGGGCCACCAGGCGACGTCGTCGTTCTCGTCGCTGCCGACCGGGACCGCAGTCAGGCTCGCGGTGGCGGCGAAGCCGACATCCCAGTGGGCACTGCACCGGGTGAAGCCGTCGCCCAGGGAGTGCCGGTCCAGGTCGACGACTCCGCCACCGAGCGGGCGGAGGTCGTCGATTCCGCACTCCTCTCGAGCCTCGCGGTGGGCGGCTGCGGCCACCGAATCGTCGGCTGGTTCGATGTGGCCGCCGAGCTGGACCCAGAAACGCCCCTTCTTGTGAAAGCACAACAGAACCTGCGCCAGGTCGGGACTGAAGACGAAACAGCTCGCGGTGAGATGCTCCGGGCCGCCGTCCCGGTCCAGGGCGGCTGCGGGGGAGCCGCTGACGAGGGCGCGGTATTCGGCACGCAACTCCCGCTGCTCCAGCCCGATCGGCCGCCAGGCCTCGAGGGCTTCGATGAAGTGCGATGCGGGCGTCGGAAGACTCCGTGGGTCGGTGGGCCTGTCCTCAGAATAGCCTCGGATGATCGGGCCGATCCGCGATCGTCCTGGCTGCCTTCCGGATTCCCTTCTGGTTCGTTAGGGTCCAGGTATGAGGGCAGCGGTGCACACACGATAGGGTCCGCCGGAGGTGGTCAGGATCGAGGATGTGGCGCCACCATTCTCGGGAACGACTTCTCGGGTGGCGTCCACGAGGGCGGCGCCGGCGTCGCGTCGTTCGTGGTCGGCGAGCGGGTCGTCGGGGACAACGAAGGCCCGTTCGGGGCCCACGCCGAATACCTGTCGCTCCCGCCAACGGATCGATCGCGACCATGCCGGCGAACGCGACGTGCGCGAAGGTTGCCTCGAGCACCACGTGACCGCTGTCCGCGGCACCGCGAACGTGGTTCTGGTCAGGGGACTGGGCGCGGACAGGGTGCTCGACTGCCCGGTGGAGGACTTCACCGGTGACACCCAGGTATACGACGTCGTCCTTGACGCCGTCGGCACGAGTTCCTTTGGCCGCTGTCGGCCGCTCCTGAACCCGGGTGGGATCTACCTCTCGACGGAGTGGGCCCCCTCGCCCGGAAGCCGTTCCTCGCCCTGGTTGGTTCGCTGCATGCCGAAACGAGGTTGATTTTCCTCCATGCCGAAGTGATTCTTCATGGCAAGCGGAGCTGACGAATCCGGCGAAGACATGGTTGTCGGGCGGACCAATACCAGCGAGGATCGCACCCTGCTGCTCGCGATCAATGGCGACAACGCTGCCGAGGGCTACGGGGAGGACTTCGTCCTGAATGTGTCGACCCAGGGCGACCAGATCCTCGTTTCATCTTCGCACGGGGTGCATGCGATCCATGCCAGGGGCACGGTGTCCTACCTGACTCGTGGTGCCCCTGGCACCGTCCCCGCCGGGAACGGGATCATCGCGCAGGGCGTCAACGGCGCGGTCGGCTATGTCCACGAGGTCGCCCGCGACAAGCCTCTGGAGAGCTCCGTCGGTGCGGGGTTGCTCGGCGTGGGCGGGGCTGGCGCAGCAGGGGTTTTCGGCAGCGAACAGAACGGAATCGTCGGCTACGAGCAGTCGACCGGGCGTGATCTCGTTTTTGAGGCCGGGCGGAGGTCCGACGTGCTGGGACGCGCCGAGACCGGCGTCAGCGGTGACGGCGCTATCGGTCCCGGCGTATTCGGCCACCGGGTTCCCGGCGTTGAGGGCCAATCGACCGGCGGTCCGGGAATTCTGGACGTCGGGCTGACTCGCCTGGTCGCGACGGGAAGCGACGGCCCGGGCACGATTGCTTCGTCAACGTCGGAGCAGGCTGCGACTCTGGAATCCACACGGATGGCCCAACTCCTCCTCGTTCCCTTGCGTATCGAGAGCCCGCTGGTCCTCAAGAGGTCCACAGCCGGGGAGCTGCTGACAACAATCCGGGCTGACGCGGAGCAGCGCGGCAAGGACATCGTCAGCCTGTGGTTCTGCAAGGTGGGCGGCGACCCGACCCAGTCGAACTGGGTGAAGCTCGCCTGGCGTCGAGAACGCCAGTTTCGATCGGTCTCCTCTGCAGTGAGCGGCGGGAACCGAGGTTCCGGAATAAGCCAGACGCTGGCAAGGTTCCCCTGTTGGATGCATTTGCATGCAAAATGACCGAGGGAACACGACGATGGCGCAGAAGATCGAATTGGGACTGGACACCTTCGGAGACGTGACCTTCGATGCGGCGGGCGCACTGCTTCCGCAGCCGCAGGTGCTGCGGAATGTGGTCGCCGAGGCGGTGCTGGCCGACCAGGTCGGGCTGGACTTCTTCGGGATCGGCGAACATCACCGCGGGGACTTCGCGGTGTCGGCGCCCGAAGTCGTTCTGGCCGCGATTGCGGGACGGACCCGCGACATCCGGCTCGGCTCGGCCGTCACCGTGCTCAGTTCCGACGACCCCGTCCGGGTCTTCCAACGCTTCTCGACCCTGGACGCCGTGTCGAACGGGCGGGCCGAGGTCGTCCTCGGGCGCGGCTCCTTCACCGAGTCGTTCCCGCTCTTCGGCCTTGAACTCGACCGGTACGAGCTCCTGTTCGAGGAGAAGCTCAACCTCTTCACGGAACTGCTCAAGGAGGAGCCCGTGACCTGGGCCGGGGAAACGCGGGGCGCGCTGAAGCAGCAGAGCGTCTACCCGCCCACCGAATCCGGCTCGCTCCGCACGTGGATCGGGGTGGGCGGCAGCCCGCAGTCCGTCGTACGCGCCGCACACTACGGCCTGCCGCTCATGCTGGCCATCATCGGCGGCTCGCCGCTCGCGTTCGAGCCGCTCGTCGACCTCTACCATCGCGCCCTGGCCCAGTTCGAGAAGCCGATCCAGCCGATCGGGGAGCACTCGCCGGGCTATATCGCGGCAACGGATGCCCAGGCCTGCGAGGAAATGTGGCCGCATTACGCCGCCATGCAGGAGCGGATCGGGCGCGAGCGGGGCTGGGGCCCGGTCAGCCGGGAACGGTTCGAGCACGACGCAGGCCCGGACGGTGCCCTCTTCGTCGGCTCGCCCGAGACCGTCGCGACCAAGATCGCTTCCGTCGCGAAAGGCCTCGGCCTGTCGCGTTTCGACCTCAAGTACAGCCTCGGCACGCTGGCCCATGAGAAGCTGATGACCAGCATTGAGCTTTACGGCACCCAGGTGGCCCCGCTCGTGCGCGAACAGCTGGCCTGATTCGGTTTCGCCGCGACCGTGCAGGACGTGGCGGACTCCCGGAGACGGTAGCGTACAGGAGTGCTCAGCGGTCGCCGCCAGGCACCTGTTCGATCCGAATAACCCTGAGGAGTCCCTTGGAAACCTGGCCTGGAACTGCTTACCCGCTCGGCGCCACCTATGACGGCAGCGGAACGAACTTCGCTCTCTTCAGCGAGGCCGCGTCGAAGGTGGAACTCTGCCTGTTCGACGATGACGGCGGCGAGACGCGGATCGACGTGATTGAGTCCAGCGCGTTCATCTGGCACTGCTATCTCCCACTCGTGCAGCCCGGCCAGCGCTACGGCTACCGCGTGCACGGCGATTACGACCCGGCGAACGGGCAGCGCGCCAACCCGAGCAAGCTGCTCCTCGACCCGTACGCGAAGGCCACCTGCGGCACCATCGACTGGGACCCTTCTCTCTTCTCCTACAACTTCGGCGACCCCGATTCCCGCAACGACGACGATTCCGCGTCGCACATGATGCTCGGCGTCGTCGTCAACCCGTTCTTCGACTGGGTCGGTGACCGCCCGTTGCGCACGCCGTACAGCGAATCGCTGATCTACGAGGCCCACGTCAAGGGGCTCACCAAGTTGCAGGAACTCGTGCCGGAATCACAGCGCGGCACCTACGCGGGCGTCGCGCATCCATCTGTCATCGACCACCTGCAGAAACTCGGCGTCACCGCCATCGAGCTGATGCCGGTGCACCAGTTCGTCAACGACGGCACCCTTGAAGAGAAGGGGCTGAACAATTACTGGGGCTACAACACCATCGGCTTCTTCTCCCCGCACAACGCGTACTCGTCGACCGGCGACCTTGGCCAGCAGGTGCAGGAGTTCAAGGGGATGGTGCGAAGCCTGCACGACGCGGGTATCGAGGTCATCCTCGACGTGGTCTATAACCACACGGCGGAGGGCAACCACCTCGGCCCGACCATCTCGTTCAAGGGCATCGACAACCAGGCCTATTACCGGCTGATGGACGATGACAAGCGCTACTACATGGACTACACCGGCACCGGCAACACGCTCAACGTGCGGCATCCGCACGCCCTGCAGCTGATCATGGACTCGTTGCGGTACTGGGTGATCGAGATGCACGTCGATGGTTTCCGGTTCGACCTCGCCTCGGCGCTGGCCCGCGACCTGTACGACGTGGACAAGCTCTCCACCTTCTTCGAGCTCGTTCAGCAGGACCCGATCGTGTCTCAGGTCAAGCTCATCGCCGAACCGTGGGATGTCGGCCCTGGCGGCTACCAGGTCGGCAACTTTCCTGCCCAGTGGACGGAGTGGAACGGGCAGTACCGTGACACCGTTCGCGACTTCTGGCGCGGCGAGCCGTCGACGCTGGGCGAGTTCGCCTCGCGCATCAGTGGCTCCGCCGACCTCTACGAGCACTCCGGCCGCCGGCCGGTGGCCTCGATCAACTTCGTGACCGCGCACGACGGGTTCACCCTCTCCGATCTCGTCTCCTACAACGAGAAGCACAACGACGCCAACGGAGAAGGCAACAACGACGGCGAGTCCCACAACCGGTCCTGGAACATGGGCGCAGAAGGACCGACCGAGGACCCCGCAATTCGGTCCCTGCGCGCCAGGCAGCACCGCAACATCCTGGCGACGATGCTGCTCTCCCAGGGGGTGCCGATGATCCTGCACGGGGACGAGCTGGGCCGCACCCAGCAGGGCAACAACAACACCTACGCGCAGGACTCCGAACTGAGCTGGATTCACTGGGACGACGCAGACCATCCGCTGATCGAATTCACCGCGGCCGTGTCTCGCCTGCGGAAAGACCACCCGACGTTCCGGCGTAGCCGGTTCTTCGACGGCCACCCCGGCAAGCGGGCCGAAGGCGACTCGCTGCCCGACATCGTCTGGCTGAACAGTGACGGCAAGGAAATGCAGTCGGAGGATTGGGACGAGAACCGGGCCCGCACCGTGGGCATGTTCCTGAACGGACTGGGGATCCGGGAGCGGAACTCCCGCGGTGAGAACGTCACCGACGTCAACTTCCTCCTGGTCTTCAACGCCGACCCCGACGACGTCGACTTCACCCTGCCTCCCGCCGACTACGCACCGGCCTGGGAGATCGTCGTCGACACTGCGGGGCACGGAGCCGACGCCGTGCCGCACGCCGCCGGAGCGGTGCAGACCGTGTCGTCCCGGTCGCTCGTGGTACTGCGCGCCTACCAGCCGCCGGAAACCGCCCCCGACCATTCCGTCGCCGCTTCCCTCGCCGCCCTGGCCGGTTCGCCGATTCCGACGGACGTGGTGACGGATGCCGTGGAACCCGATGCCGTGGAACCCGATGCCGTGGAACCCGATGCCGTGGAACCCGATGTTGCTGAACCCGATGGCGCTGATCCCGATGGCGCTGAGCCGAAAGCCGCCGGACCGGATGCCGCAGCACCGGCCGAACCTGCCGCGAAGCCGGTGAAGAGAGTGCGGAGGCCCCGCACCAACCCGGAGGGATCCAAGTGAGGATTCCGCTCTCGACCTACCGCCTCCAGATCACGGCCGACTTCGACCTGGATGCCGCCGCCGGTATCCTCGACTACGTCACGGCCCTGGGCGCGGACTGGCTCTACCTCTCGCCTCTGCTCGCGGCCGAGGACGGGTCCGACCACGGCTACGACGTGGTCGACCATTCCACGGTCGACCCGGTGCGCGGCGGCCCGGAGGGTCTCCTTCGACTCGCGACCGCCGCGACGGACGCGGGGCGCGGCCTCCTCGTCGATATTGTGCCCAACCACGTCGGGGTTGCGACACCACGGCACAACGCCTGGTGGTGGGACCTGCTCGCTGGCGGCCAAGACTCCCGTTTCGCCGAGGCATTCGACGTGGACTGGGAGGCGGCTGCCGGCCGCGTCCTGCTCCCTGTCCTCGGCGACGGCGACGACGAGCTCGACCGGCTCGAGGTCGTCGGTGACGAACTGCGCTACTTCGAGAACCGGTTCCCGCTCGCCCCCGGCAGCGCTGAAGACGGGGCGGATGCCGTCACCGTGCACTCCCGCCAGCACTACGAGCTCATCAATTGGCGTCGCGCCGACGCGGAGCTGAACTACCGGCGCTTCTTCGCCGTGAACAGCCTGGCGGGGATCCGGGTGGAGGTGCCCTGGGTGTTCGAGGAATCGCACCGGGAGATTGTGCGCTGGGTGCGGGACGGGCTCGTGCACGGACTGCGGGTCGACCACCCCGACGGCCTGGCCGATCCGGGCGGTTACCTGGACCGGCTCTGCACGGCCACCGGGGGAGCCTATGTCGTCGTCGAGAAGATCCTCGAGGGCCGGGAGCAACTGCCCGCAAACTGGGCCACCAGGGGCACCACCGGCTACGACGCGCTGGGCGACTTCGACCGGATCCTCGTCGACCCGGCCGGGCAAGATGCCCTCGCCGCCCTCGAGGCGCGCCTCCAGCGCGAGGCAGGGCGCCTCGAAGACGGTGCTGTCGCCGTCGACTGGGAGGAGCTGGTGCACACAGACAAACGCACCATCACTGACAAGACCCTGCGCGCCGAGGTGCTGCGACTGGCCCGACTGGTGCCGGAGATCGCCGACCCGGCCGACGCGATCGCCGAACTGCTCGCCTGCTTCCCCGTCTACCGCTGCTATCTCCCGGTCGGGATCGACCGGCTGCAGGCCGCCGCACGGCTGGCCGTCGCCCGCCGCCCCGAACTGGCACCGACGATCGACCTGCTGTTGCCCGTGCTGGCCGACCCGGGGCATCCGGCCGCCGTGCGATTCCAGCAGACCTCCGGCATGGTGATGGCCAAGGGCGTCGAAGACACCGCCTACTACCGGTACGGCAGGCTGACTTCGCTCAACGAGGTCGGTGCCGACCCGTCGGAGTTCGCGATCGACCCGGCGGAGTTCCACCGCCGCCAGCAACTGCGCCAGGCCACGATGCCCGGCTCGATGACCACGCTCTCCACCCACGACACCAAACGCGGTGAAGACGTACGGGCCAGGATCGACGTACTCTCTGAGATCCCCGCCGAGTGGGCGACGACCCTTGACTCGCTCCGCACGGCCACACCGCTCGGTGACGCACCGTTTGAGAACCTGCTCTGGCAGGCCGTGATCGGAGCCTGGCCGGCCACCCCGGAACGACTCGCCGCCTACGCGGAGAAGGCCGCCAGGGAAGCCGGGACCTCGACCACCTGGACCGACCAGAACGACACCTTCGAAACGGCCCTACGCGACCTCGCGGCTGCGACCTGCGGGAACGAGGACGTCGCCGGCACGATCACCGGTTTCGTCGACCGGGTGCGGCAGGCCGGCTGGAGCAATTCCCTCTCCGCCAAGCTCGTGCAACTCACGACCTCCGGTGTCCCCGACGTGTTCCAGGGCAGCGAATTGTGGGAGACCTCCCTGGTCGACCCCGACAATCGCCGCCCCGTCGACTACGCGCTCCGGCGCGACTACCTGGCCCGGATCGACGACGGATGGCTGCCGGCGGTCGACGAGACCGGCGCGGCTAAACTACTGGTCACCGCCCGGGCCCTGCGACTGCGCCGCGACGAGCCGGGCCGGTTCTTCCGCTATGCGCCGGTCCCGGCCTTCGGAGCCAGGGCCGGGAATGTCATCGCCTTCGATCGTGGCGAGGCCGTCACGGTCGCCACCCGACTGCCGCTGGGCCTGTCCGACGCGGGCGGGTGGGCGGACACCAGGATCGTGCTCGCCGGCCGGCCGGTCGTCGACCTCCTGACCGGCACGCGCTTCGCGGGCGGGTCGATTCGGCTGGCCGACCTGCTGGCACGTTACCCGGCGGCGCTGCTCGTGACCGATCCCGACCTCGACCAGCGCGCATCGACGAAAGGCGGCCGGCATGCCCAGTGAATCGTTCGAGGGCAGCGAGTTCTTCGAAGTCTGGGCCCCGGCCTCGGCCACGGTCGAACTGGTGCTCACCGACGCGAGCCTGCCGATGACCCGGGCGGAGGACGGCTGGTGGCGGGCACCACGCCCCGGGGCCTCTGGGCCGCTCGACTACGGCTTCCGGGTCGACGGCGAGGGGCCATTCCCCGACCCTCGATCGCGGCGCCAGCCGAACGGAGTGCATGGGCTGTCCCGTACCGTGGCGGCCGGCTATGCCTGGACAGACCAGGCCTGGACCGGCCGCCAGCTGGCCGGAAGCACCATCTACGAGCTGCACCTGGGCACGTTCACCCCGGAGGGCACACTGGACGGCGCGGCCGGCAAGCTGGCCCACCTGGCGTCCATCGGCGTCGATTTCGTCGAACTGCTCCCCGTGAACGCGTTCAACGGCAGCCACAACTGGGGCTACGACGGGGTGCTCTGGTACGCCGTTCACGAGGGCTACGGCGGCCCTGCCGCCTACCGGCGCTTCGTCGACGCCTGCCACCGGGCCGGCATCGGGGTCATCCAGGACGTCGTCTACAACCACCTCGGTCCGAGCGGTAACTACCTGGGGAAGTTCGGGCCCTACCTGAGCGCCGCCGCCGGGAACGACTGGGGGTCGTCCGTCAACCTGGACGGTCCGGATTCTGACGAGGTGCGGCGGTACATCATCGACAACGCGCTGATGTGGCTCGGTGAGTACCACGTCGACGGGCTGCGCCTGGACGCCGTGCACGCCCTGCACGACGACCGGGCCACCCACCTGCTCGAGCAACTGGCCATCGAGGTCGATGTCCTCAGCGCGCACGTCGGCCGACCGCTCAGCCTGCTGGCCGAATCCGACCTGAACGACCCGCGCCTGGTCACCGCCAGGGAGGCCGGCGGTTACGGGCTGACCGGGCAGTGGAGCGACGACTTCCACCACGCGGTGCACGTGGCGCTGACCGGCGAGACCACGGGCTACTACGCCGATTTCGAGCCGCTCGGCGCCCTCGCAAAGGTGCTCACCCGCGGTTTCTTCCACGACGGCACCTTTTCCAGCTTTCGGGCACGCAGCCACGGCCGCCCGATCGACACCGAACGGATGCCGGCCTGGCGTCTCGTGGTCGCCAGCCAGAATCACGACCAGATCGGCAACCGCGCCATCGGCGACCGGTTGAGCGCCCAGCTGGACCCTGGCCAGCTCGCCATCGCGGCGACCCTGACCCTGCTCGGCCCGTTCACGCCCATGCTCTTCATGGGCGAGGAATGGGGAGCCCGCACACCGTGGCAGTTCTTCACCTCGCACCCGGAGCCGGAGCTCGGCGAGGCCACGGCCAGGGGTCGGATCAACGAGTTCGCCCGGATGGGCTGGGACCCGGCGCTGGTCCCTGACCCGCAGGACCCGGCGACCTTCGCACGCTCGAAACTAGACTGGAACGAGCCGGCCACGCCCGGCCACGCCCGGCTTCTTGCGTTCTACCGGTCCCTCGCCGCGCTCCGGCGGAGTCACTCGGACTTCACGGACCCGCGGTTCGAACGCGTCGAGGTGCGGTTCGACGAGACCGAGCACTGGCTGCGCCTTCGCCGCGGCGACACCGAGCTGCTGGTCAACCTCGGCGAGGTGCCGCGCGCAGTTCCCACGGGAGGCGAGGCCGTGCTGGTGTCCTTTGCGTCGGCGGCGGCCGTCCTTGGCCGTGAGGCGGGGTCCCTGCTGCTCGCGCCGCACTCCGTCGTCGTGACGGGCCCCGCGCAGTAGTCGCAGGCCGGCTGCGCGGGTCAGTACGCATCGACCGGGGAGCGAACCCGGCGCGGGCGAACTACGGCGTGGGCCGCGACACTTCCTCCAGCAGTTCGAGTACGTGGCGGTAGTCCTTGCCAGTGGCCCGGGTCATGCCAAGCTCGCAGGTGCGGTTGCAGGAAGCGTGCACCACGGTATCGAGGGCTGCAACATCCGCGGCCTGCGCCCGGGTCGCAGACTCGGTGAGCTCGGGATGCAGCATGCCGCGGTCGCCGGCGAAGCCGCAGCATCCCCAGTTCTCCGGCACGTCGACGCGGGTGGCCACGCCGCGGGCGAGGCGCTCCAGCTCCGGGTTGATGCCCATTCGGGTGGACGAGCAGGTCGGGTGCAGCGCCAGGGACTCGATCTTCGCGTACTCCGGCAGGCCCGGCAGGATGCGCTCGGCTGCGAATTCGACAACGTCCACCACGCGCAGTGGCCGCTCGCTCGTGTCGCTTTCGATAGCCTGGCGCAGGCCCTCGGTGCAGGAGGAGGCGTCGCAGACGACGGGCAGTTCGCCGTCCCGGGTGGCGGCCCGGAGCGCCGCCAGGGTCTTCTGCCACATGGTGGCCCGTCCGTCGATCAGTCCCTTGGACGACCACGGGGTGCCGCAGCACAGCCCGTCGATTCCCTCCGGAACCAGCAGGGTGAGGCCGGCCCGGTCGCAGAGCTGCTCGAAGCTGAGCTGCACCCCCGGTGTGGTGTCGACGGCCGGGCCGAACATCGTCTGCACGCACGCCGGGAAGTACACGGCATCCGGATCGCTGGTGGGCGCCGGGCGCCCTCGCGTTTTACCGCCGCCGGGCAGCTCGGGGGAGTACAGCGGCACGGTGTCCGTCCCCATCGCGGCGCGCGCCAGCTTGTTCGGCGCCAGCACCGCGCCGGACGGAACGGCGCGGACCACACTCAACGCGAGGCCGGCGCCGCGGGTGACGGTGCCCCAGTTCTTCGCGGCGACGTTCCAGAGGCCGTTCTCGGCCCGGCCCGCCTCCTCCCGGCGCAGCTTCTTGACCAGGCTTCCGGTGTCGATGTTGACCGGGCAGGCGGTCTGGCACATCCCGTCGACGGCGCAGGTCTCGACGGCGTCGTAGGCATAGTCCTTCCGTAGCTCGGCCTCCAGCACGACGTCCCCGTCGACCCTGGCCTGTTCGATGGCGCGCAGGGTGACGATCCGCTGCCGTGGGGTCAGCGTGACATCCCGGCTCGGGCAGACGGGTTCGCAGTAGCCGCAGGACACGCAGCGGTCCACCTCCACGGCAACGGGCGGGACGGTCTTGATGTCCTTGAGGTGCACGACGGGGTCGTCGTTCATCAGCACACCCGGGTTGAGCATCCCGGCCCGGTCGAAGAGCGTCTTCACCTGGCGCATGACGTCGTAGAGTTCGTCGCCGTACTGCCGACGCACGTACGGGGCCATCACCCGGCCGGTGCCGTGTTCGGCCTTGAGCGAGCCGCCCTCGCCGAGCATCAGGTCCACCATGTCCTCGGTGAACGCGCTGTAGCGGTCCAGCTCGGACTGTCCGGTGAAGCCATCGGTGAGCATGAAGTGGATGTTGCCGTCCTTGGCATGGCCGAAGATGACGCTGTTGCGGTATCCGTACCTGTCGAACAATGAAATCAGCTCCACGCAGGTGCGCCCGAGGGCGTCGACTGGAACGACGACGTCCTCGAGCAGCGCGGTAGTGCCCGGTGGGCGAGCCCCGGCCACGGAGGCGTAGAGACCCTTCCGCAGGTGCCAGAGCTGCGCACGCACGGCGGCATCCGTGCTGAACGCGGCCGGGGCGGCGAGGCCGAGCAGACCGGCCAGTCCCAGCCCGGTCCGCTGCAGTTCGGCGAGAGGCTCGGCCCCGTCCGCCTGGTACTCCACCAGCAGGGCCGCATGGTCGCGCACGGCCAGGTCACGGATGACCGGGGGCGTGTTCTCGAGGTTCTGTCCCACCTTCAGGGACAGCGCGTCCATCAGCTCGAGCGTGGCGGCACCGGTCGCCACGAGGGCAGGCAGGGCGGCGTTGGCGGCTTCCAGGTCGTTGAACACCAGCAGGCCCGTGGTGGCGTGGGCCAGCCGCGGGACGGTGCGAAAGACGGCCTCTGCCACGAAGCCGAGCGTGCCCTCACTGCCGACGATCAGGTGCGCGAGCATGTCGACCGGCCGGTCGAAGTCGAGCAGGGAGTTCAGACCGTAGCCCATCGTGTTCTTCATGGAGTACTGGTGCCGGATGGTCGAGGCGGATGCCGGATTGCCCACGACCCGGCGATGCAGCCGTAGCAGACCCTCGTGCAACTCCGGTTCGAGCGCGCGGAGGCGTGCGTCGGCATCCGGCGCGCCGGTGTCCACCAGCGTGCCGCTGGGCAACACGACGGTGAGGGACTCCAGGGTCTGGTAGGCGTTGTCTACGGTGCCGCAGGACATGCCGGACGAGTTGTTGGCCACGACGCCACCGATGGTGCACGCGGATTCGCTGGCCGGGTCGGGCCCGAACTTGCGGCCGAAGCGGGCCAGCCGGGCGTTCAGGGCCCGCACGGTGACGCCGGGTTGTACCCGCACCCGGGCGCCGCCGTCCAGCACCTCGATGGCCTTGAAGTTGCGGCGCACGTCGACCAGGACCCCGTCGGTGAGCGCCTGGCCGCTGAGGCTGGTGCCGCCGGAGCGGAAGGTGAGCGGCACGCCCTGGGCGGCGCTGGCCCGCAGCAGCCGGCCGACCTCGTCGGCGTTGCCGGCGACCACGACGGCCTGGGGGACGAGCAGGAAATGCGAGGCATCGTGGGCGTTGGCGTGCAGGTCGATGGCGCGGGTCTTGATTTGCCCCGGGTTCGCGACGGCGTCCCGGAGCGCGTCGAGCATGCCGGAGTTATCCATGCCGCCGGTGGCTCTGGTGGCTCTGGTGGCTCTGGTGGCGCCACGCACGATGCCGGTCATTACGGCAACATCCAGCTGAGAACCGGGGTGGACTGCAGCACGATCAGCACGGCGATCAGCACGAGCAGGCCCAGGCTCCAGCCAATGAGCTTTCGGAAAAGGGTGCTCTCCGCGCCCTCCAGCCCGACGGCGGCAGCGGCCACCGCCAGGTTCTGCAGCGCGAGCATCTTGCCCAGCACTCCGGCCGACGAGTTGGCGGCGGCCATCAGCACCGGCGAAAGGCCGGTCGAGTTGGCGGCGGTGACCTGCAGTTGCCCGAAAAGCGCGTTGGACGAGGTGTCGGAGCCGGTGAGGGCCACGCCGATCCAGCCGATCAGCGGCGAGATCACGGCGAAGAACGCCCCGGTGGAAGCGAGGAAGGCGCCGAGAGAGGCGGTCTGGCCGGACAGGTTCATCACGAATGAGAGGGCCAGCACGGCCGTGACGGTGACGATGGTCCAGCGCAGCTGGACGAGGGTGTCCCGGTAGATCTTCAGTCCCTGGCGTAGCGAGACCTTGTAGAGCGCCATCGTGATCAGGCCGGAGAAGAGCAACAGGGTTCCGGTGGCTTTGAGGTGGTCGAGCTTGAACGTCGTGGCCGGAACCGGGTCGCCGGCCGCGTTGGTGACTTCCAGCCCGGGCCAGGCGAAGGTGACGCTGCCCACGACGCCGAGCCAGGCCTTGACGGCCGGGATCTGCGCGATCGAGAAGATGCCCATGATGATCAGGTACGGGGCGATGGCCTTCCAGACCTGGCGGGGTTCCGGGCGGGTGTTGTCGGACAGGTCAGGGGTCCCGCCGGAGCGCCGCGCAGTCTTGATCGCGGTCGTGGGGGTGCTGCGCAGCGCGTCGACCGGGCGAGCCTGGGCCAGCAGGGTCCGCTGCTCGGTCTCGGGCGCGGCGACCAAGTCGACATCGTCGTTGTGTCCCATGGCTTCGGCCGGCTGCCAGAATCGCAGCATGACGAGGACCGCAACGACGGTTGCGACGGCGGCCACAACATCCGTCAGTTCAACGGCGAAGAAGTTTGCGGTGACGAACTGGGCCAGTCCGAAGACGAAGCCGGCCACCAGGGCCAGCGGCCAGGTCTGCTTCAGTCCGCGCTTTCCGTCAACGATGAAGACGAGGATCAGGGGCACCAGCACTGCGATGAAAGGGGTCTGGCGCCCGGCCATCGAGGCGAGTTCCTGAATCGGCAGGCCCGTGACACCGTTGAGCGCGATGATCGGGGCGGCCATGGCGCCGAACGCCACCGGGGCCGTGTTCGCCAGCAGGGACACCAAGGCGGACTTGAGCGGCTTCATGCCCGCGGCCATCAGCATCGCGGCGGAAATGGCCACGGGGGCGCCGAAACCGGCCAGGGACTCCAGCAGCGCGCCGAAGCAGAAGGCAATCAGGATCGAGAGGATCCGGAGGTCGTTGGAGATGGAGCGGATGGTGCGGCCGAGAACCTCGAACCAGGGCGTCGCGACCGTGAGCTTATAGATCCAGAGTGCGTTGACCAGGATCCATAGGATCGGAAATAGGCCGTAGAAGGCACCGGCGGCCGTTGCGCTCAGCGCCTGGCCCACGGGCATCTGCCAACCGACTACGGCCAGTGTGACCGAGAGCAGGAGGCTGGCCAGCGCCGCCTTATGTGCCTTGACCCGGAATACGCCGAGCAGAACGAAGAGAAGGATGAGGGGTAGTGCGGCGAATATTGCCGACCAGACGAGGGATCCAAAGATCGGGTCGAGGGGCTGCTGAAACATTTGCTCTCCACACTGAGGTCAAGGTCACCGCGTTGTGACGTTCCAAAAGTGTCTAACAAGTGTGCACGCTTGTCAATGACTAGTGCCGATTTGTCTGACAAGATGGGGGAATATGAGTTGAAGAGTGTGAGGCACAATGTGGCATTCCGTGTAGCGGCAACCTCGATCGTCGATGCAATCGCCGATGACCTCCGCGCGCGCCTGTTCGTCGGGGAGCTGGCCGGCGGCATGGCGCTGACCGAGACCGACATGGCCGCGTCCTACGATGTGGCGCGCCCGACTGCCAAGGCCGCGATCGAGAAACTCGTCGCCGAGGGGCTGCTCGTGCGCGGCGTGCACAAGACCGCACGGGTGGCCGCTCTCGGCCCAGAGTCCGTGCGTGACATCTATCTGGCCCGTGCCTACCTCGAGAGCGAGGTTCTCCGGCGGCTGGCGGCGACCCGCACCGTCCCGGCCGGCGCGGCACAGGCGAACCAGGACATCGCGGCCGTGGGTGACGGGTCGGCCCTGGCCGTGGTCGAGCCGGACATGCGCTTCCATACCAGCCTCATCGACGCCGTCGGAAATGAGCGCGTCAGCAAGATGTACCGGTCCCTGGTCAGCGAGGTGCGTTTGTGCATGACGCGGGTGCAGTCGCTGAACCTGCTCGACACCGCGCTCATTCAGGCCGAACACGAGAAGATCCTTGAGCTGATCGGCGCCGGCGAGGGGGAGGCCGCGGCGGCCCTCCTCGATGTTCACCTCGGGCGAGCGCGGGAGCGCCTGGTCGCGGCCCTCGGAGGCCGGCCCGGCCCGGCGGCCGAGCTGCCGTCCGACCTGCTGCCCAGCTAGCCCTGACACGCTAGGAGTCGAAATGAAATCCTTCCTCGCACCGACGACCAGGGCTGCGCTGGCCAGGCTGGCCGAGCACGACGAGAACAGCGAGTCGCCGCCGATCGAGCGGCTGCGTGCTATCCGGGCGCTGCTCCTCGCTCTGGAAACCGACCCGGCAACCCTCGCCGGCGTACGGGCGGCGCTCGAGCAGGGCGCGAGCTGGAAGCAGATCGCCGACGCCGCCGGGCTGAAGCCCGCTGCCGCCAAGTGGCGCTGGCACGGGACCGACATTGAGATCGAGGCCAGGCAGGATGCCGGGCGCAAACGCTCCCTACGCCCGAGCAACGTTCCCACCGACCTTCCCGGCCTGTCCGTGGCCGAGGCGGCCGCCAAACTCGGCATCACCCCACAGGCCGTGTACCTCCAGGTGAGCCGCGGCCGGCTGTATGGCCGAACCGTGGAGCTCCCCGATGGCCGCAGCTATAAGCGTGTGTTCCCCGAAGGCTATGTGCCGCCCCGGCTTGACCCCGATCAGGCTGCGGCACACAATAGTGCGACGGATACCCGAGCGACAGACGACGGAGTGAGACATGACTAATTTGCCCCCAGCCACGCCCACACGAATGATGCCGGTGGCCGATACGGACGTGTACGCGCGCACAGTACCGATCGATCGGCCGGCCACGGAGCAGCAGCCAATGCCGCTCGCACAGCCCGCCGCCGCGCCCCGTCAGTCTGCAGAGTCGGTCCCTACCGGAGCCCCGGCCTCCAGCCAGGCCTCCGACCGCCCCGCTGCCCCGCCGCGCACCGCGCTCGTCGTGCTGGCCGGGATCGGCGCCCTCGCACTGGATTTCATCGTCATGATCCTGGTCGGCGTCTCGAGCGAGAGTATCAACGCACTCGCCGTGCTCTCGACCCCCATCGCCTCGATGGTCGCCGCGTACTACGGCATCACGCTGAGCATCCAGCAGGTGCGGAACGAACGCGCCGAGAAGGAGAAGGCCATCGGGCGCGCGGACGCCGCCGACGCGAGCAGCCGTGAAACCGAGGTCTGGTCTGCACAGATGGAGTCCGGGCTCCGGGTGGCTATGGCCAAGCTCGCCGCCGCCGGCGTCGGCACCGACGAGGTCACGAAGGCGGCGGGCACCCCGGACGGCTTCTTCTGATCGACCGCGGACGCCGTTCTCCGCCGCTCCGCCGCTCCGTTTAACCACTCCGTGTCACCGCGAGAGTGCACTTTTCGCCCCCATGCGCCTCCCGAAGGGGCCACAAGTGCACTCTCGCGAGCAGGGAGTTGAACGGGGGCGAGGTCAGCCGGCGTCGTCGTCGGTTGTGCCGGCTCGGAGCCGCACGATGGTTTCGCTGCCGGCGACGAGCACCAGCACGGCAGTGCACAGGCCCGCGAGGGCAAGCGGCGATACAGACCCGGCGGCGGCGAACGCCAGCACCAACAGTGCGATCCCGGCGAGGTGTGAGGCCAAAACCTCCCGGGTGACGATCCAGCGGAACAGTTGGAGCCCGACGAGGTAGATGAAGGGGCCGCCGGCGATGACGACGGCCGTCGACAGGCGCATCGAATCGTACGGATGCGCGAGAATCTCCTTGTCGGCGACGCTGGCCAGCACGATGCCGGCGATGATGATCGCGTGCACGTAGGTGTAGGCGAGGCGAGCGATCCTGCCGGGCTCGGCCGAGGCGGCGATGGTGCGGCTTCCGGCCCGCTCGCCGTGGTCGAAGTACAGCCACCACATCGCCACGCCGCTGGTGAAGGCGAGGAGCAGACCCAGCACGCCAGGAACCGACGCTTCCTGGTCGACAAACGCGAAACCGGTGACGAGGATGGATTCGCCCAGCGCGATGATCACGAACAGGGCGCTGCGCTCCGCGATGTGCGGGCCGGAGAGATCCCAGTCGTCGAGGCCGGACCGGCCGAGCCCCGGCACCCGAAAGCCGATGCTCGCCGAGACGTACTCGACCAGGAGCCCGGCGATCCACAGGGGCAGCCGGAACTCCAGCGGCAGCAGCGCGCCCACGATCCAGCAGACGCCTGCCACCGAGAGCCAGACCAGAATGCGCAGGAAATTCCAGTACAACACCCGGTCGTGGCGTGCCAGGGCCAGCATCATGAAGACGGTGCGACCCAGTTGCAGCGCCACGTACGCGAGGGCGAAGACGAGGCCGCGGTCGCCGAACGACTCGCCGATCGACACGCTCAGGAGCAGGCCGACGACGGACAGCCCGATCACGACCAGGCGCACCGGCAACCGGGCCGGGTCGAGCACGTTCGTCACCCAGGTCGTGTGCACCCACACCCACCACAACGCCAACACCAGAGTCGCGGACTCGAGCGCGCCGACCCAGGACTGGTTCTCGTAGAGGAAGCGCGATAGCTGGGTGAGGGCGAAGACGAAGACGAGGTCGAAGAACAGCTCGACGTAGGTGACCCTATCGGTGCGCGGATGGTCGGTGGGCCGGGCTAGATTGCGGTGGAGCGCCAGCGCGGGCATGGGTGGATGCGTCGCATCGTTCGGTCGGTGAATCACGACCCCAGTCTGCCCGACCTGCCTGGCCGGAGAGTCGGTTGCCCCATCCGTCGTTTCTGTGTCATTCTTTACGGAACGAACGGTCAGTAAGTAATACGGCGATCAAAGGTGATGAAGCCATGCCAGAAGCATTCCTCGTAGATGGTGTTCGCACTCCCATCGGCCGATACGGCGGGGCGCTTGCCGGCGTTCGCCCCGATGACCTTGCCGCACTCGTGCTCTCGGCCGTGGTGAGCCGTTCCGGCCTCGACCCGCTCCTGATCGACGAGGTGATCATGGGCGCGGCCAACCAGGCCGGCGAGGACAACCGCAACGTCGCCCGGATGGCCGTGCTCCTCGCGGGGCTGCCCGACAGCATCCCCGGGATCACCGTCAACCGGCTCTGCGCCTCCGGCCTCTCCGCGGTGCACCTGGCCGCCAGCATGATCAAGGCAGGCGAGGCCGACCTGGTCATCGCCGGCGGCGTCGAGTCGATGACGAGGGCACCCTGGGTGCTCGCCAAACCTGAAAAGGCCTGGGCCAAACCGGGCGAGATCGTCGACACGTCGATCGGTTGGCGCTTCGCCAACCCGCGGCTCAGCGCGCGCGACAAGGCCACCTTCACCATGTCGGAAACCGCCGAGGAGGTCGCCGCGCTCGACGGCATCAGCCGGGCGGATGCCGACGCGTTCGCCCTGCGCTCGCACCGGCTTGCCGTCGACGCCCGGCAGAACGGCACCTTCGCCCCCGAGATCGTGCCGGTGCCCACCCGGGCCGGTCTCGTCGACTCCGACGAGGGTCCCAGGGCGGACACCACCCTCGAACGTCTGGCAGGCCTGCGCTCGGTCGTGCGCCCCGGCGGAATTGTCACAGCCGGCAACGCCAGCTCGCTCAACGATGGGGCATCCGCCATCGTCGTGGCCAGCGAGGCGGCCATCGAACGCCTCGGCCTGACCCCCCAGGCCCGAGTCGCCGGCGGCGCCAGCGCAGGGGTCGCGCCGGAGACGATGGGCCTCGGACCCGTGCCCGCCACCGAGAAGCTCCTGCGCCGGCTCGGCCTGGGCATCGGAGACCTGGACGCGGTCGAACTCAACGAGGCCTTCGCCACCCAGTCGCTGGCGTGCATCCGTCGCCTCGGTCTCGATCCGGAGATCGTCAACCGCAACGGCGGCGCGATCGCCCTCGGGCACCCGCTCGGGTCGTCCGGGGCGCGCATCCTGGTCACCCTCCTCGGCCGGATGGAACGCGAGGGCGCCAGGCGCGGCCTCGCCACCATGTGCGTCGGCGTCGGCCAGGGCTCGGCCCTCATCGTGGAGAGTGTCTAGATGCCCCGGGAATTCAGCACCCTGCTCGTCGAACGCCGCCCGGACCGGGTGCAGGTACAGCTGAACCGCCCCGACGTGCGCAACGCAATCGACCAGGCCATGGTCGACGAACTTCACTTGCTCTGCGGCGAGCTGGAACGCGGGCCGAGGATCCTGATCCTCTGCGGTTCCGCCGGGGTCTTCGCCTCCGGCGCCGACATCGCCCAGCTCAGGGAGCGGCGCCGCGACGACGCCCTGAAGGGCATCAACTCGGAACTGTTCGAGCGGATCGCCCGCCTGCCGATGCCGGTGATCGCCGCGATCGACGGTTGGGCGCTCGGCGGCGGGGCTGAACTCGCCTACGCGGCCGACTTCCGGATCGCCTCCGAAACGGCCCGGCTCGGCAACCCGGAGACCGCGCTCGGCATCATCCCCGCAGCCGGGGCGCTCTGGCGACTGGCCGAGCTCGTCGGTGAACCCGTCGCGAAGGAGATCATCCTGGCCGGCCGCATCCTCACTGCCGAGGAGGCACTCGCCGTGCGACTGGTCACCGAGGTGCACCCCGCGGAGCTGCTCCTGGGCGCCGCCCACGCCCTCGCGGATCGGATTGCCGCCCAGGACCCCCTCGCCACCCAGTTCGCCAAGGAGGTCTTCCACGTGCCGCGCGCCCGGCATCCGCGCGCCGACAACGAGGCCCAGGCCGTCCTCTTCGAATCCGAGGAAAAATTCGCCCGAATGACCGCATTCCTGGAGAGGAAGAAACGATGACGCTCGCCCCCGGCACCACGGCCCACCAGAACACCGAGGCGCCCGCCGTCGTTCCCAGCCAGGTCGGCGTTCTCGGCGGCGGACGGATGGGTGCGGGCATCGCCCACGCCTTCCTCGTCGCCGGTTCGCACGTCACCGTCGTCGAGCGCGATGCGGACGCGGCCGCCGCGGCACACGAGCGAGTGCTCGGTGCCGTCGACACCGCCCTCCGCCTCGGCGCGATCGAGGGCGCACGGTCCTCCTTCGCCGACCGGCTCAGCGTTGCCACGGACGCCTCGGCGTTCGCCGGAGCCGGGCTTGTCGTCGAGGCCGTGCCGGAGGTCGTGTCGCTGAAGTCGCAGGCGCTTCGCAGCGTGGAGGCTCATCTGGCCCCCGACGCCTGGCTGGCCTCGAACACCTCGTCGCTCTCGATCACCGACCTCGCCGGTGTGCTCGAACGCCCGGCCCGGTTCATCGGGCTGCACTTCTTCAACCCGGTTCCGGTCTCGACCCTGATCGAGGTGGTGACGGGGGCGGCCACCAGCCCCGAACTCGTCGCCCTGGCCGCCGGCTGGGTCTCCGCCCTCGGCAAGACGCCGATCCTGGTGCGCGACTCGCCCGGCTTCGCCAGTTCGCGGCTCGGCGTCGCGATCGCGCTCGAGGCCATCCGGATGGTCGAAGAGGGCGTCGCCAGCCCCGCCGACATCGACGCGGCCATGGTGCTCGGCTACAAGCACCCGGTTGGCCCGCTCCGCACCACCGACCTGGTCGGACTCGACGTGCGCCTCGGCATCGCCGAGCACCTGCACTCCACCCTCGGCGAGAGGTTCGCTCCGCCGCAGCTGCTGCGCGACCTCGTCGCGCGCGGCGACCTCGGACGCAAGAGCGGCCGTGGATTCTTCGATTGGAAGGACGCATCATGACTCTCCTCAGCACCGGCACGATCGTGCCCAGCTACGTCCTGGACTCCTGGTGGACCCCGGCGGACGGCTCCCGGTCCCAGCTCGTGCTCGACGCCAGCACCGGCGAGGAGGTCGCCTCGGTCAGCAGTGAGGGACTCGACCTCGCCGATGTGGTCGAGCACGCCCGCACGGTCGGCCAGGCCTCGCTCGGCCGGCTCACCTTTCATCAGCGTGCCATCCTGCTCAAACAGCTCGCCCAATATCTGAGCGGCGTCAAGGATGAGCTATACACGCTCTCCGCCCGCACCGGAGCCACCCGGTACGACTCGATGGTCGACATCGACGGCGGCATCGGCGTGCTGTTCACCCTGTCGTCGAAGGGTCGGCGGGAGATGCCCAACAGCCAGGTCTACGTCGACGGCGACGTCGAGGCGCTGTCGCGGGACGGCTCGTTCAGCGGCCAGCACATCTTCACCCGCATCCCCGGGGTGGCCTGCCAGATCAACGCGTTCAACTTCCCGGTCTGGGGGATGCTCGAGAAGTTCGCCCCGGCGTTCATCGCCGGGGTGCCCTCGATCGTCAAACCGGCCTCGCCGACCGGGTACCTCACCGAGGCGGTCGTTCGTCACATCATCGCCTCCGGGATACTGCCACCCGGCACCCTGCAGCTCGTCTCCGGCAGCGCCCGCGACCTGATCGACCACCTCGATTACCGCGACCTCGTCGCCTTCACCGGTTCAGCCGGGACCGCGCGCAGCCTCAAGGCACACCCGAATGTGGTCGAGGGCGGGGTGCGGTTCACCAGCGAGACCGACTCCCTCAACGCGGCGATCCTGGGTCCGGACGCCACTAAGGGCACGGCCGAGTTCGACGCCTACGTCGCCTCCGCCGTCACCGAGATGACCAGCAAGGCCGGCCAGAAGTGCACGAGCATCCGCCGGCTGATTGTTCCGTCCGGGCGGCGCGACGAGATCGTCGCGGCCGTGGCCGAGCGAGTGGAGCGCCGGGTCAGGGTCGGAGATCCGCGCGCTGACGGGGTCACCATGGGTCCCCTGGCCAGCCTTGACCAGCGGCGGGAGGTGCTCTCCAGCGTCGCGCGCCTGGTCGAGGGCGGTGGCCGGATCGTGATGGGCTCCACGGATGCCCCGGCCGGCACCGACCCGGGCGGCGCCTTCGTGGGGCCGCTGCTTCTCGCCTTCGACGACGCCGAGAGCCCCGCCGTACACGAGATCGAGGCGTTCGGTCCGGTCGCGTCGATCATCGAGTACACCGACCTGGACCACGCCGTCGCCCTGGCCGCCCTGGGCGGAGGTTCGCTGGTGGCGACGGTCGCCACCCACGACCCGAACGTCGCCCGCGCCCTGGTGCTCGGGATCGCCGCCCACCACGGACGGGTGCTGATGCTCGACCGGATCGACGCGCGCAGCAGCACCGGCCACGGCGCACCCGTGCCGCATCTGGTGCACGGCGGGCCGGGCCGGGCCGGCGGCAGTGAGGAGCTGGGCGGCATCCGCTCGGTGCTGCACCACATGCAGCGCACGGCCATCCAGGGTTCGCCCGACATGCTCACGGCGATCACCGGCCAGTGGCACACCGGTGCTGCGGTGCGGCACGGGATCCACCCGTTCCGCAAGTCCCTCGCAGTGCTGCGGGTGGGTGACCAGGTGCAGGGCGGGCCGCGCACCGTGAACCTTGCGGACATCACCGCGTTCGCCGAAGCCACCGGCGACAAGTTCTACGCGCACACCGATGCTGAGGCGGCCTCGGCGAACCCGTTCTTCCCCGGGATCGTCGCCCACGGCTACCTCCTGGTCTCGTGGGCCGCCGGGCTGTTCGTGGATGCGGCCCCCGGACCCGTGCTCGCGAACTCCGGGTTGGACCGACTCCGGTTCGTCACCCCGGTCTCCCCGGGCGACAGCATCCGGGTCACCCTCACCGCCAAGCGGATCACCCCGCGCGAGACGGAGGACTACGGCGAGGTCTGTTGGGACGCCGTGTTGCACAACCAGAACGATGAGGTCGTCGCCAGCTACGACGTGCTCACCCTGGTCAGCAAGAACTAGGGGCGCCGTCGCCGGGAACCGGAGGAGCTGAGCAGCGCGAAGAAGAGGAAGGTCAGCACCGTCGTTGTCGCCACAGCAATGACGTCGACGACGGTGAGCGGATTCGGGCCCAGCGCGGCCGGAAGCAGCACGAGCAGGCTCCAGCAGAACAGCACGGCCGCCGCCGCGGTGCACGCACTGGACAGCCGCACCGCCCCAAGCGAACCGTAGTGCGCGGCCGCGGATGCGCCCAGGACCGCACCCACGAGGGCTGCCAGCCCGACGAAGGCACCGAGCAGGAGCCCGAGGCCGGCGCCCAGGGCGGCCATGCCCCCGGCCAGGGCCGGGCCGCGCCCACCCTGGTAGGCGAAGAGGAAGTTGGCCACCGGGTAGGCCGCCCCGGCCGCCGCCGCGAGCACGACGATCGGTCGCCCGCGGCGCCCGACCCGCGCGGCGGCGTCACCCCACCGGTCCTGTAACGATTTCACCTCTCCATCGTGGCAGATTGAGGTGAGTAAGACTCAGGAATTTTCAGTCGGTGCGTGCCGAATGCGGGCCTCAGAGGTCGGCGAGCAGGGAAACGGGGGATTCGATGCAGCGCGCGACAAAGGTGAGGAACCCCGCAGCCGTATCGCCGTCGCAGACCCGGTGGTCGAAGACCATGGACAGTTCGACGACGGTCCGCACCGCCAGCTCGTGGTCGACCACCCACGGGCGTTCGATCATCCGGCCGATGCCCAGGATGGCGGCCTCCGGGTGGTTGATGATCGCCGCCGACCCGTCCACGCCGAGGGAACCGAAGTTGTTCAGGGTGAACGTTCCACCGGACAGGGCGCCGGGGGCGAACGCGCCGTCGCGTGACTGCGTCACGAGGCCGGCGATGGAATCCCGCAACTGCCGGGTGGTCAGGCCGTGGGCGCCGTGCACGACCGGGACCATCAGGCCCCGTGGAGTCTGCGCGGCGATTCCGAGGTTGATGTCCCCGCGCACCAGGATCTCCTGGCTGGCGGTGTCGACCGAAGCGTTGAGGAGCGGGTACCGACGCAGGCCTTCGACGACGAAACGGGCGATCAGCGCGGTTACGCTGAAGCGTTCGCCGGTGACGGCGAGCAGCCGGTCCCGGGCACCGAAGAGCTCGGTGGCGTCGACGTCGAGCCAGATCGTGGCCTCGGGGATCTCCCGTCGGGACTGGGCAAGGCGCTCGGCCACCACCTTGCGCAGCCCGGTGATCGGGATGCGGGTGTCCCCGATGGCCGGCGCTCCCAACTCTGCAGCGGCTGCGGGAGCGGCGGACCGTGCCTGTGGCAGCGTCGGGGCTGCTGCCGTTGCTGCCGTTGCTGCCGTTGCTGCCGTTGCTGCCGTTGCTGCGGCTGCTGCTGCCTGGCCCTGGGCGTGGATCCGGGCTTCGACGTCGCGGCGCAGGACCAGGTCGTTCGGCCCGCTGCCGCGCAGCGTGCTCGCGTCGAAGCCGTTCTCCCGGGCGAGCCTCCGCACGATCGGGGAGACGACCGGTGACGGGAGACCAGGGTGGGTCGGGCCGGCCTCGGGAGTGATCACCGCGGCTGTCGTCACGAGAATCTGCTGGGGGGACGGTTCACCTCCCCTGGCGCCGAATCGCGCCGAGGAAGGCCGCCGGACCGGCCGGGTATTCTCACTCGTGCCGTAACCGACGAGCACGGCACCGGACGCCCCGCCCGACTCGGCGGGCGAGTCGGCAGATGAATCGGCAGATGACGAGGCGGGCGCAGCTGCGGCCGCGGGTGCCGGCAGAGTTCCCGGTGCTGCCCCGACGGAGGGTGCGGACACAGGTGCGGATTCCGGGGCCGGCTCCGCGGCATCCGTCACGCTCAGCAGCACCTGGCCGGAGTGGATCACCTGGCCGGTCTCGCCGAAGAGCGCCTCGACAACGCCGCCGAACGGCGACGGGAGTTCCACGATCGACTTCGCGGATTCGACCTCGACGACGGGCTGGTCGATCGCGATGGTGTCGCCGACGCTCACCAGCCAGGACACGATCTCCGCCTCGGTCAGGCCCTCGCCGAGGTCGGGAAGGATGAAGTCGTGCGTCATCATGACCACTCCCAGGTGCCGAGTGCGGCGAGGATCCGGTCGGGGGTCGGCAGGAAGTATTCCTCGAGCTTGGGGGACGGATAGGGGATGTCGAATCCGGTGATCCGCAGGATGGGCGCGGCGAGGTGGAAGAAGTTGCGTTCGGTGAGCCGCGCCGCGACCTCTGCGCCGTACCCGCCGAACTGCGCGGCCTCGTGCACGACGGCGGCCCTGCTCGTCTTGCGCAGCGACGCGCCGACGGTGGCGTCGTCGAAGGGCGACAGGCTGCGCAGATCGATCACTTCGATCGACAGGCCCTCCGCCGTGGCCAGCTCAGCGGTGGCCAGCGCGGTCTTCACGGTCGGACCGTAGGCGATGAGCGTGACGTCGGTGCCCTCCCGAAGCACCACGGCGGTGTTCATCGGGGTGGTCTGCACGGGCAGACTGAGCACCTCTTTCATCCAGTAGCGGCTCTTGGGCTCCATGAAGATCACTGGGTCGTCGCTCGCGATGGCCTCGCGCAACATCGAATACGCGTCGGCGGGGTTGGACGGCGACACGACCGTCAAGCCGGGCGTGGCGCTCCAGTACGCCTCGGACGAGTCGGAGTGGTGTTCCACCCCGCCGATGTCGCCCGCGTATGGGATACGGATGACGATGGGGAGCGAGATCCGCCCCCGGGTGCGATTGCGCATCTTGGCGAGGTGCGAAACGATTTGCTCGAACGCCGGATAGCTGAACGCGTCGAACTGCATCTCCACCACCGGGCGCAAGCCATAGATGGCCATGCCGATCGCGGTGCCGACGATACCGGACTCGGCCAGAGGAGAATCGCTCACCCTGGTCTCGCCGAACTCGGCGTAGAGCCCGTCGGTGACCCGGAAGACGCCGCCGAGGGGACCGACGTCCTCCCCGAACAGCACGACGGTCGGGTCGTCCCGCATCGAGTCGTGGATTGCCGCGTTGAGGGCGGCGGCCATGGTGAGGGCGGCGGGCGGGCGGGCGACCACTGGGGAGATCGTGCTCTGCAGTGTCATGCGTGCGCTCCTGCGGGGGTGGTGGATGACGAGGGGGTGGTCGGCGCTGAGGGTGTGGCGGGCGGCTGCCCGGCGAGCGCGGCGTGTTCGGCCAGTTCGGCGGCCAGGAACGCGCGCTGTTCGGCGAGCGCGGCCCGCGGGTCGGCATAGACGTGGTCGAAAAGTTCGAGCGGGTCCACCCGCACCGGCAGCATCATGCATTCCCGGGTCGCCGCCGCGAGGTCCTCCGCTTCGTCACGGATGCCCGCCCGCTCCTGGTCACTCAGCGCGCCGATGGAGACCAGGTAGGTGTCCAGGCGTTCGATCGGGTCGCGCCGCCGCCAGACGTCGACGTCGCCCGCCGCGCGGTAACGGCTCGGGTCGTCGGAGTTGGTGTGCGCCTCCATCCGGTAGGTCAGCCCCTCGACCAGGGTCGGCCCACCGCCCGTGCGTGCCCGGTCGACGGCCGCGGAGGTGACGGCGTACATCGCGGCGACGTCGTTGCCGTCGACGTAGAAACCGGGCATACCGTAGCCGATGGCCTTGTCCGCGATGGTGCGGCAGCGCATCTGCTTGTCGAGCGGCACGCTGATCGCGAACTGGTTGTTCTGCACCACGAATACGACTGGCGCCTGCCAGACGGCGGCGAAGTTGAGCGCCTCATGCGCGTCGCCCTCGCTCGTGGCGCCGTCACCGAGCAGGGTGAGGGCGACGGTGCTGTCCTGCTTGAGCTTGGATGCCGTGGCCAGGCCGACGGCGTGCAACGCCTGGGTCGCGAGCGGAGTGGCCTGCGGGGCGATCCGGTGCTCGTATTGGTCGTAGCCGCTGTGCCACTCACCGCGGAACGAGGCGAGGATGTGTTCGGGCTTCACCCCCCGGGTGAGCAGGGCGATACTATCCCGGTAGGTAGGGAAGAGCCAGTCGCCCGGATCGAGCGACGCGACGGCCGCGATCTCGCAGGCCTCCTGGCCGAGGGCCGAGGGGTAGGTGGCCAGGCGGCCCTGTCGGGTGAGCGCGGTGACCTGCACGTCGAACCGGCGTGCCACAACCATCTGCCGGTAAAGGCCGAGGAGCGTGCCGGGGTCAGGGAGCACGAAATCGCCGGCGTTGTCCGTCACGGCATGGCCGGTGTCATCGATCAGGCGGAGGGGCTGCGGCGCCGGCGCGGTGGACACGACGGGGCTCTCGACGTTGAGGCTCATGACGCAATCGTGGGGCATCGGTCGGTCGGTCACGACACCGCGGAGACGGATGCGAACGATTGGCTCGAACCTGCCCTTTACCGTGCCAAACGTCCGAGAACCATGGCGGCGTCAGTGCCAGATGTCCGGAGCTTCGGCGGGCGCGTGACCGGCGATCTCCTCGAGAATCAAGTGGGACCGGGTGGATATGACACCGGGCATACTGTGGATGTCTCGCAGGATGGCCTGGCTCAGCTGCTCGTGGTCGGGCGCGCTCACCGTGAGAATGATATCGATGTCGCCGCTGACCGCCTGAGCCTTCTCGACGAAGGGCAGCTTGCTGAGTCGGGACGCGATGTCGGTCCAGGAGACGTCGCCGATCTTGACCACTACCAGGGCGGACACGTGCAGGCCGAGGGCGCGCGGATCGATCTGGGCTCCGAAGCCGGTGATGACCCCGTGGCGCACAAGGTTCTGAACCCGCGTGTGGGCCGCCGTGCGGGAGATGTGCACGAGGGCAGCGACCTGGCGCATCGACAGGCGGGCGTCCCTGCTGAGTTCGGCGACTATCCGCCGGTCGATGGCATCAAGGCCGGCGGGCGCGGGCGATGGGGAGTGATCGCTCATACCGGCAGTTGCGTCATGGTGGTCCTCAGGTCGGGAGGCTTCAGACTACCGCCGGCTCACTCGACTGGCGCACCTCGCGCAGGTAGTGGTTCTTCGGCCAGTGCCGAAGCCGCAGCGGCAACAGTGGGTAAACGACCGCGGTGAACGCCAGGAGGCGGTCGAAACGACGCTGCGAGCGCGGTGACCAGTCCAGTTCAAACAGGTCCCGCACGTGCGGGGGGAGCAGCCCCACGGTGAGGAAACGGCCCAGTGGCATCAGGAGGTGGAGCCATCCCGGACCGGTCTGGGGGTGCAGGAGTTGCCTGGCCACCGCCCTGGTGGTTGCATCCGTGCGGAGTTCGGCGAGCCGGTCCCGGAAATACACGGCGAAGGCCGCGCGATCAGCCGGCCACAGTTCGGTCGGCACCTGCAGCGCCGTGCCGAGAACGGCGTAGTCCAGGTAGAGGGCGTCGGCGACGTCGTCCGCCAGAGGACCGAAGACGAGTTCGCGCATCGTGATCGCCGAGTCGTACAGGGTCGCTGCCACCCAGAGTTGCAGCTCGGGGGTGAACGCGCTGTAGGCCGGGGCCCCGTTGGCGGCGTCGCCGACGACCGGGCCGTGAGCGCGGTTGACCCGACGGCTGGCGCTCGCCGCCTCGGAGGGGGTGCCGAAGACCACGGCGTAGACGTACGTGAGTGTGCCGCGCAGCCGGTTGAGGGGCCGTGATGCGAAATCGCTGTGGTGGGCAACGCCGTGCCCAATGGCCGGATTCGCGATCTGCAGCAGGATGGACCGTCCGCCGGCGGCGATGAGCACGCCCTCGCCGGCGATGTCACGCATGCCCAGGTCGCGACGTGTCACTTCTTCCTCCCGTCGGGTTCCTCCCGTTGTAGATGACGAGTGTAGTGCGACTTGAGAGGATCGTGACGCCGGGTTCCCGTGACAGTTCGCGGGGCTAACCTTGACTGATGGATACCGGGCGAGGACGACCAGGACGGCCTCGCGGGGGCGCGATGCTCGTCGTTGCTCTGGCCGCCGCTGTTGCCGTTTCCGTGCTGCTGGGCGGCTGCTCGCCGGTGTCGCCCGCTACAGGCGCCCGGGGGCCCGCCCAGGTGCCGTCGGCTCATGCCAGGGATCGGGTCGATCCGCTCGCTGCCAACGCCCGGCGGCGGCTGTCCGCCATGACGCTGACCGAGAAGATCTCCAGCCTGCTGATGCTGCACCAGCCGGGAACGGATGCCGCCACGCTCGGTTCCTTCGCCGCGGATAACGGCCTGGGCGGGCTCATCCTGATGGGCGACAATGTGCCGGAAGCCCCAGAGGCCCTCGGCAAGCTGACCGCGACGCTGAGCGCCGACGCAGCGCTTCCGCTCGTGATCGGGATCGACCAGGAGGGCGGCGAGGTCGACCGGCTGAGGAATGACGAGGCGCCGGGGGCGGAGGCCGTGCGCTCCCAGCCCGTGCCTGCCACGGAGGGCGCCTTCCGTAGTCGCGCCGCCCTGCTTCAGTCCGCCGGGGTCAGCGTCAACTTCGGCATCGTGGCCGATGTCACCGCCGATCCGAACTCGTTCCTCTACGGCCGGGTGCTCGGCACGGACCCTGCCACGGCATCCGTGCGGGTTGCCGCCGCCGTCGCCGGCGAACGTGGCCGGGTGCTGAGCACCCTCAAGCACTTTCCGGGGCATGGGGCGGCGCAGGGGGACTCGCACCGGAGCGTTCCGTCGACCGAGCTGGGTTATCGGGAATGGCTCAGCCAGGTGGCACCACCGTTCAAGGCCGGCATCGCCGCCGGCGCCCAGGTGGTCATGTTCGGGCACCTGGCCTATCCGGCCGTTGATGCCCGGCCCGCCAGCCTTTCCCCGGCCTGGCACACGATCCTGCGCCGCACGCTCGGTTTCACCGGCATCGCAATCACCGACGACCTGCTGATGCTTCAGGACACGGGGCTGCCCGAGTACGCCGACCCAACCGAGAATGCCATCGCGGCGATCGCTGCCGGCAACACCATGCTGCTCTACGTCACACCCGCCGACCCCGCGCGCGTCGGGATCGCCGTTCCCGCTCTGGTTGCCGGAATCGCCGGCGCCGTCGAATCCGGACGGATCGAGGAGGCCCAGATCGACGACGCGGCTTACCGGTTGATGGTGTTGCGCCGCGGACTCGCCGTGCGTTCGGCCCACGGCGACCCGTGCGGCGTCGACTGCCGCCGGCTGCTGCGATAGCGAGGCGGTCCGAAAGAAAACTAGCGGATTCGGAATAATCCGAGATCCTATGCGATTGCATGTAATTGGCGGCGATAATCCACCGCCTGAGACTCGAGGAGAACCAATGACTGACACCATCACGAACATCCCCGGATACAAGGCCGGAACCTGGACCATCGATCCCACCCACAGCGAGGTCGGTTTCAGCATCCGTCACCTGATGATAAGCAAGGTCAAGGGCAAGTTCGAGAAGTTTGACGCGACATTCGTGACCGCAGAGAACCCGCTCGACAGCACTGTCAGTGCAACGGCCGAGGTTGCCTCGATCAACACCAACGAGGCTAACCGCGACGGTCACCTCCGCACGGGCGACTTCTTCGACGCCGAGACTTTCCCCTCCATCAACTTCGTTTCCACCGGTGTGCGTAACGTCAAGGGCGACTTCCTCATCGACGGCGACCTCACCATCAAGGGCGTCACCAAGCCGGTCACCTTCGACTTCGAGTTCGGCGGCTTCGGCACTGACCCCTACGGCAACTACAAGGCCGGTGCCACCGCCAAGACCGAGGTCACCCGCGCAGACTTCGGGCTCGAGTACAACGCGGCCCTCGAGACCGGCGGCCTTCTCCTCGGCGAAAAGGTCACCATTACCCTTGAGCTGCAGGCCGCGCTGAACCAGGCGTAATCCGGCGGTATCGACAGGGGCTCTGCTACGGCGGGGCCCCTTTGTCTCGCCCGGGCCGGCAAAAGGACTCCCCATTGTGGCGCCGACCCGCCTCGGATGGCCCAGCCAGACGGGCCTCACCGTGACGGGCCGGGTGTACTTCCAGAAATTGAGGGCATTGGAACGCTGGTGGTTGAACTGTTCTTGACCAAGACGTCCAGCCCGCCCCGTCGTCGAGCGTGTCCCGCGGTGCTTGAGCGTGCCCTAGCGTGGTCGAGCCAGTCCTGCGGTGGTCGAGCCAGTCCTGCGGTGGTCGAGCCAGTGGAGACCTGGCTCAGTCGGGTGGTTGCTGACTCGCCCCGCGCTTTATGGCCGCCTTGTTCTGGCGGAGCTTGAGGTGGGTCTTGCGGGGGAGTGGGATGAGGGTTTGTTCCGGGTCGAGTGTCGTGGGTGGTTTGAGGCGGTAGGTGTTGGCGTTGCGGAGGATTTCCCAGTGTGTGTTGTGGAGGAGTAGGTGGTGGGGGTGGCAGAGGCAGATTCCGTCGGCGAGGTCGGTGAGTCCGTGTTCGAGTAGCCATTTTTTGAGGTGGTGGGCTTTGGTCCAGGATGGTGGTCGGTCGCAGTCGGTCGCAGTCGGTCGCAGTCGGGCCAGAGGCAGCCGCCGTCACGTGCGCCCATGGTGGTGCGTTGTTTTTCGGTGAAGAATCGTTGTTCTCGTCCGACGTCGAGTGCCTGTCCGGTGTCGTTGAAGAGGATCCCGCGCGCACCGGTGTCGCGGAGTTGTCGTTCGATGGTGGCGAGGGAGATCGAGGCGGGACTGCCCTCAAGGTAGCCGTGGCCGACCGGTGGAGAGGATGCAGCGGTTTCTGCGGGAGTTGAGGGAGAAGTGCCGGCCGGGGAGTCGGCTGCGTTGCCGGCACCGGCACTGGCACTGGCACTGGCACTGGCACTGGCACTGGCACCGGCACCGGCACCGGCACCGGCACCGGCACCGGGACTGTCGCCGGCACCGGCACCGGCACTGGCACTGGCACTGGCATCGCTGGCAGCACTGGCGCGGGTGTTGGCGTTGGTGAGGTCTTTGTGGGTGACGATGACGCGCACGGCAGGGCGGCGGCCGCCGAGCATTTTTCCGGGTTCGACTTCGCCGGCGATTTTGAGTGGTTGCACGGAGGAGTCCGCGGCGATCTGTTGGGTGCTGCGGGGGTCGTCGTAGGCCTGTTTCTCCCGGGCGGCGATGCCGGCGTCGTCAACGTCGTCACGCATCCGCCTGGCCCGTTTGAAGCACTCGGCCGCATTCCAGAGCGATGAACCCGCAAGCAGCCGGGTGAGGGTGGTAAAGAGTTTGTCCGCGGTGACAGCGGTGTCGATATCTCCCAAGCCCTTCCGGATCGACTCCGCGGCATCGACGGAGAGCGTGCCGGCGGCCACGGCGCGCGCGATCGGGCCCTGCCACGCCCGGGAGCGCCTGAACCGGGCAGGAGACCAGGCAGGAGACCGGGCGGGAGACCAGGCGGGAGACCAGGCGGGAGACCGGGCGGGAAACCGGCAGGACGGTCGGGGCTGTCGGGCCCGCCGGCACCACCGGTGTCGCCGGTCCCACCGGCGCTGGGCGACCCGAACGCGTCATTCTTGCTGGAACCGGTGACCTTCTGGATCATCGCCTCCGGCGAGAGGAACTCCTGCCGGGCGGCCAGTCCCGAATGGCCCAGCTCCGGCCGGGACCGGTGGGCGATCGTCGCGGCCATCCACGCCGCATACTGTTCGATCAGACGGCGGGCGACGGCGATCTGACCTTGACCCGTCAGCACCGCAGCATCAGGCAGGGCCTCCAGATCGGCGCTGGAACAGCCCAGACGCGCGACGGTCTCCGCTGCCTGCCTGAGCTGATCTGCCGGTGAATCCATACCACGAGAATACCAAAAGGTGAACACAAATATGAGTGAACATCACGTCTTGTGGATAACTAATCGAAAGTTTATCCACCGGGTCTTGACGGGCTCGACCACCGGGCCAGGCACGATCACTGGGCTCGACGGTCTCGACCACCGGGCCGGCTCGACCGCCGGGGGCGGCGATACCGCCGGGACTCGATCTGCCCTAGTCGCCCTTGATCTCCTCGCGCACCCGACGCAGGTCCTCCATCAGCGAGCCGATCAGGATCCAGTGCTGCGGATGCGGCAAAGCGATGAACAGTGGGGCGGTCAGTGTCGGCGGCTCGACGGGCAGGGACACCTTCTCTCGATCGGGGTGGTCGACCTCCGACGCCAGGAGCCTGAGGTCATGGGCGGCCCGGCTGAGCTCCACGGTGATCGCCAGCACGGTCGGCTCCAGGTGGAGCGAGTGGTCATAGTGGTCCCTGAGCGACCTGGTCATGCCGATGGTGCGCGTGACCAGGGAGATCAGACGGTTGTAGAACTCCTCGTCGATATCGAGCAGGCGCCGGTGCATCCCATGCCGTGGATTGAGGGTGAGACTTTCCTCGGCCTGTTTGATTGCCTTCTCGGCCTTGCTCAGCATCGGGCGCAGCAGCCGCGCCTTGATCATCATCTCTTCGATCTGGCTGGCCTGCTGCGGAAATCGGAGGGCGTCGACAATGCGGTCGAGGGTGTCGGCCACTTCGCGTGCGAGCCGCACGACGGCGTCGTGGGCCGGTGCGAGTAGCACGGGCGGCACGATCAGCGCGTTGACGACGAGCGCGACGGCCGCCCCGATGATCGTCTCCAGGATGCGGTCCCGTGCGTACTCGGGGGTTGTCGCCCCGATCGAGAGCACGAGCATCGCGCTGATCGGGATCTGGCTGGCCGAGCTGGGGGCGAGGCGAAGTGCCCAGGCCAGCATGATGCAGAAGACGATGGCGAGCAGCACGATCCAGCTGGACTGGCCGAAGGCGATGCCGATCGCGTAGGCGATGAGCACGCCGCCGATCACCCCGAGGCTGCGCTCGACCGCTCGGCCCAGGGTCTGGTTGATGTTCGGTTGCACGACCAGCAGCGCCGCGATGGCGGCGAAGATGGGCAGGTCGGTCTGCAGCAGGACCTGTGACAGGAGCCAGCCAAGTCCCACGGCGACGGAGGTCTTCACGGCCTGGAGTAGCGGGATCCGGCTCGTGGATCGCAGGCGGGCCGTTATTCTCACTTGCTCAGGGTAGCGTGAGCCGGCCGCCCGGCGGTCCGGGTGGCTCGACGTGTTCCAAGGTTTCGGCAGGCTGGGTTGCGGTTGCGGTTCATCCGACGCGGCCCAGAACTGGGTGATGCCCTCCACCTGCAGTTCGATCAGCCGGTCGCGAGCTGCATTGAGGCCGACCTGGACTTCGGCAACGGTGAGCCGGGACGACCCCATGAAATCCTGCAGGGTCGCCGGTCCGTGGCCGGAGAGGTAGCGGAGCGGCGCCCGTAGACAGTCGTCCAGCAGTACCTGCAGTTGCCGAGAGCCGACCTGTCTGCCCCAGCAGATCGGGCCCGGTCAGGTCAAGGCGGGCGATCAATTGGTAACCGCTCCGGCCCGTTGTGGTGATTCCGGCCGACACGAGGGTGGCGAAGAAACCGACCCCGGACAGCTGACGGCTCCCGTTCAGGGAGGAAAGCGCGGCGTCCCTCGCCTGCTCGAGGATCGCCTCGTTCGGGCCGAGTTGACCTCGATGGGTTTTCATTCCGGGCAACACCCGCGGGCCGTCAGACCGAGCGTCCAGGCCAGGTCTACCGCCGGTAGGCAATGGTGGGGGCCGCGCATCGGCCAGGACCGCACGATCTGCGCGCCATCGATCGCCTGGAGAACGTCGCAAACGGATGATCCGGGTGCCCGCACACCGATGGCACACCGGGCGGCCGCGAACTCCTGCGCCTGCACGGCGAGGAGGCGATCGGTGCCATCGAACAGGTATGCCGGACAGAGTCCGGGCCACGGCTGTTCTGGCTTGGACAGGCCTGCCTCGGTCAGTCAAACGTGCGAACCAGCTGCCACTCCGCCTCGGTTTCGCCGTGCTCCACGTCGAAGACGTGGGTTTCGCCGTCGTCGGCCGTGGCTTGGAACCTCCAGCCGGCAATCCGCAACGGGGGATGCCCGATGCCGAAGTCGTGCGGTGAGAACGGTCTCCACCAGTCGCAGGTCCCCACCAGGGTCGTCGGGGTGTCGGTCACCCGGAACCGGCGCGCGCGCCAGACCATCCGCTGCGGTTCTCCGACCGCACTCGTCCAGACCCTGATCGATTCGTCCACCCTCGGCACGGGGCGCCACCTCACTACCATCCCAAATAGAACGTATGTTCGATAAGAAACTGTAGCTCCGTTGTGCGGTTCACCGCCAGTACCCGTCGCACCGGGATCTCACTTCGGCTCGGCACCCACTGGCGAGTTCAGGCGAGGTCGTCGTCCGTGCGCGCGCCGAAGACGATCTCATCCCAGCTGGGCATCGAGGCCCGGCCGCGCTTGCCGTGGCTGCCGGTGTTGCGGGGCTGACCGGTGGCGGCCTGGTTTGACCAGGCGTTCCTGGATGGATCGGTGGTCGGTTCCACCGCGGGCGCCTCCACCGGGGTCTCCAGCAGTCGCATGCCCTGGGAGGACACCGAGGGGGCTTCGTCGTGCTCGAAAACGGCCGCTTCCCGCTCGCCGCGCCGGCGACGAAGGGACTCGAGCAGGTCGGCGGTTTCGCTCAGGCTCTGGGGTGGTTCGGCGGCGCGTTTGATCGCGGCCTTGGAGACGGCATCCGTCGTACCGGCCGGGCGAGAGTACGGGATCGGATCAAGCAGCGGCGCCGTGTCAGCCAGCAGGTCGTCGGCCAGGGACTCCTTGAACGTGAAGGCTCCGCTGTCGAACCGGGACACGTCGGCCAGGCTCGTCTCCGCGCCGACGGCGCGAAGGCGGGGGATGAGCGCTCCCTTGAGCTCGCCCTGCTGGGAGAGTGCGATCGCCTCGTTGCCGACCGGCGACAGGGAGTTCTTCTTCGGCTCGAAGCCCCAGCGCGCATCGTGGTCGATGTCGTCCGCGGTGAAGGCGAGCTTGACAATCCAGCCGGCGCCCGGCTCTTTCCAGCTGGCCCACCGCTCATTGATGGCGCCGAGCGACGCGAGGCGTTCACGGATGACGCTTCCGAAATTGGCGCCGCCCTCGATCGGATCGGGGTCGATCGCGGTATGCACGGGCACGCTCAGCGCGCAGGACACGATGTATTCGCGCTCGGCGACGACCGGGCCCTCGAAACGGCGAACGAAGTCGATGGACGCTCCGGTCACGGCCGCGACATCCTCTGCGGACATGCCCGAACGAATGTGCGCCTGCACCTCGCGCGGGGATAGCTTCGGCCCAGCCGTGGATTCGGTCTGGGTTTGGCGAAGTCGGGACTGGAGAACCTCGTCGATGGGGATCCGGAAACGATCCCCATCTTCGCTTGCTGCAAGCAGCGCGCCGTTCTCAACTCCGATAACTTTCAATTCCTGCATCTCGAAAGCCCTCTCGCGATCACTGATGTCGCCAAGACTGCCATGAGATCACCGCTTTTCCGGGGAATACGCCGGGCGTGCCGCAAGTTGATGACTGAGCCGGTGAACACGGACGGCGCGTAGTTTGCTATTCCGTCAGGATTGTTGGAAACTATGCCCGCCGATTTCGTTTATCGGCGTTAAAGAAATGGATGGGTATGGCAACCGATTACGACGCACCGCGAAAGACCGAAGACGACTCTGAGTCGATTGAGGCCCTCAAGGAGCGCGTACCCGACAAGATGTCCGGAGTCGTGGATGTCGACGACTCAGACAACCCCGGTGGTTTCGATCTTCCCGGCGCCGATCTGTCCGACCTCGACCTCGATGTCGTCGTCCTGCCCCCGCAGGCCGATGAGTTCACCTGCGTTGAGTGTTTCCTCGTGAAGCACCGCTCGCAGATGTCGCACGAGACCAAGCTCGGTCCGGTCTGTCTGGAGTGCGACGCCTAAGCGCGCTTAGTTACTTGATACTGGCCGTCGCGATCCATTGATCGCGGCGGCCAATTTCTGTGGGTGGCGAGTCGACACCAGCCAGTACGGCGCGGGGTCGGTCGCATCCACGATCGGAATGCGCACGACCGGGCCGACCCAGCCACGGATGAGCAGCCACGCGCGGGCATCGAGCCGGCGTCCTCGTTCCAGGGTCGCCTCCGCGCCCTCGAACGGCATTGCCTCGCCGACCAGATCGGTCGTAATCGTCGCCTTCCCCGCCGTCAGAGTCCCGTCCTTCACGGCAACGACGGGCGAGGTGAGCACCAGGGTCAAGACGCAGGCGGCATACAGGCCGGCGGCGATGATGATTCCGGCCGGCATCGAGATCGGCGCGAAGACGAGGATGCTCGCGGGGATGACAAGTGCTGTGGCGACGTAAGGCGCAGGTGACGCCCAGAGTTTTTCGCGATATTCAGGCATGGCTCTATTCGATCAGACTTCTGCACTACCCTCGACACGTGGCAGAAAGCGTCGAAGTCCTGATTACCGCGTCCGTCCTCCCGAATTACGCGCATCCGGGCGATGCCGGGGCAGATCTGCATTCCTCGGAGGCGCTCGTCCTGGCCCCCGGTGAGCGAGCCCTCGTCGGAACCGGTGTCGCCATCGCGCTGCCCGACGGCTACGCCGCGTTCGTGGTTCCCCGAAGCGGGCTCGCCGTGAAGCACGGAATCACCATCGTCAATGCGCCCGGCACCGTGGATGCCGGCTACCGCGGCGAGATCAAGGTCACGCTGCTCAACACGGATACTTCTGCCGCATTCCCGATCGCCATCGGCGACCGTATCGCGCAGCTCATCATCATGCCCGTGGCCCGTGCCGCCTTCATCCCCGTCGAACGGCTGCCAGGCAGCCAGCGCGGGGAAGGCGGATTCGGGTCGACCGGGCTCGGCCGGAAGCCCGCCGGCGCCGCAGGGCCAGTCGGCACCCCAGAATCAGGAGACACCCCGTGAGTGACATCGTTGAGCCGGAAGAATTCCCGGAATTATTGGCCAAGTCGGCACCGGAAGACCGTGAGACCGAAGGCCCACTCGACGAGATCGAGGCGAACCCCGTGCGACCTTATGTCGACCTCGGCGGCGTGAAGATCCTGCCCCGCGAGGGTCTCCACTTGCGCCTTGAGATCGAGGAGGGCAGCAAACGGGTTGTCGCAATCGGGCTCGACTACGCCGGCTCGACCCTCCAGGTGCAGCCGTTCGCCGCCCCGAGGTCGAGTGGCCTCTGGCACGAAATCCGTGACCAGATCGCCGACCAGATCGGTAAGCAGGGTGGCACGACGACCCTGCGGGAGGGCCCGTTCGGCCCCGAACTCGTCGCGGAGATCCCGGTCGCGGCCGGCTCCGGCGCCGACGAATCGAGCCGACTCGCCCGCTTCATCGGCGTCGACGGCCCCCGGTGGTTCCTCCGCGGCGTGATCGCGGGGGAGGGTGCCGTCAACCCGGAGGCGGCCGCCCAGATCGAAGACCTCTTCCGCAGCATCGTCGTCGTGCGCGGGTCGGCGCCGATGCCGCCCCGAGACCTCATCCCGCTCCGGATGCCGTCTACTCCGGCCGGCGCGGCCGAACCGACCGACGGCTGAACCGGCCTCCCAGCAGAAAGAACGCCCGCATGACGGACGCACAGGTACCTCCAGACGAGCCTCCGGCCGCGTCTTCGTCGGTGGACGCCCCGGCCGGGCCCGCATCCGGCGCGCCGCCGGGTTCCGGGGCCCGCCCCGCGGTTCCGGAGACCTTCGCCCAGGGAATGGCCGCCGCCGCCAGGCGCGCCGGCTTCGCGTCCGCCGCCGACGGCGAGCCGATCAGCGGCCACGCCCTGCTCGCGGCGATGGGCGGCATCCGTGGCCTGGTCGAGGCCGTGCTGCCCGGCCTGGTCTTCCTCGTCGTCTACACGTTCACCCGATCAACCCTGCCTGACCAGTCGCTTCTACTATCCCTGATCGCCCCCGTGGTCATCGGCGTCGTGTTCGCGGTGCTCCGCCGCGCGGTGCGGCAGACCGTGACCCCGGCCATCGGCGGCCTGCTCGGCGCCGGGTTCAGCGCCGTGCTGGCTCTGTTCTCCGGCAATGCCGCGGATGCCTTCCTGCCCGGCTTCTGGACCAACGGGGCGTACGGGACGGTGCTGCTGGTGTCGGCCCTTGTCGGCTGGCCGATCCTCGGCCTCGCGGTCGGCTTCCTGATGAATGACGGAATCGCGTGGCGGGACGACCCGTCGAAGCGGCGGGTGCTCACTGTCCTCACCCTGTGCTGGGCCGCGCTCTTCGCGCTCCGCCTGATCGTGCAGCTGCCGCTGTACTTCTCCGGCAATGTCGAGTGGCTCGGCGCGGCCAAGCTGATCATGGGTATTCCGTTGTATGCCCCGCTCCTGGTCGTGTCCTGGCTGATGGTGCGTTCCGTCTATCCCGCGCCGGGCCATACGGGTACGACGTCTGCCGGGGCGAGCGGGGCCTGACCTCATGGTCGCGGGCGATGAGCTTCCGGGTCTCACCGGCGGGGAGGTTGCGCAGCGACTGGCCGACGGTCGCGGAAACGATGCACCGCAGCCGACCTCGCGCACCGTGGGGGACATCCTGCGAGAGAACGTCTTCACCCTGTTCAACGCGATCCTCACGGCGTGTTTCGCGGCCGTACTGCTCCTCGGAGACCTACGCGACGGGCTGTTCTACGGGGTTGTCCTCGCGAATGCGCTGATCGGAATCGTGCAGGAGGTGCGAGCCAAGGTCGTGCTCGACAGACTGGCGCTCCTGTCCACGCCGGAGGTCGCGGTCAAGCGCGACGGGAGGCGGCAGATCGTGCCGCTGGCCGGGGTCGTCCTGGACGACATCCTCGTGCTGCGGCCGGGCGACCAGGTGCCTGCCGACGCCCGGGTACTGGGCGGGGATGACCTCGTCGTCGACGAGGCCATGCTGACGGGCGAGTCTGAGCCGCAGACCAAGGTGGCGGGGGACCTGCTGCTGTCCGGCTCGCACGTGGCAGGCGGGACCGGCTACGGGGTCGTCACCGCGGTCGGCGCAGCGTCCTACGCGAACAAGCTGACGGTCGAGATCAAGCGACATTCCCTCGTGCGCTCCGAGTTGAGGGCGGCGACCAACCGCATCCTTGTCCTGCTGTCCTGGATCCTCGGGCCCGTGATCGTGATCACCCTTCTCGGCCGGGTCTCGACCTACGGCGGAATCGCGGCCCTCGCCGACTTCAGTGACGGAGACTGGCGCGCCGCCCTCCGCGACGCGGTGGCCAGCGTGGTCGGCATGATCCCGGAAGGTCTCGTGCTGCTGATCAGCCTCGCCTTCGGGGTGGCCGCGATCCAGCTGGCCAGGCACAAGGTGCTGATCGAGGAACTGGCGGCAGTCGAGGTGCTCGCCCGCGTCGACGTGCTCTGCCTCGACAAGACCGGCACGCTCACCAGCGGCGAGCTCGTCTTCGACCGGCTCGTCCTCGACCGCGGGGCCCGGCTCGACCCGACACTCGAAACGGGGGCGAGCCGGGCCCTCGGCGCCTTCGGCGCCGACGATGCCGCCAACCTCACCGCCCGGGTACTCGGCGGCCATTTCTCCACTGACGGCGCCACGGTGCGATCCCGGCTGCCATTCGGCTCGGCCCGGAAATACAGCGGTGTCGCACTCGAACACCGGGGAGAGGCATCCGCGTGGCTCCTGGGGGCACCGGAGCGGCTCCTCGCGGGGCACCCGGACCGCCTCGCCGCGGCGAACGACATCGCCGCAGCCGGCGAACGCACCCTCGCCCTGGTCAGGCTGGGCGGCGACCTGGCAACGAACGCCGCCGACCCGACCGACCAGCCCCTGACCCCGGCGGCGCTCGTGGTGTTCCGAGAATCGGTGCGCCCGCACGCTGCCGAGACCCTCCGCTACTTCGCCGGGCAGGGAGTGCGCGTGATCGTGATGTCCGGTGACAACCCCGTCACGGTCGCGGCCCTCGCCCGCAGGCTCGGCCTCGCCGGGGAGACGGTGAACGCGGCGGGCCTCGCCGATGACGCGGGCCTTGCTGCGGCTCTGGGCTCGGCGAGCCTGTTCGGCCGGGTCAGCCCCGAGCAGAAGCGGAAGGCCGTCGCCATCCTCCAGGCCGAGGGCCGCACCGTCGCGATGACCGGCGACGGGGTCAACGACGCCATGGCGATCAAGGACGCCGACCTCGGCATCGCCATGGGGACTGCGACCCCCGCCACCAAGGCCGCGTCCCGGCTGGTGCTGCTCGACAACCGGTTCGACCGGCTGCCCGAGGTGCTCTACCTCGGCCGCCGGGTGATCGCCAATGTGGAGCGGGTGGCGAACCTGTTCCTGTCGAAGACCGTCTACGGCATCCTGATCGCCCTGACCATGGCGGCCCTCTCGCTACCGTTCCCGTTCCTGCCGCGCCAGCTGACCCTGGTTTCCGCCCTCGCGATCGGGATCCCCTCGTTCGTGCTGGCCCTCGCCCCGAACCGGCGCATCTACACGCCCGGCGTGCTGCGCCGGATCATCCGATATGCCGTGCCGACCGGGATGATCGCCGCCGCGACCGTGCTCACGGCCTTCCTCCCGCTCTATCCCCGGATTCCCCTGAACGAGGCCAGGAGCGTCACGACGGTCGCCCTGTTCGTCGTCTCACTGGCGATCCTGGCCGCGCTGGCCCGGCCGCTCACCGGCCCGCGGTTGGCACTGGTGTTGTCCATGGCGGCGGCAATGGTCCTCGCCTGCAGCGTGCCGTTCGGCCGGATATTCTTCGCCATTTCGGTTTCGCCGAACCCGGCACTGGCCTTCGGCATCGGGATCGGCCTGTTGGGCGCAGCCGGCATCGAACTGATGTACCGGTTCGCGAGGCGTCGCGGCTTGATCTTTGACCGCGAATAGTCCGGAAATGCCGCACGGAATGCTGCCATGCCACTGCGTCACGCTAGAGTTATCTCTACGTCAAGATAGTTTGGCGGACAGCATCGACCGGGTGCCGTGCCCGCTGGTTAGGTTAGCCTTGCTGGCAGGGGCAGGCGTCCGGTCGTCAGGATTGGGGATTGCGGACGGTTTCCCGTCGGTTTCCACAAAGGAGAGGGCAACGTGTCTGCAGTAAACAGCTTTGGAGCAAAGGACACCCTGCGGGTCGGTTCGACGGACTATGAGGTCTTTCGGCTCGACGCGGTCGAGGGCTACCATAAATTGCCGTTCAGCCTGAAGGTGCTGCTGGAGAATCTTCTCCGCACCGAGGACGGCGCCAACATCACCGAAGATCACATCCGTGCCCTCGGCGCGTGGGTGCCGACCGACGAGCCCGACACGGAGATCCAATTCACCCCGGCCCGCGTGATCATGCAGGACTTCACCGGGGTGCCCTGCATCGTCGACCTCGCCACCATGCGCGAGGCCGTCGCCGAACTCGGCGGCGACGCGACGAAGATCAACCCGCTCGCCCCGGCCGAGCTCGTGATCGACCACTCCGTCATCGCCGACCTCTTCGGCAGCGAGGACGCCCTCGAGCGCAACGTCGAGATCGAGTACCAGCGCAACGGTGAGCGGTACCAGTTCCTCCGCTGGGGCCAGACCGCGTTCGACGATTTCAAGGTCGTTCCGCCGGGAACCGGCATCGTGCACCAGGTCAACATCGAATACCTCGCCCGCGTCACCATGACCCGCGTCGTCAAGGGCGTGCTGCAGGCCTACCCCGACACCTGCGTCGGCACCGACTCGCACACCACCATGGTCAACGGTCTCGGCGTGCTCGGCTGGGGAGTCGGCGGCATCGAGGCCGAGGCGGCCATGCTCGGCCAGCCCGTCTCCATGCTTATCCCCAAGGTCGTCGGCTTCAAGCTCACCGGTTCCATACCCACCGGCGTCACCGCGACGGATGTCGTGCTCACCATCACGCAGATGCTCCGCAAGCACGGCGTGGTCGGCAAGTTCGTTGAATTCTACGGCGAGGGCGTCGCCCAGGTGCCGCTGGCCAACCGTGCCACGATCGGCAACATGAGCCCCGAGTTCGGCTCCACCGCCGCCATGTTCCCGATCGACGACGTCACCCTCGACTACCTCCGCCTCACCGGCCGCAGTGAGGAGCAGGTCGCCCTGGTTGAGGCCTACGCGAAGCTGCAGGGCCTGTGGCATGACGCGAACCAGGAGCCCGTCTTCAGCGAGTACCTTCAAATCGACCTCGGCACGGTCGTCCCCTCGATCGCCGGTCCGAAGCGTCCGCAGGACCGGGTAGAGCTCTCCCGCGCCAAGGCGCAGTTCGAGACGGACCTCCAGAGCTACGCCAGCCAGGACCTGTCCCGGGTGGACGCCGCAGTCGAGGCGACTTTCCCGGCATCCGACCCGATCGGGTTCACCGCCCAGGACGAGTCGAGCGCCCACCAGCTCTCGCACAGCCACGTGAGCCACGCCCCGGCAACCGTGTCGAGCCCCGTTCCGATCACCACGGCCGACGGCGCGAGCTACACCCTCGACCACGGTGCGGTCGCCGTGGCCGCCATCACGTCGTGCACGAACACCTCCAACCCGTCCGTCATGCTCGCGGCTGGCCTGCTGGCCCGCAACGCGGTCAAGAAGGGTCTCAAGAGCAAGCCGTGGGTCAAGACCACCCTCGCGCCCGGCTCCAAGGTGGTCACCGACTATTACGCGAAGGCCGGCCTCACTGACGACCTCGAGGCCCTCGGCTTCTATACCGTCGGCTACGGCTGCACGGTCTGCATCGGCAACACCGGCCCGCTCATCGACGAGGTGTCCGCCGCAATCAACGAGAACGACCTGGCCGTCACCGCGGTGCTCTCGGGCAACCGCAACTTCGAGGGCCGGATCAGCCCCGACGTCAAGATGAACTACCTGGCCAGCCCGCCGCTGGTCATCGCATACGCCCTGGCCGGGTCGATGAACTTCGACTTCGAGACGGATTCCCTCGGCCCCGACCGAGACGGCAACGACGTGTTCCTCAAGGACATCTGGCCCGACTCGGCCGAGGTGCAGGCCACGATCGACAGCTCGATCGACACGGCGATGTTCACCAAGGAATACGGTGAGGTCTTCGAGGGCGACGAGCGTTGGCGCGCACTGCCGACCCCCGACAGCGAGGTCTTCGAATGGGATCCTGAGTCGACCTACGTGCGGAAGCCCCCGTACTTCGACGCTATGACACTGGAAACCAGCCCGGTCACCGACATCGTGGGAGCCCGCGTGCTCGCCAAGCTGGGCGACTCCGTCACGACCGACCACATCAGCCCTGCCGGCAACATCAAGGCCGACAGTCCCGCCGGACAGTATCTGGTCGAGCACGGCGTCGCACGCGGCGACTTCAACTCCTACGGGTCGCGCCGCGGCAACCACGAGATCATGATCCGCGGAACCTTCGCGAACATCCGCCTCCGCAACCAGTTGCTCGAGGACGTCGAGGGTGGCTACACCCGCGACTTCACCGTCGACGGCGGCCCACAGGCCTTCATCTACGACGCGAGCCGAAACTACCAGGCTGCGGGCACGCCGCTCGTCATCTTCGGCGGCAAGGAATACGGCTCCGGCTCGTCCCGCGACTGGGCCGCCAAGGGAACCAGCCTGCTCGGCGTGAAGGCCGTCATCACCGAGAGCTTCGAGCGGATCCACCGATCGAACCTGATCGGCATGGGCGTCGTCCCCCTGCAGTTCCCGGCCGGCGCAAGCTGGGCCTCTCTGGGTCTGGACGGCACCGAGATCGTCTCGATCTCCGGCATCGAAGAGCTGAACAGCGGAACGACCCCGAAGACGGTCCGAGTGACCGCCACGCCGAGCGCCGATTCGGCGGCCGGCAAGGAAACCGTCGAGTTCGATGCGGTCGTGCGCATCGACACGCCGGGCGAGGCCGACTACTACCGCAACGGCGGCATCCTGCAGTACGTGCTGCGTTCGCTCGTCTCCTAGCAACTCCCGGCTGGCGCCCAAACCGGCGCGTAGACTCGGTCTGACCGAATCCACGCGCCGGTTTCCCTCGGCGCCTGGCCAACGTGAAAGGTGTTCTTGATGGGTCTTCTGGAGACAATTTCCGGTCCCCGTGATCTCGATGGTCTTTCGAACCAACAACTCATCGAACTGGCCGCCGAAGTGCGGGCGTTCCTGGTCAGCGAGGTCGCGAAGACCGGCGGGCACCTCGGGCCCAACCTCGGCGTCGTCGAGATGACGATCGCCATCCACCGGGTCTTCGAATCGCCGCGGGACGCCATCGTGTTCGACACTGGCCACCAGACCTACGTGCACAAGATGCTGACCGGGCGCCAGGACTTCAGCAAGCTGCGGCAGCGCGGCGGTTTGGCGGGCTACCCGCAGCGTGCGGAGTCGGTGCACGACATCGTCGAGAGCTCCCATGCCTCGAGCTCGCTGTCCTGGGCCGACGGGATCTCCCGAGCCTTCGAGATAACCGGGCAGAGCGACCGCCACGTGATCGCTGTGGTCGGTGACGGCTCCCTCACCGGGGGAATGACCTGGGAAGCCCTCAACAACATCAGCGACGACAACACCCGGCGCCTGATCATCGTCGTCAACGACAACGGCCGCTCCTATGCGCCCACCATCGGCGGCATGGCCAGGTTCCTCAACACCGTGCGCACCCGGAAAAGCTATCGGGCGGCCTACCTGACCAGCCGCCAGGCCTTCGATCACATGGGTGCTCCCGCGCGGGCCTTCTTCCGCGGTGTTCGCGGCGGGCTGCACGGCTTCCTCGCCCGCGTCACCAATAACGAGGCGCTCTACTCGAACCTCGACATCAAGTACATCGGCCCGGTCGACGGCCACGACATGGCGGCCATGCTCGAGGCCCTTCGCCAGGCCAAAGGCTACGGGGCCCCGGTGATCGTGCACACGATCACGCAGAAAGGCAAAGGCTACGACCCGGCCATGCAGGATGAGGCCGACCAGTTTCATGCCGTCGGCCAGATCGACCCGGAGACCGGTGAATCGACCGAATCGGCCGGTGCGCCGTCGTGGACCTCTGTCTTCGCCGACGAGCTCCTCCGTCTCGCCACCCTCGAGGAGCGGATCGTCGGCATCACCGCCGCGATGCTCCGCCCAACCGGACTGCACAAGATGGCCGAGCGGTTCCCCGACCGCGTCCACGACGTGGGGATCGCCGAGCAGCACGCCGTGACGAGCGCGGCCGGCCTCGCCTTCGGCGGCCTGCACCCGGTCGTCGCGCTCTACGCCACCTTCATCAACCGGGCCTTCGACCAGGTGCTGATGGATGTCGCCCTGCACAAGGCCGGTGTCACCTTCGTGCTCGACCGGGCCGGCGTGACCGGTCCGGACGGCCCGAGCCACCACGGAATCTGGGACCTGGCCATCCTCCAGGTCGTGCCTGGTATTCGTCTCGCCGCCCCCCGGGACTCGATCCGGCTGCGCGAGGAGCTCGAGGAGGCCGTCAAGGTCGACGACGGACCGACCGTGTTGCGCTTCCCCAAGGGGAGCACCGGAGTCGAATTCGACGCCATCCGCCGTCTCGACGACGGGGTGGACGTGCTCCTGGAATCCAGCCAGAACGATGTGCTCATCGTCACGGTCGGACCCATGGCCGGGATGGGTCTCGACGTCGCGCAGCGCCTCGCCGCGCAGGGAATCGGCGCCACCGTCGTCGACCCGCGCTGGGTTGTGCCGGTGCCGAAAAGCATCATCGGGCTTGCCGCCGAGCACCGGATCGTCGTCACCATCGAGGACGGCATCCGGGTCGGCGGTATCGGCACCCGGATCCGCCAGGACCTGCGCGAGGCCGGCGTGGACACGGCTGTGACCGAACTCGGCCTGCCCGACGAGTTCCTCGACCACGGCACCCGGGCGGAGATCCTCGAGCACGCGGGGCTGACCCCGCAACACATCGCCCGCGACGTCGTCGCCATGGTGCTCGGCAGCAAGATCCCGCACGCCAGGGCGTTGCCGGCCGACCACACCGACACGGGCTCGATCACGGTCAACCGCGCCCAGAAGGACTGACTGGGCCTCTGAGAGGAATTCACCCGCATGAAGCACATCACGCTCGGAACCGGAGGACTGAACGTCTCGCGCCTCGGCCTCGGCTGCATGGGAATGTCCGCCTTCTACTCCGGCGCCGGCACGGACGACTCTGAGTCGATCCGAACCATCCACCGTGCCATCGACCTCGGGGTCACCTTCTTCGACACCGCGGAGATCTACGGCCCTTACCTCAACGAGCAGCTGCTCGGCCGTGCACTGGCCGGACGACGTGACCAGGTCGTCGTTGCCACCAAGTTCGGCACCATCCTGCATCGCGGGGACGGCGGGCGCGGTCTTGACGGTAGCGCCGAAAACGTGCGACTGTCGGTGGAAGGGTCACTGACCCGACTCGGAATCGACCACATCGACCTCTACTACCAGCACCGGATGGACCAGGGAGTGCCGGTCGAGGAGACCGTCGGCGCTCTTGCCGAGCTGATCGCGGAGGGCAAGATCGGGCACTATGGTCTGTCGGAGGCGGCGCCGGAGACGATTCGCCGTGCTCACGCCGTGCACCCCGTAACCGCGCTCCAGACCGAGTACTCGCTGTGGAGCCGGGATCCGGAGCGGGAGCTCCTGCCGCTCGTGCGGGACCTCGGTATCGGCTTCGTGCCGTACGCGCCGCTCGGACGCGGCTTCCTGACCGGCAAGATCCGCTCGCTCGACCAACTCGACGAGGCCGACTTCCGGCGCAGCAACCCCCGGTTCGCCGGGGAGAACCTGGCCGCGAACATCAGGATCGTCGAACAGGTCGACGCCGTGGCGGCGGAACTGGCTGCCACCCCGGCCCAGGTCGCCCTGGCCTGGCTGCTCGCCCAGGGTGATGACATCGTGCCCATCCCGGGCACCAAGCGGGTCAGCCGGCTCGAGGAGAACGTGGCGGCGGATGCGCTCCGGTTGAGTCCAGAGCAGCTCGCCACTCTCGGTGCGATCGACGCGCCTGTCGGCGACCGATACGCGGACATGTCACCGGTCGACCGGTAGCCCCTGGAACGATTATCGCCTACGATTCAGGGGCTTCAGCCGCCGGTCGAGCATCACCCCGGTGGTCGAGCTTGTCGAGACCGGATCTCGACAAGCTCGATCAGTGCGGGGTGTGCTCGACCACCGCTGTTACTCGGTCACCCGCTACTCGGCCGCGATGGCCAGTGCCGGAACCGCTCCGACGCCGCGGATCGGCGGCGTGTGGAATGTGCCTCCGAAGACTCGCTCGCTCGCGCCCACACGGTCGAGGTACGGCGTGACCCCGCCCATTTGGAACGGGTAGCCGGCGCCGAGGATCATGCACAGGTCGATGTCCTCTGCCGCGTGCACGACGTCGTCATCCAGCATCCGGTTGATCTCGTCGGCAAGGCCATCCTCGAACCGGCGCTGCAGTTCCGCGGCAGTCATCGGGGTGGTGCCACCCGCGACGATCTTCAGGGCGCCCTTGTCATACCCCTTGATCTTGCCCTTCGCGTCGCGGTCGAGGAGCTTGCCATGTTCGGCGAGCCTGTGCAGGTTCGTGCTCTCGAAGAACCGGTCGGGGAAGGCGGCGTGATGGGTGTCCAGGACGTGTGCGCCCACCTTGAGGCCGACCAGTTCGAGCAGTTCGAACGGTGTCATCGGCAGTCCGAACGGGGCGATCGCCTCGGAGACGACATCGAACGGGGTGCCGGTGTCGACGGCGTGCATGGCCTCGCCGAGCACCTTGGCGAGAACGCGGTTGACTACGAATCCGGGGGTGTCCCGGGTGATCACCGCGTTCTTCTTCAGTTTGCCCGCGACGACCATGGCCGTTGACAGGGTGACATCGCTGGTCTGCGGGGTGTTCACCACCTCGATCAGCGGCATGACGGCGACGGGGTTGAAGAAGTGGAAGCCGACCAGCCGTTCGGGGTGGGAGAGCTTCGCACCGATCTGCTCGACCGACAGTGATGATGTGTTGGTGGCGAGGATGGCGTCGGGAGCGATGAATTTCTCGATCTCGGCGAAGACGTCCTGTTTGACGCCCAGCTCCTCGAAGACGGCCTCGATCACCCAGTCGGCGTCGGCGAACTGCGCCTTGTCCGTGGTTCCGGTGACCAGCGCGCGGAGCCGGTTGGCCTCATCGGAGGTGATCCGCTTCTTGGTCTCCAGGGCGATGATCTCGTCGTGGATGTAGGCGACGCCCTTGTCGACCCTGGCCTGGTCGAGGTCAGTGATCACGACGGGCACACGCAGCCGCCGCACGAACAAGAGGGCGAACTGGCTGGCCATCAGCCCGGCGCCGATGACGCCGACCTTCCTGATCGGGCGAGCCAGGGCCTTGTCCGGGGCGCCGGCCGGGCGCTTGGCGCGCTTCTGCACGAGGTTGAACGCGTAGATGCTCGCCTGCAGTTGATCGCCGGAGATGAGCCCGGCCAGAGCGTCGTCCTCTCGTTCGAAGCCCTCCTGCCTGGTGCCGCTCTTGGCGGCCTTGACCAGGTCGAGCGCGACATAGGGCGAGGCGGCGACGGTACCGATCCGGCTCTCCAGCATCCGCCGGGCGATGCCAACGGCCGCATCCCATTTCACGAGTCGTTCGACCTTGCCCGGGAGGTTCGGCCTGGTCACCGTCTCGGATCCCGCGATGACCCGGTCGGCCCACGCGATCGAACTCTCGAGGAAGGTCGCGGAGGCGAAGATGACGTCGGCGATGCCGAGTTCGAGGGCATCCGTCGCCTTGAGCACCCGGTTCTTGAGCGGGTTCTCGATGATCACCTTGAGCGCGTTCTCGATCCCGACCAGGTTCGGCAGGAGGTACGAGCCGCCCCAACCGGGGATCAGCCCGAGGGAGACCTCCGGCAGCGCGATCGCCGGGACGGAGGCGTCAACGGTGCGGTAGTCCGCGTTCAGGGCGATCTCGAGTCCGCCGCCGAGTGCGAGCCCGTTGATGAAGACAAAGGAGGGCACGCCCAGCTCCGACTGCTTGCCGAGAGCGTGGTGGCCGAGCTGAGCGAGCAGCTTGCCGGTGGCAAGCGACGGGATCTCGCTGACCTTGCTCAGATCGGCGCCCGCGGCGAGGAAGTACGGTTTGCCGGTGACGGCGACGCCGTGGATCTCCCCACGCGCAGCGCGCTGCTTCAGGACGTCCATGGTGGCCGAGAACTCCAGCAGCGTTACCGGGCCAAGGGTGTTCGGGCGGGTGTGATCCCTGCCGTTGTCGAGCGTGACCAGGGCGAGGGTACGGCCGTGGGAGAGCGGGACATCCCTGACGAAGGAATGGGTGACGACCTCGTCGGTCGACAGGTCGACCAGCGGGGAGAAATCGAGTGTGGAGTAGTCGCTCATCGCTTACTTGGCCTTCCGGTTGAAGTGTGGGTTCTCCCAAATTACGGTGCCGCCCTGACCGAGGCCGATGCACATGGCGGTCAGTCCGTAGCGCACCTCGGGGTGCTCGCTGAATTGGCGGGCAAGTTGGTTCATCAGGCGCACGCCCGAGGACGCGAGAGGGTGGCCGATCGCGATGGCGCCGCCGTATTCATTGACCCGCGGGTCGTCATCGTCGATGCCGAAGTGGTCGAGGAACGAGATGACCTGCACGGCGAAGGCCTCGTTGAGCTCGAAGAGCCCGATGTCGGTGATGCTGAGGCCGGCCTTGCGGAGGGCCTTCTCCGTGGACGGAACCGGTCCGAGGCCCATCACCTCAGGCTCGACCCCGGCGAAGGCGAAGCTGACCATCTTCATCTTGACGGTGAGGCCGAGTTCCTTGGCCGCCTTGCCACTGGCGAGGAGGCAGGCACTGGCGCCGTCGTTGAGTCCGGAGGCGTTGCCGGCCGTGATCCGGCCGTACGGACGGAACGGAGTCTTCAGGCCGGCCAGGCCCTCCAGGGTGGTTTCGGGGCGTGGTGCCTCGTCGCGGGTCGCGAGTCCCCAGCCGGCCTCACTGCGGATCGCAACGGGGATCAGGTCGGGCTGAATCTTGTCGGCGGTGTACGCGGCGGCGACCTTCTGCTGGCTGCGGAGCGCGAAACGGTCGGAACGTTCCTTGGTGTACGAGGGAAAGCGGTCGTGGATGCGTTCGGCCGTGGCACCCATGATGAGGGCGTCATCGCTGACCAGACGCTCGGCCAGGAAGCGGGGGTTCGGGTCGACACCGGATCCCATCGGGTGGCGTCCCATGTGCTCGACGCCGCCGGCGATGGCCAGGTCATATGCGCCGAATCCGATGGCGGAACCCATGGTGGTCACGGCGGTCATGGCGCCGGCGCACATGCGGTCGATCGCGAAACCGGGTACCGACTTCGGCAGCCCGGACAGCAGGGCAGCGGTTCGACCGAGGGTGAGACCCTGGTCGCCGGACTGAGTCGTCGCGGCGATGGCAACGTCGTCGATGCGTTCGCCGGGGACCGCAGGGTTGCGTTCAAGCAAGCCCATCATGGCCTTGACGACCAGGTCGTCTGCCCGGGTGTTCCAGTACATTCCCTTTTCACCGGCTCGCCCGAACGGGGTGCGAACCCCGTCCACGAAGACGACTTCTGTTCTATCGGCCACTTTGCCTCCATCAATCCAACGGGTGTCGGTCGATCCTAAGGTGACACCCTGGGTCAGAAGAATCCTTGGACGGTTCCTACGAATCCGCTTCCGAGGCTGCCACGATCGTTTGGTGAATGTCGACAAAGGCATCGGCGATTCGTTGTGAGGTAAGTTCAATTTGCCACTCGCGCGCTCCGAGGACGGCCAGGGCCTGCCCGACCGATTCGGCGTCGATCGGCTCCGGCGGAGTCCAGGCCATCCGGCGCACGTAATCGGGCGTAACCAGGTTCTCCAGTGGGATGAGGAACTCCGTGGAGATCTCGGCGAGCACCGCGCGCGCGGCCTTGAAACGCAGGTCGGCCTCCGGATTACGGTCGGCCCAGGCTCGGGGCGGGGGAAGAGCGTCCCCGTTTCCCCGCAGCGACGGGAGATCGGTCTGGGCCAGGCCGGTCTGGATTGCGGCCCACCATCGGTCGAGTTCGCTACGGCTCGCCCGACCGCTGAAATCCCGGAGGTCGGCGAGACCCTGGCGGGTGGTCGGAAGGGCGCGAGCCGCCGCGATGAGCGACGCGTCCGGCACGAGACGTCCCGGTGAGACGTCGATGTCCTGCGCAAGTCTGTCCCGGGCGAGCCAGAGTTCACGAGCGACGGCCAGGTTGCGCTGGGTGCGGAGGGAATGCACGCCGGACAGTCGCCGCCACGGCTCGGCCAGCGGGGGTTTGGTCTCCCGCGTCAGTACCGCCGCGAACTCCTGCTCGGCGATGACGCTCTTCTGGTCTGCCGCGAGCATTTCGACCATCTGATCGCGAAGGTTCGGGAGCAGCTCAACGTCGAGCGCGCCGTAGACGAGCCACGCCTCCGGCAGCGGGCGGGTCGACCAGTTCGCGGCTGAGTGCTCCTTGGCCAGGTGGATGCCGAGCAGCTCTTCGACGACCGTGCCGAGGCCGACCCGGGGCATGCCTAACAGGCGTGCGGCGAGTTCGGTGTCAAAGATCCGCGCTGGGTCGAGGCCGACCTCGCGCAGGCAGGCGAGGTCCTGGCTGGCGGCGTGGAAGATCCACTCCTCGTCGACGAGGGCGTCGTTCAGTTCGCGGAAATCGCCGATCGCCGGCGGATCGAACAGGAAGGTACCGGCGCCCCGACGGTAGATCTGGATCAGGTACGCGCGCTGCGAGTAGGTGAAGCCGGAGGCACGCTCCGCGTCGACCCCGATCGGGCCAGTGCCGCCGACAATAGCCGCGGTCGCCGTCAAGTAGGCGTCCCGCGTGTCGATCACGTGGTGATCAACCACGTCCGGTTCGGCGTGTGGACAACATGCTGACTCCTTCGCCAGTGGGTGGAAGACCTGCGAGCATGCAGAGCAGTTCACCCCATCCTTCGACATGGGCGGTGAGATTGTGGTCCTGCGGCGTCCACGAGGCTCTCAGCTCTATCTGTGCTCCGTCGCCCTGCTTGGCAAGTTCGCCGAAGCCTGACGAGATGATCTTAGTCGCAGTCCCTGATGCCGCGGTGTATCGGGCACCGTGGGCGTCGAGCGCGTCGACCAGCCAGGCCCAGGCAACCTCGGCGAGGAACGGGTCGAGGCCGATGTCCGTTTCCAGTGGAGCCTGCGCGAAACAGACCACGCGGAAGGCGCCCCCCCACGCTTCTGGCTCATCGGGGTCGTAGAGCAGGATGAACCGGCCCGTTCCGAGGTCGGAGTTCCCGCCGTGACGACTCGGCGTCACGTCGGCGGCGAGCGCCACGGCGTAGGGCGCAAGATTGCCCGGCGCCGAGATCTCGTTGACCACCAGTTCGACCCGGGACCGGGCGCGCCGAACCGCCTCGAGGGCTGCGGCGAACTCCGGCGGGAGTGGTTCCTGTGTTTCGGGCACGAGTGCAGACTAGAGTTTTTTCAGGGTGCTTTACGACAGGCACGCCGAGCGGGTGGAGGCGACGCGTGAGCAGAGGGTGTGACTGGGTCGGGCGTCTGGTGCGGATTGCGGCGTTGGCCGGGATAATCGGTGGGGCCGCTCTGGCCAGTGGCGCCCTGGCGGCGAGTGTTCTCTCCGGTGTCATGGCCCGTCGGATCGTCACGCCGTCGGTGAAGCGCGCCGATGACGTGCGGGTCGAGGCCGTTGATCTCGCGGCCGGAACGATCACGTTGCAGTCCACTGCCGACTCCGTGCTCCAGGGCGACTACAGCTTCTGGTTCTCCGGTGACAGCGGGCATGCGCACGTGGGGGAGGTTCTCCGCAGCACGCCCGCGGCGGTGACCCGGCGCATCCTGCGAGTCGACTACGGCGACCTGGCGGAGGCGCGGCGCGGCCGCCTCGGCGGATATTCCTTCCTGGGTCCCTGGGACCTCTCGGTCGACTTCGAGGACGTGCTCATTCCGACTCCGGCCGGGGATGCCCCGGCCTGGCTGATTTCGTCGACGGTCCCGGGCGGGCGGTGGGTCATCCAAGTGCACGGCCGCGGCGTGCGGCGGCAGGAGACGCTGCGGGCGGTGCCGGTTTTCAGGGACGCCGGGTACACCTCCCTTCTCATTTCGTACCGGAACGACGGCGAAGCGCCCGTGAGCGCCGACGGGCGCTACGGTCTCGGCGACACCGAGTGGCAGGACGTCGAGGCGGCCATTGCGTTCGCCGCGGGCCACGGGGCCACCGAGATCGTGCTGATGGGCTGGTCGATGGGCGGTGCCATTGTGCTGCAGGCGGCCACCCGGTCCCGGTTGCGGGAACTCGTCGTGGGTGTCGTGCTCGACTCGCCCGTGATCGACTGGGCCGATGTCGTCGCCTTCCAGGGTGACAGCCTGGGGTTGCCGGGGATGGTGTCCAGTGGCGCGATGCAGGTGCTGGGCCGGCGCTGGGGCGGGCTGATCACCGGACAGAGGGCCCCGATCGACTTCCGCCGGCTGGACTTCGTGTCGCGGGCGGCCGAACTTGACCGGCCGGTCCTGCTGATGCACAGCGATGACGACGGTTACGTGCCGGCGACCGGTTCGCGGGCCCTTGCCGTGCGTCGACCCGACATCGTCACCTTCCTGCCGTTCACTGTCGCCCGCCACACCAAGCTGTGGAACTACGACCGGGAGAGCTGGAACCAGGCGATCATGAACTGGCTGGCGGCACTCCCGACACGGTGACTCGGGCTCGGGCTTTGGCTCCTGCGAGCAGCCGCGTGGTCAGGCACCGGTCTCGCGGAGCCGTCGTTTCGTGCGGGCGAGCATCGCCGTCATCCCGCGGATGCGCAGCGGCGACACGGCCTTCGTCAGGCCGATCGACTGCGGGTAGTCGTCAGGAACGGCGAGTACCTCCTCGGTGCTGAGGCCGTCGAGACCCTGAGCGAGGATGGACGCGAAGCCCCTGGTGGTCGGTGATTCCCTGGGCGCAGTCGCGTAGAGGTGCACCGATCTGCGGGCGTCGTCATCCACCTCGACGAACATGAACACGGGGGACTGGCACTCGACGACCCGTTCGAGAAGGTCGGGATGCTCGTCGTATCTCGCGGGGAGCGCCGGGAGCTCATTGGCGAACTCGAGCAGGAGCAGCAGGCGGTCGGGTTGCTCGAGGGCGAGGAAGTCACCCTGGATCTCGGCCAGTTTCGCGGGCAGTTCGGTGTAAGTCATCGAGCATATTCTGCCACGCGCCGCAGAGAGGCGGCGCGTGGCCGGCGAGCCGGGAACACTCGGCGGGAGGATCAGTGGGGGGACGGGGCGGCACCAGGGTCGGTGCCGAGCGCGATCGGCACGTGCACCGCGTTGCCCCATTCGGTCCAGGAACCGTCGTAGTTGCGGACGCCCTCGAAGCCGAGCAGGTGAGTGAGCACGAACCAGGTATGGCTGGAGCGCTCCCCGATCCGGCAGTAGGCGATCACCTTGTCGCCGTCGGTGAGACCGGCCTCGCCGCGGTAGATGGTGTCGAGTTCGGCCCGGGTGCGGAAGGTCGCATCCGGTGCGGCGGCGCGGGCCCACGGCACGGACGCGGCCGACGGGATGTGGCCGCCGCGGAGGGCGCCCTCCTCCGGGTATGCCGGCATGTGTGTACGCTCCCCGCTGTACTCCTCGGGGGACCTCACGTCGATCAGCGGATTGCCGAAGTGGGCGAGCACATCGTCCTTGAACGCGCGGATGGGCGCGTCATTGCGGGGGACGACCGGGTAGTCGACCGGTGTCACCCGGCTGGCGACGGTTGTGGTCTCGCGCCCCTCGGCGATCCACTTGTCCCGGCCTCCGTCGAGCAGGCGCACATCGGTGTGGCCGAAGAGGGTGAACACCCACAGGGCATACGCGGCCCACCAGTTGTTCTTGTCGCCGTAGATGACCACCGTCGTGTCCCGCGCGATCCCCTTGGAACCGAGCACTGCCGCAAAGGCGGTGCCGTCGACGAAGTCACGTTCCACCGGGTCGTTGAGGTCGGTGTGCCAGTCGATCTTGACGGCGGCGGGGATGTGCCCGGTCTCGTAGAGCAGCACATCCTCATCGGATTCCACGACGACGAGGCCGGGCTCGCCGAGGTGAACCTGCAGCCAGTCGGTGGACACAAGCCGCTCGGGGTGGGCGTAGGCGGCGAACTTGGGGGCCGGATCGAGTGCGACGGACATGGGGATAACCTCCGGGGAGCGTCGGAACGACACGGGATTGATTTGGCTGCGGTTTAGGCTGGTCAGCGTCCGCTCTTCGAATCTACGCGGTGTGGGCGGCGAACGCATCCGGTCGGTCACACGATGACCCGGAGGCGTGTTCCCACCAATCGACACAGAAACACGGGTGTTCCACCATGGCTCCAGAGGCGCCTCGCCGTCAGCCTCGGCTGATCGATCGTTCCCCCAGTATCACCGGAGCCGAAATCGTCGCCGAGTTGACGCCGCCACCCCAGTTCGAGCACGCCTCCTTCGATTCCTACCGGCCGGACCTGAACTTCCCGTCGCAACTCGAGGCCGTCGAGCGGTTGAACGCCTTCGCCGGCGCATGGCTGCCCCAGCGCCCCAGCGGTTTCTTCTCCCGCACCCGCAAGCCCAAACCAGAGCTTCCCGGGATCTACCTGGACGGCGGCTTCGGAGTGGGCAAGACCCACCTCCTCGCCGCGCTCTGGCATGCCGCCCCCGGCCCCAAATACTTCGGCACCTTCATCGAGTACACGGCGCTGGTCGGCGCCCTCGGCTACGCGGCCACGGTCAAGCAGCTCTCCGGCGCCCGTCTCATCTGCATCGACGAATTCGAGCTCGACGACCCGGGCGACACAATGCTGATGACCCGGCTGCTCGCGGAACTCGTCGCCTCGGGAACCCGCGTCGCCGCAACCTCGAACACCCCGCCGAACTCCCTGGGCGAGGGCCGTTTCGCGGCGATCGACTTCCTGCGGGAAATCCAGGCGATGTCGGCGAACTTCGAAATCGTGCGGATCGACGGCCTCGACTACCGCCGGCGTGACATCGAGGGCCACGCGATCGCCGTGTCGGAAGATGTGCTCGAGCACCTCGTCCGTGCCCTCCCGGGGCGGGGATCGATCGTCACCCTCGACGATTTCGGCGCCCTGATCCGACATCTCAGCACGGTGCATCCGTCGAAGTACATCAAGATCATCAACGGCATCGACGTGATCGCACTCACCGACGCCTACCTGCTGACCGACCAGACGGATGCTCTGCGCCTGGTGGCCTTCATCGACCGGGTCTACGACGCCGAGATCCCGATCATCGCCAGCGGCCAACCGCTCAACGAGGTTTTCGACGACGAGATGCTGTCCGGCGGGTACCGCAAGAAGTACCAGCGCTCCCAGTCGCGCCTGGTGGCGCTGACCACGGGAGAGCTCCCGCCGCACGACTGATTGGCGCCCCGGCCTGGCGCCCCGGCCTGGCGGCCGGGCCGGAACCGTGTCGGAAACGCGATGTTAACACGTTCGCCGACCGCGTAACGCGGCCGAAACATCCGCGCGCATTCGCCGAAACGTGGCAGTTCCAAACTAACTCTTGTACCCGCCGAGACACGATCAATTGCTCACCCTGTGCACGTCGACGGCAATCCTGAGTTAGAGAGAGGTAACCATGCCCATGGTTGAACTGTCAGTCCTGTTGAACGCCACGACGGATAAACTATCCCTTAACCTCAATTCGCTGTGGCTGCTCGTCGCGGCGGCCCTGGTGCTCCTGATGACGCCCGGCGTCGCGTTCTTCTACGGCGGCATGGTCAAGGCGAAGAGCGTTATCAGCATGATGATGATGAGCTTCGGCGCCATGGGTGTCGTGGGCGTGCTCTGGGTTCTCTACGGGTACGGCATGGCGTTCGGGCCGGCGCTCATCCCCGGCTTCCTGGGCAACCCGTCATCGTTGCTCGGCCTGAGCGGGCTGCTCGGCGCAGGCAAGGACGGCGCACTGGCGCCGGACCTGAACGGTCTCGCCTTCGCGGGTTTCCAGGCGACCTTCGCCATCATCACCGTCGCCCTGATTTCCGGCGCGATCGCCGACCGGGCGAAGTTCGGCGCATGGTTGATCTTCGCCGCCGTGTGGTCGACGCTGGTCTACTTCCCCGTCGCCTACTGGGTCTTCAACCTCGCCGACGGCTGGGCTCCCGCCGCACTCGGGGTCAATGACTTCGCCGGGGGCACCGCGGTGCACATCAACGCCGGTGCCGCCGGGCTGGCTCTCGCGCTGGTCCTGGGCAAGCGCGTCGGCTTCAAGAAAGGCATCTCGAAGCCGCACAACGTTCCCCTGACGCTGCTGGGTGCCGCTCTTCTCTGGTTCGGTTGGTTCGGCTTCAACGCTGGTTCAGAAGCCGCCGTCGACGGCATCGCCGCCCTCGCCTGGGTGAACACGCTCGCCGCTCCCGCCGCCGGCATCCTCGGCTGGCTGATCGTCGAGAAGATCAAGGACGGCAAGCCCACGTCGATCGGTGCCGCGTCCGGTGCCGTCGCCGGCCTGGTCGCCGTCACCCCGGCCTGTAACATCCTCACCCCCGGCTGGGCGATCGTGCTCGGCGTGCTCGTCGGCGCGGTCTGCGCGGTCGCCATCGACCTCAAGTTCAAGTGGGGCTTCGATGACTCGCTCGATGTGGTGGGCATCCACCTCATCGGCGGCATGATCGGCACACTGTTCATCGGCATCTTCGGTTCGGGCATCGGTCTCCTCGACACGGGCAGCCTGGCGCAGCTGGGAGTGCAGGCGATGGCCGCCTTCGGAATCGCGATCTTCTCGTTCGTGATGGCGTACGCAATCGGCTGGGTCATCCAGAAGACGATCGGCTTCCGGATCAACAACGAAGACGAGGTGGCCGGAGTCGACACCATCGTGCACGGCGAAGAGGGTTACGCTCTGGACACGGTCTGATCCTCGGGCCCCTCGGGCAGTGGTGGGACGGAGTCCGGTTTCAACCGGGCGCCGCCCCACTCTGTGCAGCAGCCCTGCGATAGTCCCGCCCACAGCCGTTGTACAGCCCCTTGCCGAGAGATCATTCCTGCGGGAAGCTCAACGTGCTGGCGATGCACCCGAACATCGCGAGATTCCCCGAGCCGGTTTCTTTATTGAGACCGGGTCGGGGATTTTTTTTGCCTGCCGGGTCCATGCCGGGCCCGTGGAGGCCGCCCTCCCGATAGCGTGGCCTGGACAGGACACGGATGCACGCCGTGCGGGGGTCCTGTCGCCGGCCGATGGCCGGTGATCAGCGCTGCCGCTGCCAGGGCGGAAAACGAAAGGATCCAATGTTAGATTTCCTGCTCAGTCCCATTCCCGGGTTCATCGTGCTGGCGGTCATCGCCTTCCTGATCGTGTTGCTCTATGCCCGGTCGATCTACAAGAACGCCGGCCCTGACGAGGCGCTCATCATCACCGGCAAGAAATCGAAGAAGACCATCGTCGACGGCGCCACCCTCGAGCAGTCCGGGCAGCGGGTCGTGCACGGCCAGGGAGTGTTCATCACCCCGTTCTTCCAGAAGGCCTTCAAGATCAGCCTGCGCAGCCGGGCCATCGAAATCACGGCCATCGCGCAGGACAAGATGGGTATCACCCTGACGGTCGAAGCGGTCGCCATCGTGAAGGTGGGCGACGACCCGGATGCCATCCGAGCCGCCGCCCAGCGCTTCCTCGGCCAGGACAAGAACATCGACAACTTCGCACTCGAGGTGCTGTCCGGTTCCCTGCGATCCTCGATCGGTGCGACCGACGTGATGACGATCATCCAGAAGCGCGACGAGCTCGGCGCCTCAGTGCTCGCCACCGCCCGCGAATCGCTGGCCAACCAGGGCCTGGACGTCGACTCGTTCGAAATCAAGGGCATCAGCGACGCCAACGACTACATCAAGGACATGGGTCGAGCCGAGCAGGCCAAGGTGCGCCGCCAGGCCGAGGTCGCCGAACACCAGGCCAACCGGGAGGCCCAGGAGGCGGCGATCGCCGCCGAACAAGCCATCGCCGTCGCCCAGAACACCCTCGCCCTGCGCCGCGCAGCCCTGCAGCTCGACACCGACAAGGCGGCCGCCGAGGCTGCCGGTGCCAGGCCGCTTGCCGAGGCGAAGACCCAGCAGGCGATCGTGCAGGAGCAGGAGCTCACGGCCCAACGCCGCGCGAGCCTGCGCAAGGCCGAGCTGGAATCCGAGGTGAATGCCGTCGCGGACGCCGAGGCATACCGTATCCGGGTCACCGCGGCGGCTGCCGCCGATGCAGCGGTGACCGCGGCGAACGCAGACCGGGACAGCCGCAAGGCGAATGCCGAAGCGATCCGTGCCGAGGGCCAGGCCAACGCCGACGCCATCCTCGCCCGCGGCGCTGCCGAGGCCGAGTCGACCCGGCTCAGCGCGGAGGCCCTCGCCCAGCAGTCGGAGGCGCTCATCCAACTGCGAATGGTGGAAATGCTGCCCCAGATCGCCCACGAACTCGCGGCGCCGATGAGCAACATCGACAACCTGACCGTCATCTCGACCGACGGCGCGAGCCAGCTCAGTAAGAGCGTGGCCGCGGGCTTCACCGAGGTGGATGCCGTGCTCTCCTCCACGATGGGGGTCGGTATCCGTGATCTGCTCGGCAGCCTCGTCGGCGGGGCGGTCGCCGGGCAGGGGTTCGCGAGGGCAGCGTCGCCGGTTGAACCGGCGGGGGAGCCGGCAGCCGTTGCCGCGTCCGATGCGTCGCCCATGTCGCAGCCGGAGGCGGCCGAGGTCTACGCCGAATAGCGGCGGCGCACCACGGGTGCGCGGTCGACGAGCCGGGTGCCGTAACGTGAACCATCGGCATCGGCATCGGCATCGGCATCGGCATCGGCAATACAGACAGGAAGGTCCACTATGACGGGTGCAGGGACGCAACCGATTTCGTCCATTGCGCCGCTGCTGGCAGGTCGTGCATCGGCCAGCCAGCGGTGGTCGCACCTGGTCTTCCTGCACTGGCGGGTGGAGGCGGCGCAGGTGGCCCCTCTCCTGCCTGCCGGGCTCGTTCCGGATGAGTTCGACGGCAGCAGCTGGGTGGGTCTGATTCCGTTCGTGCTCGACCGGGCGACGGTCTGGGGAAGCCCGCCGGTGCCATACTTCGGCAGTTTCGTCGAAGTCAACGTCCGCCTGTACGCCGTCGATGCCGCCGGCCATCGAGGAGTGGTCTTCGTGTCGCTGGAGGCCTCGAGGCTCGCCGCGGTGATTGCCGCCCGGACCCTTTTCCGGATTCCGTACCGCTGGTCCCGCACCAGGCTCGCCAGGTCGGCGGGGGAGTTCAGCTACACCTCCCGCAGGCACCTGGCTGTTTCCGCCCGGACTGACATCGTGGCGCGCCGCACGGACCAGCCTGTCGTCGACGATGCCCTGGCCGACTTCCTCACCGCGCGATGGGCACTTTTCACCACGGTGCGCGGTCGAACGGTGCACCTGCGCAACCACCATGAGCCGTGGCCATTGTTCCGCGCAGAGCTGGTGCGGCTCGACGACACTCTCCTGGCCGCGGCCGGGTTCCCCGATGTCGCCGACCGGCAGCCCGATTCCGTGCTCTACTCGCCGGGGGTGACCACTCGGTTCGGACGAGCCGGTTGAGGCGTTGGGCACCCGCAATACCTGCCGGAGCCGAGACGCTGACGGGTACCGTCGGGGCGAGGACCCCGTGATCAAGGCGGCGACCCCGATCGGCGTTTTCTCGGTGCTCCGGTCCGTGATCGGATTCCCGCGCTGCGTGTTCGTGCTGCCGGCACTGGCGAACAGCCTTGTTGCCGGGGACGCCTCCACCCGAGCGCCCCGGCCTGGTGGGTGGGCGCTCTCAGAAACATTCTGTCTGGTGTGCTGGGACAAGCGTCCGTGAGGCTGCGAGCTCAGCAGGCGCTGATCGGCCTTGTATCTCAGATCCGGGTGAGCTACGCCGAGAAGGTGGCGCCCCTGCTGGTGCATCCGGCCCTGGATGACCGGTCAGGTTTATCAGCATGTACTGGGGCATCGTCACGATCAACGCGCTCATCGCCATCGCCGGTGCCAACATCGCGATGATTCTGTTCGGCTGGCTGCAGGAAAAGATGAACCTCCTGCACGAACCTCCACCACCCCGTGGGTTGCAATGGTCATCAATGTTTCGCTGCTCAGAGACGAAAACCTACCCGCAGCGCTGTATGTGATCCTGATCGTTCAGGGAGTCTTCTTCTTCTTCTTCTTCTTTTCTTCTTCTTCTTCTTCTTCTTCTTCTTCTTCTTCTTGTGCTGCTGCTTCGCCCTCAACCAGTGGCTTCAGTATCGGCAGGTTGGCCCGTGGCGCAACTACGCATTCGGTGAAAAGACGTATCTGGTGCTCAGCCTCGCGGCAAAGTCACTCTTGGCGTGGCAGATCTTCGCGGCGTCGCTCGTTGCGTGACCAGAACGTTCTCCTGCGAAACGTGGGTCACGTAGCGGCGCGAGAGGGACATCAGATCGCCGAGCACTCGCCATGGCCCTGCAGTTCGAGTGTTGGCAAACTTCCTGCACTTCTCTCGGCCAGCACCGGAGCAGTTCGATCGAATGACCGTGATGGTGTCGCTCGACTCGTCTGGGACCAAGTGCAGAGGGGCCGGGACGAACTCCGGTCAGGCGGAGATCTGGAGAACGCTCGCCGCAAGTCCGACGCACAGCACCGCGACCAGGATGAACAGCCCAGCCCAGACGGTGCCCGGAACGTGGGTGAGCCGGGCGAGCTGGTCGGCATCGGAGGAGTGCCCGCCGCGGCGGGACCGGGACACCTGCAGTTCGAGCGCGGTGCGCACGGCGCCCAGCAGCAGGAACGTCGTGATCAGCAGGGCCCCGATTCCCTGGACCAGGGCAGAGCCGAACCAGGTGACCGCGAGGATAAGTGTGCCGGTCACCAGGACCGACCAGAGCCCGAACCAGTTGCGAATCTGAACGAGGATCAGCGTGAGCGCGGCGAGCATCAGCCAGAGCAATCCGGTGGCAAAACCGGCGCCCAGCATCGAGGCCGCGGCGAGGCCGAGCAGGGCCGGCGCGGTGTAACCGGCGAGCAGGGTGAGAATCATGCCGAATCCTCGCGGTCGTCCGCGGCTGACCGTGAGCCCCGACGTGTCGGAGTGCAGGCGGATGCCGCCCAGCCGGCGCCCGGTCAGTGTCGCCACCAGGGCGTGGCCGCCCTCGTGCGCGATGGTGACCAGATGGCGTCCATGCCGCCATAACGCCGGAACCAGAACGAACACGGCGGCCGTGAGCACGGTGAGCAGGGCTGTCGTCGGGGGGAGCGCATCCTGATGGGCGCAGACGCGCCCCCAGAAGCCGAGAAGTACGTCCACCGGCTCAGAGGCCTTCGGCAATCGTCGCCGTCGCGCGGAGCCAGGCCAGGCGAGTGTGCGGGGCCAGGGCGTGGATGTTCAGCGGTCCGCCGGCGACGATGGCCGGGTCGTATGGCACGTCGCAGACGGCCCGGGTGAGCTGGCCGAAGTGGTCGTGCAGCCGCCTGGAGAGCGCGGCGTCGACGGCCGTGGCCGGCATGGTCAGGATTGTGACGGCCTGGGCTACCTTGTCGGCGTGTCCCTTCTGGCGCAGTCCCTCCAGGAGCGCGGCCGCACCGTACCCGGTGTCCTCGCGAATCGTGGACACGACCACGAGCTGATCGGCCGTTTCGACCGCGGCCTCCCAGTTGGTGGCGCGCATGTTGTTGCCTGTGTCCACAATCAGCACCCGGTAAAAACGGCTGAGAATGCCGAAGAGCCTGCGGTATGCCGGTCCGTCGATGGTGGACACGCCCGCCGGGTCGAGATCGGACGCCAGGGCGTCGAACTGGGCATCCCCCTGTGAGTGGACATAGTTGTCCAGGTCACCGAGCCGAATCGAGTGTCCGTTGTCAAAACGGCCGAGGTCCCGCAAAAGATCCATGGCGGTATTCGTGTGCCCGCCGGCCATGATCCGTACCCCAAGGTTACCCATCGACTCGTTATTGTCCCAGGCAAGGGTGTATCCGCCGCGGTACATTCCCATGGTCGCGGCTATCAGCAACGTCGCAGTCGTTTTGTTCGCTCCGCCCTTGGGATTGAGCACCACGATCGTCCGTGGGCCGTCGAAGGCGCGTTGGACTCTACCGATCGCCCGGCGTTGCCCGCGCTCGGCGCGACCGGGGCCGCAGGCGATGAGTCCGCGGGTCAGCCGCACCACCCTCCCCTGCCACCCGTGCTGGGCCGGCCCAGCTGTCGACGGGTTGGCCGGCGGATGAGGGCTGAGGAAACCGGCATGAGCGGCGGAACCATCGGTGCTGGGGGTATTCAGCGTCATGGTCGGTCTCTTTCCGTCGTGATTCACCGGTGTTGCGCCTCATCGGGAATGGAGCTTCAACGTCCTCAACCGTAGGAGGTTCTCCACGGTCGTCCAAAACCGGTTGGTGCGGACCATGCTCCTGCCGGGCAACGGGCACCGAAACGGGCCTGACCTGCCTGCCGGCCGGGGGCCTGCGACGACGAGGCGATTCGGTGCAACACTGGGTCGCAACAGCAGCTCCGCCGGAACGGAGGTGGAAGTTGGCAAAAGTATCGCACAGACCGGCCACCGCGGTAGTCTCTGACCGGTCTGCGCCGCGAGATGCGGTGATGGACCTCACCCGCGTTGCCAGTCTCGTCATCGTGGTGATCGGGCACCTTTTGATGCTCGGAGCATCCGTCGCCGCTGACCACCGGTTGGTGGTCCAACGCACACTGACCCTGCAGTTCTGGTTCACGCCCGTGACCTGGATCGCACAGGTCATGCCCTTGTTTTTCGTGGTGGGAGGATTCGCCGGGGTGAGGAGCTGGCGCCGGATCGAGGCGCGGGGCGAAACGGCGGCCGTCTTCATCCGCGCGCGGGTGCTCCGCCTGGCCGGGCCGACCCTGCCGCTTTTCGCGTTCCTGGCGCTGGCGATCCTCGTGCTGCACCTTGCCCGGCTGGCCCCTGACACCGTGGCGGAGATCGCGACCGGGGTCGTCTCGCCGCTGTGGTTCCTCGCCGCGTACACCTTCTGCCAGGCCTTCCTCCCGGGCATGGCGACACTGCACACACGGGGGCCGATTCGACTGCTGAGCTGCCTTGCCGGAGCGATGGTGATCGTGGATGCCGTACGGATGGGCACACACACGCCGGAACTCGGTCTGCTCAACATGATCTTCGTCTGGCTCTTTGTGCAACAGATGGGCCTGTGGGCGGCCGATGGCTGGTTCGGCCGAAGGTCGCGTCGTTTCCTGCTTGCGCTCGCCGGCGTGAGCTACGCGGTGCTCGGTCTGATCACGACCGTCGGACCATACCCGGCGAACATGCTGGAGAACCTCAATCCGCCGACCGTGGCACTGGCCGTGCTGGCCGTCGGGCAGTTCTCACTGCTGATGGCCGCGCGACCGCAGCTGGAGCGCCTGATGCGGAGTGCGCTCCTGCAACGCGTCGTGGCCGGAATCGGTGCCCGGATGATGACGGTGTATCTCTGGCACCTTCCAGTTCTGGGACTCATCGTGGGAACGATGCTGCTCGTGCCCGTCCCGGGGCCGGTCCCGGGCGGCGCGGGCTGGTGGCTGACCCGCCCGCTGGTGCTCGCGGCTGCCATAGCTGCCCTGATGGGCGTCGCGGCGTTGTTCGGTCGATTCGAGCATCCGGCCCGGTCGCCTGCCGGTGCGGCGGGGGCGGTGCGCGACTGGCGCGTCGGCATGTCGACCGCTCTGATGATCATTGCGCCGTTCACCATCATGCTCTTCGGCCTCAACCTGGTCATCGCCGTGACGAGCGAGCTGTTGCTTGCCGTGGCGGTGCTGCTGCAGTCGCCGATGCCGTCGGCGCCACTAGGCGAAGATGCGAACCAGGTTCACCAGGATCGCCGCCAGAGCCAGGATGATCGCGGTGAGGGTCAGCCCGCGGCCGCGCGCGCCGACCGGGATGACCCCGAAGGCCTTGCCGGAGAGCAACACGCCGATGACCGCGAGGATGAGCCCCGCAGAGGGAACGGGCACGGCCAGGACGATCCCGGCCACTGAGAACCAGAACCCGGGCACCCGTCCCGGCGTCTTCGACCAGTCGACCCGAGGGGCGCCGAGTCCGAGGAGGCCGTTACCCTCCATGTTCGCACGCGGGTCGTCCACAGGCGATTCCTTCCGTTGCGTCAGTCTTGCACGATCCGCGCGGCTGGGTCAGCGGAGACACAAAAACCCCGGATGGCCGGGGTTTTAAACGGTGGGCGATACCGGACTCGAACCGATGACCTCTTCCGTGTGAAGGAAGCGCGCTACCAACTGCGCCAATCGCCCATTGTGGCCTGAGCAACAACCACGAGACTTGATACTAGCCCAGAGCAGGGACCTGGTGCACATCGAGCGGGGCTCAAGATGTCGGGTCCGCCGGTTTGAAAATGCACCGGGATATCGGCTAGAGTCTTCAAGCGCGCAGAAATGCGGGTAGTTGCGGATGTGGCGCAGTGGTAGCGCATCACCTTGCCAAGGTGAGGGTCGCGAGTTCGAATCTCGTCATCCGCTCGAATTGAATCGGCCGAAAGGTCGGTTCTTTTTGGTGTGGACCCTATGTGGTGGATTGGCCGAGAGGCGAGGCAGCGGCCTGCAAAGCCGTATACACGGGTTCGAATCCCGTATCCACCTCCAGTCCTGATGAAGTTTTCAAGATATGGGCGATTGGCGCAGCGGTAGCGCGCTTCCCTGACACGGAAGAGGTCACTGGTTCGATCCCAGTATCGCCCACAGACAAACCCCCGGTGAATTGGGGGTTTTTTTCTTGCCCGGTGCGTCCGCCACGCGGAAGCGACTGTGCGTGCGCCGATCCACGCCAGAATCGGCTAGAGTCTTCAAGTCAGCAGAAATGCGGGTAGTTGCGGATGTGGCGCAGTGGTAGCGCATCACCTTGCCAAGGTGAGGGTCGCGAGTTCGAATCTCGTCATTCGCTCGAATTGAATCGGCCGAAAGGTCGGTTCTTTTTGGTGTGGACCCTATGTGGTGGATTGGCCGAGAGGCGAGGCAGCGGCCTGCAAAGCCGTATACACGGGTTCGAATCCCGTATCCACCTCCAGTCCTGATGAAGTTTTCAAGATATGGGCGATTGGCGCAGCGGTAGCGCGCTTCCCTGACACGGAAGAGGTCACTGGTTCGATCCCAGTATCGCCCACAGACAAACCCCGGTTCGCCGGGGTTTTTTGTGCCTGGAGGAGATCGCGCATCATTCGTGCGGCGTCAGGTGCGAAACCTGGGCCGCCATAGCGCCCACTCCGACGACAGCCAGACACCGTAATCGGGTTTCTCCAACGTCCCGCCGAACACCTACGCAGGGGCCACGGGTTGGCGCCCCGCGTCCAGGTGCGGCCGGAGTCCCTGACCCTGCCGACGACCTCCTGAAGCCCATCCAAAGGATCGAGCACGGTGCCCGTGATCGGCACAGGCTGATAGATTCGGCGCCTTCGCTTCGCGGCGCCCGGGGACCCCAACGACCGGTGGGACATGAACGCCAACGACCAGGCCGACAGGGGAGAGAACCGGCCCCAGCCCCGGCACAGAACAACAAGACAGAGGACGAAACCGCCAACGACAAGCAGCTACGCGGCTGTTCCTGCGCCACCGCCCCATCCGTCTGCAGAAAGCGTTCATTGTTCTCTCTGGCCTGGCCTGATCCTCCCCGGGCGACACGCGTGCGCACACCGTCGAATTCGCACACCGCCCAATTAGAGGAACAGGTTGTCGCCTGCGCCTTCATCTGTTCCGACGGCTGCCTCGCGCCGCCAGGATTGCGCTGAACAACCGGAACGTGGTCGTGGCCGGGTTGGCGGGGACGGAGGCTTCATGTGCGCCGCTAAAGTTGGAGGGGTTCGCACACAATTGAGGAGTTACACACGTGGTTGACGGCTTTGAGCTTTTCACCGACCGGTCCGTTGTCGCAATGCGCGTCAACGGCGAGCTCAGGGACCTCGCTGCGACGGTGACACCGACGGATGCCGTTGAGCCGGTCACCCTCTCGTCGGCTGACGGTCTCAACATCCTTAGGCACTCGGCCGCGCACGTGCTCGCTCAGGCCGTGCAGAACGTGAATCCGGCCGCGCGCCTCGGCATCGGGCCGCCCGTCACCGACGGCTTCTACTACGACTTCGACGTCGCTGAGCCGTTCACCCCCGATGACATCAAATCGCTCGAGAAGGCCATGGACCGGATCATCCGCCAGGGCCAGCGCTTCGTGCGCCGGGTCGTCACCGCCGAGGAGGCCAGGGCCGAACTCGCCGCCGAGCCGTACAAACTCGAGTTGATCGGGCTCAAGGGGGTCTCGACGGGCTCGACCACCGGGGACGGCTCGACTACCGGGCCTGCTGCGGACGCCGAGCTGGGCGCCGACAACGAGTCCGTCGAGGTCGGCGGCACCGAACTGACTATCTACGACAACGTCGACCCGAGGACGGGGGAGACCGTGTGGAAGGACCTCTGCCGTGGTCCCCACCTGCCCAACACGCGCATGATCGGCAACGGCTACTCGCTCACACGGCTGGCCGCCGCGTACTGGCGCGGCTCGGAGAAGAACCCGCAGCTGCAGCGGATCTACGGTACGGCCTGGCCCACCAAGGACGAACTGCGCGCCTACCAGGCCCGTCAGGAGGAGGCCGCCAAGCGCGACCACCGCAAGCTCGGCGCCGAACTCGACCTGTTCAGCTTCCCGGAGGAGATCGGCTCCGGCCTGCCCGTTTTCCATCCCAAGGGCGGCATCATCCGCCAGGAGATGGAGAACTACTCCCGCAAACGCCACGCCGAGGCCGGCTACGACTTCGTCTACACGCCGCACATCACCAAATCGAACCTGTTCGAGACCTCCGGGCACCTCGACTGGTACTCCGACGGCATGTTCCCGCCGATGAAACTCGACGCCGAATACGACGCTGACGGTCACATGACCCGACAGGGCGTCGACTACTACCTCAAGCCGATGAACTGCCCGTTCCACAACCTCATCTTCCGCTCCAGCGGCCGCAGCTACCGCGACCTGCCGATGAGGCTGTTCGAGTTCGGCTCGGTCTACCGCTACGAGAAGTCCGGGGTGGTGCACGGCCTCACCCGGGTGCGCGGGATGACCCAGGACGACGCCCACATCTACACCACGAAAGAGGGGATGAAGGAGGAACTCACCTCCACGCTCAACTTCGTGCTGAAACTCCTCGCCGACTACGGCCTCGAGGACTACTACCTCGAACTCTCCACCAAGGATCCGAAGAAGTTCGTCGGCAGCGACGAGGCGTGGGACGAGGCCACTCAGACTCTCGCCGAGGTCGCCGAGGCATCCGGGCTCGAACTCGTCTCCGATCCGGGCGGAGCGGCCTTCTATGGTCCGAAGATCTCGGTGCAGGCGCGGGACGCCATCGGCCGCACCTGGCAGATGTCAACGATCCAGCTTGACTTCAACCTGCCCGAGAGATTCGATCTCGAGTACACCGCGTCCGACGGTTCCCGCCAGCGCCCGGTCATGATCCACCGTGCCCTATTCGGTTCGATCGAACGCTTCTTCGCCGTGCTCACCGAGCACTACGCCGGTGCGTTCCCGGTCTGGCTGTCGCCGGTGCAGGTCGTCGGCATCCCCGTGTCAGAGCAATACGGTCCCTACCTCGACGAGATCATCGAGCGGCTCACGGAGGCAGGGGTGCGCGCCCAGGTCGACCACTCGGACGACCGCATGCAGAAGAAGATCCGCAACCACACCAAGGCCAAGGTTCCCTTCCAGCTGATCGTGGGGGAGGAGGACCAGGCCAACGGCGCGGTCAGCTTCCGCTTCCGCGACGGCAGCCAGGACAACGGCGTTCCGATCGACGAGGCGATCAGCCGCATCGTCGCCGCGATCGAGACCCGCGCCCAGGTCACCGGTCAGGGGCAGAGCTAGATGGTCCCCGTAAACGACGACGTCGGCACCGGCGCGGCCGGCACCGGCGCGTCCGCCGACGACCGGTTCGGAGGGATCGAGCACTCGTCCGACTTCGCCGCGGTACCGGATGCCTTCCAGCGCCTGTGGACGCCGCACCGCCTCATCTACATCCAGGACGGCCAGCAGCCGGACGAGTCCGACTGCCCGTTCTGCCTCGCGCCGAACATGACCGACGAGAAGGCTCTGATCGTTGCGCGCGGCACGCACGCATATGTGTTGCTGAACCTGTTCCCCTACAACAGCGGGCATCTGCTCGTCTGCCCGTACCGGCACATCGCGACATACGACGAGGCGACGCCGGAGGAGGTCGCCGAAATCGGGAGCCTGACCCAGGTGGCGATGCGCGTGCTCACCGAGGTGTCCCACTGTGACGGCTTCAACATCGGCATGAACCAGGGCCGGGTCGCCGGCGCGGGCATCGCGGAGCACCTGCACCAGCACATCGTGCCGCGCTGGGCGCTCGACTCGAACTTCTTTCCGATCATCGCCAGGACGAAAGCAGTTCCCCGCCTACTCGGCGAGGTACGGCGCGAGGTGGCCGACGGCTGGCCGAAAGTCGAAAACTAGTTTCACTTTCACGCTCCGCGCGGCACTTCGCCGTGCGAAACACATGAAACGCATGGAATAGAATTATACCTATGACTGAAACCACTTCCGCCGAGCAGTTTGGTTCGAGCCGCGTCAAGCGCGGACTCGCCGACATGATGAAGGGCGGCGTCATCATGGACGTCGTCAACGCCGAGCAGGCCCGGATCGCCGAGGATGCCGGTGCCGTCGCCGTGATGGCCCTCGAGCGAGTGCCGGCCGACATCCGTTCCCAGGGTGGCGTCGCCCGGATGAGCGACCCCGACCTGATCGACAGCATCATCGCCGAGGTCTCCATCCCGGTCATGGCCAAGGCGCGAATCGGCCACTTCGTCGAAGCGCAGGTCCTGCAGGCCCTGAACGTCGACTACATCGACGAGTCAGAGGTGCTGAGCCCCGCCGACTACGTCAACCACATCGACAAGTGGAACTTCACGGTTCCCTTCGTCTGTGGTGCGACCAACCTGGGTGAGGCGCTGCGCCGCATCACCGAGGGCGCGGCCATGATCCGGTCCAAGGGCGAGGCCGGCACCGGCGACGTCTCCGAGGCCATGAAGCACATCCGCACCATCAAGGGTGAGATCGCTCGCCTGTCGTCGCTGAGCAAGGACGAGCTGTACGTCGCCGCCAAGGAACTTCAGGCCCCGTACGAGCTGGTCGCCGAGATTGCCGGCACGGGCAAGCTCCCCGTAGTGCTGTTCGTCGCCGGCGGCGTGGCCACCCCGGCCGACGCGGCCATGATGATGCAGATGGGCGCCGACGGTGTGTTCGTCGGCTCCGGCATCTTCAAGTCGGGCAACCCGCAGGCTCGCGCGAACGCCATCGTGAAGGCCGTCACGTTCTACGACGACCCCAGCGTCGTCGCCGCCGTGTCGCGCGGACTGGGCGAAGCCATGGTCGGCATCAACGTGTCCGACCTGCCCGCACCACACCGCCTTTCCGAGCGAGGCTGGTAGTCACTCGTCCGTGAGCGTTGGAGTTCTCGCCCTCCAGGGTGATTTTCGTGAGCATGCCGAGGTTCTTCGGTCCCTCGGCGCCGACGTCGAACTCGTTCGCCGCCCGGAGGAACTGGCCCGCATCAGCGGGCTGGTGATCCCGGGCGGCGAGTCCAGCGTGATGGACAAGATGGCTCGCGCGTTCGGCCTCGCTGAGCCGCTCCGCGCGCAGATCAGAGCTGGACTTCCCGTATACGGCACCTGCGCCGGCCTGATCATGCTCGCCGACAGCGTCCTCGACGCGATCCGCGGACAGGAGAGCCTCGGCGGGCTCGACATCGCGGTGCGCCGCAATGCCTTCGGCTCCCAGACGGCGTCCTTCGAAACCGACCTCGACGTTCCCGTGCTCGGCGCCACCCCGGTGCATGCGGCGTTCATCCGTGCGCCGGTCGTCGAGACCGTCGGACCGCGCGCCAGGGCGCTGGCCACCCTCGCTGACGGCCGCTGCGTCGCCGTCGAGCAGGGGAACCTCCTTGGCACCTCCTTCCACCCCGAGATCACCGGAGAGCACCGGTTCCACGAGTACTTCCTGGGTACGGTCGCGCGGGTCGGATTCCGTGGCTGAGGCCCGCCAGTGACCCGGTTCGTCGCCCTCCTGCGCGGCATCAACGTCAACGGAATCACGATCACGATGAACGACCTCCGCGGCACGTTCCAGGCCCTCGGCCACACCGGCGTGGAGACTGTCCTGGCCAGCGGCAACGTGCTCTTCGACACCGACCTGACGGATGCCGCCGCACTCAAGGCGCAGATCGAACGAGCCCTCAGCGGCAGGTTCGGCTACGAGGCGTGGATCGTTCTCATCGACACGGACAGCCTGGCGCGGGTGGTGCGGGACTTCCCGTTCGATCCAGGCCGGGACGGCTGGCATCCGTACGTGCTCTTCGGATCGGTACCGGCCGTGCTGGGCGAACTCGCCGCGGAGGCACCCGGGCTGGACCCGGCCGTCGAACGGGTGGCGTCCGGAGACGGGGTGCTCTACTGGCAGGTGCTCCGCAGCGTCGGCATCACGAGCCCGTTCAGCAAGATCACGGGCAAGGCCAGGTACCGGTCGACGACGACGACCCGCAACCTGCGCACCCTGGACAAGCTGCTCGCCGCGCCACCGGCTCGATGAAACGGTTCCCCACCGGGCACCTCGGGTTAGAATGAGCAGCACCCAATCGGTGCGATGACCACGCAGTACTGCGTTCGGCGGCACCGGGCCGGCACTGGCCGACACCGATCGACAGCCAAGCGAGACAAACGGGAGATTCATGTCCGGACATTCCAAGTGGGCGACAACGAAGCACCAGAAGGCAGTCACCGACTCTCGTCGGGCCAAGGCCTTCGCGAAGTTGATCAAAAACATCGAGGTCGCGGCCCGTATGGGCGGCATCGACTTGTCCGGCAACCCGACCCTGGTCGACGCTATCCAGAAGGCCAAGAAGACGTCGGTTCCCAATGAGAACATCGACCGCGCCGTCAAGCGCGGCGGCGGACTGACCGGCGAGGCCGTCGACTACTCAACCATCATGTACGAGGGCTACGCGGCCCACGGCGTCGCCATCATGATCGAGTGCCTGACCGACAACAAGAACCGGGCCGCGGCCGAGGTACGCACCACCGTCACCCGCAACGGCGGCAACATGGCCGACCCGGGCAGCGTCGCCTACAACTTCCACCGCAAGGGTATCGTCGTCGTTCCCAAGGGCAACAACGTCACCGAAGACGACGTGCTCGCCGCCGTGCTCGACGCCGGGGCCGAAGAGGTCATCGACGAGGGCGACAAGTTCGAGGTCCTCAGCGAGGTGCACGATCTCGTCGCCACCCGCACGGCCCTGCAGTCGGCGGGAATCGACTACGACTCCGCCGACGTGGCCTTCATCCCCCAGCTCAAGGTCGAGGTCGATGCCGAGACCGCCCGCAAGGTGTTCCGGTTGATCGACTCGCTCGAGGAACTCGACGACGTGCAGAACATCTACAGCAACTACGACGTGTCGGTCGAGGTCATGGCGGAACTCGAAGCCGAAAACGAGTAGCGGACGATGAGCGTCCGGGTGCTCGGCATCGACCCCGGGCTCACCCGCTGCGGTGTGGGCGTGGTGGACGTCGCGGGAAACCGCACCGCGACCCTGGTGGACGTCACCGTTCTGCGCAGCGGTCCCGACCTTCCACTGGAACAAAGGCTGCTCCTGATCAGCCGGGGACTCGAGGAGATGCTGGACCGTCACAAGCCGGCCTTCGTCGCGATCGAGCGGGTGTTCGCGCAGAACAACGTGCGTACCGTGATGGGCACCGCCCAGATCAGCGGTGTCGCCCTGTTGCTGGCGGCCCAGCGCGGCCTGCCGGTGACGCTGCACACCCCGAGCGAGGTCAAGGCCGCGATAACGGGTTACGGGTCGGCCGACAAGGCGCAAGTCGGTGCCATGGTCGCCCGCGTTCTCGGCCTCGCCGAGGTGCCCAGGCCAGCGGATGCCGCCGACGCCCTGGCCCTCGCCATCTGCCATGCCTGGCGCACCGGAATCTCCGGTGGAACGCTGCCCAGCGCGCCCGGTGTCACGGCCGGTACCCTGACCCCGGCCCAGAGGGCGTGGCGCGCCGCCGAACGAAGCTCGGTGTCGCCCGTGCCCCGTAGTCTTGAGCGGTGATCTCCTCCGTACGTGGCCTCGTCCTTTCCGCCCTGGGTTCCACGGCTGTGATCGAGGTCGGGGGAGTCGGCCTCGCCATCCAGGTCACCCCCACGACCGCGCTGTCGCTCCGCACGGGCACCGAAGCGCGCCTGGCCACCACCCTGATCGTGCGTGAAGACTCCCTGACCCTGTACGGCTTCCCCGGCGCCGACGAACTCGGAGTCTTCGAACTTCTCGTCGGCGTGACCGGGGTCGGTCCCAAGTCCGCCCTCGGCGTGCTTGCCGTGCTCACCCCCAACCAGATCGCGCAGGCGGTCGCGGCCGAAGACGACGGCGTCTTCCGTCGGGTCAGCGGCATCGGGCCGAAGACCGCCAAGCTCATAGTGCTCTCCCTGGTGGGCAAACTGGCCGTCACACCCATGGCATCCGCCACCGGCCGCCCGGTGGCCAGCACCGTGGCCGCGGGCGTGCAGGCCGCGCTGATCGGCCTTGGCTGGTCGGAGCGGGTGGCAGCGCAGGCCGTCGAGGAGACGCTCGCCGATGCCGCCGACCCCGACCAGGTCGGCGTGGCGAGCCTGCTCCGCCTGGTCCTGGCCCGCCTCGGCCCAGCCCAGCAGGCATCGGAGCGCCGCTCATGACCATGAACCCCGGCGCGACCAACCCGGGCCTGGCCGGCGACCCCGGCGTCGAAGTGACCAACCCTGCGCTCGAGGGAGAGGCGGAACTCGCCTTCGAGGGTGCCCTCCGCCCCCGCAGCCTGGGCGAGTTCGTCGGTCAGCACAAGGTGCGCGGACAGCTGCAGCTCCTGCTGACCGCCGCGACCATGCAAAACCGAACGCCCGACCACATCCTGCTGGCCGGCCCGCCCGGACTCGGCAAGACCACCCTGGCCATGATCATCGCCTACGAGGGCAACCGCCCGCTCCGGATGTCCAGCGGCCCGGCCATCCAGCACGCCGGAGACCTGGCCGCTGTGCTCTCCTCGCTGGTGCCCGGCGAGGTTCTCTTCATCGACGAGATCCACCGGATGGCCCGGTCCGCGGAGGAGATGCTCTACCTGGCGATGGAGGACTTCCGAATCGACATCATGGTCGGCAAGGGAGCCGGAGCCACCTCGATTCCGCTCGATCTCGCGCCGTTCACCCTCGTCGGCGCCACGACGAGGTCCGGCCTGCTGCCGAACCCGCTCCGCGACCGGTTCGGCTTCACCGCCCACCTCGAGTTCTACGCGGAGTCGGAACTGGAGCTGGTGCTCGGTCGCGCCGCCAGGCTGCTCGACCTCCCCATCGACCGGGAGGCCCTGGCGGAGATCGCCGGGCGCTGCCGTGGCACCCCTCGGATCGCGAACCGCCTGCTGCGCCGGGTGCGGGACTACGCGCTCGTGCACGGGGGAGACGCCGACCTGGCCGCCGTGCACGCGGCGCTGGAGCTCTATGATGTGGACGCGATCGGGCTGGATCGACTCGACCGCGAGGTCATGCAGATCGTCCTTACCCGTTTTGGGGGTGGGCCGGTCGGGCTGAACACCCTGGCCGTGTCGGTCGGTGAGGAGTCGGAGACAATCGAAGCGGTCGTTGAGCCGTTCCTGGTGCGGATAGGCTTCCTCACGCGCACCCCGCGTGGGCGCGTGGCTACTCCGGCGGCCTGGCGGCACTTCGGTCTCGCCGGTCCGCAGGTCACCGCGCCTCCGGTCGCCCTCACCCTGGATGACCTATAATTCGAGTTGGTTCGCCACGAGCCACTCGCGCAAGCTTCGGCCACCGCGCCGCAACCGGAAGGTTTCACAGTTTTATGGATCCGTTGACTCTTGTCATGCTCGCCGTTCTGGCCGTGCTTGTCTTTTTCATGTTCCGCAATGGCCGCAAGCGCCAGAAGGACCAGGCAGCACTGCAGTCCCAGATGGTGGCAGGGGCCGAAGTCATGACCAACTTCGGCATGTACGGCACCATCCTGTCGATCGATGAGGAAGCCAACAAGGTCGCCCTCGAGATCGCCCCCGGCACCGTCGTGCACCTGCACCGTCAGACCATTGCCCGCGTCGTCGAGCCCACCGTGGCCGAGAGCGACTCAGAGGTCGAGCCTGCGCCGACCGCCCAGCTGAACCAGGACAACGCGATCGTCATGGGCGAACCCGAGTTCGGCCAACGAGTCACCGATGCAGATTCCGACGAAGAACCCAAAAAGGGCGACGCGTAACCAAACCCTCTCCCGTGCCCGCGCCGGTGGCGCAGGCATGTGAAAAGAAAGCTGAGTTTCAAGGTGGCAAAGTCGACTCCGGCCAAGAAGGCCTGGCGTTCCCTGACGTGGCTGGGTGTGATCATTGTCGGTCTGATCGCCCTCAACAGCGCCGGCGTCCTCACCGGAGGCGGTTCCTGGGCCCCCAAACTGGCCCTGGACCTCGAGGGCGGCACGCAGATCATTCTCGCGCCGAAGCTCGAGTCCGGTCAGTCGGTTTCCCAGGAGCAGCTGAACCAGGCCGTGTCGATCATCCGGCAGCGGATCGACTCCGCCGGGGTCTCCGAAGCGGAGATCAACACCCAGGGCGGCCAGAACATCGTCGTGTCCATTCCCGGGATCCCCGATGACGCGACGATCAACCGGATCGAGTCCTCGGCGAAGCTCGAGTTCCGCCCGGTCCTCGTCGCGGCGGCACCCTCGGCGGCCAGCGTCGGTGGTGACGCCACCTCCAGCGCGACCCCGTCGCCCACGGTTGACCCAAACCTCTCCACCACCCCCACCGCGGTCCCGACCAACGGCAGCGACCTCAGCTACGTCACGCCGGCGCTCCAGGCCCAGTACGGCGCGTTCGACTGCAGCAAGATCGACACATCCAATGTGGCACCGGCCAAGGAACCCCTGGTCACCTGCGAGTCTGACGGGTCGGTCAAGTACATCCTCGGCCCGGTCGAGGTGAGTGGCCAGAACGTCTCCAACGCCACCAACGGCCAGAAGACCACCCAGAGCGGCGCCACCACCGGCGAATGGGTGGTCAACATCGCGTTCGACGGCACCGGAACCACGGACTTCGCCACTGTCAGCACCCGCCTCAGCGGCCTCAAGGGGGTGCAGAACCAGTTCGCCATCGTGCTCGACGGCAAGGTCATCTCGGCTCCGCGCACCCTGGCCGTGATCACCGACGGAAACGCGCAGATCAGCGGAAACTTCACCCGGGACTCCGCCAAGACGCTCGCGGACCAGCTCAAGTTCGGAGCGTTGCCGATCAGCTTCACCGTGCAGAGCCAGGACACAATCTCGGCCACGCTGGGCTCGACCCAGCTCGGCAGCGGCCTGATCGCAGGCCTGATCGGCCTGATCCTCGTCGTGCTTTACTCGCTCGTGCAGTATCGCCTGCTCGGCCTGGTGACGGTGGCGTCGCTGACGGTGGCGGCCCTGATCACCTACCTTCTGATCACTATCCTGTCCTGGCGGCAGGGCTACCGCCTCTCGCTCGCCGGGGTCGCCGGGTTGATCGTCGCCATCGGCATAACCGCCGACTCGTTCATCGTCTACTTCGAACGGGTGCGTGACGAACTGCGCGATGGTCGCGGACTCGAGTCCGCGGTCGAGGCAGGCTGGAAGCGCGCCCTCCGCACCGTGCTGGCGTCGGATGCGGTGAACTTCCTCGCCGCCGGCGTACTGTTCATCGTCGCCGTCGGCAACGTGAAGGGCTTCGCCCTCACCCTCGGACTCACGACGATCGTCGACGTCGCCGTCGTGATGCTCTTCACCCACCCGATGCTGCAGCTTCTCGCCCAGACCCGGTTCTTCAATGAGGGCCATCGGTTCTCCGGGCTTGACCCGCGTGCACTGGGTGCCACCTACCGAGGCAGGGCCAGGTTCGCTCCCTCCACACAGCTGCCGTCCGGAAAGTTGGCCTCGGCAAGTCGCGAGGCCGCCAAGCGTCAGACCATCGCCGAGCGCAAGGCGGCAGAACTCGTCGGCTCCAGTACGGATCGGTCGACCGACGGGAAGGATTCCTAATGGCCAGCTTCTCCCAGTTCGGCAACGACCTGCACACCGGTAAGCGTTCGTTCAACATCATCGGACGACGCAAGACCTGGTACACGGTCGCGGCGGTGATGATCCTAATCGCCCTCGTGGTGCCGCAGGTCCGCGGCGGTTTCGTTTTCGGCATCGAGTTCACCGGTGGGTCCGAATTCGTGGTGTCGGACGTGCCCAAGCAGGATCAGGCGATAGCCGCCAAGGCCGTGAACAGCGTGGTGCCCTCCGCCGTACCCAAGGTCTCCAACGTCAGCAACACCGGCATCCGGGTTCAGACGGACCAGCTCAGCAGCCAGGCAACCCGTTCGGTGCGTAACGCCCTGGCCAACTCGTACGGTGTGCCGGTCGACAAGGTTACGGCGTCGTTCATTGGCCCGTCGTGGGGCGCGGACATCACCGGCCAGGCACTCCGCGGCCTCATCATCTTCCTTGTGCTCGCTGCCATCGGCATGGCGCTGTACTTTCGCACCTGGAAGATGTCCCTTGCTGCTATGGTCGCGCTGCTGCACGACCTGCTCATCACCGCCGGGTTCTACGGCATCACCGGTTTTGAGATCACACCGGCCGCCGTCATCGGCTTCCTCACCATCCTCGGCTACTCCCTCTACGACACGGTCGTGGTCTTCGACAAGATCAGGGAGAACACCAGACAGGACGGGCCGGAATCACGGCGCACCTTCGCCGAGTCGGTGAACCTCGCAGTGAACCAGACGCTCGTGCGCTCGATCAACACCTCGATCGTCGCCGTGCTGCCGGTCGGCTCGATCCTCTTCATCGGCGCGTTCGTACTTGGTGCCGGAACCCTGAGGGACATTTCCCTTGCACTCCTGATCGGGATCATCGCCGGAGCATACTCGACCATCTTCATCGCCTCGCCCCTCTACGCCCAGCTCCGCACCCGCGAGCCTGATGTGCGTAAGCGTGACAAGAAGGCGCTGCTCCTGCGCGCAAAGGCAGGCTCGGCCTCCAAAGTAGAGGTCTCCGTGTGAACCGTGTATTCGCGCCGGTACTCGGGGCTGCCCGACTTCCGGTAATCTGATTCAACTCTTCGAAGAGGGATAATTGGGTGAGGAAGTGAGGTGACACGATGACCGAGATAACGACTCCTCCTGCCTCGTCGTCGTCAGCGGCGTTGCCGCCGGCCTCCCTTCGACGCCTGGTACCGCGGATCTTCTCCCGGGCACAGCCGGCCGGCGCGGTGGACACCCTGTTGAAGACCGTGCGGATGCACCATCCGAAGGTCGACCTGTCGATCATCGAACGTGCGTACGCTGCAGCTGAGGGAGCCCACGAGGGCCAGTTCCGCCGAAGCGGAGAGCCGTACATCACCCACCCGGTCGCGGTCGCCCAGATCCTCGCCGACCTCGGCATTGGTCCGAAGACCGTCGCGGCGGCGCTACTTCACGACACCGTCGAAGACACCGAGTACACGCTTGACCAGCTTCGCTCCGACTTCGGCGATGAAATCACGATGCTCGTCGACGGTGTGACCAAGCTCGACAAGGTCAAGTACGGTGACAGCACGCAAGCCGAGACCGTGCGCAAGATGATCGTGGCGATGTCCAAGGACATCCGGGTACTCATCATCAAACTCGCCGACCGGCTCCATAACGCGCGCACCTGGGGTTTCGTGCCGGCGGAGTCCGCGGTCCGCAAGGCGACCGAGACGCTGGAAATCTACGCCCCGCTCGCGCACCGGCTGGGCATCCAAACGATCAAGTGGGAACTCGAAGACCTCTCCTTCGCCGTGCTCTATCCCAAGCTCTACGCCGAGATCGAGAGCCTGGTCAAGCAGCGCACGCCCCAGCGGGAAGAATTCGTTCAGCACGTCATCGACGCCATCGTCGACGACCTCAAGGCCGCCCGGATCAGGGGCAAGGTCGCCGGCCGACCGAAACAGTACTACTCGATCTACCAGAAGATGGTGGTGCGCGGCCGCGAGTTCGACGAGATTTACGACCTCGTCGGCATCCGCGTGCTCGTCAACTCGGTGCGCGATTGCTACGCCGTGCTCGGAGCCATTCATGCCAGGTGGACGCCGCTGCCCGGCCGGTTCAAGGACTACATCGCCACCCCCAAGTTCAACCTGTACCAGTCCCTGCATACCACGGTGCTCGGCCCGAGCGGCCGAGCCGTCGAGATCCAGATCCGCACCCAGGAGATGCACCAGCGTGCCGAGTTCGGCGTGGCGTCGCATTGGAAGTACAAGGAGCAGACCACCGGGAAGAGTTCGGGGCCAGGCCCACAGAGCGACACGGACATGGCGTGGCTCGCGCACATCTCAGACTGGCAGGCCGAGACGGCCGATCCCGGCGAATTCCTCGACTCCCTCCGTTACGAGATCGGTGCCAAGGAGGTTTACGTCTTCACCCCCAAGGGCAGGGTGATCGGGTTGCCGACAGGCGCGACTCCCGTGGACTTCGCCTACGCCGTGCACACCGAGGTCGGCCACCGCACCATGGGTGCCAAGGTCAACGGGCGGCTCGTGCCTCTGGAAAGCCCGCTGATCACCGGAGACGTGGTCGAGGTTTTCACCTCGAAGAACCCCGACTCCGGTCCGAGCAAGGACTGGCTCAACTTCGTCAAGAGCCCCCGTGCCCGCAACAAGATCCGCCAGTGGTTCACCAAGGAACGGCGCGACGAGGCGATCGAGCAGGGCCGGGATGCCATCGCCCGCGCCATGCGTAAGCAGAACCTGCCGCTGCAGAAGCTGATGAACCAGGACTCCTTCGCCGAGGTGGCGGCGGTGATGAAGTATGAAGACGTGTCCGCGCTCTACGCCGCCGTAGGCGAGGGACACGTGTCCACGCAGTCCGTGCTGGAAAAGGTCGTCGCCACGCTGCAGAGCGTGGAGGAGAGCGATGCCACGGACCTCCCGTTCGCCCCGCACGGCAGAACCCAGACCCTCCGGAACAGCGACTCAGGAATCCTCGTTCGCGGCGCACCCGACATCCTGGTCAAACTGGCGCGCTGTTGCACGCCCGTGCCCGGCGACAAGGTCGTCGGCTTCATCACCCGCGGGGCCGGGGTGTCGGTGCACCAGGCCAGCTGCCGCAATGTGCAGTCCCTGCTCAAGGAACCCGAACGGATGATCGATGTCGACTGGGCTCCGACGTCGAAGAGCCTGTTCCTAGTGCAGATCCAGATCGAGGCGCTCGACCGGTCTGGTCTGCTGTCGGATGTCACCAGGGTGCTCTCCGAGCACCACGTGAACATCCTGTCGGCGACCGTGCACACCTCGAGTGACCGCCTCGCGATCAGCCGGTTCGTTTTCGAGATGGGTGACACCACCCACCTCGACCGCGTGCTGAACGCGGTCCGACGGATCGACGCCGTCTACGACGTCTATCGCGTCAATGACGGCTAGGTGGCTGGACGGCTTACGATACGTTGCGGCTAACGGTGGCCGGACGCTGCGAGCCGATTCAGCGCGAGGCGGCGAAAGGGCACGTACGCTCGGTTACAGCGCAGCAGTGCCTGCTCGGGGCCGTCCGGTCCGCACAGGCTGAGGAGCGCGTCGATCAGCGGGACGACGTCGACGTCGGGCTTGGGCCAGCGGGCGAGGTCGACGAGCGTGCGAAGCGGCCGGGTCACCCGAAGGCCGGCGATCGTCACCGTGTCCGCCGGTGGGCAGGTCACCTCGCGCAGGATCAGCCGGGCCGAGGGCTGCGGATGCACCCGCGCGCCGACGTCCACGCAGAAGTGGTGACGTCGCGGCTCAGGTGCGAGTCCGTAGATCCACGCCGCGGTCAGGCGTTCGGCGATTGCCCTGGGCGGCACGAGGAGCGCCGCGGCCTGTGCCCGCGTGAGCGGCCCGTCGGGTTCGTCGACCGCGCACCAGAAATCGCCCAGGCTGAAAAGCTCACCGTCCAGCCGGGCGCTGGACAGTTCGGCGACCGGCAGGTCCAGGCCGGACAATACGGAGCGCAGCCTGGTCGTCATGCGCCCAGAGTGAAGCCGGCATGGGCGCCCGGAGAAGCGAAACGGGGATCTGTGGACAGATCCCCGTTTCCACGGCTGTGGACGAGCCGGACAGAACCGGCTCGGCCCTACTACTGCCCGATGGCTTTCAGCCACGCCTTGCGGGTCTCGAGGGCTTCGGTCGCCGCGGCGATGGCTGCGGCATTCTTCCCTGCCCTGGCTTCGTCGAGCTCAGCCTCGAGCTTGGCGATGGCATCGTGCAACTGGCCGGCGAGACCTTCGGCACGGGCCTTCGTCTCCGGGTTGTTTCGCTTCCAGTGATCGTCGTCGAGCTTGCGGACGGCGGCCTCCACCTTGCGCATGCGGTCCTCGACAACCTTCACCGAGTCGCGCGGAACCTTGCCGAGTGCGTCCCAACGGCGCTGGATCGAACTGAGGGCGCTGCGCGCCTTGGTGCGGTCCATCTCGGTGAGCAGCAGTTCGGCCTCGGTCAACAACTCGAGCTTCTGCGCCAGGTTGCCTGCGAACTCCTCGTTGTCCTGGGCGTCGATCTCGCTCTTCACCGAGTACAACACGTCGCCGGCGGCCTTGAACTTGGCCCACATGGCGTCGTCCTGCTTCTTACCGCTGCGCCCGGCCGACTTCCAATCGTCCAGGAGGGTGCGGTAGACGGGGATGCCATCGGCACCCTTCGGGGCAAGCGCCTCCGCCTGCTCGATGAGCTGCTGCTTGCGGTTGCGGACGTCCTTGTGGGCGCTGTCCAGCTCGGCGAAAAAGGCCTTGCGGTTCTGCTCGATCGTCGTGCGTGCGGCGCGGAATCGCTTCCACAGGTCGTTGGCCTCGCCCTTGGGGATGCGAGGCGCGTCGTGCTGGTGTGCCTGCCACTTCGCGAAGAGCGCCTCCAACGCGGCGCTGGTCTGCTTCCACTGAGTCTTGGCAGGATCCTCGGCGGCAAGCGTCTCGGCCTCGGCCACGATGGCGGCGCGCTCTGCGACGGCGGCAGCGGCCGCTGCCTTCGCCTCGGCACCCTGCTGTTCGGTGAGCTCAGTCACGGCACCGCCCAAGGCTCCGAGGCGAGCCGCGAGGGCAGCAAGGTTGCCGACGGCGTTCGCGGTTGCGACGGCCTCGGTCAGATGCGCGACGGACTTTGCGATGTCTGCTGCCGGAGCGCCGCCCTTGGCGCGCTGTTCGAGGAGCGTGACTTGTCCATTGAGCTCAACGTACTTTCGCTCGAAGTAGGCCAGGGCCTCTTCCGGGGTAGCGTCCGGGTACTGGCCGACGGCACGCTCGCCCGTCGCCTCGCGCACGTAAACCGTGCCGGATTCGTCTACGCGACCCCATGGTTGCTGATCTGTCGTAGTCAAGAGCCTCACCTTTAAATGTCGTTGTCTGCCCACGAATGAGCCAATACCCGTCCAAGCCTATTGCAAGGCCGACCGCTGTTCGCCTGAAACTACTTAACTGATACCTGAGTGATGGTCGTCGGGACGACGGGCTTGCCATCGGTGGCGCCGCCCTCCACCCCTGCGGCCACGATCTCGGCCTTCACCCGGTCGAGTCCGCTGGTTACCCGGCCGAGCACGGTGTAACCGCCCACGGCGTCCGCCGGAATGGTCGTGTCCTCGTACACGATGAAGAACTGGCTGCCGATGCTGTACGCGTTTCCGCCCTGGCGGGCCATGGCGATGGTGCCGGCCGGGTAGACGTTGTCGGCCGGGGCGTTCTCGACCGGACCGTAGCTGTAGCCGGGGCCGCCCGTGCCGTCGCCCTTGGGGTCGCCGCACTGCAGCACGGAGAATCCGCCGGTGGTGAGCCGGTGACAGGACACGCCCATGTAGAAGCCGGACTTGACCAGGCTGATCGTCGAAGACACGGCCTGCGGGGCTGTGGCGCCGTCGAGTTCGATCCCGAGGGGGATGCCATTGAGGTCCATCGTTCCCGTCCACGTGCGGCCCGCCGCGAGCGTGCTGGCGGGCACGTCGCCCGTATTCGCCCCGGCGGTGGCGGTCGGCGCGGCACCGGGCGTCGCCGCGGCCGAAGCCGACGGCGCGGGGGTGCCCGGTCCGCCATTGAAGAAGAAGACCTGGGCGGCTATGGCGAGCACGATCACGACGGTGACGCCGACACCGGCCAGGACGTTGTCGCGCATGCGCCGGTTCTCCTGGTGCTCGTGCACGGCCCGCCGGGCCTGGTACGCCCGGATGCGGGACCTGGCCTCGCGGTTTTCGCGGTCTTGCTTCTTGTTCGATACCACGTCGAATCCTCCAAGGGCTGCCACAGGGGCCAGGTCAGACAGGGAAAATGGGGGCACGCGCGAGCCCGGACCACGTTGAACTCTACGCCAGCAACACTCGGCGGCCGTCCAGCCGCGCGGGCGGCCGCCGATGGCTGATCGGCCCCGTCACCGGCACAAACTACGCTGGACTCATGGTCGATGTTCAACCGGGTCTGCGCAGCGGCGCAACACCCCTTGCCGTGCGAATGCGCCCGACGTCGCTGGCCGAGGTCGCCGGGCAGCGGCACCTCCTCACGCCGGGCTCCCCGCTGGTCAGCCTCGCCAGCGACAAGACTGGCGAGCAGGGCTCCGTCTCCGTCATCCTCTGGGGCCCACCCGGAACCGGCAAGACCACGCTCGCCCAAGCGATCGCGCACAGCTCCGGGCGACGGTTCGTCGAACTCTCCGCCGTCTCCGCGGGAGTGCGCGACGTGCGCCAGGTGATGGAGGAGGCTCGCACGAGCCGCGACCTGTACGGCCTGTCCACCGTCTTATTCCTCGACGAAATCCATCGATTCAGCAAGGCCCAGCAGGACGCACTGCTGCCCGGGGTCGAAAACGGCGTGATCATCCTCGTCGCCGCCACCACCGAGAACCCGTCGTTCTCGGTCATCTCGCCACTGCTGTCCCGGTCGCTGTTGCTCACGCTCGAGACACTGAGCGATGACGACCTCGGCATCGTCGTCGACCGGGCGGTCACCGACCCTCGCGGCCTCGCCGGGAGGTTCACGCTCGACCCAGATGCCAGGGCCATGATCATCCGGCTCGCCTCCGGCGACGCCCGGCGGGCCCTGACGGCGCTGGAGGCGGCATCCGTCTCGGCGGCCACGGCCGTCGAACCGGGCTCCGACGAACCAGCACTGATCACCACCGAGATCGTCTCGCTCGCCGTGGACCGGGCGCTGCTGCGCTACGACCGCAACGGCGACGAGCACTACGACATCATCAGCGCCTTCATCAAGTCCGTGCGTGGTTCGGATGTCGACGCGTCCCTGCACTACCTCGCCCGGATGATCGAGGCAGGGGAGGACCCCCGCTTCATCGCCCGCCGGATCATCGTGCTCGCGTCGGAGGACATCGGCATGGCCGACCCGCAGGCCCTGGTCATCGCGGTTGCCGCGGCCGATGCGGTGCAGCTGATCGGCATGCCGGAGGGCCGCATCCCGCTCGCCCAGGCCGTGGTGCACCTCGCCACCGCCCCGAAATCCAACGCCGCGTATATGGCGCTGGACAGGGCCATCGCCGACGTGCGGGCCGGCAAGACCGGCCGGGTCCCGAAGTCCCTCCGCGATGCCCACTACGCGGGGGCGAAACGGCTCGGGCACGGCAAGGGGTACAAATACCCCCACGACGACGTCCTCGGCGTGCTCGCCCAGCAGTACCCGCCCGACGAGCTCAAATCGGTCAGGTATTACGAACCCACTGAGCACGGGAATGAGCGTGAGGTGTCCGCCCGGCTCGCGAAGCTCCGCCGGATCATCCGCGGCCAGTAGGCGAAGCTCCGCCGGATCATCCGTGGCACGCCACCAGGTCGGCGGCAGGAGAACCGCCGGAACATTCGCTGTGGTAGCCTGATCTCGCCTACAACGGGTTTGGCATGCGGCTGCGTCCAGACCTAAGTTGAGGGGATTGCTCTGTAGCCGAGGGTCCCGTGGCACCACCCCTCTGATCTCCCATGACGTCCCGCGTTCTCATTTGAGAGCGCCAGCGCCCTGGATTCCCCGTTTTGTTTGCCGTTCCATCGAAAGGACACCGTGTCTACCAAGTCACGTACCCGCAGTAAGACCCGCCTCTCGCGGGCACTGGGCATCGCCCTGACCCCCAAGGCCGCTCGCTACCTCGAGAAGCGTCCGTACGCTCCGGGCGAGCACGGCCGCACCAAGCGCAAGACGGACTCCGACTACGCGGTGCGCCTTCGTGAAAAGCAGCGCTTACGTGCCCAGTACGGCATCCGCGAGGCACAGCTCAAGATCGCCTTCGAGGAAGCACGTCGCGCCCAGGGCCTGACCGGTGAAAACCTGGTCGAGATCCTCGAGACACGTCTCGACGCCCTTCTCGTGCGTTCGGCCATCGCCCGCACCACCGCTCAGGCCCGCCAGATGGTCGTGCACCGTCACATCCTGATCGACGGCCAGCTGGTGGACCGCCCCTCCTTCCGCGTGAAGCCGGGGCAGCTCATTCACGTCAAGGCCAAGAGCGAAGGCATGGAGCCGTTCCAGGTCGCAGCTGCCGGCGGTCACGTCGACGTGCTCCCGAAGCTTCCGCCGTACCTCGAGGTCGAGATCGACAAACTGCAGGCGCGCCTCGTGCGTCGCCCGAAGCGGATCGAAATCCCCGTGACGTGTGAAGTCCAGCTCGTCGTGGAGTACTACGCGGCCCGCTAGGTCCCGATTCACGTGCATCGCCGCCGCGCGGTGCATCTGAACTACGCTGGAGAGCGGATCATCCTTCGGGGTGGTCCGCTCTTTGCTTTTTATCCCGCCGCGCCCTTCCGTGTGGCGCCTTGTCGCATGCCGAATCTGGAATGGATGGTTGTCAATGTCAGGTGGGGATATCGCCGGGCTGATCGCGGCCGCCGTGTTCGCGGTACTTGTCGGCGTGCTCGCGGTTCCGCTCGTCAAACTCGGCCGTGTCTTCGACGAGACGACGGCGGCCATTCGGGAACTGAGCCAGAACGTAACGCCCCTCCTCGAGGAGACGACAACCACCATCCAGGAAACCAACAAACAGCTGGCCAGGGTGGACACCATCACCGGGAACGTGGCGGATGTCACCGGCAACGTCTCCGCCCTCGTCGCCCTGGTCGCGGCGACCGTCGGGGGTCCGATGGTCAAGCTGGCTGGGTTCTCGGCCGGTGTCCGCGCCGCCGTACTGGCCGCTCGGCCGTCCCGCGCCCGTCGGAGGCGCGGCTAGTCGGCTACGCTGGAAAGGTGCCGGTCGAGTCTGGGATTCGCCGGCCAGCCCGTGTTCGACGGCATGCACGACCCGCAACTGCCGTCCAACGCATGTCTCAACCCGGATCCGGGCCGCCACAATCAGGGTCTCCACACACCTCAGGGAGCATTGTCATGAAGAACTTCATCTGGTTCGTCGTCGGCGTCGGCGTCGGTCTTGTCATTTCCCGCGAAGCGAGCAAGACGCGCCAGGGCAAGCAGTTCTTCAGTGACCTCGACACGAAGGCCCGCGAGTTCGGCGAAGCCATCTCCGAGGGTTACCGCAAGCGCGAGGCCGAATTGCGCGACGCGATCGGGGATGCCGCTGCCGGCGACGCGGGCGTCGCCATCGGAAACCTGGCCAAGCCGTAGGCTGACCGCCCGGCAACCCTCTCCACCTCGTCTCAACGAACTACGGAACACATGCAGACTGCTGAAATTCGCGGGCGCTGGCTCGACTTCTTCGCCGATCGCGGGCACACCGTTGTCCCCTCCGCGTCGCTCGTGAGCGACGACCCCACACTGCTCTTCACTGTTGCCGGCATGGTGCCGTTCGTGCCGTACCTGACCGGTCTCGTGCCTGCCCCGTACCCGCGTGCGACCAGCGTGCAGAAGTGCATTCGCACCAACGACATCGAAGAGGTCGGCAAGACCCCGCGCCACGGAACGTTCTTTCAAATGAACGGCAACTTCTCGTTCGGCGACTACTTCAAGGAACAGGCGATCGGTTACGCCTGGGAGTTGTTGACGACGTCGGAAGCCGACGGCGGGTACGGGTTCGCCGAGAAGGACCTCTGGGTCACCGTCTACGAGGACGACGACGAGGCCTTCCGTTACTGGAGAGCACTCGGCCTGCCCGAGGGACGAATCCAGCGCCTCGGCATGGACACGAACTACTGGTCGACCGGCCAGCCCGGACCGGCCGGTCCCTGCTCCGAGATCTTCTTCGACCGGGGCCCGGCCTACGGCATCGACGGCGGCCCGGCCACCGACGACGACCGGTACGTCGAAATCTGGAACCTCGTCTTCATGCAGTACCTCCGCGGCGAGGGCACCGGCAAGAACGACTTCGTCATTCTCGGTGACCTTCCGAAGAAGAACATCGACACCGGCATGGGGCTCGAACGCGTCGCCTTCCTCAAGCAGGGTGTCGAAAACATGTACGAGATCGACCAGGTCCGCCCGGTTCTCGACCGCGCAGCCGAACTCTCCGGGCGCCGCTACGGCGCCTCCCACGACGACGACGTGCGGATGCGGATCGTCGCCGACCACGTGCGCTCCTCCCTGATGCTGATGAGCGACGGAGTCATGCCGTCCAACGAGGGCCGCGGCTACATCCTGCGCCGGCTGATGCGTCGCAGCGTGCGGGCGATGCGCCTCCTCGGCGTCGACACGGCGTCCTTCACCGAACTATTCCCGGCATCACGCGACGCAATGGCGAGCGCCTACCCCGAGGTCAAGGCCGACTTCTCTCGGATCAGCCAGGCCGCCTACGCCGAGGAAGCGACCTTCCTCCGCACGCTGGCCAGCGGCAGCAGCGTGCTCGACCTCGCCGTCGCCAAGACGAAGCAGGCCAACAAGAGCGTCCTCCCCGGCCAGACCGCCTTCCTCCTCCACGACACCTACGGGTTCCCGATCGAGATCACCCTCGAAATGGCCGAGGAAGCCGGGCTGAGCGTCAACCGGGATGCCTTCGACACCCTGATGAGCAAGCAGCGGGCCATGGCCAAGGCCGACGCGAAGGCGAAGAAAACGCACCTCGCGGACCTGTCCGTCTACAGCGCCTTCCGCGCCGAGGGTGAAACCACCTTCACCGGGTACGAGACACTGCAGACCGAGTCGACCGTGCTCGGCATTATCGTCGACGGCGTGTCCGTCACCAGCGCTGTGGCCGGCGAAATCGCCGAGGTGATCCTCGCCGAGACCGCACTCTACGCCGAATCGGGAGGCCAGGAGGCCGACGCCGGACTCATCGTCGGCACCGGCTACGAGCTCGAGGTCCTCGACGTGCAGAAGCCCGTCAAGGGCCTGATCAGCCACAAGGTCCAGGTCGCAAGCGGCGAGGTCGGCGTCGGCGACCAGGCAACCAGCGTGGTCGACCCCGACTGGCGCCGCGGCGCCCGGCAGGCGCACTCCGGTACCCACGTGCTGCACGCCGCCCTCCGCCAGGTGCTCGGCCCGAACGCCCACCAGTCCGGCTCGTACAACAAGGCCGGCTTCTTCCGCCTCGACTTCTCCTGGAACCAGGCGCTGTCCCCGGCGACGCGCAGCGAGATCGAGGAGATCTCCAACAACGCCATCCGCGACAACCTGCCGGTCACCACCAGGGAGCTGCCGCTGGCCGAAGCCAAGGCGCTCGGCGCCATGGCCCTGTTCAGCGAGAAGTACGGCGACCGTGTCCGCGTCGTCGACATCGGCGGCCCCTGGTCGCGGGAGCTGTGCGCCGGAACCCACGTCACGACGAGCGCCGAGATCGGCATGATCAGCCTGGTCAGCGAGGCATCCGTCGGCTCCACCAACCGGCGGGTCGAATCGCTCGTCGGCCTCGAGGCGTTCCGCGACCTCGCCGCCGAGCGTTCCATCGTGTCCCTCCTCACCTCGAGCCTCAAGACGCCGAAAGATCAACTGCCCGCGCGCATCAACGAACTGGTCCTGAATCTCAAGGCCGCCGAAAAGAAGATCGCCGTGTTCGAAGCCAGGGCGCTCACCGACAAGGTTCCAGCGCTGGTGGCCACCGCCGCGCGCGCCGGCTCTGTCATGGTGGTGGCCGAGAAACTCGGTACCCTGGGCTCCGCCGACGACCTGCGGATGCTGGTCACGGCCACCAGGGAACGCCTCGGCAGCGAACCTGCGGTCGTCGCCCTCGCTGCGGTGGTCGCCGACAAGCCGGTCGTCATCGTCGCCACCAATCAGGCCGCCCGGGACGCCGGCCAGCGGGCGGGTTCGCTCGCGAAGCAGGTCGCCGGGATCCTTGGCGGCGGCGGCGGCGGAAAAGATGACCTCGCCCAGGGTGGCGGCACGAATGTGGCAGCCATCCCGGCGGCCCTCTCCGCCGTTCGCACCACCGTCGCGGGCTGACCGGTGCGTCACGGCGTGCGCGTCGGGGTTGACGTCGGGACCACCCGGATCGGGCTGGCCAGGAGCGACCCGTACGGCATGCTCGCGACGCCGGTCGAGACCGTCAGCCGAGACCACTCAGGTACCACCGACGTGGTGCGGATCGTGGCCGTGGTGGCCGAACTCGACGCCATCGAGGTGGTGGTCGGACTACCTCTGGCCCTCTCCGGCAACCGGACGGCGTCAACCAACGACGCCGTCGGGTTCGCCGAGGTGCTCGCGCGGAGCCTGGCCGTGCCGGTGCGTCTGGTCGACGAACGCCTCTCCACCGTCGCCGCCCAGTCCGTGCTCCGGGCCGCCGGGCGGAAGGCGAAAACACAGCGCCCAGTGGTCGACCAGGTTGCCGCGACTATAATTCTCCAGCATGCCCTGGACACCGAACGTGCCCTCGGAAAGCCACCCGGCTCGCCCGTAGCTCCGACCGAAGGGCCGTAACCGTGTCGAATCTTCCCCCCGAGCCCGTTGATCCGCCGCGCGTACCCGACTCCGTTGACTGGGATGCGTTTCTCGGCGGACGGGCCCAGGGGGAGGACACGCCGGCGGCCGAACCGGTTCCCGCCGCAGCGCCGGTGACGGCCCTCCCGTCCAGGCGCGCCATCCGCGATTCGCACATCGGGGGCACCCGGTCCAGCCGGCGCACCCAGCTCGCCCCGCCGAGGGAGAAGCGCAGCCGGAAGGGTGCCTGGGGCTGCCTGGTTGTGCTCCTGGTCTTAGCCGGCCTCGTCGCCGGGGCGGCTGTGTTCCTGCAGGCGCCGATCGCCCAACTGGTCGCCACCGTGCAGGGCCCGGCCGATTACGCCGGCACCGGCACGAAGAAGGTCGTGTTCATGATCCACGACGGCGAGACCGGCCAGGACATCGCGCAGTCCCTGGCCGACCAGGACGTGGTGAAGAGTTTCGACGCGTTCTACGGTCTGCTGTTGAAGGAATCTCCGGCCCCGGTGTTCCAGCCCGGCGCCTACCAGCTCTCCGCGAAGATGAGCGCCCGGGCGGCACTGGGCGCCCTGGTGGACCCGGCTAACAAGCTCAAGCAAACGGTGGTGGTGCCGGAGGGCACCGCGGCCGTCGACGTGCTCCAGCTGATCAGCGAGGGCACGAGCCTGCCGCTGGCCGACCTCACGGCCGCCGCGGCAGACCGGGCCACCTTCGGGCTGCCCGGCGAGGCGACAACCCTCGAAGGCTTCTTGTTCCCCGCCACATACACCTTCCCACCCGGGGTGTCGGCGCATGACGCGGTCAAGACTCTCGTCGACCGTCAATTCAAGGCCCTTGACAGCGCCGGCGTCGCCCCGGCCGACCGGTGGCGAACCGTGGTGCTTGCCTCCCTGATCCAGCGTGAGGCCGGCCTCGCCCCGGACTACTACAAGGTTTCGCGGGTCTTCCTCAACCGGCTCGACCCGGCCAAGTGGGCGAGCGGGCTCCTCCAGTCCGACGCCACGGTGGCGTACGGCACCGGCAAGACCAACCTCGTGACCACGACGGATGCCGAACGCGCCGACACCGGAAACACCTACAACACCTATCTGCACCCCGGGCTCCCCGCCGGGCCGATCTCCAACCCGGGCGACCTCGCCATCGACGCGGCCCTGCACCCGGCGGACGGCAGTTGGCTGTTCTTCGTCACCTGGAACCTCGACACCGGTGAGACGATTTTCTCCACCACCGCGGACGAGCATGCGGCCGCCGTGGTGAAATGGCAGTCCTGGATGAAGGAGCACCCCGAATATGGTTGATTCCACCTCGTTCCCAGGCACCCCCGCCGGCACCCGGCTGGCCGTGCTCGGCTCGCCGATCGCCCACTCGCAGTCGCCGGCCCTGCACCGGGCCGCGTACGCGGCGCTCGGCCTCGACTGGGGCTACGACGCCATCGACGTCCCGGCCGGCAGCCTGGGCGAGTTCCTCGCCGATCTCGACTCCGACTGGCGAGGACTTTCCTTGACCATGCCTCTGAAACACGAGGTGCTCGGCCACCTGGCCGGCCTCGACCGGGTCGCGACCGTGACCGGCTCGGCGAACACCGTGTTGATCGGCCAGGTCGACGGCCGGCGCACGCTGCACGGCTTCAACACCGACGTCACCGGCCTGGTCAGGGCACTCGCCGAAGGCGGCATGCGGCGTGCCGGCCATGTGACCGTGCTCGGTGCCGGCGCGACCGCGGCCTCAGCGGTCGTCGCCGCCGCCGAACTGGGCGCCGAAGCGGTCGAGGTGCTCGCGCGCACCCCCGCGAAGGCAGCCCCGCTGGTCGAACTGGGCCGCAGCGTCGGGGTCGTCGTGACGCTCTCCTCCTGGGCCGGTGCCTCCGAGTCGGGCCGCACCAGCGACCTCGTGATCAGCACCCTTCCCGGTGGCGTCACCCCGCGGGACGACTTCCCCGTCGAGTTACGCAGCCAGGCGCTGCTCCTCGATGTGAGCTACTCGCCGTGGCCGAGCGCCCTGGCGTCGTCGTGGTTGGAGGCGGCAGGCACGGTGATCTCCGGACTGGAGTTGTTGCTGTACCAGGCCGTCGTGCAGGTTCGGATCTTCCTGAGCGGGGATCCGTTCGAACCGTTGCCCGGCGAGGACGCTGTGCTCGCCGCGATGCGCGGCGCGCTGAGCCGACAGCCTGTGAAAGAATAAAGGCATGCTTCGTTGGCTCACCGCCGGAGAGTCCCACGGTCCCGAACTCATCGCCATTGTCGAGGGTTTGCCCGCTGGGATCCCGGTTTCTCTTGATGCGATCCGCCTCGATCTTGCGCGCCGCAAACTCGGTTACGGCCGAGGTGCCCGGATGTCGTTCGAACAGGACGAACTCAACGTCTCCGGGGGAGTGCGGCACGGCTTCACCCTCGGTGGTCCGGTCGCCCTGCGGATCGGCAACACCGAATGGCCCAAGTGGGTCGAGGTGATGAGCCCCGAACCGGTGGACGCTTCGGCAACCACCCGCGGCCGCGGCGCCCCGCTCACCCGCCCCCGCCCCGGCCACGCCGACCTGACCGGGATGCAGAAATACGGCTTCGACGAGGCCCGCCCGGTGCTCGAACGCGCCAGCGCCCGGGAGACCGCCGCGAGGGTTGCCCTCGGCGCGATCGCCAGGTCCTTCCTCGCCGAACTCGGGATCACCCTGGTCAGCCACACCCTTGCGATCGGGCCGGTCCGCGTTCCGGAAGACTCACCGCTGCCGAGCGCCGCCGACGTCGACGTGCTCGACGCCGACCCACTGCGCTGCTTCGACGCCGCCACCTCGGCCCTGATGGTCGCCGAGGTCGACCTGGCGCACAAGGAGGGAGACACCCTCGGCGGTGTCGTCGAGGTGCTCGCCTACAACCTTCCCCCCGGACTCGGTTCGTTCGTGCACTGGGACCGTCGCCTCGACTCGCAGCTCGCGGCCGCGCTGATGGGCATCCAGGCGATCAAGGGAGTCGAGGTGGGCGACGGCTTCCTCACCACGACCCGCCGCGGCTCCGACGCCCACGACGAACTCGTCCAGGCCGACGGGGCCATCCAGCGCGTCAGCGACAGGGCCGGCGGCACGGAAGGCGGCATGAGCACCGGAACCGTGCTGCGTGTACGGGCGGGCATGAAACCGATCGCCACGATCCCGCGGGCTCTACGAACCGTCGACGTCGCCACCGGCGAGGCCGCCCCGGCGCACCACCAGCGGTCGGATGTCTGCGCCGTGCCGGCCGCCGGGGTGGTCGCCGAGGCCATGGTCGCGCTCGTGCTCGCCAACTCGGTGCTCGAGAAGTTCGGCGGCGACGCCCTCGAGGAGACCAGACGCAACCTGGAGTCCTACCTCGCGCACATTCCAGCGAACCTCAAAACGGGCGCGTCGAGCGACGCCTCCCTGTGAGCCGCCGGCGTGAGGCGACCCGGGCCGGGTCGGGGCGGAGAGCGTGACGGACCATCCGTTGCTGCCCCTGGTGCTGATCGGGCCGATGGCCTCCGGGAAATCGAAGGTGGGCCGCCGGGTCGCAAAAACCCTCGACCTGCCGTTCATCGACACCGACACCCGGATCGTTGCCGATCATGGTCCGATCCACGAGATTTTCGAGAGGCACGGCGAGGAGTACTTCCGGGCGCTGGAACGCCAGGCCGTCGCCGACGCCGTCGCCGAGGACGCCGTGGTGTCCCTCGGTGGCGGAGCCGTGCTCGACCCTGCCACCCAGGCCGCCCTCTCCCGGTGCACCGTCATCTACCTGAGCGTGTCAGCCAATGCCGTCAGGGCCCGCATCGGCGGCAGGAAACGTCCGCTGCTGAAGGACGGCCTCACCGACTGGAAACGCATCTATGCCGAACGTCGGCCCCTCTACGAAGCCCTGGCGAACACGAGCTTCGACACCTCACACCGACCGCTTGACGTCATCGCCAGAGACGTCGTGAAATGGGTAAGAAAGAGATCGTGACCGGAATAACTGTGCCAGAATCCACCGACCCGACCCCCGAAGCCGCGGCAAGGACGGTGATCAGGGTGAGCGGCACCGAACCCTACCCGGTGCTCGTGGGCCGAGGCCTCGTCGCCGACGTCAGCGAACAGCTCGGCGACACGGTCGCCAAGGTGCTGATCGTGCACACCTCCACCCTCGGCGCCAGGGCCGTCGCCCTGCGCGAGAGCCTTCTCGGCCGTTACGAGGTGCTGATCGCCGAGGTGCCCGACGCCGAGGCCGCGAAACGGGTCGAGGTGGCCGCGTTCTGTTGGCAGGTGATGGGCCAGGCCGACTTCAGCCGCACGGATGCCGTGATCGGTTTCGGTGGCGGCGCCGTCACCGACCTGGCCGGTTTCGTCGCCGCCACCTGGTTGCGAGGGGTTCGTCTCGTGCAGGTCCCGACCAGCGTGCTCGGTATGGTCGACGCCGCCGTCGGCGGCAAGAACGGCATCAACACCGCCGAGGGCAAGAACCTGGTCGGCACGTTCTACGCCCCGGCAGCAGTGGTGTGCGACCTCGACATCCTCGACGATCTCCCGCGCAACGAGCTCCTGGCGGGTTTCGCCGAGATCGTCAAGGCCGGGTTCATCCAGGTCCCGGAGATACTGGACATCATCGAAGCGGACGTCGCCGCGGTGACCGACCCGACGACACCGCAGTTCCGTCGGGTGCTCGAGCTGGCGATCGGGATGAAGGCTCGCGTCGTGGGCGAGGACTTCAAGGAATCCGGGCTGCGCGAGATCCTGAACTACGGCCACACGCTGGGCCACGCCGTCGAGCATGCGGAACGTTACGGCTGGCGTCACGGGGCTGCCGTCGCCGTGGGGATGATGTTCGCCGCCGAGCTGGCCCGGCTGAGCGGGCGGCTCTCGGACGAGGCCGTGGACCGGCACCGGAGCATCCTCGAATCGCTGACCCTGCCGACGAGCTACCCGGTCGGCCGCTGGAGCACCCTTCTGGCCACCATGCAACGGGACAAGAAGACCCGCAGCGGAATGCTGAGGTTCATCGTGCTCGACGACGTCGGCAAGCCGACCGTGCTCGAAGGACCGGACTCGTCGCTCTTGTTCGCTGCGTACCAGGAGATCGGGTCCTGACCTGCGCCTGATCTCGTGGGCGGTGCGGGCATTCGACCAGGTGTGCCTAGAATGACAATTGACCGGGAGATATTCTTCGGTCGCCCCTGACCAGAGCCGATCGGAGGTGGGAATGACGAGTCCGTGGACCGTCGATTCGATCGGCGAACCAGGTCCCGAGTTGTTCGTGAAACTGGAACAGGCGCACGAGGCCGCGCTCACCGACCGGATCGTTAGATCCGGCGTGCGCCGGCTGGTGCAGGAGTCCTGGGACAGGTCGCTCACCCTCCGCCTCGACCCGTCAAAGCTGGCCCCGGAGCGCGAGGTCAGCGCCGGGGAACTCCGGGATCTGCGCGACCGACATCCGTTGGCCGCCGTGCTGCCCGTCGTGCACAACCTTCTGATCCGGCATGCCTTCGCCTCCGGCCTGATCGTGGCCATCGGTGACGAACGCGGCCGCCTGCTCTGGATCGACGGCGACCGCGTCGTTCGGCGCAAGGCCGAGGAAATGCTGTTCGTTGAGGGTTCCGACTGGTCAGAGCGGCGGGTCGGCACCAGCGCGCCCGGCACGGCGCTGGCCCTGGACCATGGAATCCAGATCCAGCGCGCCGAGCACTTCAGCCAGCTCGCGCATCCGTGGAGCTGCACCGCTGTACCGATCCACGACCCCGACACGGGAGCGATCCTGGGTGTCATCGACATCACCGGCGGTGCGGAGGCGGTGGCGCCGCAGACCCTCCCACTGGTGGAGGCCGCCGTGGCAGCGATGGAGGCCGAGCTGCGGATCCAGCGGCTGAGCCGCCCGGCCGGCCGACCCAGGGTGGCCAGGTCCCCCACCGTTTCCGTGACCACGGCGGCACCCGGGCCGGCGCCGCTGCGCGCCGTACCCGCGCGCCTGGACGTACTCGGCCGCGATCACGGGCGACTCGAAAACGGGGCAACCTCCGCCGTGATCAGCCCGCGGCACGCCGAGATCCTCACCCTGCTCGCGTGGAATCGCGACGGCCTATCCGCCGACCGTCTCTCGGTGCTGCTGACCGACCAGTCGGACTCCGTGGACAACCTCCGCGCCGAGATGGTGCGGTTGCGCCGGGTGCTCGGGCAGGCGACCCCGCCGATCGGCATCGCCTCCCGGCCGTACCGCCTCGAGTCGGCCGTCGACCTCGACGCCCTCCGAGTGCTCGCACTGCTCGAGCGAGGCGCGCACCGGGTTGCGCTTGGGGCCTACCGGGGACCGGTGTTGCCCAGTTCGACGGCGCCCGGCATCGTCGACATCCGGGCCGAAGTCAGTGCACGGCTCCGGGAGGCGATGCTCACCGACGCCTCGGCCGAGCTGCTGCTCGAGTACGCGCGCACCGACGAGGCCACCTACGACAGCGAGGTGTGGCGGGCGTGCCTCGAGCTGCTGCCCGCGCGGTCGCCCAAGCGGGCGTCCGCCGTGGCCAGGCTGAAGCGGATCGAGGCGGAACTCGACCCCGCAGGCTCGGCGGGCGAGGCCCGCAACCCGCCGCTACGGTGAAGCAACCTTTCCTTTCCTAGGCTCGACGCCAGGTCCGCAGCACGCGGTACCCACCGACAATGTCGTCGACGAGGAGAGAACATGACCGTCTATTCCAAGCCCGGAACACCAGGCTCGCTAGTCACCTTCAAGACCCGGTATGAGAACTGGATCAACGGCGGGTGGGTCAAGCCCGTCAAGGGCCAATACTTCGAGGACATCTCCCCGGTCGACGGCAAACCGTTCGCCGAGGTTGCCCGCGGAACGGCCGAAGACATTGAACTGGCCCTCGACGCCGCCCACCGGGCCGCACCAGCCTGGGGCAAGACCAGCGCCACCGAGCGCGCGGCGGTGCTCAACAGGATCGCGGACGTCATCGACGCCAACCTCGAACTGCTCGCCGTCGCCGAAACGTGGGACAACGGCAAGCCGATCCGGGAACCGCTGAACGCCGACCTGCCCCTCGCATCCGACCACTTCCGCTACTTCGCCGCCGCGATCCGATCTCAGGACGGCGACCACGCCGAGCTCGACAACGACACCGTGTCGTACCAGTTTCACGAACCGCTCGGCGTCGTCGGCCAGATCATCCCCTGGAACTTCCCGATCCTGATGGCCGTCTGGAAGCTGGCCCCCGCCCTTGCCGCGGGGAACGCGATCGTGTTGAAACCGGCCGAGCAGACTCCCGTGTCCATTATGGTGCTGATCGAGCTGATCGGGGACATCCTGCCGCCCGGGGTGCTCAACATCGTCAACGGCTTCGGCCTGGAGGCCGGCAAGCCGCTCGCGTCGTCGCCGCGCATCCGCAAGATCGCCTTCACAGGGGAGACCACCACCGGCCGGTTGATCCTGCAGTACGCCAGCGCGAACATCATCCCCGCCACCGTCGAACTGGGCGGGAAGAGCGCGAACATCTTCTTCAGCGACGTCGCCCAGGAGCAGGACAGCTTCTATGACAAGGCGCAGGAGGGCTTCGTGCTCTTCGCCTTCAACCAGGGCGAGGTGTGCACCGCCCCCAGCCGGGCGCTGCTGCAGAAGCCGATCTACGAAAGCTTCCTCTCCACCGCCGTCGAGCGCACCCGGAAGGCGATCCAGGGCAACCCGCTCGACACCGACACCCAGGTCGGCGCGCAGGCCAGCAACGACCAGCTCGAGAAGATCCTCTCCTACATCGACATCGGTAAGCAGGAGGGCGCCCGGGTGGCGCTCGGCGGCGAGCGGGTCGACCTCGGCGGTGACCTCAGCGGCGGTTTCTACGTGGAGCCGACGATCTTCGAGGGCAACAACAAGATGCGCATCTTCCAGGAGGAGATTTTCGGCCCGGTGCTCGCCGTGACGAGCTTCACCGACTACGAAGACGCCATCTCCATCGCCAACGACAACCTCTACGGGCTCGGCGCCGGCGTCTGGTCGCGGAACGGCAACGTGGCCTACCGGGCAGGACGGGACATCCAGGCCGGCCGCGTCTGGATCAACAACTACCACCACTACCCGGCCGGCGCCGCGTTCGGCGGGTACAAGAGCTCCGGCATCGGCCGTGAGAACAACAAGCTGGCCCTCGGCCACTACCAGCAGACGAAGAACCTGCTCGTGTCGTACTCCGAGAAGCCGCTCGGCTTCTTCTAACCAAAGCCAACTGCCCAACCGATGCAGTGCCGGGCAGGGCCACCGACCAACCGGTCGTCGGCCCTGCCCGGTTCCACCTCGCAACACGAATTCACGAAGGAGCACCCGACCATGTCCGAACCAGCATCAACGGCCACCGTCGTCGGCACCATCACGGTGCCGGGGGAGAACCTTCCCCGGGTCGAACTCAGCACCACGGCCGTCTCCACCCTCCGGGAGCTGTGGGAGGACTTCGGGCCACTGATGTTTCACCAGTCCGGCGGCTGCTGTGACGGTAGTTCGCCGATGTGTTTCCCTGCCGGGGAGTTCATCACCTCCGACCGGGACGTACTCCTCGGCCGCCTCGACATCGCCCCGGCCGGTGCAGAGCCTCAATGGATCGATTTCTGGATCTCTGCCGAGCAGTTCGAGTACTGGAGCCACACCTTCCTCACCGTTGACGTCGTCCCCGGCCGGGGGAGCGGTTTCTCGGTGGAGGCACCCCGCGGGGTGAGGTTCCTGATCCGGTCGCGCCTGATGGACTCGTTCGCCTGACCCTGTTCGCCCGGTTCTCCTCGGCAGGACGCCGACGGGGGCAACCCTGTGCACAGCCGCGTCGCCGCGCCGCGCAGGGGACATTCTGATCGGCATGACCCGCTCGCTCCGCATCGAAGACTCCGCCCCGGTGACGACCATGGCGGAGGCGCGAGAGCGGGTGCGCGACCTTGTGGGGCACGCGGTCCAGCCCCAGCTCTGGTTCATGCTGCTCGACCGCCACGGCCGCCAGCTACCACTGCTGATCCCGGTGGACGGCATCCCGCTGCGCCCCGAGTCGGGACGTCTGACCGTGCTGGCGGCAAGGCTGAACGATCTCCTCGCCGAGCTCGCCCCCGGCGGCAGCGTCATCGTCACCCTCGAACGGCCGGGCTCGGCCGCCCTGACGCCTCCCGACCAGGCCTGGGCAGGGGAGCTGGCCAAGGCCTTCGGCACGGTCGTGAAGATCACGGGCATGTTCGTGGCGCACGACGACGGCGTCTGCGAACTGCGGGCGTGATCCAGGTCCCCGCGCCCCTCGACTATTCTGGGGACGTGAACGAGACCTTGCCCCCGTGCCCTGAATGCTCCAGCGACCTCACCTATGAGATGGGTGCGCTCCTGGTCTGCCCGCTCTGCGCGCACGAATGGACCCCCGAGCACGACGACGACGCCGAACCGGCCGGGGATGCCGTGATCACGGATGCGTTCGGCACGGTGCTGGCCGATGGGGACACCGTCACGGTGATCAAGGACCTCAAGGTCAAGGGCAGTTCGAGCGTGATCAAGGTCGGCACCAAGGTGCGCGGAATCCGCCTGGTCGACGGCGTCGGCGACCACGACATCGACTGCAAGGTGGACGGCGTCGGCTCGATGCAGCTCAAATCCAGCCTGGTGAAGAAGGTCTGACCTCTAGGCTGGGTGGATGAGCACAGTCCTCGTCCTGAACGGTCCGAACCTGGGGCGCCTCGGCAGCCGCGAACCCGACGTGTACGGTTCGGCGAACCTCGAGCAGCTGCGCACCATGCTCACCCAGGCGGCCCCGGAGGAGGTCACGGTCGACGTGCGTCAGACCGACGACGAGGCCGAACTGATCCACTGGCTTTATGAGGCCGTCGACGAGCGGATCCCGGTCATTCTGAACCCCGCCGCGTTCACCCACTACAGCTATGCGCTGCGGGACGCCGCCGCCCTTGTCACCAAGGCGGGCATCACCCTGATCGAGGTGCACCTTTCCAACCCGCACGCGCGGGAAACCTTCCGTCACACCAGCGTGGTCAGCGCCGTCGCGACCGGCGTGATCGCCGGATTCGGGTTCGACTCCTACCGGCTCGCACTGGACTTCATCACCCGCTCTCCGTGATGCCGGCCGCCGACCGCGACAGGCCGGACGTTCCCTTTGGCGCATGGCCCAGGGCCAACTACACTCGTCTGGGGCCGTTTCGGCCGCGCACCTTCCTAATTGAACTAATTGAACGGAAATCCTTTCCATGGCATCAACCGCCGATATCCGCAATGGCGTCGTCCTCAACATCGATGGCCAGCTGTGGGCAGTCACCGATTTCCAGCACGTCAAGCCGGGCAAGGGCGGTGCCTTCGTTCGCACCAAACTGAAGAACGTCGTCACCGGCAAGACCGTCGACCGCACCTTCAACGCCGGTGCCAAGATCGAGACCGAGAACGTTGATCGCCAGGACTTCCAGTACCTGTACGCCGACGGCGACTCCTACGTCTTCATGGACGTCTCCGACTTCGACCAGCTGCACGTCCCGGCCGTCGTCGTCGGCGACGCGGTGAACTTCATGCTGGAGAACCAGAACGTGACCATCGCCCTGCACAACGGCAACCCGCTCTACGTGGAGCTGCCGGCATCCGTGGTGCTCGAGATCACGTACACCGAGCCGGGGCTCCAGGGCGACCGTTCCACCGGCGGCACCAAGCCCGCCACTGTGGAGACCGGTTTCCAGATCCAGGTGCCGTTGTTCCTCGAGCAGGGTACCCGCGTCAAGGTCGACACCCGCACCGGTGACTATCTGGGCCGCGTCAACTAGTGAGCGCACGGACCAAGGCACGCAAGCGCGCCCTCGACATCCTCTACGCCGCCGATGTGCGCCAGACGACCATCCCGGAGTCGCTCGCCGTCGAAGCCGAACGGGCCGCGAATGAGCCCGCGCGGATGGCCTCCTGGTTGTACGCCCGTGACATCGTCGACGGGGTCGTCGAGCACCGCGAGGAGATTGACGAACTGATCGAAACGTACTCGCAGGGCTGGTCCCTGGCCAGGATGCCCACCGTCGACCGCGCAATCCTGCGCATCGGAATCTGGGAGATTCTCTTCAACGACGCCGTGCCGCACGCGGTTGCCATCGACGAGGCGGTCGAGTCCGCGAAGATCCTGTCCACGGATGACTCCGCCGGCTTCGTGAACGGACTGCTCGGCCGGATCGCCCAAACCGCTCCAACCGTGTAGCGCTTCAAGGGGGACAACAATGACCACCGACCCGACGGACCAGCCACAGGGGAACCCGGACAAACCCGAGGGCGTCCCGGACGTCCCGGCTTGGGCCCAGGACGGTTCGGAGGTCCCGGCATCGCCTTTCTCGCCGGTCGCCCCGGTCAGCCCGGTCAGCCCGGTCGGGCCGGGCTTCGAGCCGCACTCAAAGGCCAATCCGGTGTTCCCGCAGACCTACGGCCAGCAGCCGTATTCCGCGGTACCGAAGACCAACACACTGGCGCTCGTGTCGCTCGTGTCGTCGTTCTTCGTCTCCCTCGTCGCGGTCATCACCGGCCACATCGCCCTCGGCCAGATCAAGCAGCGCGGCGAAGCCGGCCGCGGCCTCGCCCTCGCCGGCCTGATCATCGGCTACGTCGGCATTGCCACCACGGCCCTGTTCCTGGTGCTCGCCGTCGCCTTCGCGGCGACGTTCGGCGCCATCATCGCGGCCGTCGCCGGCGGTGCCGCAGGCCCGTTCCCGACCGTCTCCGACACGCCCTCCGAAGCACCCGCCGACTCCTCGTCCCCAACCGGCCAGGTGGGCGCCGCCGACTTCGACGCGGGATACCTCGCTGTCGGCACCGGGCCGAAGACCGTCGACGTCTACTTCGACCCGATGTGCCCGTACTGCAAACAGTTCGAGGACGCCAACGGCGCCCAACTGAGCGCCGCGGTCGACGCAAACGCCATCACCCTGCGGCTGCACGCGCTGACCTTCCTCGACCCGGCGTCGCAGGGCACCGACTACTCCTCGCGGGCATCCGCCGCCCTCACCTGCCAGGCCACCCTGCGCCCCGAGTCCACCCTCGACTACCTGGCCGCTCTGTACACGCACCAGCCGGCCGAGAACTCTCCCGGCTTCACCGACGACCAACTGGTCGCGCTCCAGGGTTCCGACATCGACTTCACGGACTGCGTGGCGAGCGATCGCTACCTCGCCTGGTCGCAGGACAACACGAAGACGGCCCTGAACGGGCCGATCCCCGACGCGGAGATCTACTCGATCCAGGGCACACCCACTGTCCTGGTGGACGGTGCACAGTACCTGGGAGCCATCGACGATCCGCAGGAGTTCGCAGCGTTCGTCGCCGGCCGAATGTAGTTCCGGCTCATGTTGCGCGTCGTCCCGCAGAAACTCGGGGGCGACGAGCCGTGGAAATCCAGCCTGCTGATCCGTCGTACTGGGCGGCGATCACGGGAGCAAACCGGTCGGGGCGGTGATCCCAGATCGCCACCGCACGCTTCATGGTGGCTCCGGACGCGCGGGGGCAGGGCGTCGGCCGCACCCTGGGAGTCCACGTGGTCGACGTGGCCAGGTCGCGCCGCCATCGCGCCATCCACCATCCAGCTCAATGCCGTCGTCGAAACGCGCGGGCCTGCGGATTGTGGCACGGTCTCGGCTGTGAGGTGATCGGCACCGTTCCTGGAGCGTTCGAGCCCGACCCCGCGGCCGCCCGGCCGCTGTAGCGCGGCCGCAGCGGGCGTCGAACCCCGGCGTGCGTCGCTGACTAGTCGTCGTGGCTCTGCTGGTGGTCCCGGCTGGACATCCCGGAAGCGATGTACACCGTCCGGTTCGCCGCCGGTTGGATGAGCACGGTCGGGTCTGCGCAATCCTCTGGCACCGCGATGGTGGCGGCGATTCGACCGTCGCCGGCCGAGCTCAGAGAGAAGGGATCGGTGGATTCACCGACGGTGCCGCTGCAGACGAGGGTGGCGACGACGGATGCGACCGGGTTGACCCCGGTGCCGCGTGGCGGCGGAATCACGAGTCCGCGAATGTTCACCCTGATCCGCCCGTCCTCACTCACGATCGCCGTACTCCGGTCATTCACCCAGGGCGCACCCCCGGGGTTGATGCCGGCGATGACCGGGCTCGCCGGAGCCGGCTGGCTTCCCAGGAGGTGGACACGCACGACGGAGTGGCCGCCGCGAGAATCGTCGCCGGTGTCGGCAAGGGCCGGCCCGACGGAGAATGCGGTGAGGGTAAGGGCGGTTGCGGTGGCCGCGGTGAGTATCCGGCCTGTTCGAGTGAGGTGCACGATCGTCTCCTGTGTCGCTTGCACTGAGCAGGCCCGGATCCGGAACCCGATACTGATAACAACGATGCAGAGGGTCTCTCGGTTCAACTCCGCGGCAACCAGGATCCGCCTGAGGCATCTGATCCCGGCGAATGGGACATGATGGGTCACTGTCAGCGGTCAGGAACGGTCGGTGATCGTCGGGTACTACGAGGACGGTCCGAACCATGGTGGCCATGGCGATGAACGGCGGGGTGCGCAGGGGAGCCGGCGTGGCGGCTGAACCTGCAGGCTAATCCACCGGCACGGATTCAACTCGCCGACGGGATGCGCCGGGTCGTCAGCCATGCCGCGACCGTTGCGGAGCAGGCCCGGCTGTGGGAACGGTGGTCTTGTTTGTCAGACGCGGGTCAGGAGCGCGCGGCCGAGGCGGTCCGGGCGCGGTTTCGGTTGGTCGGGTGCCATTTCTGCTGCGGGTCGCACCAGGTTGGGGCTTTGACCTGGGGTGAACCGCGGACCATCCGGATCTTCCAGCCGGAGGTGTCGATGTAGTGGTGGTGGAACCAGCAGAGCATGACGCCGTTGTCGATGTCGGTCAGGCCGCCGGCCCACCAGGGGATGACGTGGTGGAGTTCGGCCCAGTGTGTCGGTGACGTGCAGCCGGGGATGATGCAGCCGCCGTCGCGAGCGGCGATCGCGCGGCGTTGGGCCCGGCTGAAGAAGCGCTCTTTCAGGCCGAGCCGGAGCACCTCCTGGTCCCGGCCGAAAAGGACGGTCTGCGAGCCGCCGGCGCAGAGGCGTTGCTGCACACTCGACAGGGAGATCGGGGCCTGGACCCCGTCGACCCAGCCGACCCCGGTGCCGCCCTGCAGGTCGCTGGCGTTCACGTGCACGAGCACGGTCGGCGCGGCCCCGCCCAGGGTCGGGGTGCCCGGGTCGCGGGCGGCCCGGTCGAAAACCGCCCGGAGGATGTCGGCGCGTTTCTCACCCCCGGTGCGATCATCCCCGGCACCGCCAAGGGCCGAGGCCGCGGCATCCGCAGCCTCGGCGCCAGGGACCAGGGCGCCGCCGTCGATCCGCGCCTGCTCCTCAGCCGTGGGGAACGCGGGCGTGGCGTGGGCGGAGAGGTAGGTGTCGAAGAGCACGTTCATGATTCCACGCAGCTCGGGGGTGACCCTGCCCCGCAGTGGGTAGAGGCCGTCCTTCAACAGGCCGAAGCCGAGGTTGCTGCGGCCCTCCAGCACGGGTTCGGTCGGCGCGGTTCTGTCGGGATCGAGCCGGGCCTGCCACTGCAGCACGATGCCACGAAGGATGTCGGTGCCGAACGCGAGCCCCTCACCGGACAGGCCCCGGGTTTCCTCGGTCACCGCCCCGGTCGCACACGCCACCAGGACTCGCTCGGCGGTGTGCAGGTCGTCGGGGGCGACCCGGGCGCTGATCTGCTCCAGGCCGGTCACGATCACCTCAGCCGCCTCCAGTCCGAGGTCCCCGGCGGTCAACGCGGCGGCTACCACGGGGTAGAACGGCGGCAGGGTCACCCCGATCCCGCTGCGGGCGCTCACGAACCCGCCCAGCAGCGACCGGCGCCTGGCCTCCCGCACCGAGACCCGAGTCGCCCGTACGATCACCTCTAGGCCGTCACGGCAGCCGAGCGCGGCCGGAAAGGCGGGCTGGGAGTGCCCCGCGGTGATCCGCACCGCCCGGCTGTCGACCTCGGTCGCGGTGGCCACCCTGGCCAAATCGATGCTTCGGCCCAGATCCTCCACCGCGGATAACAGCGCGACCGCGTCCAGGTCACCCAGCCGGGCCAGCGGCAGCGCAGCCAACGCCGCAGCCATGGTGCTCTTCAGGGCAGCCAGCCGCTGCAATGGCGACAGCCCCGCAGCATCCGGCACACCACCGCCGGTGCCAGTATCCGCCTCGGCAAAGGCGGTGGTGGTGGCGCTGGGATCAGGGGTTCCTGCCATGACATCAGAACATCATTTTTAGAACAAAGATGCGAGTATAACTCAAGTTTCTAGTCTGTGAATTCGTATTTCGTGCACGATGGCGTTGAGCGGGATCTCCCGACGGGGTACGTCGCCCACCTGGGTCCATGACCGCTCTTGTTCGTTTTTACACCGGTCACGTAGTCTGGAGAGCTCGACGAAGCCGAGCGGGATGAGGATGACCGTGCAGCACCATTTCGACACCAATCGGGCCAACTGGGACGATCGAGCCTCGGCCCACGCCGCGCGAAACGGACTCGGTTACCAGGTGCAGCGATACATTGACGATCCCGAGCTTCTCTCGGAAATCGTGCGCTTCGATCTCGACCGGCTCGGCGATATCACGGGGCTGCGCACGGTGCACCTGCAGTGCCACATCGGAACCGACACACTCTCCCTGGCCCGGCTCGGTGCGCGTGTCACCGGTCTGGACTTCTCCCCGGTGGCCCTTGCGGAAGCCCGCTCCCTGGTCAAGGACAGCGGCGACCAGGTCGCCTTTGTCCAGTGCGATGTGTACTCGGCGCTATCGGTTCTCGAGCCGGCACGTTTTGACCTCGTCTATACGGGGATCGGGGCGCTCTGCTGGCTGCCCAGCATCGACCGGTGGGCGGCCGTCGTGGCCGGGCTGTTGGCACCGGGCGGGCGTCTCTTCCTTCGCGAAGGCCATCCGATCCTGTGGACCATGGACGAGAGGCTTGCCGACGACCTGCACCTGCGTTTCCCGTACTTCGAGCAGGAGGAGCCGCTGGAATGGGACGACGACTCCACCTATGTGGAGACCGACCGGCCGATCACCGCCACGAAGACCTTCGAGTGGAACCACGGTCTTGGCGAGATCGTGACCGCGCTTCTCGCCGCGGGCCTCTCCCTCACGATGCTCGTCGAACACGACAGCGTTCCCTGGGAGGCCCTTCCCGGTCAGATGCTCCGACGCGAAGGCGGCGAGTATGCCCTGGCTGCGCGAGCCGGCGTCGCGCCATTGAGCTACACGATCCAGGCCATGAAACCGCTGCGCTGAGACGGGCCGGTCTCGACGGACTGTACCACCGGGCTGTACCACCGGGCTCGACCACCGGGCTCGGCCGCGGTGGCCCGTCACACCGGCGGCGCGGCTGCTAGGCTATGCTCGAATAGACATCCTTTAACAGCCGTCCGGTGAGGCGGGGAAGGAGGTCCGGTTATGGCACGCACAGTGCTGAGCCAGGCTGACATTGCCCGAGCGTTGACTCGGATCTCGCACGAGATCCTCGAGTCCAATCGAGGACCAGACAAACTGGTGATCCTGGGCATCCCGACCAGGGGAGTCGTGCTCGCCCAACGGATAGCCGAGACAATCCAGCGCATCGAACCCACGGCGACGGATGTGCGGGTCGGATCCCTCGACGTGACCATGTATCGCGACGACCTGACCCGCACCCGAACCCGGACACCGTCGCGCACCCTGGTGCCCGGCAGCATCGACGGCGTCACGGTCGTACTCGTCGACGACGTGCTCTACTCGGGCCGCACCATCCGCGCCGCCCTTGACGCACTCGGCGACCACGGCCGCCCCACCATCGTGCGCCTGGCCGTGCTCGTCGACCGCGGTCACCGTGAACTGCCGATCCGCGCGGATTTCGTCGGAAAGAACCTGCCCAGCTCCACGGATGAGCGCATCAACCTGCACCTGCTCGAGGTCGACGGTGACGAATTCGTGAGCATCGACGGCGGGGCCGTCAGTGACCTCGCCGGGCAGGACGCCCGATGAAGCACCTGCTCTCGACCAAGGGACTGGGCCGAGCCGAGGCGATCGGGCTGCTCGACATCGCCGAGGACATGGCCGACGTGGCCAACCGGGAGGTCAAGAAGCTGCCGACGCTGCGCGGTAAGACAGTGGTGAACCTGTTCTTCGAGGACTCCACCCGCACCCGGATCTCCTTCGAGGCCGCCGCCAAGCGGCTCAGCGCCGACGTGATCAACTTCAGCGCGAAGGGATCGAGCGTGTCGAAGGGCGAGAGCCTCAAGGACACCGCGCAGACCCTGGCCGCGATGGGAGCGGACGGCGTCGTCATCCGTCACCCGGCCTCCGGCGCCCCCGAGGTGCTCGCCGCGAGCGGCTGGATCGACGCGGGCATCATCAACGCCGGCGACGGCACCCACGAACACCCCACCCAGGCGCTGCTCGACGCGTTCACAATCCGCCGCCGGTTACACGGCTCCGCCTCCCGCGGCAAGGGCCTGGACGGGGTGAGGGTCACCATCGTCGGCGACGTGCTCCATTCCCGCGTCGCCCGCTCAAACCTGTGGCTTCTCACCACGCTCGGCGCTGAGGTGACCTTCGTCGCCCCGCCGACACTGCTCCCGATGGACATGTCCGCGTGGCCCGCCGCCGTCGGGTTCGACCTCGACGCAGCCATCGCCGCGAAGCCCGACGTGATCATGATGCTGCGCATCCAGGCCGAACGGATGAACGCGGCCTTCTTCCCGAACAGCCGCGAGTACTCACGCCGCTGGGGCCTCGACGACGAACGGTTCGCCCGGCTGGCTCCAGCTAGCATTGTCATGCACCCCGGCCCGATGAACCGCGGCCTCGAGATTTCCTCGGCGGCTGCCGATTCGGCGGCGTCGACCGTGCTCGAACAGGTTGCAAACGGGGTTTCCGTGCGGATGGCGGCGCTTTACCTGCTTATGTCCGGTGACCGGGAGGACTCCTAAATGCCCAACCATCGCACTTCAGGCACGCCCTGGCTCATTCGCGGCGCCACGCTTGCCGACGGGACCCGCACCGACCTCGTGCTGGCCGACGGACGCATTGCCGAGATCGGCTCCGGCCTTTCCCGCCTCGGCGCGACCACGGTCGACTCCGACGGCCTGATCGCCCTGCCCGGCCTCGTCGACCTGCACACCCACCTGCGCGAGCCCGGCTTCGAACAGAGCGAGACCATCCTCACCGGCAGCCAGGCTGCCGCGGTCGGCGGCTTCACGAGCGTCTTCGCCATGGCGAACACCTCCCCGGTGCAGGACACCGCGGGGGTCGTTGAACAGGTCCTCGCCCTCGGCGAGCAGGCCGGCTACGTCACCGTGCAGCCGATCGGCGCCGTGACCGTCGGCTTGGCGGGGGAGCGGCTGGCCGAACTTGGCGCCATGGCGACGAGCCGCGCGCGGGTTCGGGTGTTCTCCGATGACGGGTTCTGCGTCTCCGACCCGCTGCTGATGCGACGGGCCCTCGAATACGTCAAGGCGTTCGACGGCGTCATCGCACAGCACGCGCAGGAGCCGCGCCTCACCGAGAAGGCCCAGATGAACGAGGGCGCACTGTCCAGCGAACTCGGGCTGGCCGGTTGGCCGGCGGTGGCCGAGGAATCGATCATCGCCCGCGACGTGCTGCTCGCCGAGCACGTCGGCTCCCGCCTGCACGTGTGCCACGTGTCCACTGCCGGTTCCGTCGACGTCATCCGCTGGGCGAAGGCCCGCGGCATCAACGTGACCGCCGAAGCCACCCCGCACCACCTGCTGCTGACCGAAGACCTCTTACGCGGCTACGACGCCCGGTTCAAGGTCAACCCGCCGCTGCGCCGCACCGAGGACGTCGAGGCGCTCCGCTCCGGGCTCGCCGACGGCACCATCGACATCGTCGCCACCGACCACGCCCCTCACCCGGTAGAGGCCAAAGACTGCGAGTGGGATGCCGCCGCCAACGGGATGGTCGGCCTCGAATCCGCTCTGTCCGTCGTGCACGCGGCCGTGGTGGAGAGCGGCCTGCTCGGTTGGTCGGACGTGGCCAGGGTTCTCTCCGCGGCGCCGGCCCGGATCGGCCGGGCCCCCGGCCAGGGGCAGGGCATCATCGTCGGCGCCCCCGCCGAGCTGACCCTCTACGACCCCGCCGCCAGCCGGGTGTTCGGCCGGGCCGACCTCGCCGGCAAGGGCGCCAATTCGCCGTACCTGAATATGACGCTTCCCGGTCGGGTGATCGCGACCTTCCACCGCGGCTACGCGACGGTGCTGGACGGCGCACTGCGATCGGCCGGCGAGATCAGATCGGAACGGGAGAACAACCATGGATAGGTCCATCCCCGCCGTCATCACGGCGCTCGTGCTACTGGGGCTGCTCGCGCTGATGGCGCGCAGCTGGCGCGCCCGCGGACGCCGCGACGTCGCCCTTCCGGCCGGCTATCCGCTTCCCGGAAATACCACCCCGGAGCTGGCTTCGGCGGCGGTGTTCTACGTGGCCACCACCGGGCGGGGGACACCGCTCGAACGCCTGAACATCCGCGGGCTCGGATTCCGGGCCAGGGCCACCGTCACCGTCACCGAGGCCGGCATTCTGCTCTACCTCGCGGGCGAAGAAGCCGTCTTCATCCCGGCCGACGCCGTCGAACTGCTCGAAGCGGCGACCTGGACCATCGACCGGGCGGTCGAACCCGACGGATTGCTCATGCTCGGCTGGCGCCTGAACGCACCGGCGACCGAGACCGGGCAGGTCGTCGACAGCTACTTCCGCATCATCGACCCCACCGAACGCGTCACCGTGAACGACGCGATCCGAACCATTGCGGCCGACGCCCTGCGCCCGGCCGCGCACGACGAAAGCGAGGCGTAGCGTGAGCAACGCGGCGACCCAGGACCACCCGGAAACCCGAACGACGGACCCCGCAGTGCTCGTGCTCGAGGACGGCCGCCGCTTCGTCGGCCGCGCATATGGCAGCCGCGGACGGACCCTCGGCGAGATCGTCTTCGCCACCGGGATGACCGGTTACCAGGAGACCCTCACCGACCCGTCCTATGCCGGGCAGATCGTGCTGATGACAGCGCCGCACATCGGCAACACCGGCGCCAACGACGAGGACATGGAGTCCCGTCGGATCTGGGTGTCGGGTTTCGTGGTTCGGGAACCCGCCAGGATCGCCTCCAACTTCCGGTCGACCCGGCGTCTCGACGACGACCTCGACGACGGCGGCGTGGTCGGGATCAGCGGGATCGACACCCGTGCGATCACCCGGCACATCCGCTCGGCCGGCGCAATGCGCTCCGGCATCTTCTCCGGCGACGCCTTCGGGCTCTCCGACGGGGAGCAGCTCGAACAGGTGCGTTCCGGCCCGGCCATGCGCGGCCGTAACCTCTCCGACGAGGTGTCGACGGTCGAACCGTTCTCGGTGCCCGCCAAGGGGGAACGGATCGGCTCGGTCGCCGTGCTCGACCTCGGCGTGAAGACCTCCACCCTGAACCACCTCGCCGAGCGTGGTTTCGAAGTGCTCGTGCTGCCGCAGTCGGTGACCGCAGAGCACGTGCTCTCGCTGGACCCGTGCGCCGTGTTCTTCTCCAACGGCCCCGGCGACCCGGCCGCCTCCGACGCACACGTCACCCTCCTCCAGGAGGTGCTGCGCGCCGGCGTGCCCTACTTCGGCATCTGCTTCGGAAACCAGCTCCTCGGCCGGGCCCTCGGCTTCCGCACCTATAAGCTGCCGTTCGGTCACCGCGGCATCAACCAGCCGGTGCTCGACAAGACCACGGGCCGGGTGGAGATCACCTCGCAGAACCATGGCTTCGCCGTGGACATGCCGATCGAGGGGATCAGCGACTCCCGCACCGGGTTCGGTCGCGTGGAAGTGAGCCACTACAGCCTCAACGACCAGGTGGTCGAGGGCATCCGCTGCCTCGATATCCCCGCGTTCTCGGTGCAGTACCACCCGGAATCGGCGGCCGGCCCGCACGACGCCGAGTATCTTTTCGACAGGTTCAGGGACGTGGTGGTCGCCCATATTGCGACCATCGGAGCAGGAGACGCCAAGTAATGCCCAAGCGCGACGACATCAACAGCGTCCTTGTCATCGGAAGCGGACCGATCGTGATCGGCCAGGCCTGCGAGTTCGACTACTCCGGCACCCAGGCCTGCCGTGTGCTCCGAGCGGAGGGGGTCCGGGTGATCCTCGTCAACTCCAACCCGGCCACGATCATGACCGACCCCGACTTCGCCGACGCCACCTACATCGAACCGATCACCCCCGAGATCCTCGAGACGATCATCGCCAAGGAACGCCCGGACGCGATCCTGCCGACCCTCGGCGGCCAGACGGCGCTCAACGCGGCCATCCAGCTGCATGAGCGCGGCATCCTCGAGAAGTACGAAGTCGAACTCATCGGCGCCTCGTTTGAGGCGATCCAGAAGGGCGAAGACCGCCAGATCTTCAAGCAGCTCGTGATCGACGCCGGGGCCGGCGTCGCCCGCTCCCACATCGCGCACACCGTCGACGAGGCGATCGGTTTCGCGGAGGACCTCGGCTACCCCCTCGTCGTGCGCCCGTCCTTCACCATGGGTGGCCTCGGCTCCGGCTTCGCCTACACCGAGAACGACCTGCGCCGGATCGTCGGTGACGGCCTGCACCAGAGCCCGACGACCGAGGTGCTCCTCGAGGAGTCGATCCTGGGCTGGAAGGAATACGAGCTTGAGATGATGCGCGACACGGCCGACAACACCGTCGTCGTCTGCTCGATCGAGAACGTCGACCCGGTCGGGGTGCACACCGGTGACTCGATCACCGTCGCCCCCGCACTGACCCTGACCGACCGCGAATACCAGAAGCTCCGCGACATCGGCATCGACATCATCCGCGCCGTCGGCGTCGACACCGGCGGCTGCAACATCCAGTTCGCGATCGACCCGGCCGACGGGCGGATCATCGTGATCGAGATGAACCCGCGGGTGTCCCGCTCCTCCGCCCTGGCCAGCAAGGCCACGGGCTTCCCGATCGCGAAGATCGCCGCCAAGCTCGCCCTCGGCTACCGGCTCGACGAGATCACAAATGACATCACCGGGGTCACCCCGGCCAGCTTCGAGCCCACCCTCGACTACGTCGTGGTGAAGGTGCCCCGGTTCGCGTTCGAGAAGTTCCCGGCAGCCGATCCTCGCCTCACCACGACCATGAAATCGGTGGGCGAGGCCATGGCGATCGGCCGCAACTACGCCTCCGCGCTGCAGAAGGCGCTTCGCTCACTGGAGAAGCGCGGTTCCTCGTTCCACTGGGGCGCCGAAGACCGCACGGTCGACGAGCTGCTCACCGTCGCAGAAGTCCCGACCGATGGCCGCATCGTCACCGTCCAGCAGGCACTGCGCAAGGGCGCGACGATCGAGCAGGTCTTCCAGGCCACCAAGATCGACCCGTGGTTCATCGACCAGATCGTGCTGATCAACGAGATCGCCGCGGAGGTCTCCGCGGCCGAACGTCTCGACACCGACGTCCTCCGCAGCGCGAAGGACCACGGTTTCTCCGACGCCCAGATCGGTGAGCTGCGAGGCTTCGGCGAGGCGGATGTCCGCAAGGTACGCCACATCCTCGGCGTGCGCCCGGTCTTCAAGACCGTCGACACCTGCGCCGGGGAATTCCCCGCGCTCACCCCGTACCACTATTCCAGCTACGACCAGGAGACCGAGGTCGTGCCAAGCGACCGGAGGAAGGTCGTCATCCTCGGCTCCGGCCCGAACCGGATCGGGCAGGGCGTCGAGTTCGACTACTCCTGCGTGCACGCCTCCTTCGCGCTGTCGGAGGCCGGCTACGAGACCATCATGATCAACTGCAACCCGGAGACGGTCTCGACCGACTACGACACCTCCGATCGGCTCTACTTCGAACCGCTCACCCTCGAGGACGTGCTCGAGGTGATCCACGCGGAAAGCCAGAGCGGCGAACTCGTCGGCGTGGTCGTGCAGCTCGGCGGCCAGACCGCGCTCGGGCTGGCCAAGGGCCTCGAGGCCGCAGGGATCCCCATCCTGGGCACCTCGCCGACCGCCATCGACCTCGCTGAGGAACGCGGATTGTTCTCCGGCATCCTCGACCAGGCCGGCCTGCTCGCACCGCGCAACGGTGTGGCGACCGACTTCGCCGGCGCCGTCGTCGTCGCGGAGGAGATCGGTTACCCGGTGCTCGTCCGGCCGAGCTACGTTCTCGGCGGCCGCGGCATGGAGATCATCTACGACAGCGCCTCACTGGCCGACTACTTCAGCAGGATGGCCGGCCAGGGCATCATCGGCCCGTCGCATCCGCTGCTCGTGGACCGGTTCCTCGACGACGCGATCGAAATCGACGTCGATGCCATCTACGACGGCACCGAGCTGTACATCGGCGGCGTGATGGAGCACATCGAAGAGGCCGGCATTCACTCCGGCGACTCCAGCTGCACCCTTCCGCCGGTGACCCTCGGCCGCGCCGAAATCGACCGCGTCCGCGAAGCCACGCTCGGCATCGCGCAGGGCATCGGCGTACGCGGCCTTCTCAACGTGCAGTTCGCGATCGGCGCCGGGGTGCTCTACGTGCTCGAGGCCAACCCGCGCGCCTCCCGCACCGTGCCGTTCGTCGCCAAGGCGCTGGGTATCACCCTGGCCAAGGCCGCCTCGCTGATCATGGTCGGCACGAGCATCGCCGAACTCAAGGCCGAGGGCAAACTGCCCCTCGTCGACGGTTCCCGGGTGCCAATGGAATCGCCCGTCGCCGTGAAGGAGGCCGTTCTCCCGTTCAACCGGTTCCGCACTCCAGCCGGCCTGGTCGTCGACTCCGTGCTCGGCCCGGAGATGCGCTCCACCGGCGAGGTCATGGGCATCGACAGGGACTTCCCCCGGGCATTCGCGAAGAGCCAGCTTGCCGCCTACGGCGGAATCCCGCTCAGCGGAACCGTTTTTGTCTCGGTCTCCGACCGGGACAAGCGTGCCATCATCCTGCCGATGCTTCGGCTGCAGCAACTCGGCTATGAGATCGCCGCCACGGAAGGCACCGCCGAAGTTCTCCAGCGCAATGGCATCCGTGCCCGGATCGTGACCAAGTTCAGCGAGAAGAGCGGGACGGACGACGTGTCGATCGTCGAACTGATTCGCCGTGAAGAGGTGCAGATCGTCATCAACACCCCCGGCGGTCGCACCGCGCGCGCCGACGGCTACGAGATCCGCGCTGCCGCCGTCGCCGGCGACCTCCCGCTGTTCACGACGATCGCCGAGCTGAGTGCCGCCGTAGCGTCGATCGACGCCATCCGTGGTGGCTTCGAGGTGACTTCGCTGCAGGAGTACGCCACCACTCGAACAAACGCCCTGTGAGCCGCGGTTCGCCCGCGGCGGTTACCGCGTCGTTCGGGGACCGCCTCGAGGCGGTCTTCACCGCGCGGGGCCCGTTGTGCGTGGGGATCGACCCTCATGCCTGGCTCCTGGCCGACTGGGACCTGCCGGACACCGCCAACGGCGCCGAGTCCTTCGGGCGCACCGTGGTCGAGGCGTGCGCCGGACAGGCAGGAATCGTCAAGCCGCAGGTCGCCTTCTACGAACGCTTCGGCTCGGCCGGCTACGCAGCGCTCGAGCGCGTGCTGGCGGATGCCCGCGCCGCGGGTCTCCTCGTGATCGCCGACGTCAAGCGGGGCGACCTTGGCACCAGCGCCGAGGCCTATGGGCAGGCGTGGCTCTCCGCGGGCTCACCGCTCGAGGTGGATGCCATCACGGTGAACGCCTACATGGGCGTCGGCTCACTCGCCGCCGTCATCGCCCAGGCCGGACGGGAGCGCAAAGGGCTCTTCCTGCTCGCCGCCACCTCGAACCCCGAGGCCGAGGCCATCCAGCGGGCGGTCGTGGCCGGCGGGGGCCAGGCCGGCCTCACCGTGGCGGGCGCGATCTTCGCGGACGTCGCCGCACGGAACGCGCAGGACCCCACGCACGCCCTCGGGTCCCTCGGAGTCGTGCTCGGCGCCACCCTCGACCTGGCGGCATTCGGGGTGGACCTGGCCGTCGCACCGGCCCGATCGCTCACTCCGATCCTGGCCCCCGGCTTCGGACACCAGGGCGCGGAGGTATCCGATGTGAGGAACTTGTACGGGGGGTACGCTCAAGGCGTTATCGTGAGTGAATCGCGTAGCGTTCTTTCGGCCGGTCCCGGCCGAATTGTCGAGACGATAGCGCGCCGAGTACGTGAAGCTGGAGCGGCCCGTGGCTGAGAATCGCCCTACCCCACCCGACGTCGACCGGGTCGCGGCCTCACGCGCCGCCGTGGCCGCCAGGCGCGCCCGCGCAGCCGTGAAAGATCAAGTCGCGCACGGTAAACGCTCGGCGCTCGAGGTGCTCTCCACCGCGATCAGCAGCCCCGACGGTGTCGAGGGGCGGCTGCGCGTGACCGAATTCCTGATCAGCATCCCGGCGATCGGCGTCACCAAGATGCGACGCATCATGAGCCGGCTGGAGATATCCCCGTCAAAGCGCCTCGGCGGCCTCGGAAAGCACCAGCGCGATCGGCTGCGGGACTTCCTGTCCACCAGGTCGCGCCAGAGGCGGGGCGCATCCCCCGCCCGGCTCGTCGTGCTCGCCGGGCCGACAGCGGTGGGCAAGGGAACCGTCGCCGGGTATATCCGCGAGCACTATCCCCAGGTGCTGCTGTCCGTGTCGGCCACCACGAGGGCGCCACGGCCGGGGGAGGCCGAGGGAGTGAGCTACTACTTCGTCGACGACACCGAATTCGACCGGATGGTCGAGGCAGGGGAACTCCTGGAATGGGCGGTCGTGCACAACGCCCACCGCTACGGCACCCCGCGAGGCCCCGTCGAAGCGGCACTGGCCCGCGGCGACAGCGTCCTGCTCGAGATCGACATCCAGGGTGCCCGCGCCGTTCAACTCGCGATGCCCGAGGCCAGGCTGCTCTTCCTCCTACCGCCGACGTGGGACGAATTGGTGCGCCGCCTGATCGGCCGCGGCACCGAAAGCCCGGCAGAGCAGGCCCGTCGCCTAGAGACCGCCAAGCTCGAATTGGCGGCCCAGGAGGAGTTCGATTACCGTGTCGTCAACCATGACGTGGCCGAGGCGGCCCGCGAGGTCGTAGACTTGATGAATCTGCGTCAGGCACCCCAGCTGCCTGAGCGCCCGATTCTTCGTAGCTGAGACGCGTCGACACTCGCGCGTCCAGCCGATCCAGCGTCACCCGCACCACCGATACCCGCTGCGATACCACCTGCAGCACGAACCGCTCTGAAGGAGTGACACCAATGGCCACCAAGCCCACTGGCATCATTGACCCGCCCATCGACGACCTGCTCACCAAGGTCGACTCCAAGTACGCCCTCGTGGTTTTCGCGTCCAAGCGCGCTCGTCAGATCAACGACTACTACGCAGACCTGCACGAAGGCAGCCTGTTCGACAACGTCGGACCATTGGTCGACTCCACGGTCGACGACAAGCCGCTGTCGGTCGCACTTCGCGAAATCAACGAAGACAAGCTCGTCTCCCGCCCAATCGTCGAGTAGTCGACCGGGCACACTCGAGCGCGCAGGATGTCGTCAGGTCGCACGATCGTCGTCGGGGTAACCGGCGGCATCGCTGCCTACAAGGCCGTCAACATCGTGCGCGCTTTTGTGTTGCGCGGCGACTCCGTGCACGTCGTCGCGACGCCGGCCGCCCTGCGCTTCATCGGCAAGCCAACCCTCGAGGCCATCTCCCGTAACCCCGTCCACACCGACCTCTACGAAGGGGTCGCCGAGGTTCGGCACGTGGCCATCGGCCAGTCGGCCGACCTGATCGTGGTCGCACCGGCCACCGCGAACACCATCGCCAAGCTCGCCTGCGGGCTGGCCGACGACCTGCTCGGGAACACTATCCTGGCCAGCACGGCGCCGCTCGTGATCGCTCCGGCGATGCACACCGAAATGTGGAACAACGCCGCCACCCAGGCGAATATCGCGACCCTGCGCGAGCGCGGCGTCGTCGTCGTCGGGCCGGGGACGGGCAGGCTCACCGGCGCGGACTCCGGGGCGGGCCGGATGGAAGAGCCCGACACGATCGTGACCGCGGCCCTCGCCGCGCTGGACGCAGCCGACCGGGCTGCGCCCGCCCGTCGCGTGACGCCCGGCGACCTCGACGGGAAACGGATAGTCATCTCGGCCGGGGGAACCAGGGAACCCCTCGACCCGGTGCGGTATCTCGGCAACCGGTCCAGCGGCAAACAGGGTGTCGCGCTGGCCGAGGCCGCCGCCGCCCGAGGCGCCGTGGTCGTCCTCGTCGCCGCCAACCTGGAGGTGCCGGCACCGGAGCACGTGGAACTGCGCCTCGTGAGCTCCGCCGCCGACCTCGAACGGGCGATGAACGTGGCCGCGGGCGACGCCGACGTCATCATCATGGCGGCTGCCGTTGCCGACTACCGGCCCGCGGAGGTGCGCGCCGACAAGATCAAGAAGGACGACACTGGCGACACCCTCGTGCTCACCCTCGTGCGCAACCCGGACATCCTGGCCGGGCTGGCCGCCGCGAAGAAACCGGGGCAGGTCGTCATCGGGTTCGCCGCGGAGACCGAAACCGACCCGGACAGGCTCCTCGGCCTCGGCCGGGAGAAGGCCGCACGCAAGGGCTGCGACTACCTGGTCCTCAACAGGGTGGGCTGGACAGAGGGCTTCGCCTCCGAACGTAATGCGGTCAGGGTGCTCGACAGCCGCGGAGATATAGTGATTGAGGCCTCCGGCAGCAAAATGTCGGTGGCCGAGCGCATCCTGGACCTGCTCCGCTGATTCCTGCTGAGCCGGACCGGCGCCGCCGAGATCGCCGTTGACCTCGGCTGCCCGGCGACCCGCTGGGCGTTCGCTGCAGCCGTTTTCCCACACGTACACGCACCACCAACAGAGACGGGCCAGATGAGCGATCTACGCCTCTTCACCTCGGAGTCAGTCACCGAAGGCCACCCCGACAAGATCTGCGACCAGATCTCCGACAGCATCCTGGACGCGCTCCTGGCCGAGGACCCGCACAGCCGGGTCGCGGTGGAGACGCTCGTCACCACCGGCCTCGTGCACGTCGCCGGTGAGGTCACCACCGAGGCCTACGTTGAGATCCCCTCGATCGTGCGCAAGTGCATTACCGACATCGGCTATGACTCGTCAGATGTGTGGTTCGACGGGCGTTCCTGCGGCGTGGAGATCTCCATCGGCGGCCAGTCGCCCGACATCGCCCAGGGCGTCGACAACGCCTTCGAGCACCGCGAAGAGTCCAGCATCGACGACTTCGACCGGCAGGGCGCCGGCGACCAGGGCATTATGTTCGGCTACGCCACCCGGGAGACCCCCGAGCTCATGCCGATCCCGATCTGGATCGCACACCGCCTCGCCGAACGCCTCGCCGAGGTGCGCAAGTCCGGCGAACTTGACTACCTCCGTCCCGACGGCAAGACCCAGGTCACCATCGGCTACGACGGCATCACCCCGCGCACCGTCGAGACCGTCGTGCTCTCCACCCAGCACTCCAAGACCGTCTCTAACGAGCAGCTTCGCGCGGAGGTCGAGGAACTCGTCATCCGTCCGGTGCTGGACCGGGTCGAACTCGACTCCTCCGACCTGAACATGCTCATCAATCCGACCGGACGCTTCGAGATCGGCGGCCCGCAGGGTGACGCCGGCCTGACCGGGCGAAAGATCATCATCGACACCTACGGTGGCTCGAGCCGCCACGGCGGGGGAGCCTTCAGCGGCAAGGACCCGTCGAAGGTCGACCGGTCCGCCGCGTACGCGATGCGCTGGGTGGCCAAGAACGCCGTGGCCGCCGGCCTGGCCGAGCGCCTCGAGATCCAGGTTGCCTACGCGATCGGCAAGGCCGCCCCGGTGGGGCTCTACGTGGAGACGTTCGGCACCGGAACCATTCCTGACCGGGAGATCACCCAGGCGATCAGGGCGGTCTTCGACCTGCGTCCGGCCGCGATCATCCATTCCCTCGACCTGCTGCGCCCGATCTACGCCAAGACGGCCACCTACGGCCACTTCGGCCGGGAGCTGCCCGAGTTCACCTGGGAGAGGCTCGACCGGGTCGAGGAGCTGAAGAGCGCAGCCGGGCTGTAGCGATGACCCGCACCGGCCTCGTGGCACGGGTGCTGATCGATTCGCCCCTCCCGCAGCTTGACCATCTCTTCGACTACCGCATCCCGGAGGAGCTCGCGACGCTCGCACGGCCCGGAGTGCGGGTGCGCGTGCCGCTCCGGTCTGCCGGACGGGTGGCCGACGGTTACCTGATCGAGGTCGTCGGCCAGGCCCCGGCCACCGCTCCGACGGGGAAGGAACCGACGACCCTCGACGAGGTCACACCCGATTACCACGGCAAGCTGAGCCCGCTCGATTCGGTCGTGTCCGAGGCGTCGGTGCTCACCCCCGCAGTGTGGAAACTGGCCAGGCGGGTCGCCGACCGGGCCGCCGGCAACGCCAGCGACATCATCCGGCTCGCGGTGCCGCCACGGCAGGTGCGGGTGGAGAAGGCGTGGCTGGCCACCTTGGCTGCGACGGCTGCGACGGCTGCGACGGCTGCGACGGCTGCGACAGACGCGCCGGACGCCGTCGACCCGGCATCCGTGCGGTGGGAGGCGGAGGACGCGTTCGTGGCTCCGACGGATGCCTTCGCCGACTACCCGGCCGGCAGCCTCGACAACGTCGTCGCGGAGCGGAAACGGCTCTGCGTCGCCGCCGTGCCGACCCTGATGCTCCTGCCCGGTGGACTGACCGTCGGGCGCTGGGCGCACACCATGGCCGAGCTCGCCGTGGCCGCCCTGTCCACCGGAAAGAGCAGCGTCCTCGTGGTCCCCGACTACCGGGACCAGGACCAGGTGCAGGCAGCACTCGACCTCCTCGCCCCGATCGGCACGGTCAGCCGGGTCGACGCGCGCCAGCCGAACGCCGACCGGTATCGGGCCTTCCTGGCCTGCCTGGCCCCTGCGCCGCGGATCGTCCTGGGCAACCGCTCCGCCGTCTACGCCCCGGCGCACGACCTGGGCCTGATCGCGCTCTGGGACGACGGCGATCCCCTGCACGGCGAACAGCTCAGCCCCTATGTGCACGCCAGGGACGCCGCTCTCGTGCGGCAGGGCCAATCCGACTGCGCGCTCGTTTTCCTCGGGCACACCCGCACGGTGGAGGTGCAACGCCTCGTCGAACTCGGTTGGCTCGGCGAAGTACACCCCGCACGGAACCAGCACCCCCGGGTGATCCCCACTGACTTCCAGGCCGCCCCCGACCAGCAGGCTCGCGCCGCCCGCATTCCCTCGGCCGCCTGGCAGGCGGCCAGGGACGCCCTCCAGCATGGGCCGGTGCTCGTGCAGGTGGCCAGCCCCGGCTACGCACCGATGCTCGCCTGCCAGACCTGCACGAAGGCAGCCCGCTGCACCGTCTGCCAGGGCCCGCTCGGCCTGGCCTCTGCCGCCTCTCTGCCGTCCTGTCGCTGGTGCGGCGCCCTGGCGGCCGACTGGAGCTGCGTGCACTGCGAGGGCCGCAAACTGAGGGTCGTCAGCCTGGGCACCGGCCGCACCGCCGAGGAACTCGGCCGTGCCTTCCCCGGGGCCAGGGTCATCATCGCCGACGGGGACCACCAGGTGCAGCAGGTCAGCGCCGAACCTGCCCTCGTAATCGCCACGCGCGGCGCCGAGCCGATCGCCGCCGGCGGCTACCAGGCCATCCTGCTGCTCGACGGGGAACGAATGCTCGCGCGTGAGTCGCTCCGCGTCGGGGATGACAGCCTCCGCGCCTGGTGCAACACGGCGGCCCTGGCCGCTCCCGGGGCGTCCGTGATGCTCGTCGGAGTCGGCGGTGCGCTCGCTCGAGCGCTGAACGCCTGGCAACCCGAGGCGCACGCGACCGCAGAGCTGGTCGACCGGCGGCAGCTGCGCTTCCCGCCCGCCGTGCGGGTGGCCTCCGTCACCGGCACCGCGGAGGACGTCGCGGCGGCGCTCGTCGACCTCGACCAGGTTCCCGGCCTCGACGTGCTCGGCCCGGTGGCCACCGACATCCCCCTCGTGCGCGCCATCGTGCGTTTCCCCTACGCGAGCGGCGACGAGGCCTCCCGCCTGCTCAAGGCCGCCATCGTGCGCAACGCCGCTCGGCGGCGGCGCCCGAAGGGGGCTCCCTTCCGCGCGGCACCTACACTCAAAGTACGATTCGACGACCCGGAGCTGCTCTAAATGAAAATCGTCTTCGCCGGCACCCCCCAGGCGGCAGTGCCCAGCCTGGCGCTGCTGGCCGACACCCGGCACGACCTCGTCGCCGTGGTGACCCGTGCGGACGCGTCCCTCGGCCGCAAGCGCACACTCACCCCGTCCCCGGTCGGGCAGGGTGCCGCAGACCGCGGCCTCCGCCTGCTCAAGACCAACCGCCTCGACGAGGCCGCCACCGCCGAGATCGCGTCCCTCGCGCCCGATCTGGGCGTGATCGTCGCGTACGGGGGGCTGATCAGGGAACCGCTGCTGTCCGTGCCGCGGCTCGGCTGGATCAACCTTCATTTCTCACTGCTTCCCCGCTGGCGCGGCGCCGCACCGGTGCAGCGCGCCCTGATCGCCGGTGACGCGCTTACCGGCGCCGCGGTCTTCCAGCTGGTGCCCGAACTGGACGCCGGCGCGGTCTTCGCCGTGCAGTCAGAGGCGATCGGCCGGCAAGCGACCGCGGGTACCCTGCTCGCTGGGCTCAGCGAAAGCGGCGCACGGCTGCTGCTCGGTGTGATCGACGATCTCGCGGCCGGGCGGGCGACCGCGGTCACCCAGACCGGGGAAGTCACCCTCGCCCCCAAACTCACCCTCGACGACGCGCGGATCGACTGGTCCGCGCCGGCGGACACCGTCTATAACAGGGTGCGCGGGGTCACCCCCGAGCCTGGCGCGTTCACCACGGTGAACGACGGGCGCCTCAAACTCCTCGATGTCACCCCGACCCATGGGGCCCTGCCGCAACCGGCAGGAGTGATTCGAGAGATCGACAAGAAAGTGCTGATTGGAACCGGGACCGAGCCGCTCGAGCTCGTCACGGTCCAACCGGCGGGAAAGACGAAGATGACGGCAGCGGATTGGTGGCGTGGAGTGACGGCGACGGAGGTGGTCGCCTCATGAGCGACGAGCCCGGCTGGGGCCGACAGCCGGAACGCCCGCACCCGCACCACGATTTCGTCCAGCCGGCCAGGCGGGTTGCCTACGAGGTGATCGCGGCCGTGCGCGAATCCGACGCCTACGCCAACCTGCTGCTGCCCACCCGCATCAAACGGGCCGCCCTGAACACGGCGGATGCCGCCCTGGCCACCGAGCTCACCTACGGCACCCTGCGGATGCAGGGGTTCTACGACCGGGTCATCGCCGAAGCGGCCGGCCGGCCGGTGTCCGCCATCGACCCCGCCATCCTGGACGTGCTGAGACTCGGCACCCACCAGCTCCTCGCGACCCGCGTCGCGACCCACGCCGCGGTGAACGAATCGGTCGAGCTGGCCAGGCAGGTCGGCTCCCGCGCCGCCACCGGCTTCACCAACGGGGTGCTGCGCACCATCTCCCGGTCCAGCACCGAAGAATGGCGCGAGCGGATCCTCGCCGACGCCACGGGAGAGGATGATCGCCTCGCGATCGAACATTCGCACCCGGTGTGGGTCGTCCGCGCGTTCCGCCAGTCCCTGCGGCTCGAGGGCCGCGAAGCCGAACTCGAAGACCTGCTGATGGCCGACAACGCGGCTCCACGGGTGAACATGGTCGTCCTCCCGGGCCTCGTACCCGCCGCGGAGACGGCAGGCCTCGGCGAGCCCAACGCTTTCTCACCGACCGGATTCGTGCTCGCCGGCGGCGACCCGGTGCACCTCATGCACAACCACAACGGCCGCATCCGGGTGCAGGACGAGGGCTCGCAGCTGGCGGCACTGGCCCTCAGTCGAGCCCGGCCGGCCGTCAAGGGGGAGCGCTGGCTCGACCTCTGCGCCGGTCCAGGCGGCAAGGCGGCCCTGCTCGCCGCCGAGGCCCTCGCCGCGGGCGCTGAGCTGGTGGCCAACGAAGTCGTCCCCGCCCGGGCCACGCTTGTGCGCAAGGCGCTGGCCGCCGTTCCGGCCGACGTCCCGGTCTGGGAGGAGGACGGCACGACCTTCGGCGACAACCACCCCGAGGCCTTCGACCGGATCCTCCTCGACGCGCCGTGCACGGGCCTCGGCGCCCTGCGCCGCCGCCCGGAGGCCCGTTGGCGCAAACTGCCGCGTGACGTCGCGGAGCTCAGCGACCTGCAGTCAGGACTGATCGACGCCGCCCTCGGATCCCTCAAGCCAGGCGGCATCCTCGCCTACGTCACCTGCTCGCCGCACATCGCGGAGACCAGGGGCATCGTGGCGACCGCGGTCAAGAAATGGGGCGGCACCGTTCGCGCCCTCGACACCGCCGGGGTCGTGCAGGCCATCGCCAGCTCGTCGCTCGACCTGCCAGGCGGCGGCGGAAGCGTGCAGCTCTGGCCGCACCGGCACGGCACGGACGCGATGTTCATCACCCTGCTCGAACGCACGGCCTGACCCCACGTCCCGGCCGCGGGGGCCGCCCGGTGGCGGGCGGATGCCACGGGCTAGGGTGAGGTCATGCCCTCCAGGATCAACCCGAGCATTCTCGCCGCCGACTTCGCCAACCTCGAACGGGAGCTGGGGCGCATCCGCACCGCCGACCTCGTGCACGTGGACATCATGGACAACCATTTCGTGCCGAACCTCACCTTCGGCCCGCCCGTCGTCTCCCGCCTGGCTCAGGTGTCGCCGCTGCCCTTCGACGTGCACCTGATGATCGACAACCCCGAGCGGTGGGCCCCCGGCTACGCGGAAGCCGGGGCCTTCTCGGTGACCTTTCACGCCGAGGCCACCACGAACCCGGTCGGCCTGGCCCGGAAGCTGCGGAGCATCGGAGCCCGGGCCGGCATTGCGCTCAAGCCGGGTACCGCGGTCGAGCCGTATCTCGAACTGCTGCCTGAATTCGATCAGGTCCTGGTCATGACGGTCGAGCCCGGCTTCGGCGGCCAGAGCTTCATGCCCTCGACCATGCGCAAACTCGGCACGCTGGCGGCGACCGTCCGCAGGACCGGCCTGGACGTCTGGCTTCAGGTCGACGGGGGCATCACCGAGGAGACCATCGTGATCGCAGCCGAGGCCGGCGCTGACACCTTCGTCGCCGGCTCAAGCGTGTTCAACGCCGCCGACCCCGCCGCCCAGATCGCCCGGCTGCGCGCCGCCGCGGACGAACACCGGCACGCGCACTAGTAACCTAGGGGAGTGAAGACATTCGACGACCTCTTCGCTGAGCTGAGCGACAAAGCACGATCCAGGCCCGAGGGCTCCGGAACCGTGCGTGAGCTTGATGCCGGCGTCCACGCCATTGGCAAGAAGATCGTTGAGGAAGCCGCGGAAGTCTGGATGGCGGCCGAATTCCAAAGCGACGAGGAGACGGCGGCCGAAATGTCGCAGCTCATCTACCACGTGCAGGTGCTCATGCTGGCGAAGGGGCTCACCCCGGCGGACGTGTACCGGCATCTGTGATGGTTCGGCCCGCGGCCGACTCCGTCTACCTCCCCGCAAACGTTGAACGCTGAAAGTACACCATGTTGAGAATTGCCGTGCCCAACAAGGGCTCGTTGTCCGAAACCGCCGCTCAGATGCTGTCCGAGGCCGGGTACACCGGTCGTCGCGACCCGCGCGACCTCGTCGTCGCCGACCCGCGCAACGACGTTGAGTTCTTCTACCTCCGGCCCAGGGACATCGCGACCTACGTCGGCTCAGGAGCCCTTGACGTGGGCATCACCGGCCGGGATCTGCTGCTCGACTCCCGCTCCCCGGCCCGCGAGATCGCCAGCCTCGACTTCGGCGACTCCACCTTCCGATTCGCCGGTCCCGCCGGCCGGTTCACCGCTCTCTCTGACCTGTCGGGCCTGCGCGTCGCGACCAGCTACCCCGGCCTGGTCGAGGCGTTCCTGGCCGAGCATGACGTCACGGTCAACCTCGTCACCCTCGACGGCGCCGTCGAATCGGCGGTCCAGCTGGGGGTCGCGGATGCAGTCGCCGACGTCGTCTCCACCGGCTCCACCCTGCGCAAGGCCGGCCTGGACATCTTCGGCCCGGTCATCCTCCAGTCGACGGCGGTGCTGATCACCTCCGAGAACGGGAAACCCGGAATCGCGACGCTTCTGCGTCGACTCCAGGGCGTGCTCGTGGCCCGCCAGTATGTGCTGATGGACTACGACATCCCGGCGTCCCTGCTCGATGACGCCTGCCTGCTCGCCCCCGGGATCGAGTCGCCCACCGTCTCCTCCCTGCATGACCCCGACTGGGTCGCTGTACGGGTGATGATCCCGCGTTTGAACACGAATCACGTCATGGACGCGCTCTACGAACTGGGCGCGAGGGCCATCCTGATCAGCTCCATCCACAACGCCCGCCTATGACCGTCGGTTTACGGGGAGAATTGTCACGGAGGAAATTGTGAGTCTTGCTGTGCGGGTTATTCCCTGTCTCGACGTGGCCAACGGCCGCGTGGTGAAGGGCGTGAACTTCCTGAACCTGCGCGACGCGGGCGACCCGGTCGAACTCGCCCGCCGGTATTACGAGCAGGGCGCCGACGAACTCTGCTTCCTCGACGTCACCGCGACCGTCGACAACCGGTCGACGACCTACGACGTCGTGCGCGCCACCGCGGAGCAGGTGTTCATCCCGCTCACCGTCGGCGGCGGCATCCGCAGCGTCGAGGATGTCTCCCGGCTGCAGGCCAGCGGCGCGGACAAGGTCGGAGTCAACAGTGCGGCCATCGCCCGGCCGGCACTGATCGGGGAAATTGCCGACCGCTTCGGCTCCCAAGTGCTCGTGCTCTCACTCGACGTGAAACGCAGCGACCGCACCGAATCCGGGTTCGTCGTCACCACCCACGGCGGCCGCACGGAAACCGACCTGGACGCCGTGGCGTGGGCGTGCACGGCGATCAAACTCGGTGTGGGCGAGCTGCTCGTCAACTCCATCGACGCCGACGGCACCAAGGCCGGCTTCGATCTCGAACTCATCGCGATCATGCGCGAGCTCAGCCGGGTGCCGGTGATCGCCTCCGGCGGTGCCGGACGGGTAGAGGACTTCCCGCCGGCGATTGCGGCCGGCGCGGACGCGGTCCTCGCGGCTTCCGTCTTCCACAACGGCGAACTGACCATCACTGATGTGAAGCGCGAGCTTCACGCCGCCGGGATGCCGGTGCGCTGATGAGCCCCGAACAACCGGCTAAAGCCGACCGACCGATGATCCCCGAACGAGAGGGCGCCACCATGAACGACCAGTCACGCGCATCCGTCGATGCCGGCCTCGCGCTGGCCGCCTTCAACTCCGACGGCCTGCTGCCGGCGGTGATCCAGCAGTGGGACACCGGTGAGGTGCTCATGCTCGGCTGGATGGATCGGGAGGCGCTGCGGCGTACCCTCACCGAGGGCCGCGTGACCTTCTGGTCGCGCAGCCGCCAGGAATACTGGCGCAAGGGCGATACCTCCGGGCACGGGCAGTACGTGAAGTCCGCCGCGCTCGACTGCGACGCCGACACCCTCCTCCTGCGGGTCGACCAGGTTGGTGCCGCGTGCCACACCGGCACGCACACCTGCTTCGACGGCCGGGGCATCGACGCCGCCACCGGCACCCGCCCGGCCGCACCAGCCGAAGTGGTGAATTGACCGTGGCGGTCGACGAGACCACGGCCGGGACGACCACCGCCGAACAGTTCGGCGCGCTCGGCCCAGAGCACCGCGTCATCCCGGTCATCCGTGAACTCTTCGCCGACGGGGAGACCCCGGTCGGCATCTACCGCAAGCTCGCCGCCGGGGCGCCGGGCAGCTTCCTGCTCGAGTCGGCTGAACAGGGCGGGATCTGGTCGCGGTTCTCCTTCGTCGGAGTGTCCTCCTTCGGCGTACTGACCCAACAGGGTGACGACACCCGGTGGATCGACTACGGAGTGGGCGCCGACCGTGCGCTCGGCGGCGCGGCCGGTTTGGGCCCGCTGGCGGCACTGTCCGCCCTCTTCGAACGCTGGCAGACGCCATGCCTTCCCGGTCACCCGCCGCTCACCGGCGGCCTGGTCGGCTTCATCGGCTGGGAGGCCATCCGCCAGATCGAGCGGCTGCCTGGCAGGCCGCCGGCCGACTACGACGTACCAGGCGAGGCGTTCAGCTTCGTCGCGGACCTCGTTGCGATCGACCACAGGTACGGCACCGTGCAGCTGATCGCGAACGTGCTCAACGACGGAACGGACACCCCGGCTGACCTCTGGGCGAGCGCCCAGGCCCGGCTCGACTCCCTCCAGGCCCGGCTCGCCGCGCCGTCGGAGGCCTGGCTCGCCGAGGTCGACCTGTCGAGCGTACCCGCGCCGGAGATGCGCACCACCCGCGCCGACTTCCTCGCCTCGGTGGAGGTCGCCAAACAGCGCATCGTCGACGGTGACATCTTCCAGGTCGTCATCTCCCAACGCTTCGACCAGGCCTGCACTGCCGACCCGATCGACGTCTACCGGGTGCTCCGCAGCCTCAACCCCAGCCCGTACATGTACCTCCTCAGCCTCGAGTCCACGACCGGCGAACCATACTGGATCGTCGGCTCCTCGCCGGAGGCCCTGGTCAAGGTGCAGCAGGACCGGGTCTTCACCCACCCGATCGCCGGGTCCAAGCCCCGGGGAACCACCCCGGAAACCGACGCCGACTTCGAAACGGAACTCGTCGGCGATCCCAAGGAACGAGCCGAGCACCTCATGCTGGTCGACCTTGCCCGGAACGACCTGCTCAAGGTGTGTGCGGCCGGCTCGGTGGAGGTCACCGAGTTCATGCGGATCGAACGGTTCAGCCACATCATGCACCTCGTCTCGTCGGTGGAGGGCAACCTCCTGCCCGGCAAGACTGCCATCGACGTGTTCCGGGCGACCTTCCCTGCCGGCACCCTGTCCGGCGCACCGAAACCCAGCGCCTTGGCGATCATCGACGAACTGGAACCCACCCAACGCGGTGTCTACGGGGGAGTGGTCGGCTACTTCGGCTTCGCCGGGGACGCGGACCTCGCCATCGCAATCCGAACGGCCACCATCATGAACGGCGTCGCCAGGGTGCAATCCGGGGGCGGCCTCGTCGCCGACTCCGACCCGGCATCCGAATACCAGGAGTCGCAGAACAAGGCGGCCGCCCCGCTGCGCGCCGTGGCCGTGGCCAACGCCATGAAGCGGGTGCGCTGAGTGACCGCTCGCCGACTCAAGCTCGCTGTCATCCTGCTGGTACTCGCAACCAGCGGCCTGGCCCTTCTGGCCTGGAGCCAGGTCTGGATCACCGCCGACGCCCTGCAACCCGGCGCGGCTCCGAAAACCCTGGAGGTGACCGGTTCGACTGCCGCGCCCGGTCTGACCGCGCTCGCCCTGGCCGGGGTGGCCCTCGCCGGCGCGCTGACCATCGCAGGCCCCGTCATCCGCGTCGTCCTGGGCCTGCTCGAAATCCTGCTCGGTTTTTCGGTCGGCCTCGCCGCCGCGCTCGCGCTGGGCGACCCTGCCCGGGCCAGCGCCGCCCTGGTCACCGCGGCGACCGGGATCGCCGGCAAGGAATCCGTCACCGACGGGGTCGTCGCCTCTGTCTCCACGCCGTGGCCCTACCTGGCCCTCGTTGCCGGCTTCGCAATGGCCGCGGCCGGTGCGCTCATCCTCGTGACCGCCCGCCGCTGGCCCGGCACCGGCTCGAGGTACCAGGCCGTGCGGTTCGAAGCCGCGGATGCCGCAGCCCACTCGAGCGGTACGTCCAACGATCCGTCCAGCGACGCCGTCGACGATTGGGACGGCCTCACCCGCGGTGAGGACCCGACAGCTCGTCGCTAAAGACGGTGGCCGTCAGGCCGCTAGACTTGACCTGCACGTCAACGCACAAAAGGAGATCCATGAGCTTCGAGTCGGTAGACCCTGGCGAAGGCCATTCCATTGCGGCCTGGACCGCCGTCACCATCATGCTGCTGGCCATCACCATCGGCACCGTGGCGTTCTTCCTCGCGCAGCCCTGGCTTGTCTGGGCCTCCGTGGCGCTGCTCGTTGTCGGTCTCGCCGTTGGCTGGGTGCTGTCCAAGGTGGGCTACGGCGTAGCCGACGCCACGCATCACGAAGTCCACTAGCCGAGTGCTTTCCGAGCTGCTAGCCGGGGCGATCGCCGACGCGGACCTGCGCCGTCAGAATCGCCCGTACGCCGTCGTCCAGGCGGCTGCCCTTGCGCGCCCGCCGGCCATCGACGCCCTGTCCGCGCTCGCCCCGGCGGATCGGGTGAAGATCATCGCCGAGGTGAAGCGGGCAAGCCCGTCCCGCGGCACCATCGCCGAGATCCGCGACCCGGCCGCCCTGGCCGTGTCCTACGAGTTCGGCGGCGCCAGCGCCATCAGCGTGCTGACCGAGGGACGCCGTTTCCTCGGCTCGATGGCCGACCTCGAACAGGTCCGCTCGGCAGTGTCGGTGCCGGTGCTCCGGAAGGACTTCATCGGTGACCCGTACCAGGTGCTCGAGGCCCGCGCCGCGGGCGCCGACCTCGTGCTGCTCATCGTCGCGGCCCTCGACCAGGCCAGCCTGGTCTCGCTGCACGACCTGGTGCGTGAACTCGGTATGACCGCCCTCGTCGAAACGCACAGCGCCGACGAGGTCGACCGCGCCCTCGATGTCGGGGCCAGCCTCGTCGGGGTGAACGCCCGCGACCTGTCCAGCTTCGCCCTCGACCAGGACCTGTTCGGCCGGTTGGCCGATCGGATCCCGTCCGGCGTGGTCCGGGTCGCCGAATCCGCCGTCAAGACGGCGGCGGATGTCGCGCATTACCGTGCCGCCGGTGCCGACATCGTGCTCGTCGGCGAAGCGCTCGTCACGAGCGACCCCATCCGCACACTCACCGAATTTCTGGCGGTATAGACATGTCCCTCAAAGCAGAAGCAGGCCCGTACTTCGGGGATTTCGGCGGACGATTCGTTCCGGAGTCCCTCGTGGCGGCGCTCGACGAACTCACCAACGAGTACACCCTCGCCCGATCAGACCCGGCCTTCGCCGCTGAGCTGATGGAGCTGCACCGCACCTACACGGGGCGTCCGTCCATCATTACCGAGGTGCCCAGGTTCGCCGCGCACGCCGGCTGCGCCCGGGTCATCCTGAAGCGCGAAGACCTCAACCACACCGGCTCGCACAAGATCAACAACGTCCTCGGGCAGGCCCTGCTGACCAGGCGCATCGGCAAGACCCGGGTGATCGCGGAGACCGGGGCCGGCCAGCACGGCGTGGCCACGGCAACCGCCGCAGCCCTGTTCGGGCTGGACTGCGTCGTCTACATGGGCGAGGTCGACACTGAACGCCAGGCCCTCAACGTGGCCAGGATGCGGCTGCTCGGCGCGGAGGTCGTGCCGGTCACGACCGGGTCCCGCACGCTCAAGGACGCCATCAACGACGCCATGCGCGACTGGGTGACCAACGTCGAGAACACCAATTACATCTTCGGGACCGTCGCCGGCCCGCACCCGTTCCCGGCGATGGTGCGTGACTTCCAGAAGATCATCGGCGAGGAGGCCCGCCAGCAGGTCCTCGACCTGACCGGGCGCCTCCCCGACGCCGTCACGGCGTGCGTGGGCGGGGGCTCCAACGCGATGGGCATCTTCCACGCGTTCCTCGACGACGCCGACGTGGCCCTCTACGGTTACGAGGCCGGCGGCGACGGAGCGGAGACCCTCCGGCACGCGGCGACGATCACCAAGGGGCGCCCGGGCATCCTGCACGGCGCCCGCAGCTTCCTGCTCCAGGACGAGGACGGCCAGACCGTCGAGTCGCACTCGATCTCCGCCGGCCTCGACTACCCGGGCGTCGGACCGGAGCACTCGTGGCTGGCCAGTATCGGCCGGGCGACCTACCTGCCGATCACCGACGCGGAGGCGATGAGCGCCCTGCGGCTGCTCAGCATCACCGAGGGGATCATCCCGGCCATCGAATCGGCACACGCTCTCGCCGGCACCCTCGACCTGGGCAAGCGGCTCGGATCGGACGCCACCATCCTGGTCAACCTCTCCGGCCGCGGCGACAAGGACATGGAAACCGCGGGACGATACTTCGACCTGCTCGACAAGGGTGCGGCACAGCTATGACGACGACGGTGAGCACGGTCGAATCCACCATCACCCTGCGGCGGCAACAGGGCGGTGGCGCCCTGATCGGCTACCTGCCGGTCGGGTTCCCGACCCTGTCCGAGAGCATCGACGCGGCGGTCGCCCTGGTCGCCGGTGGTGTGGACATTCTCGAACTGGGTCTGCCGTACTCCGACCCGGTCATGGATGGCCCGGTCATCCAGGCGGCCACCCAGCAGGCGCTCGCCAATGGCTTCCGGCTCCGCCATGGCATCGAGGCCGTCGCGGCGATCACCTCCCAGGTTGATGCCCCGGTGCTGGTGATGACCTACTGGAACCCGATCGTGCAGTACGGCGTCGAGCGGTTCGCCGACGACCTCCACCTCGCCGGCGGCGCAGGCCTGATCACCCCCGACCTGGTCCCCGACGACGCGGCCGACTGGTTCGCCGCAAGCGACCGCGCGGGCCTCGACCGTGTCTTCCTCGCCGCACCGTCCTCATCCGACGACCGGCTGGAGCAGGCGGTCAAGGCGAGCCGCGGTTTCGTCTACGCCGTGTCCACCATGGGGATCACCGGCGCCCGAAGCGACGTCGACTCGGCGGCCCGGGTGCTCATTGACCGGCTGCGCGCGGTCGGTTCGACGAGCGCCTGTGTCGGACTGGGCATTTCCACCCCCAGCCAGGTGCGGGAGATCCTCGGCTACGCGGACGGCGCCATCGTCGGCTCGGCGCTGGTGAGGGCGCTCGGCGACGGTGGAGTCCCAATGGTTGCAGCCCTCGCCCGCGACCTTGCCGCCGGTGCCAGGGACATCCGCCCCGCAGTCTGAGGTATGTTGACCGAGGCGGTCGTTCGGCGCCTCGACAGTTTTGTCGGCCGACCCCCGGTTCCGGCCAACCCGGAGTGACCTCGTCACGATGAAAGGTAATACCAGGTGTCTTTTCTGCTGAGCATCCCGAGCCCCAGCCCGGAGTGGAGTTTCTTCGACGTTGGACCGTTCCGGATCCACGCCTACGCACTCTGCATCCTGGCCGGGATCATTGCCGCCACCGTGCTGACCTCGCGTCGCCTGACCAGCCGAGGCGGCGAACCGGGCGTGGTGCTGGACATCATCCTCTGGGCCGTCCCGCTCGGCATCGTCGGGGCACGGATCTACCACGTGCTGACCCACCCGGGCGACTACTTCTACCCGGGCGCCGATCTGCTCCGCACCCTGTACATCTGGGAGGGCGGCAACGCCATCTTCGGGGCGCTGCTCGGCGGCGCCGTCGGAGCGTACATCGGCTGCCGCCTGTCCGGCATCCGCTTCTGGGCCTTCGCGGATGCGCTGGCTCCCGGCATGCTCGTCGCCCAGGCGATGGGACGGCTCGGCAACTGGTTCAACCACGAGTTGTTCGGTCTGCCGACCACCCTGCCCTGGGGTCTCCAGATCGAAACCGGCAACCCGGCGTACCCGGTCGGCCTGCCGGTTGGCACACTGTTCCACCCCACCTTCCTCTACGAGATGATCTGGAACGTCATCGGCGTGGCCGTGATCCTATTGCTCGAACGCCGGCTCACCCTGCGCTGGGGCAAGGCCTTCGGCGTGTACCTGGTCTGGTATGGCTTCGGACGCAGCTTCTTCGAGTCGATCCGGGTCGACCCGAGCGAATTCTATTTCGGAATCCGCACCAATGTCTGGGCCGCCTACGCCGCAATCCTGATCGGCCTGGTCCTCCTCATTGTTCAGAGTCGGCGCCACACCGGCACCCCGGTCAGCGCCTACCGGCCCGGCCGCGAGTGGAAGGGACCCGATGCTGAGGTAGAATCTGATGAGTTTGATTCGGATACCGAGGATCACGGTGATGACGCCGTCGGACCGACCGGATCAGGCGATGTTGCAGCCACAAGCACCAGCAACTCGCGCCTCTAGCCCCAGGGAAAACCCGCTACGGCTTGTCACCCGGTACCACGGGCCGCCGCGCACATGATCACTTTCAGCGGGCCAGCGTCGTCCCCACTTGCCAGTCACTTCGTGAGGACGGTCCCATGCCGCACACCCCCCTCTTCTCGCGCTTCAGCAGCGTGCCGAAGCCCCAAGGGTTGTACAACCCTGCCGACGAACGTGATGCGTGCGGCCTCGCCATGGTTGCAACGCTGCGCGGCACGGCAGGCCACGACATCATCACGCTCGCCCTCGACGCGCTCCGCAACCTCGAACACCGCGGCGCGGTGGGCTCGGATGCCGGAACCGGCGACGGCGCCGGCATCATCACCCAGATCCCCGACGTTTTCCTCCGCACCGTCACGGACTTCACCCTCCCCGAGGCCGGCCGTTACGCCGTGGGAAACGTCTTCCTGCCGACCGACCCGACCTCCCGCAGCACGATCAAGCGCGAGATCGCGCGGATCGTGCGCGAAGAAGGGCTCACGATCCTCGGCTGGCGTGAGGTTCCGGTGCGACCGGACGAGGTCGGGAACCTGGCCAGGGCGGCGATGCCCGCCATCCAGCAGCTCTTCGTGCAGAGCGACCGCACCGACGACACCGGGTTGTCCGTCGGCGACATCGCCCTGGACCGCCAGGCGGTGCGGTTGCGCAAGCGTGCCGAACGCGAACTGGAGATCTACTTTGCCTCGCTGTCCTGCCGGACCATGGTCTACAAGGGCATGGTCACCACCCTCCAACTGGAACCGTTCTACCCGGACCTTTCCGACCCTGGGTTCGTGTCCAAGCTCGCACTGGTGCACTCCCGGTACTCCACGAACACGTTCCCGTCCTGGCCTCTCGCCCAGCCGTTCCGGATGATCGCGCACAACGGCGAGATCAATACCGTGCAGGGCAACCGCAACTGGATGCAGGCACGCCAGTCCCAACTCGAATCCGAGCTGCTCGGCGACCTGGCCCCACTGCTGCCCATCGTCACCCCGGGCGGCAGCGACTCCGCCTCTTTCGACGAGGTCGTCGAACTGCTCAGCCTGACCGGGCGTTCCCTCCCGCACGCCGTGATGATGATGGTGCCCGAGGCCTGGGAAAACCAGACCGACCTCGACGAGGAACGCCGCGCGTTCTACGAGTACCACTCGATGTTGATGGAACCGTGGGATGGACCCGCCGCCATCGTCTTCACCGACGGATCCCTCGTCGGTGCCACCCTCGACCGGAACGGGCTGCGCCCCGGCCGTTACCTGATCACCGACGACGGACTCGTCGTGCTGGCCAGCGAGATCGGCGTGCTTGACATCGACCCGAGCCGCGTCGTGCGCAAGGGCCGTCTCCGTCCCGGCAAGATGTTCCTCGTCGACACCGTCGCCGGCCGCCTGATCGAGGACGACGAGATCAAGGCTGACCTGGCCGCCAGTGAGCCGTGGGGTACTTGGCTCGACGCGGGACGGATCAACCTCAAGGACCTGCCCGAGCGGGAGCACATCGTGCACCCACCGGCATCCGTCGTCCGCCGCCAGCGCACCTTCGGCTACACCGAGGAAGAGGTGCGGGTGCTGCTCGCCCCGATGGCACGCACCGGCGCTGAACCGCTCGGAGCGATGGGTTCCGACACCCCGATCGCCGTGCTCAGCGATCGGCCGAGGCTCATCTTCGACTACTTCACCCAGCAGTTCGCGCAGGTGACGAACCCGCCGCTCGACTCGATCCGGGAAGAGGTCGTCACCTCGCTCAAGCTCGGGCTCGGCCCCGAGCGCAACCTGCTCTCGGCCGGGCCGGAGCACGCCAGGCAGGTCGTCCTTGACTTCCCGGTCATCGACAACGACGAGCTGGCCAAAATCCAGCACATCGACACCGCCCCCGGCAGCCGCACGACCACCACCATCCGGGGTCTCTACCGGTTCGATGATGGGCCGGACGCCCTGTCGACCAGGATCGCCGAGATGTGCGTGGAGGCCGACGCGGCCATCGAAGCCGGCGCGATGTTCATCGTGCTCTCCGACCGTGACTCCAACAAGGACTTCGCCCCGATCCCCTCCCTCTTGATGATCGCCGCCGTGCACCACCACCTGATCCGCACCGAGAACAGGATGAAGGTCGGCATCGTCGTCGAGGCCGGCGACGTTCGGGAGGTGCACCACGTTGCGCTCCTGATCGGTTACGGAGCTTCGGCGGTCAACCCGTACCTGGCGATGGAGACCTGCGAGGACCTCGTCCGCAGCGGATACCTCACCTCCGGCACGCCGGAACAGGCCGTGCGTAACGTGATCAAGGCCCTCGGCAAGGGGGTGCTCAAGATCATGTCGAAGATGGGCATCTCCACGGTGTCCTCCTACGCCGGCGCCCAGACATTCGAGGCCGTGGGGCTCAGCCAGGAGTTCATCGACCAGTATTTCACCGGCACCACCAGCAAGCTCGGCGGGGTTGGTATCGACGTCATCGCCGCGGAGAACGAGGCCCGCCACGCTTCCGCCTACCCGGAGGATGCCGCCGTCACCGCGCACGAACGCCTGAACACGGGAGGCGAGTACCAGTGGCGCAGGGATGGCTCACCCCACCTGTTCAACCCGGAGACCATCTTCCGTCTCCAGCACTCCACCCGCAACCGCCGCTACGACATCTTCCGCGAGTACACGAAACTCGTCGACGACCAGGCCGAAAGCCTGATGACACTGCGCGGCATGTTCACATTCGACACCGGCAAGCGCCACCCCGTTCCCCTGGACGAGGTTGAGTCGATCGAGTCGATCGTCAAGCGGTTCGCCACCGGCGCGATGAGCTACGGTTCCATCTCGCCTGAGGCTCACGAGACGCTCGCCATCGCGATGAACCGCCTCGGCGGCAAATCCAACACCGGCGAGGGCGGCGAGGACCTCGATCGACTGATCGACCCCGAGCGGCGCAGCGCCGTGAAGCAGGTCGCGTCCGGCCGGTTCGGCGTGACCAGCATGTACCTGTCGCACGCCGACGACATCCAGATCAAACTCGCCCAGGGTGCCAAGCCGGGCGAGGGCGGCCAGCTGCCGCCGACGAAGGTGTACCCGTGGATCGCCCGCACCCGCCACGCTACCGCGGGAGTCGGCCTGATCTCGCCGCCGCCGCACCACGACATCTACTCGATCGAAGACCTCAAACAGTTGATCTTCGACCTCAAACGGGCCAATCCCAAGGCGCGGATCCACACCAAACTGGTCAGCCAATCCGGCATCGGCGCGGTCGCGGCCGGCGTCGCCAAGGCGCTTTCCGATGTGATCCTGATTTCCGGCCACGACGGCGGCACGGGCGCCAGCCCGCTGAACTCGCTCAAGCACGCCGGAACCCCCTGGGAACTAGGCCTCGCCGAGACCCAGCAGACGCTGATGCTCAACGGCATGCGGGACCGGGTGGTGCTGCAGGTTGACGGACAACTCAAAACCGGCCGAGACGTCGTCATCGGCGCGCTGCTCGGAGCCGAAGAGTTCGGCTTCGCCACCGCCCCGCTGATCGTCGAGGGCTGCGTCATGATGCGCGTCTGCCACCTGGACACCTGCCCGGTTGGCGTGGCCACCCAGAACCCCGAGTTGCGCAAGCGTTTCACCGGCAAGGCCGAATACGTGATCAACTTCTTCGAGTTCATCGCACAGGAGGTGCGAGAGTACCTCGCCGGCCTTGGTTTCCGCAGCCTCGAAGAGGCGATCGGACACCGGGAGATCCTCAACGTCGACGGCGCGCTCACACACTGGAAGGCATCCGGACTGGACCTGTCGCCGATCCTGGTCGGGCCGGACTTCTCCGCCGGGGAACCGAGGCAGTCCGGCCGCCCGCAGGAGCACGAGCTGGAACTGCATTTCGACAACGAGCTCATCCGCCGGAGCGCCAGCGTGCTCGACCACGGCGGCAGGATCGCCATCCGGCTGCCCATCCGCAACACCGAACGGGCGGTCGGAACGATGCTCGGCCACGAGGTGACGGTGCGCCACGGCGAACAGGGTCTCCCGGCCGGTTCGATCGACGTCACCCTGATCGGATCCGCCGGCCAGTCCCTCGGGGCGTTCCTGCCGAGCGGTATCACCCTGCGGCTCGAGGGCGACTCGAACGACTACGTCGGAAAGGGCCTCTCCGGTGGGCAGATCATCGTGCGCCCCGACCGGCGCAGCCTCTTCCCCGCGGAGCAGAACGTGATCGCCGGGAACGTGATCGGCTACGGCGCGACCCAGGGCAGCATGTTCATCCGTGGCATCGTGGGGGAGCGGTTCATGGTCCGCAACTCCGGTGCGACCGCCGTCGTCGAAGGCGTCGGCGACCACGCCCTCGAGTACATGACCGGCGGGCTCGCGGTGATCCTCGGCGAGACGGGACGCAACCTGGGGGCCGGAATGAGCGGTGGAACTGCCTACATTTACGACCTCCAGAGCGACAACGTCAACTTCCAGGCACTCCAATCCGGGGAACTGACCATGTCGTCGCTCGGCATCGCAGACCAGGAAATCGTTCGTGACCTGCTCGAACAACACCGCGACCACACCGATTCACCGCTCGCCGCCCGGTTGCTCGCCGACCTCGAAACCACCATGTCCACATTCGTCAAGGTGCTGCCGCGTGACTACGCGGCCGTGCTGGCAACCAGGCAGAATGCAGTCGCCGAGGGTCTCGACCCCGACGGCGACGTTGTCTGGAACCGCATCCTGGAGGTAACCAATGGCTGATCCGAAGGGCTTCCTCAAGACCACGGAGCGTGAAACCCCGGCCCGTCGTCCAGTATCCGTGCGCCTGATGGATTGGAAAGAGGTGTACGAGCAGGGGGATGCGGCGCAGCTGAAACGCCAGGCCGGCCGCTGCATGGACTGTGGCGTGCCTTTCTGCCACCAGGGTTGCCCCCTCGGGAACCTGATCCCCGAGTGGAACGACCTCACCTGGCGGGACGAGGGCCGGGAGGCGATCGAACGCCTGCACTCGACGAACAATTTCCCCGAGTTCACCGGCCGGCTCTGCCCGGCACCCTGCGAATCCGCCTGCGTGCTGGCCATCAGCCAGCCCGCCGTCACGATCAAGCAGGTGGAGGTGTCCATCATTGACCAGGCGTTCGCCAACGGCTGGGTGCAGCCGCAGCCACCGGGGCGCCTCACCGGTAAGACCGTCGCCGTCGTCGGCTCCGGCCCGGCCGGGCTTGCTGCGGCGCAGCAGCTCACGCGCGCCGGGCACACCGTCGCGGTCTTCGAACGCGACGACCGGATCGGCGGGCTGCTGCGCTACGGCATCCCCGACTTCAAGATGGAGAAGAAGCACCTCGAGTCGCGCCTGGCGCAGATGACCGCTGAGGGAACCAGATTCCGGGCGGGCGTCACCATCGGCGTCGACATCACCTGGGATGCCCTGCGTGCCAGGTACGACGCCGTGGTGATCGCCACCGGCGCCATGGTGCCCCGTGATCTCCCGATCCCCGGGCGGGACCTGCCCGGGGTTCACTTCGCGATGGAATACCTGGTCCAGCAGAACAAGGTCGGGGCAGGCGACGCCGTCGACAGGCAGATCACCGCGGAGGGCAAGCACGTGGTCGTGCTCGGCGGCGGCGACACCGGCGCGGACTGCATCGGCACAGCGCACCGGCAGCTGGCGGCATCCGTCACCAACCTCGCGATCGGCAAGCAACCCGGCACGAGCCGGCCGGACCACCAGCCGTGGCCGCTCTCGCCGACGCTGTTCGAGGTGTCGAGCGCCCACGAAGAGGGCGGCAGCAGGCAGTACCTCGCGTCTACGATCGAGTTCCTGGCGAACGCCGCAGGCGAGGTGCGCGCCATCCGGGTCGCCGAGACCGAGTACCTCGACGGTCGCCGCGTGCCCAAGGCGGGCAGCGAGCGGGAGATCCCCGCGGATCTCGTGCTTCTGTGCCTCGGCTTCACCGGGCCGGAATCCCGCGACCTCACCGCACAGCTGCAATTGCCGGTCGACGACCGGAGTAATGTCGAACGTGACGGCAACTACCAGACCAGTCACGAGGGAGTGTTTGTTGCCGGAGACGCCGGTCGCGGCCAGTCGCTCATCGTATGGGCGATCGCCGAAGGCCGGGCTGCGGCAGCCGCCGTCGATCGTTACCTCGAAGGTGAGACCCTACTCCCTGCTCCGGTCAAACCGACCGACCATGCCTTCGTAATCTGATTGGTCCGTAACCAAGTGATCCCCACCCAAGAGACTCACCACCCCGTGGTCTCTGCCCCCACGAAAGCACCACAGCGCCGAAAAGGCGCGGAAATCGGAGAATTTTCAGTATGAGACGCGCCAAAATCGTCGCCACCCTCGGGCCGGCAGCATCCAGCTACGATCAAATTCGAGCGCTCATCGATGCGGGCGTCGATGTCTGCCGGATGAACCTCAGCCACGGAGACTACCAAGTCCACGAAAGCGTTTACGCGAATGTTCGCAAGGCGGCGAATGACTCCGGCCGTGCGGTTGCCGTCATGGTCGACCTGCAGGGACCGAAGATCCGTCTCGGTAAGTTTGAAGGCGGCCCTTACGAACTGGCCGTCGGCGACATCTTTAAGATCACCACCGAAGAGGTCCTCGGTACCCGGGAACTCTCCGGCACCACCTACAAGGGACTTCCCCAGGACGTCAAGGCGGGCGACTTCCTCCTCATCGACGACGGCAAGGTCAAGGTCGAGGTCGTTGTCACGAACGGCACCGTCGTGACCACCAAGGTCATCGTCGCGGGCCCCGTCTCGAACAACAAGGGCATCAACCTTCCCGGCGTCGCCGTCAACGTGCCGGCCCTGTCCGAAAAGGACGAGGCCGACCTGCGCTGGGGTCTCCGGCTGGGAACAGACCTGATCGCTCTGTCGTTCGTGCGCGACGCCGCCGACATCACCCGCGTGCACGAGATCATGGCTGAAGAAGGCCGCCGCGTCCCCGTGATCGCGAAGATCGAGAAGCCGCAGGCCGTCGAGAACCTCGAAGGCATCGTCGACGCGTTCGACGCCATCATGGTCGCCCGTGGCGACCTGGGCGTCGAACTGCCTCTCGAGGCCGTGCCGATCGTGCAGAAGCAGGCGGTTGAGCTCGCTCGTCGCATGGCCAAGCCGGTCATCGTGGCCACCCAGATGCTGGAATCCATGATCCACAGCCCGGTGCCCACACGCGCCGAAACGTCCGACGTGGCCAACGCCGTGCTCGACGGTGCTGACGCGGTCATGCTCAGCGGCGAGACCAGCGTCGGCGAATACCCCGTCGTCACGGTCCAGACCATGGCGCGCATTGTGGCGTCGACGGAGGACCACGGTCTGGAGCGCATTGCTCCGCTGACGAACAAGCCGCACACCCAGGGTGGGGCGATCACCCTCGCCGCCATCGAGGTTGCCGAGTTCGTCGACGCGAAGTTCCTCTGCATCTTCACCGAGTCGGGCGACTCGGCCAGGCGGATGTCTCGCCTGCGTTCGAAGATCCCGATGCTGGCCTTCACCCCGGAGCCCGGCATCCGTCGTCGCCTTGCCCTCACCTGGGGCATCCAGACGTACCTGGTCGACCGGGTCACCCACACTGACGCCATGTTCGGACAGGTCGATGACATCCTGCTCAGCCAGGGCCTGGCCCAGCTCGGTGACAAGGTCGTCGTGATCAGCGGATCCCCTCCCGGAATCGCAGGCTCCACGAACGACATCCGTGTGCACCGCGTCGGCGATGCGCACAACGAGGTTCACCCGGCCTACGCCAAGAACTAGTTCGTTCCGAGGAAGCCCCGCCGCCCGGCTGAGCCGGGCGGCGGGGCTTCCTCGTGCCCCCCTCGTGCCCCCACCGTGCCCCCCTCGTGCCCCCACCGTGCCCCCCTCGTGCCCCCACCGTGCCCCCCTCGTGCCCCCACCGTGCCCCCACCGTGCCCCCACCGTGCCCCCACCGTGCCCCCACCGTGCCCCCACCGTGCCCCCACCTCACCACCGTGCCCCCACCCGGCCGCGAGAGTGCAGAAAACGCCC